>NZ_MKVS01000048.1:0-223827 GCF_001898925.1 Novosphingobium sp. 63-713
TACTTCCGTCATGGCACTTCTCCTCCATTCTACCGGAGCAGATTAGATCGACTCCGCGGGGATGGAGAGCCGTCCACGACATCACTAGCAGACGGCTCGCTCCGATCGTCATTGAACTCCACCGAACGATGGTGCACTAACCTCGGTAACTGGAGGCCAATCTCTTGAACCATCAATCGCTTTCTAATTTCATCTGGTCTGTCGCAGACCTTCTGCGCGGCGACTACAAGCAGTCTGAATATGGGCGCGTCATCCTGCCTTTCACAGTCCTGCGCCGCCTTGATTGCGTACTGGCCCCTACCAAGGAAGACGTGCTGAAAGAGGCCGCGGCAGGCCGCCCCGATCCCTTCCTGATCCGTGCAGCACAGCATCAGTTCTTCAACCGCAGCCCGCTCGACCTGGCCAAGCTGGTGGGCGATCAGGATAACATCGGCACCAACCTCCTGTCCTACATCCAAGGCTTCTCGCCCGAGGTGCGCGACATCTTCGAACAGTTCGAGTTTGCCGCCCAAATCGACCGCCTTGCCAAGAACGGCCTGCTCTATCAGGTCACCGAACGCTTTGCCGGCATCGACCTCCACCCCGCCCGCGTCGACAACGGCCAGATGGGCCTCGCCTTCGAAGAGTTGATCCGCAAATTCGCTGAAATCAGCAATGAAACCGCCGGTGAACACTTCACCCCGCGCGAGGTGATCCGCCTCATGGTCAACCTCCTCTTCGTCGAGGATGACGAAGTGCTGACCAAGCCCAGCGTCGTGCGCTCAATCTATGACCCCACGGCGGGCACCGGCGGCATGCTCTCCATCGCCGAGGAATATCTGCGCGAACACAACCCCACTGCGCAACTCACAATGTGGGGACAGGAACTCAACCCTGAGTCCTATGCCATCTGCAAGGCCGACATGCTCATCAAGGGGCAGGACATCACCAAGATCGTGCAGGGCAATACTTTGTCCGACGATGGCCACCCCGCCGCCCGGTTTGACTACATGCTCTCCAACCCGCCCTTTGGCGTGGAATGGAAGAAGGTGCAGAAGGAAGTGCAGGACGAGCACCAGCGCCAAGGCCACAATGGCCGCTTTGGCCCCGGCCTGCCGCGCGTGTCGGATGGCTCGCTGCTGTTCCTCATGCATCTGCTGTCCAAAATGCGCCCATGGACGGAAGGCGGCTGCCGCTTTGGCATCGTGCTTAACGGCTCGCCGCTCTTCACCGGCGGCGCGGGCAGCGGCGAGAGCGAGATCCGCCGCTATGTGCTGGAAAACGACCTGCTTGAAGCCATCGTCGCGCTGCCTACCGACATGTTCTACAACACCGGCATCGCCACCTATGTCTGGATCCTGTCGAACAAGAAACCACCGGAGCGCAGCGGCAAGGTGCAATTGATCGACGCCAGCAGCTTTTGGCAGAAGATGCGCAAATCCCTCGGCTCCAAGCGCAAGGAGATGGGCGAGGCGCATATCGAGGACGTTACCCGCCTGTTCGGCCGCTTTGTCGAGGCTGAGCTGGCGACCGTGCTGGACGCCTCTGGCAAGGAAGTGTCGCGCCAGATCGTGGTTTCGGGCGATGCCGCGCCTGATGCGCCACAGGGGGGCAAGGTGAAGCTCGCGCCCCTCTCGCGCATCTTTCCGACGCAGGCCTTTGGCTATCGCACCATCACTGTCGAGCGCCCCCTGCGCGACGAGGCGGGCAAGCCGGTGCTGGGCCAGAAGGGCAAGGCCAAGGGCAAGATGCAGCCCGACAGCGCCCTGCGCGATACCGAGAACGTGCCGCTGGCCGAGGATGTCGAGGCCTATTTCAACCGCGAGGTTAAACCCCACGCGCCCGACGCGTGGATCGACCATGACAAGACCAAGGTGGGTTACGAGATCCCCTTCAACCGGCATTTCTATGTCTTTGAACCGCCCCGTCCGCTGGCCGAGATTGATGCCGAGCTGGCCGGTGTCACCGCGCGCATTCAGGCCATGCTGGCGGAGTTGGCCGCGTGAGCTTTCCCCCTTATGCCGAGTATAAGGACAGCGGCGTGGCATGGCTGGGCGCGGTGCCGGGGCATTGGGAGGTGATGCGCTTCAAGAACTCTATTGCCGATTGCCGCAATGGAATTTGGGGTGATGAAGCAATTGGTGATGAGAACGACATCATTTGCATTCGCGTCGCTGATTTCCATAGGGATGCCGGTTTGGTTGACATTTCTGATCCGACTTTTCGCAACGTTCGAGAACAGGATCGTCAAAGCAGATTGGTTGTCGACGGCGATCTACTGCTCGAAAAGTCGGGCGGCGGTGAGAAGCAGTTGGTGGGCGCGGTCGTAAGATACACCCATCCCGATCCAGCTATTTGTTCAAATTTCGTGGCACGTATGCGCCTTGCTGAAGGCATGTCATCATCGTTTTGGACCTATGCTCATGCAGCTGCTTATGCGGTTCGGCTGAACTATCAGTCGATCAAGCAAACGTCTGGCATTCAAAATCTAGATCAGACGCAGTATTTTGATGAACTGGCCGCATTCCCCCCTCTCGCCGAGCAGGAGGCGATTGCGGGGTTTTTGGATCGGGAGGTGGGCAAGATTGATAGCTTGGTGACCGAGCAGGAGCGCTTGATCGCGCTGCTGAAGGAAAAGCGCCAAGCGGTCATCTCCCACGCCGTCACCAAAGGCCTCAACCCCACCGCCCCCCTGAAAGACAGCGGCATCGAATGGCTCGGCCAAATCCCCGCCCATTGGGAGGTGGTTCGCCTTGGCAACCTCTATCAAGAGGCCGTGCGCACAGGCTCGGATGAGTTGCCGATCCTCAGTGTCTCGATCCATCGCGGCGTGTCCGACTACGAAATCCCCGATGAGGATATGGAACGCAACGTTGCCCGCAGCGAAGATCGCTCCAAGTACAAAAGGGTTCAGCCAAACGACCTTGTCTACAACATGATGCGCGCATGGCAGGGCGGCTTTGGAACGGTGCAAACGCATGGGCAAGTCAGCCCCGCCTATGTCGTCGCGCAGCCGACCCGTACCTTGCGGTCGGAGTATATCGAGGCCTTGTTGCGAACGCCTTGCGCGGTAGAGGAGATGCGCCGCCATTCCCGAGGCGTAACTGATTTCCGCCTTCGGCTCTATTGGGACGAGTTCAAAGACATCAAGGTGGCGTTGCCTCCGTCTGACGAAATTGACGCCATACTTGCGGCAGGTGCGGCGATCGTCGAACAGTTCACGGCACTGGAAGCGACATCCCAATCCGCCATCACCCTCTTGGCCGAACGCCGCGCCGCGCTGATCTCGGCGGCCGTCACCGGCAAAATCGATGTCCGCACCGTCGCCACACAATCCGCCGAAATGGAAACCGCATGACCCGCGCCACTGGCCGCAGCCTTGAACTGTATTACATCGACGGCCGCCCCGATGGCATGCTGACCGCCGAGATGTTCAACTGGACGGGGCATGTTCTTATGACCCCGCGCACCCAGATCGCCACCGCGCTGGCGCGGCCAGAAGCGAGCTATGCCGGGATCTACCTCTTGCTGGGCGAGCAGGACGGCGAACCGCTGGCCTATATTGGCGAGGGTGAGGACATTTCAGCCCGCATCCGTAGCCATGACGTGAAAAAGGACTGGTGGACAAGCGCCATCCTGATCACCGCCGCCGCCAACAAGCTGAACAAGGCCCATGTGCGCTATCTGGAAGCCCGCCTGATCGCCGAGGCCAAGAGCATCGGCCGCATGCCGCTGGAAAACAGCGTTGCCCCCAGCCTTCCCGGCTTGAGTGAGGCGGATCAGGGCAAGATGGAAGCCTTCCTCGAAAACCTGCTGGTGGTGCTGCCAGCCGTGCGGGTGGACATGTTCATCCAGCGGGCAAGGTCGGTGCCCAAGCCTGCTTTGGAGGCGCCAGTAGGGCCGCTGGCAGAGCCTGAGGCGCGGTTTGTGCTGGAAGCGAAGCGGGCTGGGCTGATCGCCCATGCCACGCTGCAAGGGGGCGAGTTTATCGTCGAAAGAGGCTCTATGGCGCGGTTGAACTGGGAAAGCGCGTGGGTGACGGGCTATGCCCAACTGCACGCCGAGTTGAAGCGCAGCGGTGTGATGGACGAAGCAGAGGGGCGTTGCGTCTTTGCCCAGAGTTATGCCTTCCAAAGCCCCAGCGCAGCGGCAGCAGTCATAGTGGGGCGTCCAGCCAACGGCACTACAGAATGGAAGCACGAGGCCAGCGGCATGACCTATCGTGACTGGGAAGCCAGCCGCATTGAAGCCGCGCAGATGGAGGAGCATCTGGCGCCTGCCTAGGTGCCGCAAATGCATTGAGTTCACCGAATGTCGAGAGGAATCTGTGTGGACAACGCTGATCCAGCCAACTCCGCTGCATATTGGGCAGTTATCGAACATCATCGGACGTGGATTGCCGGTGATGGCATACACTTTTTGCAGATCCACCGAGATCATGGCGGAACTATGCCGCTTAACATCGCGCAGAGAATTGCAAATGATTACGGCGTAATCCGCACAATTGGCTCTCATATGTCGGGCAATGACAAGCAGGCGCTCCCAAACCTCTTGAATCGGATTTCGCAGGCAGAGTGGCCAGATTGCCTTATTAAAAGAGCTGAAGTTTGCCTAAAAATTGCAAAAGAACATCGCGAGGTGCGCAAGGAGGAAGTTAATAAAAAGTCCCACGCGCCAGTGTCAGGTGTCACAAAAATCATGTGGTTCATCCGACCAAAAGGCTGGACGATGTTTGACCGTTTTGCGCGCATAGGCCTTATAGGCGGTCAGAATTCAGCCATGGCCTTTTACAAGCAATTGTCAAATAGCGGGTTCCTTGATTTGGCGTACGAAATAAATAACCTTTGCAGGTTTCATGGATTTAATGATCTTTGGGGCGAAAGAATAATAGATAAATTCCTCTTGGCGCGCGGTTCTTGGCCAAGTCGAGTGAATGGTTTCGACGGGGGACTTGCCGAAGCGAAGGTGGTGGGGAATTGGTATTTACACATGCAACACCCTGACGTCGAAAAGCGCCTTGTGTCGCTCGCAGCCGACGTTGCTCAAATTCTAAACGACACTTCACTGCCCATGAATTCTACCGATTTGAAATGAAGGCAATACGATGAGCCTGCACAAGGAAATCAGCTTCGAGGACGAGATCTGCGCCGATCTGGCGGCGGCTGGCTGGCTCTACGAAGTCGGCGCGGCGGCGCGTTATGACCGGGCCAGGGCGATCTTCGCGGAAGACCTGCAAAGCTGGCTGGAGGCGAGCCAGCCGCAGGTGTGGGAGGCTTTGAGCAAGGTCCATGGCCAAGCTGCGCTGGACGTCTTGAGCGACCGCATCCGCAAGTCGCTACAGGACCGTGGCACACTCGATGTGCTGCGCTATGGCGTCGAACTGATCGGGGTGAAGGGGCTAGTCAGCCTTGCGCAGTTTGCGCCAGCATCTGGCATGAACCCAGACATCGTCGCGCGCTATCAGGCCAACCGCCTGCGGGTCATGCGGCAGGTGCGCTATTCCAAGGCGAACGAGAACTGCATCGATCTCGTGCTGTTCCTGAATGGCCTGCCGGTTGCCACGGCGGAGTTGAAGACCAATTTTACCCAGACCGTGGGTGACGCCATCGACCAGTACAAGTTCGACCGCGCCCCCAAGGGCGAACCGCTGCTCAGCTTTGCCACTGGCGCTTTGGTCCATTTCGCCGTCAGCAACCGCGACGTGATGATGACCACCAAGCTGGAGGGCGGCGCAACGCGGTTCCTGCCGTTCAACCGGGGCAACAATGGCGGCGCGGGCAACCCGACGGACGGCACCGGCCACCCCACCGCTTATCTGTGGCAGGAGATCTGGCAGCGCGACAGTTGGCTCGAAATCCTTGGTCGTTACATGATCGCAAAGCGCGACAAGAAGAAGCAGATCAGCGGCATCATCTTCCCGCGCTATCACCAGTTGGACGGCACGCGCCGTTTGCGCGCCCAGATCCGTGCAGAAGGCGCTGGCGGCCGCTTTCTCATCCAGCACAGCGCGGGTTCGGGCAAGACCAACTCCATCGCGTGGACGGCCCACTTCCTCGCCGATTTGCATGATGGGGCCGACGCCAAAATTTTCTCGAGCGTGATCGTTGTGTCCGACCGCAACGTGATCGACGCCCAGTTGCAGGAAGCCTTGTTCGAGTTCGAGCGCACCAAGGGCGTGGTGGCCACCGTCACCAGCGACAGCGGCAGCAAGAGCGCTGCGCTGGCCGATGCGCTGGATAGCGGCAAGAAGATCATCGTCTGCACCATGCAGACTTTCCCCTTCGCCTTGGAAGCTGTGCGCGAACGCGCAGCAACCGACGGCAAGAAGTTCGCCGTCATCGCCGACGAAGCCCATAGCAGCCAGGCCGGTGAAACCGCCGCCAAGCTGAAGGCCGTGCTAACGCCTGAGGAGATCGAGGAAATCACCGACGGCGGCGAAATCAGCAGCGAGGACCTGCTGGCCGCCCAGATGGCAGCCCGCGCAGCCAAGGATGGCGTGACCTACGTCGCCTTCACCGCGACGCCAAAGACCAAGACGATGGAATTGTTCGGGCGTCGCCCCAATACCGACATGGCCGCCAGCGAGACTAACAAGCCTGCGCCCTTCCATGTCTACTCCATGCGGCAGGCCATCGAGGAGGGCTTCATCCTCGACGTCCTGAAGAACTACACACCCTACAAGCTCGCGTTCAAGCTGGCCAACGGCGGCGAGGAATGGGACGAGCGCGAAGTCGAGAAAAGTGCTGCCATGAAGGGCATCATGCGCTGGGTGCGCCTGCATCCCTACAACATTGCGCAGAAGGTACAGATCGTCGTCGAGCATTTCCGCGAGAACGTTGGCCCACTGTTGGGCGGCAAGGCCAAGGCGATGGTCGTGTTGGCCAGCCGCATTGAGGCCGTCCGCTGGCAGTTGGCCATCGACAGCTACATCAAGTCGCAAGGCTACCGCATGGCTACGCTGGTGGCTTTTTCCGGCGACGTGAATGACCCAGAAGGCGATGGAGAACCGCTGACTGAGACCAGCTCCAAGCTGAACCCCACGCTAAAGGGCCGTGACATTCGCGAGGCGTTCACCGATGAAGATGCCAAGATCCTGCTCGTGGCCAACAAGTTCCAGACGGGTTTTGATCAGCCGCTGTTGTGCGGCATGTATGTCGACCGGCGGCTGGCGGGTATTCAGGCGGTGCAGACCCTGTCGCGCCTGAACCGCGCCCACCCCGGCAAAGACACGACCTATGTCCTCGATTTCGTCAACAGCTCAGACGAGGTGCTGGAGGCTTTCCGCACCTACTACGACACCGCCGAGATTGCAGCCGCCACCGATCCCAATCTCATCTTCGACCTGCGCGCAAAACTCGACGCCTCTGGCCATTATGACAACCATGAGGTCGAGCGGCTGGTTCGGGTTGAACTCGACCCGCAGGCTACGCAGGGGCGGTTGATCGCCGCACTGGAACCTGTCGCGCAGCGTCTGCTGATCCAATACAAGGAGGCCTTCGCCCGCAGACAAGCGGCGCAGGCCCAGAAG
Source organism: Novosphingobium sp. 63-713 (assembly GCF_001898925.1). Classification (NCBI taxonomy): domain Bacteria; kingdom Pseudomonadati; phylum Pseudomonadota; class Alphaproteobacteria; order Sphingomonadales; family Sphingomonadaceae; genus Novosphingobium; species Novosphingobium sp. 63-713. The sequence continues at coordinate 7,508 of NZ_MKVS01000048.1, forward strand.
GATCAGAAGGCCGCTGACGAAGCCAAGGATGAGGTCAATGTCCTGATCCTGTTCAAGAGCGACATGCAGAGTTTTGTCAGCCTCTACACCTTCCTGTCCCAGATATTCGACTATGGCAGCAGCGATGTCGAAAAGCGCTTCCTGTTCTACAAGCGCCTGATCCCGCTTCTGGAGTTTGGTCGGGAGCGTGAAGGGGTGGACCTCTCGGTTGTGAAACTGACTCACCATACTTTGAAAGACCTCGGCAAACGCAACATCAGCGTGGCAGGCGGAGATAAGCCGCAGTTGGCACCCATCACGGGGGTCGGCACGGGTGGCATACAAGACAAGCAGAAGGCTTTGCTGGCGGAAATCATCGCCAAGGTAAACGACCTGTTCGAGGGTGACCTGACCGATGATGACCAACTGATCTATGTGAACAATGTCATCAAAGGAAAGCTGCTCGAGTCCGAAACGCTGCGGGTGCAGGCTCAAAACAATTCAAAGGCCCAGTTTGCCGCCTCGCCCGCTTTGGCGAACGAGATCATGAACGCCATCATGGATGCGCTGACGGCCCACGAGACGATGAGCACCCAGGCGCTCAATAGCCCCCAGGTCCGTGAAGGACTAAAAGACATTCTGCTCGGGCCAGGGCAGTTATATGAGGCGTTGCGTAATGACACGACAGTCTGATGATGAGATTGTACCCGATCCGCTTGAGGCATTGATCCACCCAGCCAAGCCCTTACCAGAGACTCCGCTGATTGATTTGGTTCAGGCTTTAAGCTGGGTCACTTTTGGCAGCAATTTGTCTCACTCCGACATTTGTGATTTTGTTCTGAAAGACAAATCGCAATCAGGCGTTTCCAATGAGGAGAGGCTGAGCGCTTTTTTCAAGGCGGACATCGATGACGACAGCAATAAGCGCCCAGCTCATGTGGATGAATTGGCCAAACAGATATCGACCAATTGGCAGGATGTGTTGGAGGCTGTCCAAGCCGGGCGGATTGAGTTGCGAGGCCAGTATAGTGCCACATTTGATGCCGACGATGCATGCCTTGAACTTCCAACCGTCTTAACCCCAGATCAGCTTGCCACCTACTGTCAACTTGATGTGGCGGCAAACGCTCTGCGTCGCCACGTGGCCGGAACACCTGTGATTTTGCTTCCAGATGATCCTCTGGCATTTTCCAGGGAAGCAGTCGCGATTGATGGTCGTGACCTGCGCATGGCTGATGGATTTTTTATGATAAAAACTGAACGCCTGACGTTCATTAAAGAATTTTCTCCAAAACTCGGCCGCATTGGCGCCAAATTCAGAGGCGATGTTGATGCTGAATGTTTGGCCTGGCTGGAAACACAGATAAGGAATGATCCGAAAAACCTGAAAACCAAGGCGCAATTCTGTTGTGAAGCGTTGGAAAAATTTACCTGGCGACTGTCTGAGACGGCCTTCAATCGTCGGGTTTGGCCCGTTGCCGCATCACAGTTTGGCCGTAATCTCGCTGGTCGAAAGCGAAATCAAGACCGGTAAATCATGACTCCCACATAATCGCGACTCCTATTTTCAGCGTTCCCCAGTGTGCAAATCGGCCTCGTTCAATACTGAATGAGGCCGAACATGACGGACCATATCGATCCCCTCGCCTATTCCATCCGCGACGCATGCCTCGCCACCGGCTTGGGCAGAACCTACATCTACGAACTCATCAAACAAAAGAAGCTGCAAACCCGCAAGCTGGGCAAGCGCACGCTGATCCCGGCGGAAAGCCTGCGCCGTCTGATCGCAGGGGAGGATTGATCCCCATGCACCAGACAAACAAAACCCCGGCTGGCATTGCAGGCCAGACCAGGGCTTCGAGCGATAGCATTGCGGGCGTGTCGCATGTTTCCTTTAGCTTGGAAGCCCATCGGGCGCAATTTCTCATGCTGGCCTGTGCCGTGCGTCCAGAGATTGCCACCATGTTGGCCGCCGCTGTTTTCGGAGGTGGCCATGGCTGATTGGCTTGATGATGAATTGGCGCAGGCCGCCTGCGCTATTCGCCAGCCGCATCTTGACCGGCTGCGCGCCTTGGGCGTTCCGGCCAGCGCGATGCAGGCAAATTATCCCGCCTTTGGCGCGATGAGGGTGCAACCCCGATCTGGCGCGCTTTATGAGCCTTGTGAGGCGGGCAGGCCCGCGCTGATCGTGCCGGTGTGCGTTCCTATTCATGGCACCGGCCTGTTTGGCCAACCCATCACGCTATGGAAGCCGTTGGACCTCATCGCCTTTCGCGCTGATCATCCGGCAAGCTGGCGGTGGCGCATCGGCCAAGGCTGGGCTTTGGGCGCCGATGGGTTGGAGCATTGGGAAGGTCAGCCGATCCGCGCGGTGGCAACCCCGCTGGATTGGTTGCGCGCTGGGGGCGATGCCTTTTGCTTGCTGGATTGGGCCGATGACAGCCCGGCATGGCCGCTGCTGCGCTGCGTGGCGCACATTGTCGCCAGCGATGACCTGTTGGCGCAAAAGCTGGCCAAGGCCATTGACCGCAACGCGGCGCGCCCGCGCATCACGGTGGAGGCGCTGCGCCATGCCGCGTAACCTTGCCGATCTGGGCGGCAGCGATAATTTCGCCGCATGGCCCGACCCTGCCCCGCTGCTTGATGAATTGCCGCCGGTGCTTGCCTTTGCGCCTGCGCTCTTGCCCGGCCAGTTGCGCGATTGGGTGGTGGACATTGCCGAAAGGATGAATTGCCCGCTCGATCTGGTGGGCATTCCCGCGATGGTGGCCGCCGCCGGCCTGCTGGGGCGCCGCATCGGCATTCGCCCGCAACAGCGCACCACTTGGCTGGAGGTGTGCAACCTGTGGGGTGTGGTGGTGGCATCGCCGGGGCAATTGAAAAGCCCGGCGGCGGCGGAAGCCTTGGCCCCGATCAAGCGGCTGGAGGCGATAGCGGCCAAGGCCCATGGCGAGGCGATGGAGCGTCATGCGGTGGCCTGCGACCTGCACAAGCTGGTGTCCCGTGAAGCGGAAGGCGAGGCCAAGAAGCGCCTGAAAGAGGGCAACCAAGTCGCCGCCCTTGCCGCACTGGAAAATGCGCAAGCACCTGAACCACCCATCGCCCGCCGCTATCTGACCAATGATGCCACGGTGGAAAAGCTGGGCGAGATTTGCCGCGATAATCCCTTTGGCCTGATGGTTCACCGCGATGAGTTGCTGACCCTGTTTGTTGATCTGGACCACCCGGACAAGGCCACCGCGCGGGGATTTTTCCTGACCGGGTGGGGCGGACAGGACAGCTACACCTTTGACCGCATCGGGCGCGGGACGGTGCGCATCCCGGCGGTGAATTTCTCGCTGTTCGGCACAACGCAGCCCGCTAGGCTGGCGGGATATTTGCGCGAAAGCCTGCGCCGCATGGATGACGGCATGGCGCAGCGGCTCCAGCTTTTGGCATGGCCCGACTTGTCACCCCATTTTCAGGAGGTGGACCGCTATCCTGACCAAGCGGCGCGCGAGACTGCCTTTGCCTGTTTCGAGGAATTGGCCCGGCTGAACGTGAATGAGATAGGGGCGCAGCGCGATGAGTATAGCGGCGATGGTGCCGTGCCATATCTGCATTTCACCCCCGATGCCCAAGCGCTATTCAGCCAATGGTGGGCGGGGCTGGAGGCCAAGGTTCGCGGCGGGCAATTGCCGCCCGCCTTGTGCGCCCATCTGTCGAAATACCGGGGGCTGATCCCCCGGCTGGCCTTGATCTGTCATCTGGCCGGTGATGGGCTGGGGCCAGTCTCTCTGGAGGCCACGGCCCAAGCCTTGCAATGGGCCGACTATCTGGAGAGCCACGCGCGGCGGGCTTATGCCAGCCTTGCGCTGACCAACGCCGAGGCCGCACGCGCGATCTGGCGCCATATTGCCAAGGGCGATTTGGCCGATGGTTTCACCCTGCGCGATATTCGCCGCAAGGGCTGGGCCGGGCTGGGCAACAATGCACTGATCGAGGGCGGGCTGGAAAGGTTGGCCGATGCCGATTGGCTTGGCGCCGATGATGCCCCGGCCCAGCGCCAAGGCGGCAGGCCATCGCTGCGCTATCGCATCAACCCCAAGGCGTTGCAGCGGTGCCGCCCATGAAAGGGAGCCGACAAAACTGACGGAACTCCCTCACCTGCCGGTTTCGTCGGTTTTGTCAGTGACCCTTGGGGGCATTTTCAGATTTCAAACAGGCCAAAGGATATTGCTATGCCCAGAGGCAAGAAGGCTAAGCCCGAACCGAATGAGCCACGCAATGATGCCATGAGCGTGGCCAAGCAAAAGGATGAGAAGGACAGCATTGCGATTGCCAAGACAATGCTGGGGCTGCGCGATTATGCCGATGCCTTTCGCGATGTGGGCGACAAGGCCGCCGAGGGCGATCTGGAAATGGCCAGCCGGATGCTGACGTCACAGGCTTTGACGCTCGATTCCATCTTTGCCGAAACCGCGCGGCGCATGGCGCAAAACATGGGGGAGCATTTACCCGTCATGGAAATCTATGCCCGCATCGCCATGAAGGCGCAGACCAACAGTCGCGCCACGCTGGAGGCTTTGGCCAAGCTGCACCAACCGCGTGAACAGACCGTGCGCCACGTTCACGTGAATGAGGGCGGGCAGGCGGTGATTGCCGATCATTTCCACCGCCACGCAGGCCAGCCGACCGGGGAAGCAGAAAATGGACCATCAAGCGAACAACCCCATGCACCCGATAGAACCAGTGGAGGCGCGGCTGGCCAAGGCGCCGCGTTGCCAAGCCCGGACGCGGGCGGGAACGGCTTGCCAATCGCCAGCGGTGAAGCGCGCGCAACGGTGCCGGATGCACGGCGGGGGCAAGAATAACCAAGGCCGGGGCAGCGGCGCCCCTGCTGGCAATCACAACGACTTGAAGCACGGCGCAAGGTCTGCGGACACGCGGCGCATTCAGGCGATGATCCGCCAATGTGCTAAGATCATGGGGGATGATCTGGACCTGCCTTGATGCTGATTTGACCACCCTCGTTCGCCTGCAACCGGAGGTTTTGGGGGCATGATTGGGGGTATCACCCAGAAATCCTCCACCAAATATGACAGAAATCCGCCATTTCTAGCCCACTTTTCGATCCCCTCATCCGCACCATTTTCCTCCTTTCAAATCGCGGAAACCCCAGCGCTAAAACGAGGGGTAGTTGTCGGCCATGTCATTATGCGCCAGCGGCGGAATGTGATTCGACCGGAACCGGACATATTTGATCCATCGGCTGCAGCAGCTCTGGATATACTTTTCAAAAGAAGAGAGACAATCTGAGCAATGATCACCCGTGTGCGAAAGGGTACGATATTCTTCGCCATCAATGAATTGCCAGCCTTCGGGAAGGCCGTCTTCGTACAGATCATAAAAATGGTTATAGTTTGCGCGGCAATATACTGTCTTTCCACAAAAATCGCAGACACAAAACACCAAGACGCGCCTGACCATAGATTGCTCCATCCGTATATATCATGGAAATCGTCCCTCCCGATTCGTGAAAATCTTAATATGCACTCACCAGCCTGGTAAATACTTAGTCGATGAAATGAGTGCGCATATCCTTACCCATGATAATTCATTTTTTTGCTGTTAACCTTGACAGTCAACCGATCGCCAATACCCGAGCACCGCCGAACGCATGGCAAAAGGCCCGCCCCGCGTGATGCGGGACGGGCCTTTGTCCTAAACCGAAGCCGTCAGATCAGAAGTTGATCGCAGCATCGATGCCGAAGGTGCGCGGCGCGTTGAAGTTGCCGTAGTCACCCAGGATGTTGTTGACGCTGCCCGTGGTGGTGCTGGTGGTAGGCGCACCGGGCAGGCTGTTCGAGGGGTCGCGGCGGAACACATACTGCGTGTTGAACATGTTGCGCGACCACAGCGTGACCGTCAGCTTCTGGCCGGAGTCGCTGACCGGGATATCGGCCAGAGCGACGCGACCGTTGAACACCAGCGAGGCGTCATTGTGGGTCGCGAACTGGTCGAAGGCCTGCGTCGACTGCGAGTAGTTCGCGTCGATATGCAGCTTGGCCAGAGCGCCCGCGCCGCCCAGCGGAACTTCATAGTCAGCCGAGGCCGAAGCCGCGTTGCGGGGCGTATAGACGATGTAGAACTTCTGATACACGCCGGTTTCCGGGATATAGATCTTCGGAATGTCGGTGTAGGTATAGGCATAAGAAGCGTTCAGCGTCAGGCCGGGCGCCACGCGGGCGGTGATGTCGGCTTCGATACCGCGGATCTTGGTGATGCCGGGCGCGTTCAGCGTCTTGAGGATATTGATGTTGGTGGGTGTCGCCGTCGAGCTGTCGGTCTGGATCGAGCTGACGTCAACCTGGCTGTTCTTGCGGTCCATGATGTAACCGGCCAGGTTCACGCGAACCTTGCGGTCGAACAGGTCGGTCTTGAGACCCAGTTCATAGGCGGTCACGTCTTCCGGGTTGAACGGCAGATAGTTGGCGGTACGCGACGAGGCGCCGCCGGCGCGATAGCCGGTCGAGAACTTGGCATAGGCGTGAGCGTTCGAGGTCACGTCCCAGGCCAGCGTCGCCATCGGGTTGAAACGGTTCCAGCTCTTGTTGAGCGGGGTATAGCCGTTGTTGTTGGCGACCGTGGTGTTCACATCATAGTTCACGTTGCGGAACATGTGCAGCACGCCGGTCTTCTTGTCGTTGGTGTAACGACCACCGACCGTCAGATGCAGCGCATCGGTAAGATGATAGGTGCCCTGACCATAGACGGCATAGGACTTCGACCAGACTTCCGAAGCGCGGTCGATCGAGGCGAAGGGGTTGGTGAACACGTTCGAGTTCACGGTGTAGCCGGTCACAGCGCCCGAGCTGTCCGTGGTCCAGGTGTTCGAGTTAGGCGTGGCGGCATTGTCGCTCACATGCTCGTTGAAGTAGAACAGGCCGCCGACATAGTCGAGCTTACCAATGCTGCCCACAGCCTGGAATTCCTGGCTGAACTGGGCCTGCCACAGATTGGCGAGGCTGTAGCGGCTGAAACCGCCGTTGGCGGTGTAAACCGGAACGCGGTGGGCGCCGCCCGAGTTGTCCCACTGGGTCGCCGTCACCTGACGCCATGCGGTGATCGAGCGGATTTCCAGATCCGGCGAGACCTTCCACTTGAGCGAGTTGGTGTAGCCGCGCGTGGTGTCGACCGAGGCCTGCTGCGGCACGCCGATGTCGGCGGTGCTCATGCGGCTGGAACCGTTGATGGTGATGAGGCTGGGCAGAGACTTCACCGTACCGGTGAGGCCGGTATAGTTGGTGCCCGGCAGCGAGCAGGCGGGAACCGCCGACTGAAGACCGGCAACGCATCCGTTCGGGTTATAGTTCAGCAGCTGGCTGTAGAACGGGGTGTTCTTGTCCTGGCTGACGTCGAACGAGAAATCGTTGGTGATGTTGGCGGCGGGCTTCCAACGCACAGCGGCGCGCAGGCCCTTGCGGTCATAATAGCCCCAGCCCAGCTGACCCGGCATCGGGTTCTTGGTGATGGGCTCCTGATACTGCATCACGCCATCGAGCTTGACCGAGAAATTGTGGAATTCGGGCAGGTCGAGGTGGAGTTCGGCATTGTGCGAACCATAGTTGCCGATGCCGCCCTGAATGCGACCGCCGAACTTGCCCGAGGGAGCCTTGGCCACGATCGAAAGCGCGCCGCCTTCGGTGTTACGGCCAAACAGCGTACCCTGCGGACCCTTGAGGACTTCGATGCGCTCCAGATCGAACAGCGCGGCGTTCACGCCATGCTGACGGCCCAGATACACGCCGTCGATATAGATGCCGACGCCCTGTTCACGGGCGGGCTGGTTGGCGTCCAGCGGAACGATGCCGCGGATACCGATGGTCAGCGCCGAAACGCGCGCTTCAAACGGAGCCACGCGCAGCGAAGGCACCGCGCCGTCGCCCAGGTCGAACAGGCTCTGGACGTGACGCTTCTTGATTTCCTCGGCATTCACCACGCTGATCGAGATCGGCGTCTTTTGCAGGTTGGTTTCGCGCTTGGTCGCGGTCACCACGATGTCGGTCAGGCCCGAGGTGTCACCCGTGGGCGGGGCGGCGTCCTCGGCGGCGAAAGCCGGAGCGGACAACGCAAGCAGGCTCGCCGCAGCGAGGAAACGAGAAGCAGAGAACATATAACCCCCATCAAAGGCATGGCCAGCGGGAGGAAAGGGAGAGGAATTCCCATCCGGCCATTTGGTATTAAGGTGCAGACTGAGGCCGCCAATAGGTTGAGGGGGTTGCACTTTTTTGACGGGATTATGACACATCCATGACAAGGCCGAGTGATGCCCAAATGACACACAGCGCCCCGGCAAAGGGTGGCGAATCGGCGGAAATGCGCGACTTTCAAGGCGCCGCACCGGCACCGCCATGCCGATTTTCGCCCCGCTTCTTCACCTTTGGCGCGGAAAAATGACGATGGGTTAATCGCGAAAATTCCCCGCTCCACCCCTGTTTTGGCAATTTTTCGCCCCGGTTTCGCAGGCTTGGCGGAATGAAAAGGTGGCGGCGCCCAAAGCCTGAATCGGTATTAACCACCGGATGTAACCAAATACGGCAAATTCTATCTTCAATCCCTGCGTGCTATATATGTCAGGCTCGGGAACCAAGCGCCGATTCCCGGGTAGTGCGGATCAAATGGTCCACGGGGGAGGATAGCCATGCGCCGCCTTGCTTGTGTTGCAACTTCCGGGCTTGCCGCGCTGCTCGCATTCGGGTGGGCGCCCTTGTGCGCCCAAGCGGGCATATTGCACCAGGCTCTGCGCGGCGCGCATCTCTCTACCGATATTGTCAGCGAATCGGCCATGACCGCGCTGGCGCACAATGGCACCGAAACGCCGCTCAACCGGCGGATGGATGTGGCGGTCATCACGCTGGAGCGCCCTGTGCTGCACCCCACACTACAGGGGCGCGCGCTGTTGGGGCTGGATTTTCAGCATGCCGGGATCAAGGTGATCGACGCCAATGACTGGGCGGACAATCCGCAGGACCATTTCAGCCTGTCTCTGACGCGTGAGATCTTTGTGGGCGCGCATCTGGCCTATCCGCTGGCGCTGGCGGCCTTGCCGATGGGCACGCGGCTGTTTGCGGGCGCGGGGGCCTTGCGCACGCAATTGTATGACCGCGCCGTGATCGGCCCTGCCCTGCGCAACCGCGACCGGATGATGGAGGGATGGCGCCTGTCGGCAGGGGCCGATGCGCCGATGGGGCCGGGCCATCTGCGGCTGGAATATCGCCTTTCGCGCAGCAGCGACACCGCGCCGGGAGAAGTCGCCGCGCTGGCTGGCAGCGCGCGCGACCGTCTTATGCTCAGTTACAGCGCCAATTTTTAGGCGACCATTTCTAGGCCACTTGCGCGCTGCTCTGCCGGATCGCGTTTTCGATGCCCGCCGGGATGGCCGGATCGTCGATGGTTGGCGGACAGGTCCATGCCTCGCCATTGGCGATCTTGCGCAGCAGATTGCGCAGGATCTTGCCCGAACGCGTCTTGGGCAGCGCCCCCACCACATAGGCGGTCTTGAGCGCGGCCACGGCGCCCAACTCGCCCCGCACCCCCGCAATCACCCGCGCGGGCAGGCTGGCGTCGGCATCAAACCCGGCGCGCGGCACGACAAAGGCGATCGGCACCATGCCCTTGATCGCATCATCCGCCCCGATCACCGCGCATTCGGCCACGCCGTCCTGCGCGGCCACGATCTGCTCCATCTGCCCGGTGGACAGACGATGGCCCGCAACATTGATGATGTCGTCGGTGCGGCCCATGATATGAACGAAGCCATCGGCGTCGATATAGCCCGCATCGCCCGTTTCATACCATCCGGGGAAAGCGGCAAAGTTCTTTTCCCAGCCCGCCTTGTTGTTCCACAATGTGCGGAAGGCGCCCGGCGGCAAAGGCTCGCGCACGGCGACAAAGCCCGACTGATCGCGGCCCAGTTCCTTGCCATCGTCGCCCAGAATCGCAAATTCATAGCCCGGCACCGGAAAGCCCGCGCTGCCCGCGCGCCGCCGCGTGTCGCCAAGGGCATGGCAGGTCGCCACCCCCGGCCAGCCCAGTTCGGTCTGCCACCAATGGTCGATCACCGGCAGGGCGGAATGTTCCTCAAGCCAATGGATCGTATCGGGATCGGCCCGCTCGCCCGCCAGAAACACCGCCTGCAAAGGCCCGATGCCGATCTCGCGCAGGAAGGAGGCCGAGGGGTCCTCCTTGCGGATGGCGCGGATCGCGGTGGGGGCGGTGAAGAAAATCTTGACCCCGTGGCGCTGGATCGTGCGCCAGAAGGTGCCGGCGTCGGGCGTGCCCACCGGCTTGCCCTCGAACAGGACCGTCGTGGCCCCGACCAGCAGCGGCGCATAGACGATATAGGAATGGCCCACGACCCAGCCCACATCGCTGGCCGCCCAGAACACATCGCCCGGCCCCACGCCGTAAATGTTGGCCATGCTCCATGTGAGAGCAACCGCATGGCCGCCATTCTCGCGCACCACGCCCTTGGGGGTGCCGGTGGTGCCGCTGGTATAGAGGATGTAGAGCGGATCATCGGCCGCCATTTCGGCAGGCGGGGGCACGGGATCGGCGGAGGTTTCCCCGATCATCGCGGCCCAGTCGATGTCGCGCGGGGCGATGAGGTCGGCGGCCAGTACATCGCGCTGAAACAGCACCACATGGTCGGGCTGATGGTTTGATGTGCGCAGCGCCTCGTCCACCATCGGCTTATAGGCAATCTTGCGGCTGCCCTCGACGCCCCCGCTGGCGGTCAGGATCAGGCGGGGGGTGGCGTCATCGATGCGCTTGGCCAGTTCATGCGCGGCAAAACCGCCGAACACCACTGAATGCACCGCGCCCAACCGCGCGCAGGCCAGCATGGCGAACATCGTCTGGGGGATCATCGGCATATAGAGGATCACGCGATCCCCGCGCTCCACCCCAAGGCGGGCCAGCATCGCGGCCACGCGGCCCACTTCATCGGCCAGACGGGCATAGCTGTAGGTTTCAACCGTATCGGTGACCGGGCTGTCATAGATGATGGCGGCGGCATCACCGCGCCCGGCGGCAACATGGCGGTCAATCGCGTTGACGGCCGTGTTCAAGGATCCGTCAGGAAACCAGCCGCGCGCATCGTCCCATGCGCGCGACGGCTCCTTGCTCCATTCAACAGCCCCGGCAGCGCGGCTCCAGAAAGCTTCGCGGTTTTCGATGCTTTCTTGCCAGGCTGAAGTATAAAGCTCGCTCATGGCCATCCTCATGTTTATGAATTCTGGCCATGACTATCGCCTTATCGGATGGTTTTCGATAGAACGACCAAAGTCGGATCGCCTTCGAAAGCCTCGGGGGTAAAGCCCTTGTCGCGCTCGACCTCGATGGCGGCATGGTTGTCGCGGCTCTCGATCGAGATCACGCGGCGCACGCCCCGGCGCTCGGCTTCGCGCGCCAGCAGGTCGAGCAAAGCCCAGCCCACGCCGCGCCCGCGATAATCGGCATGGACCGAAACCGCCACTTCGCCCGTGTCGAGCTGGTTGTCGCAGGCCAGCAGGCCCGAACCGACCAGTTCGCCCGTGGTGTGTTCAAAGGCGATATAGCTTTCGCTGCGGAAATGATCGGCGTGAATCAAGGGGTCGAGCTGATCATGGCTGACATGCTCACCAGCCGCGAAGAAGCGGAAGCGACGGTCCTGTTCGGACACCGCGTCGAAAAAGGCCGAAAGCGCGGCTTCATCGGCCTCGGTGGCGGGGCGCACGTCCAGCACCACGCCATCGCGGGTGGTGAGCTGGTGGCTGATGGCGGCATCGGTGGTCATGGCAAGTCTCCTTGAGAGGCAGGATGGACGCGCCTTTGGGCGCAAAAGCAAAGTCGCGCCTTGATTTGGGCCAAATAGGCCAGATCAGGACGCGACTTTCAAGGGAGTAAGACCTAAGTATTATTCATCGATGATGCGGCGGAAAGTCTCGGGCAGGAAGAACAGGCCAAAGAAGAAGGTGGCCGCCGCCACGATCACCGGATACCAGAAGCCATAGTAGATATCCCCATTGGCCGCGACCATGGCAAAGCCGATGGCAGGCAGCAGACCGCCCAGCCAGCCATTGCCGATATGATAGGGCAGCGACATGGACGAGTAGCGGATCCGGCTGGGGAAGAGTTCGACCAGCATGGCCGCGATCGGGCCATAGACCATGGTGACCAGCAGGACGAGATAGAACAGGATCGCCACCACCTTGGGCTTGTCGATCTGGTCCGGGTCGGCCTTGGTGGGATAGCCCACCTTGGTCAGTTCACCCACAACCGCAGGCTTGGCTTCGACCGCAGGCTTGCCGCCCTCGGCCGCCTTGGCGGGCGTTGCCGGTTTGCCGACCAGCGCGGTGGTGAAGTCGGCAATCGCCTTCTTCTTGTCCTCGCCCGAAATCTGGGCAGGATCGGGGGCGATGATGGTCTTGCCGCCAATCGAAACGCTGGCCACCGAACCCGAAGGCGCGGCCACGTTTTCGTAATTGATCGCCGCCTTGGCCAGAGCGTTCTTCACGATATCGCAGCTGGTGGCGTCAAACTTGTTGGCGCCCACAGGGTCGAATTGCGAGGAACATTCGCCCGGATAGGCCATGACCTTGACCGGGGCATTGGCCTGCGCATGGGCCAGAGCCGGATTGGCCGCCTCGGTCAGCGCATGGAACACGGGGAACATGGTGAGAGCGGCCAGCGCGCAGCCGGTCAGGATGATGGGCTTGCGGCCGATCTTGTCCGAAAGCATGCCGAAGATCAGGAAGAAAGGCGTGGCCAGCAACAGCGCGGTAATGATCAGCGTGTTGGCGGTCAGGCCGTCAACCTTGAGCATTTTTTCAAGGAAATACATCGCATAGAGCTGGCCCGTGTACCAGACGACAGCCTGACCCGCGATGGCGCCGAAGAAAGCGATCAGCACGATCTTGAGGTTCGACCACTTGCCGAATGCGTCCTTGAGCGGAGCCTTCGAGCCGCTGCCTTCCGACTTGATCTTCTGGAACACCGGGCTTTCATGCAGCTTCAGGCGCAGCCACAGGCCCAGCACCAGGAACAGGCCCGAGATCAGATAGGGAATGCGCCAGCCCCATTGCTTGAAGGCTTCCTCGCCCACGCCCGTCACAGGCGAGCGCACGGTGATGACGATCAGCAGCGCCATGGCAAGACCGGCAGTGGCCGTGATCTGGATCCAGCTCGTGTAAAGCCCGCGCTTTCCGGCAGGCGCATGTTCGGCAACATAGGTGGCCGCGCCCCCATATTCGCCGCCCAGCGCCAGCCCCTGAAACATGCGCAGCACCACCAGCATGATGGGCGCCGCCACGCCAACCTGCTTATAGGTGGGCAGACAGCCGACGAGGAAGGTCGACAGGCCCATCACCGTGAGCGTGATGATGAAAGTATAGCGGCGCCCGAACAGATCGCCGATATGGCCAAACACCAGCGCCCCGAACGGGCGCACGATAAAGCCTGCCGCGAACACCAGCAGCGCCATGATAAAGGACGTGGTCTGATTGAGGCCGGTCAGGAACTGGGCCGCGATGATCGCGGTCAGCAGGCCGTAGAGATAGAAATCATACCATTCGAAAACCGTGCCCAGCGAGCTGGCGGTAATCACCAGTTTCTCGTCATGGGTGGCGACATGATGCTTTGGCAGTCTGGCTAGATCCTCTGCCGTTTCATGCAATACAGACATGACAGGCGCTCCCGTTATGGGTCTTTTGACCCGTTATGATTTGATTAGATCAGAAATTATAGCGTGCGGCAAACTCGAGCCGGTCAATGTTGCCTTTCTGGCCATTGACCAGTTCGCGCTGGCCGTGGCGATATTCGATGCCAAGGTCGATGGCCTTGACCGGCGAATAGAACAGGTTGACCGCGCCCGACCACGCCTTCTTGTTATAGGCGGCAATCGCGGTGGGGCTGAGCGAACCGTCATAGTCGGCGCTCTGCATCGACCCGATGACATTGACGCGCAGGGTGGGCGTGATGGCGATGCGCGCGGCGGCCAGCGCGGCAAACACCCGGACATCGGCCAGGCTGTTGGTGGCCGCGACATAGACCGCATCGGGGGCAAAATTCAGGCCCACATAGCGCCCGATGTTCTGGCCATAGGTGGCCGAGAAACGCAGGTCGCTGGTGCGCTTTTCATTGAGAAAGATCTTGCCCGCAACCGATCCGCCAAAGCCCGCGCGGGTGATCCCCGCCCCGGCGGCCTCGGTGCGCACCTGACGGCCCAGCGCGGCAAAGCTGATCTCGCCACGCCGCGTCATGTAATTCAGGCGGGCGGAAAAATCGGGCAGATGGTCAGTGCCGTTTTCCACCAGCGCGGCAGACCCTGCATTGGCCGTCGCGCTCTCGGGGTTTTCAACCGAAACGTGCAGCGTGGCCGCCTTGGAGAGCGGGGTGGAATAGCGCACCAGAGGCTGGCGCACGAAAACGGTGCCTTCGGTCGCGCCCACGAAATCGGTCGATTCGGGCAGGACGGCGGTGTTCTGGAACGTGGTCCAGTCCTGACCAAAGGTCCATTTGTCGAGCTGCACAAAGGCGCGGCGCAACGCCAGCGTATAGCCATTGGTGGTGCGCTGGCTGCCGCCGCCGGTCACATTGGCGGCTGCGCTGGCCGTGGTCTGGAAATCGGTTTCCAGATAGCCGCGCACCGTATGACCCGCCACCGTCGTGTCGAGGTTGAGCCAGATCCGCGTCTGCTTGGCCGAAAAATCGGTGTCGGTGCTCGACCGGCTGGTGGGTGTCACCACCGGGATCGCCTGAGGCAGATAGAAGTCGCGGCCCAGCGTGTTGGTGGCCACGGTGCCGCCGTCGAAATGGCTGTAATCGGCGTTGAACTTCAGGAAGCCGCCGATACGGATGTTCGTTGCGCCAACCCGCATCCCCTCGGGGGTCGGCTTCTTTTCCACCGCGGCCACGCGCTCACCGGTGGCCTTGGCCTCCTGCGCGGCGCTCTGGGCCACCTGCGTGGCGGTGTTGGCCTGGGTGGCCACGGCCTGGACGGCCTCGCCCTGCTGCTGGCGGGTGGCGGCGGCATCGGCCCGCAACTGGCTCACCTCGGCCTCCAGCTTTTCCAGCCGGGCCAGCAGGGCAGCCTCACGCGCGCTCAGCGCAGGGGCCGCCTTGGCCATCGCACCCACCGGCGCCGCCAGCGCGGACGCGCCCAGCAGAACCGCCATCGCGCGCGCCTTTCCCGAAAAAAGCGTCATCAATCCTCTCCATCCTTTTGGCCGTCCCTTCTTGCGGGGGACAGTCCGATCCGTGATGGAAAGATCACTCGTAACAGCCGTTACGATCTATCCCGACCAAGGTTTATTTGCCGACCTTGCATGTACGACCTTGGTAAGGGCTACGACTTGGACCATATTGGCCTAGTATTGTTCCAAAGAATGGGCTGCGCGAGGGGCTCCCTCACGTTACGTCCATCGGAACGAATTTTGAGAGGAGTGCTGAAACGTGGGCGAAGCCATCTATCCCGTCCCCGCCGAATGGGCCGAAAATGCCCTGATCGACGACGCGCGCTATACCGCCATGTATCAGCAGTCGGTGAGCGATCCCGACGCTTTCTGGGCGACCGAAGCGCAGCGCATCGACTGGATCAAGCCGTTCACCAAGGTCAAGAACACATCCTATCACGCGGGCGATTTCGGCATCCGCTGGTTCGAGGACGGCACGCTCAACCTGTCGGCCAATGCGCTGGATCGCCATCTGGCCACGCGCGGCGACCAGATCGCCATCCTGTGGGAACCCGACAGCCCGGATGAGGCCGAACGCCGCATCACCTATCGCGAGCTGCACGAAATGGTGTGCCGCTTTGCCAATGTCCTGAAGGATCAGGGCGTGGCGCGCGGCGACCGGGTGACGATCTACCTGCCCATGGTGCCCGAAGCGGCGGTGGCGATGCTGGCCTGCGCCCGTGTCGGCGCGATCCATTCCATCGTGTTTGCAGGCTTCAGCCCCGAGGCGCTGGCCGGCCGCGTCGAGGATTGCGGCAGCCGCATCGTCATCACGGCGGATGAAGGTCTGCGCGGGGGCAAGAAGGTTCCGCTCAAGAAAAACGTCGATGCCGCCGCCGCCCATGCGCCGGGCATTGAAAAGGTGATCGTGCTCAAGCGCACCGGGGGCGATGTGCCCATGGTGGCGGGCCGCGACATCGACTGGCACACGGCCTGCGCCGCCGCCTCGCCGGAAAACACCCCTGAGGAAATGAACGCCGAAGACCCGCTGTTCATCCTCTACACCTCCGGCTCCACCGGCAAGCCCAAGGGTGTGCTGCACACCACCGGCGGCTATTCGGTGTGGGTTTCGGCCACGCATCAATATGTCTTCGATTATCGCCCCGGCCAGATCTACTGGTGCGCGGCGGACGTGGGCTGGGTGACGGGCCATTCGTACCTGATCTATGGCCCGCTGCTCAACGGCGGCACCACGCTGATGTTCGAAGGCGTGCCCAATTATCCCGATCCCAGCCGCTTCTGGCAGGTGGTGGACAAGTATGAGGTCGAGATCTTCTACGGCGCCCCCACGGCCCTGCGCGCCCTGATGCGCGAAGGCGACGAATGGGTGAAGAAGACCAGCCGCCAGTCGCTGCGCGTCCTTGGCTCGGTGGGCGAACCGATCAACCCCGAAGCGTGGGAATGGTATCACAAGGTCGTGGGCGAAGGCCGCTGCCCCATCGTGGACACCTGGTGGCAGACCGAGACGGGCGGGACGATGATCACCCCCCTGCCCGGCGCCACGGCTTTGAAGCCCGGCTCGGCCTCGCGCCCCTTCTTTGGCGTGCAGCCGCTGCTGCTCGACAATGACGGCACGATCATGGAAGGTCCCGGCGACGGTTGCCTCGTCATTGCGGACTCATGGCCGGGCCAGATGCGTGGCGTCTGGGGCGATGCGGAACGCTTCTTCCAGACCTATTTCACCACCTTTGCCGGTTATTACTTCACCGGCGACGGCTGCCGCCGCGACGAGGACGGCTATTACTGGATTACCGGCCGTATCGACGACGTCATCAACGTCTCGGGCCACCGTATGGGCACGGCGGAAATCGAATCCGCATTGGTCGCCCATGAGCATGTGGCCGAGGCCGCCGTGGTGGGCATGCCGCATGAGATCAAGGGTCAGGGCATCTATGCCTATGTCACCTGCAACGCGGACGTCGAACCCGACGAGGCGCTGCGCAAGGAGCTGATCGCATGGGTGCGCCGCGAAATCGGCCCCATCGCCACACCCGACGTGATCCAATTCGCTCCCGGCCTGCCCAAGACCCGCTCGGGCAAGATCATGCGCCGCATCCTGCGCAAGATCGCGGAAAATGACGTCGGCAATCTGGGCGACACCAGCACGCTGGCCGATCCTTCCGTGGTCGATCACCTGCTGGCCAACCGCCCGCAACTGGCCAACGCATAAGGCAAGCCGCTGCAATAAGGAACGGGCCGCCAACGAAAGTTGACGGCCCGTTCATTTTTGGTGCGCGCAAACGCCGCAAGGGCTTGCCGCATGGGCCTGCGGGTCTATCATAAGGCGCAGAACCGACAGCCCGGCCTTGGTGGCGAGTCGGCAGCATCATTGCCTGAAAGCCTGCCTCACGTGACCCAGACCGTCCTTATTGCCGATGACCACCCGCTCTTCCGCCAGGCGCTCAGCCTCGCCGTCAATCGGGTCCTGCCGCAGGCGCGCATCGTCGAGGCCGGAACACTGACCGCCGCCGCCCGCGCCGCCGCCGAGGCCGCCGACCTTGCGCTCATCACGCTGGATCTGAAAATGCCCGGTGCGGTGGGCTATTCGGGCATTGCGCTGCTCCACGCCGAAAAGCCCGATGTGCCGATCCTCGTCGTCTCCAGCGCCGAGGGCAGCGCCGCGCCGCAGGAAGCGCGCGCATTTGGCGCCATCGGCTTCCTCTCCAAGGACAGCGACCTGTCCGCCATCGAAGCCGCGATCGCCGACACGCTGGGCGCTGCCGCCCCCGCCGCGCCCGACGTCCATGGTGAACTCGACACCATCCGCCGCGAGGTCGCGGGCCTGACGCCGACGCAGCTCAAAGTGCTGCTGGCCGTGCTCGACGGGCAGTTGAACAAGCAGATCGCCCATAACCTCGGCATCGCGGAGGCCACCGTCAAAGCCCATATGACCGCGATCATGCGCAAGCTCGACGTGCGGAACCGGACCCAGGCGGCGCTGGTGGCGCGGTCTTTGGGGCTGGATTTGAAGGGGTAAGGTTTAAGGGGGTTAGAAGTTGCCTCCGGCGGGCAAAGGGACTCGGTCCCTTTGCAATCCCGTTAATGGGGTGATGGTTTACCGCTGGCGTTGTTTGGGTTTTTAAAGCCTGCGGCGCAGAGAAGTCAGAATTAGCCGCGCCGCAGGCTTTCACATTCCAAACAGCGCGTCCGACACCAGACGCCGAACCCTTGGCACAACGCAGACAGTAACGGGAGCGCGAGGGTCCAGACCCTCGCATCTATCCTTCAAACCTTTTCAAACCCCCGCCAAAAACCCTTCGATCCCTGCCACATTCGCGGGCTTGGCCATCATCACCACGCCCATCGCCAAGGCCCGCTCACGGATCGCCGGATTGGTCTCGGCGGTGATCAGCATCGCGGGCAGCCCGCTTTGCTCGGCGCGCAGGCTTTCCACCACGCTCAGGCCATCCTCATCCGTATCCAGCCGATAATCGGCCAGCACCGCATCGACCGGCCCCTTGCGCAGGATGGCCCGGGCGGCATCGCCATCCTCGGCGCCGTGGGGATGGTGGCCCAGCGCGGTGAGCAGCGCGGCGGTCGCTTCGACGGTCAGCGGGTCATTGTCCAGCACCAGCACATTGAGCGCACGCGCATGGGCGGCCACGCTGCCGGGCGGAGGCGCGGCACTGGGCAGGCTCATCGTCACGGCATCCTGCGCAGCGGGCAGGGTCAGGCTGAAGCGGCTGCCGCGGCCCACTTGCGAGACGACCTCGATCCGCGCGCCCAGCAGGCGCGCGATCCGCCGCGAAAGCGCCAGCCCCAGCCCCAGCCCTTCGGCCTCGACCTCGCCAAGGCGGGTGAATTCACCAAAGATCGCCTCGCGCTGCTGCGGCGGGATGCCGACGCCGGTGTCGATGACATCGATGCGCAGTTCCTCGCCCTGCGCCGCCCCCTGTTCTCCCCCCTGCGCCTCATGCCGCCAGCGCGCGCCCACCAGCACTCCGCCATCGAGCGTATAGCGCAGGGCATTGGTGAGGAAGTTCTGGAGGAGCGAGCGCAACAGGCCCGGATCGGTGCGCAGCACCATCGGCCGCGCGCTCATCCGCGCCAGACGCAGTTCCAGCCCCTTCTGTTCGGCCATCGGGCGGAAATTCTCGACCAGATCGCGCAGGAAAGGCGCCAGCAACAGCGGCTCCGGCCGGGCCTGCACCCCGCCCGCATCCAACTTGGAAATGTCGAGCAGCGCGCGCAGCAGATCCTCCGCCGCGATGATCGCATTGTCCACCCGCCCCACCAGCACCCGCGAATGTTCGGGCACATCGCGCGCCAAAGCCGCCGTAAACAGGCGCGCGGCGTGCAATGGCTGCAACAGATCATGGCTCGCCGCGGCCAGAAATCGGGTCTTGTCCCGGTCGGCCTGCGCCAGACGCTGGTTCGCCTCGGACAATTCATGCGTCCGCTCGGCCACGCGGCTCTCCATCCCCGCCAGCGTGCGCTTCAATTCGGCGCGCACCTGCGCCTCGGCGGTGATGTCGATAAAGCTGGTGACATAGCCGCCGCCCGGCATCGGCCCGCCCACCATCTTGATGACCTGACCATCGGGGCGATAGCGCTCGAACGTGTATTCCTGGGCGCGGCCCAAATGGCGCAGGCGTTTTTCCACCTCATGCTCGACATCGGCCCCCGCGCCGAAATCGCCGCGCCGCGCATTGTGGCGAATGAGATCGGCCACCGGCGCGCCCACATAGAGCAGCCCCACCGGATAATCGAACAATTGCTCATAGCGTGTATTCCACGCCACCAGCTTCTGCTCACCATCGACCACGCTGATGCCCGCCTCGATGTTCTCAAAGGTGGCCGCCAGCAATTGCCGCGAAAAGGTCAGCGACTGCCCGCGCTCGTCCAGCAGGCGCGTTACGGCGGCAAGGCTCATCGTACCCCCCGCCATCGCGCTGGCCACCAGCGCGCGCGCGCTGCTGGCCCCCACCACGGCGGCGATCAGCTTGCGCGCGCGCTGGGCCGAGCGGCCGTCGATGGCCATGCCCCGCCGTGCATCGGCAAATTCGCGCTCGGCGCGTTCGTGGCCGATGAAACTGGCGGTCAGGTCTTTCAGGTCCGACAGGTCCGACACCTGCCGCTGCCACCCCATCAGCGAGGGCAGCGGATTGCCCGCCCCCCGCCGTGCCGAAACGGCCACAAACATCGCCAGATTGACCCCCAGCGACCACAGCACCCCATGCACCAGCGGCGGCGCATGGCCGATGCCCAGCAGCCGCAACGGATCGAGCGGCCCCGCCGCCAGCCACACCCGCCAGCCTTCAGGCAGGATCGGCGGCAGCGCCAGCGTGTAGAGCCACAGCACCAGCCCCGCGCCAAGGCTGGCCCGCGCGGCCATGCCGTCGCGGTTGCCGCCAAACACGGCCAGGATCATATGCGGCGTAAACTGCGCCATCGCGGCAAAGGCCACCAGCCCGATCGAGGCCAGCGTCTGGCGCGGAGAAACCAGTTCGGCCCAAGTCAACGCCAGCGCGATGACCCCCACGATCGAGGCCCGCCGCACCAGCAGCATCCGCCGCCCCAGCACGCCCGCTTCGGCACCAACCCCCACCCCGCCGCGCAGCAGCGAGGGAAAGATGAGATCATTCGACACCATCGCGGCCAGCGCGGTGGCGTCGGTAATGACCATGGCGGCCGCTGCGCTGATCCCGCCGATCAGGGCCGCCGCCGCAATCACCCCATGCCCCGAGGCCAGCGGCAGATAAAGCACGTAAAAATCAGGCGCCACCCCATGCCCCAGCGCGATAATCCCCGCCCATGCAATCGGCACGACCAGCAGCACCATCGCCAGCACATAGGCCACCACGCCCCAGCGCGCGCGCGGCAGATCATCGACATCGCGCGCCTCGACCAACGCCATGTAGAACTGGCGCGGCAGGACGAGGATCGCGCAGGCCGAAATCAGCGCGATCACCCCGGTTTCCAGTGAAATATCCTCGGCGCGGAAATGGCGGGCCAGTTGGGCCAGCCCCTGCTCCGCGCGCGCGCCATCGGCCTGCATGACGATGCCGATTGCCAGCGCGGCGACCACGAAAAGCGCCAGCAGCTTGATCCCCGATTCGAGCGCAATGGCATAGACCATGCCCTCCGACCGGCCCGAACGTTCAAACCGCCGCGCGCCGAACAGGATCGCAAACAGCGCCAGCAGCCCCGCCGCGCCCAGCATCGTGGGCGCGACAACCGGGTCGCCATTGCCGGTGATGATCGCCATGGCCGTGCCGATGGATCGCAATTGCAGCGCCATATAGGGCACGCTGCCCGCCAGCGCGATCACCGTGACCAGCCGCGCCACCACCACATCATGGCCGAAACGCGCGGCGATAAAGTCGGACGGGGTGGTCGCCTGTGTCTCGCGCAGGGTGGCCGAAAGGCGGCGCAGAAAACCGGGCGCCAGCGCCAGCAAGGCAATCGGCGCGAGGTAAATGGGCAGGAAATTCCACCCCTCGCGCACCACGCTGCCCACCGCGCCATAGATGGTCCAGCTGGAGCAATAGACCCCCAGCGCCAGCGTGTAGGCCCCAAGCCTGAGCCGTTTCAGCCCCGGTTGCGCCAATCGCAGCCGCCCGCGCGGCCTTTCGCCATAGGCCTCGGCCAGCGTGGCCACCGCAAAGAGCAGGCCGATCCAGCCCAATGCAAACAGCGCCGCCGTGCCCAAACCCATGACCAATCCCCCTATGGGCCGGTGTTAGCCCATGGAGGCGGGTGAAGCCAAGCGTCGATAGGGCCAGGCGCGGACTCAGGCCGCCTGCGTCATCTCCAGCGCGCCCGCAATCGCGGCAAGAAACTGGTCGGTGGCGTTTTCCCATGTAAAGCCCGCGCCGAACGCCGCCGCCCCGCCCCGCGACAGGCCCAGCGCGCGCGCCACCGCCGCGTCCAGATCATCGTCCAGCGCGGCGACAGGTTCGGGGGCCATCCCGCCCTCGCCCCGCCCATCCGTGCCCAGAATATCGAGCGGTCCGGCCACCGGATAGGCCGCCACCGGCACCCCGCAGGCCAGCGCCTCGATGATGACCAGCCCGAATGTGTCGGTGCGGCTGGGAAAGACAAAGCAATCGGCGGCGCGATAGGCCGCGGCCAGCGCCGCGCCGCTCCTGGGGCCGAGGAAATGCACATGGGGGTATCGCCGCTGCATCTCGGCCAGCGCCGGGCCATCGCCCACCACCACCTTGCTGCCGGGCGTGCTCAGTTCGCAGAACGCCTCAAGGTTCTTTTCCGGCGCCACCCGGCCCACGTTCAGCAGGATCGGGCGCGGCAGATCGGCCATATCCGCCGCCACCGGCCCATCGGCGGTGAACTGGGAATGGTCGATCCCCCGGCTCCAGCGCCGCGTCTGGGTCAATCCGCGCGCGGCCAGTTCCACGTCAAGGCTGGGCGTAGCCACCATGATCGCGCGCGATGCGCCATGGAAACGCTGCATCACCGGCCAGAACCATTCCGCCGACAGCCCCGAACGCAGCGCCAGATATTCGGGAAAGCGCGTGTGAAAGGCGCTGGTATAGGGCACCCCCCGCGCCCGGCACCATCCGCGCGCGGCCCAGCCGATCGGGCCTTCGGTGGCGATATGCACGATGTCGGGGCGATAGGTATCGAGCATCCGCCGCGCATTGAAACGCGGCGCCACGGCCAGCCGGATCTGGGCATAGCCGGGCATCGGCATGGTCAGGAACCGGTCGGGGGTAATCATCTCTACCTCCGCCCCGCGCCCGCGCAAATGCTCGACCGTCGCGGCCAGCGTGCGCACCACGCCGTTGACCTGCGGGAACCACGCATCGCTGGCGATAGCGATCCGGGGGGCGATCCGGAGAGCGGTCACGCAGGCACGCCCACCGGCATCGCCTCTTGGGCCACCGGGGCCTTATCGGCGGCATTCTTCTTCAATTCGGCCAGCCAGTCGATGATGCTCATCTGGCCCGCGAAATCCTCGACCAGCGCGGTGCAGCTTTCCACCCAGTCGCCGTCATTATAATAGGTGATCGCGCCGAACTGGCGGATTTCGGCCGAATGGATATGGCCGCATACCACGCCATCGACCCCCCGCTCGGCGGCGGCATGGGCGACGGCCTCTTCATAGCGGGTGATGAACTGGACCGCGTTCTTCACCCGCTTTTTGAGGTAAGCCGAGAGTGACCAATAGGGCAGATGCATCCGCCGCCGCACCGCGTTGAACGTGGTGTTGACCCGCAGCATCAGCTCATAGGCCTTGTCGCCCAGAAACGCGAGCCAGCGGTGATAAAGCACGATGGCGTCAAACGCATCGCCATGCACCACCAGCAAGCGGCGCCCATCGGCCGTGGTGTGGATCGCATCGAGCAGCAGTTCCACCCCGCCAAAGGTCAGGCCCGCATAGGGGCGCAGCATCTCGTCATGGTTGCCGCAGATGAAGACCACCCGCGTGCCGCGATGGGCCATCTTCAAAATGCGGCGCAGCACCTCATTATGCGCGTCCGGCCAGTACCAGCCCTTTTTCAGCCGCCAGCCGTCGATAATGTCGCCCACCAGATAGAGCGTCTCGGTTTCCACCGAGCGCAGGAAGCTGACCAGCATATCGGCATTGCAGCCGCGCGTGCCCAAATGAACGTCGGAAATCCACACCGTGCGATAGCGCCGCTTGGGCCGCAGCCCCTTGGGATCGGGCGGTTCGGGCAAATCGAGCCATGAGGCGATCCCGCCCTTGGCCGAAACGACCGGCCCGTCAACGCCCAGCGCGCCGGGATTGCCCCCCTCGCCAAACAGAAAAGCGGTCTGGGCCGGATCGAGCCCCGAAGCAAAAGCAGCGCGCGCCATGGCATTTCCCCGATAGAACCCGTTGCGCGCGGATTATATCAGGCAAATTGCACCGCCATGACGGGGCCAAGTCAGAACTGTGACAGAGCCGCGATTAGGGCAGATCAGCCGCAGTTTCCACGCTCAACCGATGCGGGGTCAGGCCCATCATCTCGGCCAGCACCCGCAGATCCTTGGCGCAAGCATCGGTATAGAGCGGGGCCATGGCGTGAGTCGTCGCCAGCACCAGCTTGCGCCCGGAAATCGTCAGCGAGGAGGCCTCCAGCACCTCGCCCGCCCCCGCGCAGAAGCGCCGCGCCAGCCGCGTGGCCATGCCCCAGATCACCGCCTCGCGCAGATCCTGCAACGGAGCCAGCCGGGGCAGCTCGGTCGGGATCTCGGCCTGACCGCTGTTGGCCAGCACGGCCATCGCGATCATCGCGCGCCCGGCCTCGTCCACGCCCAGCCAGCGTTTGCGCAGCGCCCATTGCGCGGCCTGTTCGGCGCGCAGATTGGGCTCCGAGCGCAAGGAGGCCAGCGCCAGCATCACCGCCGCGCGACGCAGATTGTCCGGCCCGGCATAGCCCAGCCGCGCGGTCCAGCGCGCCACCAGCTCGCCCGCCGAGGACAGGCCCGGCTGCTGCATCTCCACAAAGGCGATGACACCCGCCAGCAAGGGGTCCTGCCCCGCTGTTTTCGCGCCCATCGCGCCCGCCAGCAAACCTTCGCGCAGGCCCCAGCCCGAGAACACCACGCGCGAGGGATGCAATTCCTTGACCAATTGCCCCAGCAAGGCCCCCGCATCGGCAAGGCTGGCCAGACGCGAGGCCGAAACACCGTTGATCGGGCTCAGCGCATTGCCCCGCGCCGTCTTGGACTGGAGCGCACGCACCGCCGAGAGCACTTCCTCGGGCGAGAGTTCATAGGCATGGGGATCGTCGATCGGCCAGTTCACCTGCTCCATGGCGAAGCGGGCAAAGGCGCGCAGCGACCCGCCCACCAGATAGAGCACCTGCCCCGAATGGGCGTCCCAGTCCTGACCTTTCAGCATACGGTGGATGCGGCGGGCGAATTTATCGTTCCCATCCGCCCGCAGCGCCGCCAGACGCAAAGTGCCCAAAGGCAGCGTCACGCCATGGGTGCAGCGCCCGCCGCCCTTGGCATCGCCCTCGATATCAATCAGTTCGAGCGAACCGCCGCCCAGATCCGCGACAATCCCGCAGGCGCCCGGAAAGGCCGAGAGCACGCCGCGCGCGCTGGCCACGGCCTCTTCCTCGCCCGACAGCAGCCGGGGCGAGAGGCCAAGGGCGGCCACCTGTTCAAGAAATGCGCCGCCATTGGCCGCATCGCGCGCCGCCGCCGTCGCCACGGTCTGAACATCGTCCACCCCGCGCAATTTCAGCACGATGGCAAAGCGCGCCAGCGCCGCCAGCGCCGTGGCCATGCCCTTGGCCGAGAGCATCCCGCTTTCGGCCACGCCCTTGCCCAGGCGCGCGGTGACCTTTTCATTGAACAGCACCACCGGCGCGCGCACCGGCCCGCCATAGATGACCAGACGCACGGTGTTCGAGCCGATGTCGATGATCGCGCGCTGATCCTGCGCGGACGGAAAAGAAGCGGGGAGGCGAATCATAGCGTTCCGTTTTACGCCCGGCCCCGGCGCAGCGCCAGTTTGGGCACCTTGCGCCCAGACCCCAGCGATGCCCCGCGCCCCGACAGCGAAGGATTGGTCATGAAATAGCGATGCGCGTTAAAGGGCTGCTCACCCAGTTCCGCGCGGGTGTAATGGCCATCGGCGCCCAGCAGCCAGCTTTGCTCGCTGTCCAGCAGGTTGGCCATCATGACCTGATCGAGCACCTGATCGTGCACGGTCTTGTTACGGATCGGCACCAGCACCTCGACGCGGCGGTCAAGGTTGCGGCTCATGCCGTCGGCGCTGGAAATGAACACGCGCGCGCGCGGATTGGGCAGCGCCGCCCCGCCCGCAAAGGCCCAGACGCGGGTATGCTCCAGAAAGCGCCCGATGATCGATTTGACCGTGATGTTTTCCGACAATCCCGGAATGCCGGGGCGCAGACAGCAGATGCCGCGCACCACCAGCCGCACCTCAACGCCTGCGCAGCTTGCCTCATAGAGCCGGTCGATGAGCTGGCTGTCGGTCAACGAGTTGAGCTTGCCCCAGATCTGCGCCGGTTTGCCCGCGCGGGCATTGGCAATCTCGCGCTCGATGCTGCCATAGAGCCGTTCGCGCAAAGACACCGGCGCGACCGCCAGCAACGCGGTGCGGCGCGGCTCGACATAGCCGGTGATGAAGTTGAAGATCTGATTGGCGTCGCGCCCGATCGCCTGGTCGGCGGTGAAATAGGACAGGTCGGTATAGATGCGGGCCGTGATCGGGTGGTAATTGCCGGTGCCGAAGTGGCAATAGGTGCGATAGACCTGCGCCCCGTCGCTGTCCTTTTCGCTGCGCACAACCATGCTGATCTTGGCGTGGGTTTTCCAGTCGACAAAGCCGTAGATCACCTGAACCCCGGCATTTTCAAGCTGGCTGGCCCAGTGCAGGTTCTGCTCCTCGTCAAAGCGGGCCTTGAGTTCCACCACAGCGGTGACCGACTTGCCCGCCTCGGCCGCGGCGCACAGCGCGTTGATGATCGAGGACTGCTTGCCCGCGCGATAGAGCGTCTGCTTGATCGCCACCACTTCCGGGTCGGCGGCGGCCTGACGCAGGAAGTCGATGACGACCTCAAAGCTCTCATAGGGATGGTGAACCACCAGATCCTTTTCGCGAATGGCCGAGAAAATATCGCCATCATGCTCAAGGATGCGTTCGGGATAGCGCGGCGAATAGGGCGCGAATTTCAGCTCGGGCCGCTTTTCATCGACGATGGCCGACAGGCCCGCCATGTCGATGGGGCCGTGGCTGCGGATGATGATCGCATGATCCAGCCGCAATTGATCGCGCAGCAATTGCTCGGCCTCGGGCAGGAAATCGCCCTGAAGCTGGAGCATGATGACGCTGCCCCGGCGGCGGCGCTGGATCGCGGTGCGGAAATAGCGCACCAGATCCTCGGCATCTTCCTCAATTTCAATGTCGCTGTCGCGCAGCACGCGGAACACGCCATGGCCCAGCACCTGAAAACCGGGGAACAGGCTTTCCGCATTAAGCCAGATGACATCGGCGATCGAGACATAGGCCGCCTCATCATCGCCCGGAATGCGCACATAGCGCGGCAGGGCGGCGGGGATCAGCACCATTTCCATCACCTGCGCGCCATCGGCAATGCGTGTCAGGCTCATCATCACGCCCATGCCGCCATTGGTGACGAAGGGGAAAGGATGCGCCGGGTCGATGGCCTGCGGCGTGATGACGGGCAGGATGCGATCAAGGAAGTAATCCTTGAGCCAACGCGACTGCACCGGATCAAGGCTGCGCCCGCCCCGGTCGCCCACCACATGAATGCCCTCGCCCTCCAGCGCCTCGCGCAGTTCGAGCCAGATCTCCTGCTGCATCGCCTCCAGCCGCATCACCTCGTCGCGGATCGCGGCCAACTGGCGCGGCGGGGTCAGCCCGTCGATGGAAACTTCGGCAATATGGCGGCGCACTTGTCCGGCGAGCCCCGCCACGCGCACCATCAGGAATTCATCCAGATTGTTGCCCGAAATCGAGAGAAACCGCAGCCGTTCGAGCAGCGGATATTCCATCCGCCGCGCCTCTTCCAGCACGCGCTGGTTAAAGGTCAGCCACGAGAGTTCGCGGTTGAAAAAGCGGTCGGGAATGGCCTTGATCGCGGCCAGATCGCTGCTGATGGGCGGGGTTTCGGCAACAGAAGCGGCAAGAGCGTCCATGATATTCCTCGACAAGGTGGGCAGGCACAGGCCCGCCCTCCCGACATAAGGTTACACTAGGATGACAGGGGAATGCCGCAAGGGCAATAATGCCCCTTTATCCCCGCCCGCGATAGGAAGCGACGCCTTGCTCTGGCACCCACAGCCCCTCGGGCGCCGCGCCCGATTGCCAGAACACGTCGATGGGGATGCCCCCGCGCGGATACCAATAGCCCCCGATGCGCAGCCATTTCGGGCGCATTTCATCAAACAGGCGCTGGCCGATGCCCACCGTCACGTCCTCGTGGAAACCGGCATGATTGCGGAACGAGCCAAGAAACAGTTTCAGCGACTTGCTCTCCACAATCGTCTGATCAGGGGCATAGTCGATGACGATATGGGCAAAGTCCGGTTGCCCCGTAACGGGGCACAAAGACGTAAACTCGGGCGCGGCAAAGCGCGTCAGATAGAGGCTGCCCACGCGCGGATTGGGCACATAATCGAGCACCGCCTCGTCGGGCGATGCGGGCAGGCCGGTGTTCTGGCCAAGGAATTTGGGGGCAAGCGGCGCGTCATGGGAATTGCTCATGCCACCCCCATGCCACCGCCGCGCGCCCGAGACAAGCGGGCAGGCGGACAGGTGCGACTGGGAGCCGCCATTCCGAGTTAAGGCTTTGAACAGATCCGTATAGGTGCAAGCCCCAGCTAGGGTTAGCCCTCGCCCCGGCTTATCCCTCGGCTAACCCGTTTGGAGCGACAATGGGGCAATGCGCAAACTGTTCAGATCCGGCCGGACTCCATGGGCCGCGCCAATCCGCCTGAGCGCATTGGCGGGGGCAATGGTGGCGTCCGTTCCGCTGGGCGCCGCAGGCGCACAGGCGCAATCGCTCGACGTTTTTGGTACGCCCCCGGCCCCCACGGCCACGGCCAGCAGCGCATCCACGCCCAAGGGCCCGCAAATCGTTCCCGTGTTCAAGGACCCGGTCGGCAAAATCCCCGTCACCTGGACACCCCGCCCCAGCCCATCGCCCAAACGCAGCGAGCCCCCGCCCACGGCGGCTCCGCGTGTTCAGGCCAAAGCGAACACCCCCGCCGAAACGCCCCGCCTGCGCATCGCCCATGCGGCGCCCCCGGTCGCACGCGCCGCGCCGGTTGCACCTGCTTCGGCCGCAGTTCCGGTTGCCCCCGCTCCAGTAGCCAAAGCCACGCCCGTGGCCACGCCCGCTCCGGCTATTCAGGCGTCGCCCGCCCCGCCGCGCGCCGCCGCCCCACGTCCGGCGGCCCCGGTTTCGGCGGGCTCGCCATGGCGTGACAGGCTCTATCCGATCGGCATCGGGGTCGGGCTGACTCTGGAACTGGGCGCGTTGTGGCTGATCCTGCGCTGGCGGGCGAGGCGGAAAGGGCGGGAGCAGGGCGACGCCACGCCCGAACCCAGCCCCGTCAAGCGCCCCGCCCCATCCGCCCCCCCGGTCGACGAGGACCATGCCGCCACCATCGCGCGCATGTTCGATGAGGCCGTGGAGGCGGAGGCAGCGCAAGGCCCCGCGCCGACCGCAGACCGCCCGCTCGCATCCCCCTTTCTCGCGACCCATGCCGATGCACAGACCGCGCCCGAGTCGCCCATCACCAGAGCCCCGCCCCCAGAAATCCCGCGCCAGCCCGCCCACGCGGCCGCCCACGCCTTTCCCGCCGATGGCCCCGCGCCCGAAGCCATCACAATCGCGCCAAGGCCGGAGCCCGAGACAACGCCGCCACCGCGCGGCGTGTTCAAGCCATCGCCCCTGTTCAACCGCATCCAGTCCGCCGAACCGGCCAGACCCGTGCCCATCGCCCCGCCCGATCCGCTGGCCATCGGTTTTGAGGCGCTGCGATTGAGCACCAGCGCATCGCGGATCGAATTGCGGTTCCGCATCACGCTGCGCAACGATGGCGCAGGGCCGCTCGGCCCGATTCGGGTGGACAGTTGCATGAGCACACCCGAGGGCGATCTGCCCCATACCGCGCTGGCGCACAGTCTGGCCACGCTGATGCCGGGCGAAGAGGCCGCGATTGCCGAGGAATGGCGCGTGCCGCTGGCCAAACTGCCTGCTTTGCGGCTTGGCGCAATGCGTTTGCTGGTCGGGGCGGCGCGAATCTTTGCCACGGTCGAGGGCGCGGCGGCCCATCCTTTTCAGGACCGCACATTTTTGATCGGCTTGCCGGAGGAAGGGGGGCGGCTGGTGCCGATTCCGCTGGATGGCGGGGCGCATTTATACGACAATCTGCTGGTGCAAAGCATTGCACACGAGTAGGGATAGAGCAGCCTTTCGCACTTGCAATATAATGCTTTAGTTCAATACAAACTTCATAGCAGCGCGTTTCCCGACAAAACCGTTTGCGTCGATCACAATTCGAGCCTAGATTTTTCGCTTTCGCAGCGAAGGAGGAGCGCCGGCGAATGGAAAGCCTGGTGACAACCCAGTGGCTGGCTGATGATATGGAGGCGTGCGATCTGCGCATCGTCGACGCCAGCAGCCACCTGCCCGACGCGGGGCGCAACGCGAAGGATGAATATGAAACCGGGCATATCCCCGGTGCGGTGTTCATGGATCTGGCCGATCTGGCCGATCCGGGGGCGCGGATCGAAAACACCCTGCCCGGCCCGGAACGTTTCGCCAGCCGGATGCAGTCGCTTGGCCTTGGCGACGGCAGCCGCATCGTGCTTTACGACGATTCAGCCATCCACAGTGCGGCGCGCGCATGGTTCATGCTCAAACTGTTCGGGGCGCAGAATGTGGCGATCCTGGATGGTGGCCTTGCCAAATGGCATGCCGAGGCGCGTAAGGTGGAGGAAGGCGACAAGAAATTGCGCCACCGCCATTACACCGCATGGCAGGCCTCCGAAAAGCTGCGCGACAAGCTCTCCGTGCTGGCCAATATCGGCACGCGGGCGGAACAGGTGGTCGATGCACGCGGCGCCGCGCGTTTCGCGGGCAGCGCGCCCGAGCCGCGCCCCGGCATGGCGGCGGGCCATATTCCCGGCGCTTTCAATGTGCCCTATACGCTGATGTATCGGCCCGACGGCACGTTCAAGGACGCCAAGGGCATCCGCGAGGCATTTGAAAGCGCGGGCGTCGATCTGTCCCGCCCGATCATCGCCTCCTGCGGCAGCGGGATCACCGCCTGCGTGCTGATTTTCGCGCTGCATCTGATCGGCAAGGAAGATGTCGCGCTCTATGACGGCAGCTGGGCCGAATGGGGCGCCGACCCCGCCATGCCCAAGGAAACCGGCCCGGCGCAATATAACGCCGCCAGTCTGAAAACCGGGGCCTGACGATTTGGCCGCACCGGGCGTTTCGGTGCGGCAAATTGTCCCTATTGGCAAACTCAACTTTTCGCGGGGCAAAAAAACGGCCAAAGCAGCGCCATGGCCAAGAATATCGACACATCCTCCCTGCACACCGACACGCAACTGACGCTGGCGGGCCGCCGTCCGGAATGGACCGGCATCGAAAACCACCCCTCCGCCGTGGTGACGCCCGCCGTGTGGCGCGCCTCGACGCATCTCTATCCCGATATGGCGGCGCTGCGCGCGGGCCATGCCTATAATGAGGATGGGCGGTTCTATTACGGCCGTCGCGGCGCGCCGACGCAATGGGCGCTGGCCGAGGCGCTGACCCAGATCGAGCCGGGCGCGGCGGGCACGGTGCTTTATCCCAGCGGTCTGGCGGCGATTTCGGGCGTGCTGCTGGCGGTGTTGAAACCGGGCGATGTGCTGCTGATGACCGACAATGCCTATGAGCCGAGCCGGACGCTGGGCAATGGCATTCTGAAGACGATCGGCGTGGAAACGCGCTGGTTCGACCCGACCGATCTGGCCGGTTTCGAGGCCGCGATCTGCGAGCGCACCGCCGCCGTCCTGCTCGAATCGCCCGGCAGCCTGACCATCGACGTGCAGGACGTGCCCGCCATCGCCGCGATCTGCCGCGACCGGGGCATCATCAGCATCATCGACAACACATGGGCCAGCCCGCTCGGTTTTGCCCCCCTGCCCCATGGCGTCGACATCACGCTGATGGCACTGACCAAACACGCGGGCGGCCACAGCGACGTGATGATGGGCAGCGCCAGCGCCGGCCCCGAATGGTATGACCGGCTGCGCCGCCACGCCCAACAGATGGGCACCGTGGTCAGCCCCGATGACGCGGCACTGGTGCTGCGCGGATTGCGCACACTCTCGCTCCGGCTGGAACGCGAGACGGCCAGCGCGCTGACCGTTGCGCAATGGCTTTCAGCGCGCCCGGAAGTGGCGCGCGTGCTGTGCCCGATGCTGCCGGGCGCGCCGGGGCATGATCTGTGGCGCCGCGATTTCACCGGAGGCTGCGGGTTGTTCAGCTTTGTCCTGCGCGGGGGCAGCAGCGCGGCGCGCGATGCGCTGATCGATGCGCTCTCGCTCTTCGGGATCGGCTATTCATGGGGCGGGTTTGAAAGCCTCGCCACCCCGCTTGATCCTGCCCGCGTGCGTACGGCCAGCGCGTGGCCTTTGGCGGGGATGGAGGCGGAGGACCGCTTTGGCGTGCGGCTGTCGATCGGACTGGAGGATCCGCGTGATCTGATCGCGGATCTGGAGCAGGCTTTGGGGGTTTGGGCGGCCCAAGGGTAAGAATATGCCTCCGGCGGGCAAAGGGACTCGGTCCCTTTGCAATCCCATTATTGGGGGTTTTGATCGGAATGGTGGCGGCATAGGCAACGAAATAAAGCCTGCGGCGCGGCGGGGTTGCGCTGATAGGCGCCGCAGGCTTTAAAATTCAAACGCCGCGTCCGACACCCATCGGCCGAACCCAAAGCGCACCGCCGACATTAACGGGATTGCAAAGGGCCCCCGCCCTTTGCCCGCCGGAGGCAAAAACTCTCCCCTTTACTCCACCCACTCCCGCGCCAAAAACCGCCCCCCCGCCATCATCAGAACGGCGGCCAGCAGATAGAACCCCAGCCCCAGCAGGATCGCATGGCGCAGGGCATCATCGCCATAGGCGGGCGTCAGCATATCCGAGAGCTTGCCGATGGTGAGCGAGCCGAGGCCAACGCCGATCAGATTGTTAATCAAGAGAAAGCTGGCCGAGGCGGTGGCGCGCATCGGGGCGGGCACGAGATGCTGCACCGCCGTCAGCACCGGGCCGAGCCAGAGATAGACCAGCGCCTGAGGCAGGAGGAAAAGCCAGAAAGCGATCTGGGCCGAACCGGAATAGAGCCCGGCGGCAAACAGCGGCACGCCCAGCAGGAAGGACACCGCCGGCAGCCATCCATAGGCCGCGCGGCTGCGCCCGCCCAGCCAGTCGGCAAAGACGCCGCCCGCCATCACCCCTACTGTGCCGCCGATCAGCAGCAGCAGGCCGAAGAACTGCGAGGTCTGCACCAGATCCAGCCCGAACGAACGCCGCATCAGCGAGGGCAGCCAGAAGGCCAGCCCATAGCCCATCATCGAGCAGGACCCCGCGCCAAAGCCCAGCAGCCAGAAGCTGCGCTTGGCAGCGAGGATACGCAGAACGTCGAGCAGGGCTGGCGCCTTGACGCTCTCGGCTTTGGGCGGATCGCGCACCAGCAGGCCGAACAAAGGCGTGAACACCAGGCCCGCCAGCCCCACACCCAGAAAGGC
This sequence comes from Novosphingobium sp. 63-713, assembly GCF_001898925.1. Lineage (NCBI taxonomy): Bacteria > Pseudomonadati > Pseudomonadota > Alphaproteobacteria > Sphingomonadales > Sphingomonadaceae > Novosphingobium > Novosphingobium sp. 63-713. Next base: position 40,961 of record NZ_MKVS01000048.1, read on the forward strand.
CGCGCGCCAGTTGACCGCCGCCGCGACATAGCCGCCCAGCAGCACCCCCGCCGCCGAGCCCAGCGGAATGCCCAGCGAATAGACCGCCAGCGCCCGCGCCCGTTGATTGGCCGGAAAGGTGTCGGAAATCAATGCATAAGAGGGCGCAACGCCCCCCGCCTCGCCCACGCCCACGCCAAGGCGGCACACAAACATGGCCCAAAAGCCCGAGACCACGCCGCACAGAGCGGTAAAGGCGCTCCACACCGCCAACGAGGCCGCGATCACCCGCGTCCGGCCCCGCCGGTCCGCCAGCCAGGCCAGCGGCAGACCCATCGTGGAATAGAGCAGCGCAAAGGCAAAACCGCCCAGCGCGCCCAGTTGTGTATCGGTCAGATGCAGATCGGCCTTGATCGGCCCGGCCAGAATGCCAAGGATCTGGCGGTCAATGAAATTGAACGTATAGACCACCAGCAGCATGGCCAGCACAAATATCGGCTTTTGCGTGGCCGGGTTTTTCCGGGTCGCGGGGTCGGACATGTTTCTCTCCCAAGGGGCCTTGCGCATGTCCGGTAAACCTTGCGGGGTAAACCTTGCGCTTTGGGCCTGCTTGGGCATAATAGTGAAAAATGAATCACGCTTCAAATTAGAAAGCGGCAAGAGCGATGTCTGATACGAAAAACACCCCGGCGCCCACCCCCGTTCCCGGCGCGAACAAGGTGCCCAAGACCGAACGCGGGCGGCGCACCTTGCGCGCGCTGCTCAATGCCGCGGCCGAGGAATTTGGCGAAAAGGGCTTTCACGACGCCGCCATCAGCCAGATCACCGCGCGCGCAGGCGTGGCCACGGGCAGCTTTTACGTCTATTTCGACAGCAAGGAAGCGATTTTTCAGGCCCTTGTGCGCGATCTTTCGGGGCAGGTGAAGGATTTCGTCGCCCCGCGCATTGCCGCCGCCCCGGACCAGATCGCCGCCGAACAGGCAGGCCAACTCGCCTATCTGGAATTCGTACGCCAGCATAAAGAGATCTATCGCATCATCGACGAATCCGAATTCGTCGATCCGGCCGCCTACCGCGAACATTACACCAAATCGGCCACCCGCATCGCCTCCCGCCTGCAATCGGCGATGGAGCGCGGCGAGATCAGCGATGGCGATTGCGAGGTGCGGGCTTGGGCGCTGATGGGCATCAACGTGTTCCTCGGCCTGCGCTACGGCGTGTGGGGCGATGAGGCGCCCGAGGATGTCGTGCGCGAGGCGGGGCGCTTCATCACCGAGGGCCTCGCGCGGCGGGAGGAAAAGCCATGAACGACCATGTCACCCGCCACTGGCGCAGCGCCGAGGGGCTGAACCTGTTTGCCCGCGATTATGCCGGGGCGGGCGGCGAGGCGCGCCTGCCGGTGGTCTGCCTGCATGGCCTGACCCGCAATTCGCGCGATTTCGAAAATGTCTCGCCATGGATCGCGGCGCGGCAAAGGCGGGTGCTGGCGCTGGACATGCGCGGGCGCGGCCATTCCGAGCGCGACCCGGCGGAAAATTATGACATCGCCACCTATGTTGCGGATATTACCGCGCTGTTGACGCAATTGGGGATCGGCCGGGCGATCTTTGTCGGCACCTCGATGGGCGGGCTGATTACGGTGGAGCTGGGCACGCTCTATCCCGAACTGGTGGCGGGGGCAGTGATCAATGACATCGGGCCCCAGCTTTCGATGGTGGGGCTGGGCCGGATCGCGGGCTATGTGGGCCAGGGCAAACCTCTGCCCGACTGGCAGGCCGCCGCCGACGCCTGCGCGGCGATGAACGCCGATGTGTTTGCCCATTACGGTCCCGCCGACTGGATGGCCATGGCCCGCCGACTGTTCCGCGAGGAAGGCGGACAGGTCATCGCCGATTACGACCCCGGCATCGCCCGCGCGCTGGCCCGCATCGTGGCCGATCCCGATCCATGGGGCAAATGGCACCGCTTTGCCGATGCGCGGCCCGTGCTGGTGCTGCGCGGGACGGTGACGGATCTGCTGGACGAGGATGTGGCGCAGGCGATGGTGGCGGGCAAGCCGCGCGCTGTTCTGGCCCCGGTGGCGGGCGTGGGCCATGCGCCGATGATGGATGAGCCGGATGCGCGGGAGGCGATGGGGCGGTTTTTTGATCAGGTGGATTAAGGGGTAAATGCGAGGGTCTAGACCCTCTCGCTCCCGTTACTGTCTTCGTTGCGCTATAAGTTCGGCGTTTTGTGTCGGACGCGGCCTTAGAAAAATTAAAGCCTGCGGCGCCATTAAACAGCGCCGCAGGCTTTATTTTTCATGTTCGAGACACCAAGTCGGTCCATCCGGCACCACCCCATTATCGGGATTGCAAAGGGACTGAGTCCCTTTGCCCGCCGGAGGCATCCCTTCCCTTCTCCTTAGAAGTTCACCGTAGCCGTCGCAAACACCTGCCGCGGATTGCCCCAATAGGTGGTCAGCACGCCTTCCTTGCCCAGCGTGGGGATGAGCGCGCCGCTCGGGGTAGAGCCCAGCACCCCGGTGGTGGCATTGGCCGCGACATAGGTGTAGCCCGAGGTCTTGTAGCGCTTGTCGGCCAGGTTCTTGCCATAGACGCCCAGCGTCCAGCGGCCGCCCGGCGCGCGATAGACGAGGCTGGCGTCGAAGAGCGCATAGGCAGGCTGGTCGAGATAGGGATTGGGAATTTCGAACTGATAGGTCGTGCTCTTCCACGAGACGCCGCCCGACAGGTCAAGCGAACCGGCGGGCACCGGAATCGCATAGGTGGCCGAGGCGTTGCCGGTCCATGAGGGCGTGTTCTGCACCTTGCGGTTGGCGGCCACATCGGTGGGCTGGCCCGCGATCAGCGTAATATATTGCAGATATTTGGCGTCGATATAGCCCAGCGAGCCATTGAGCGAAAGCGCCCCCAGCTTCAGCCGCGCCTCGGCTTCCACACCCTGCATACGCGCCTTGCCCGCATTGGTCACCACGCCGCAGAAGGTCGCAGTGGGCGTCGGTACGCCATTGATGACAACAATCGTGGTGCAGGCCACCGAGCCGGGGATCTGCACATCCTTGTAGTCCATGCGGAACGCGGCCAGATTAAGCGCCAGCTTGCGATCGAACAGGCGGGTTTTCAGGCCGATTTCATAGCTGTCCACCTTTTCCGGGCGAAAGCTGAGGAACTGGCTCTGGCTGACCCCGGCGGGCGCGTTCACACCCACGCCGCGCGGGTCAAAACCGCCGCCCTTGAAGCCCTGGCTGAAGCTGGCATAGATCGTGTTGTTCGGGTCCGGCCGCCAGTTGAGCGACACACGCGGGGTGAATTTGGTGTAACTGGCGCTGCCCAGAACATTGGTGCTGGGCGCGCCCGCAGGGATGCCTGCCCCGCCGAAAGTGGGCGAACCGCCGCCCAGATAATTCTGACGCAGGATCTGGGCATAGCGCTTGTCCCAGGTATAGCGCCCGCCCGCCTCGATGCTGATCTGGTCGGTGATGTCATAGGACATGTTGACGAAACCGGCCATCGTGTCGGTGCGGATATTGGCGTCGGTGTAGGCGGTAAAGCCGGGCAGCGTGGTGAACAGGCGCACGTCAAACTGCGTCAGCGCCGTGGCATAGAGGTAATAGAAACCCGCCATGCCGTTGAACCGCCCCTTGCTGTAAAGCACCTGAAGCTCCTGACTCCACTGCTTGTTGCGGTAATAGGCAGGCACGTCGACGTCCTGCGAGGCAGTGGCGTCAAAGTCGATGGGCGAGGCCGAATCGTCCTTGCGGAAGGCAGTGATCGAACGCAGCGTCAGCGCCTCGGTCGGCTTGGCCTCAAGGAAGAGCGACCAGCCCCATGCCTTCACGTCCTGCTTAGGGCTGTTGAGCCCCGCCTGCGTATCGAACACATTGGCCAGCACCGGGGCGCCGCTGTACTGGCCCGGAATCTCGCGGTGGCCGCCGCGCGGGTTCGACATGTCATGGGTGTAATCACCGGTCAGGCGCGCGAAGATCTTGTCGCCATGCACCTCGATCGTGCCGCGTCCGGCCCAGATGTCCTTGTTATAATTCGACAGGCCCGTGGTCAGATTGCGCCCGAAACCGCCGCGCGTCAGCCGGGCCAAAGTGCCGCTGGCGCGGATCAATCCGTCCTTGGTGATCGGGCTGCTGATCGTGGCGACGCCATCGGCTTGGTCATAGCTGCCATAGGTGCCGCGCAGGCCCAGATGGAACTTGTCGTCGATCTTTTTCGTCACATATTTGATCGCGCCGCCGATGGTGTTGCGGCCATAAAGCGTGCCCTGCGGCCCACGCAGCACTTCGACGCGTTCGACATCGTAAATGTCCAGCACGGCGGCCTGCGGGCGGTTGAGATAGACGTCATCGAGATAGATGCCCACGCCCTGTTCAAAGCCCGAAACGGGATCCTGCTGGCCCACGCCGCGGATGAAGGCCGAGAGCGTCGAATTGGTCCCGCGCGAAGGCTCCAGCGTCACGTTGGGCACTTCATCGGCCAGCGAGGTGATGTCCGCAAAACCCTTGGCGGCCAATTGGTCGCCGGTCAGCGCGGTCATGGTGATCGGCACGTTGTTGAGCGATTCGTTGCGGCGGCGGGCGGTAACGATGATGTCGCCATTGCTCGCGCCTTGCTGGGCCATAGCGGGTGCGGGCAGTGCGCCGATGGCCACGCTGGCCATCAAAAGGACGGCGGACGGACGGATGCTCTTGCGGGCGTTCAGGGCCATGTTCCTCTCCTTGCGCGGCGATCTTTTGCGCCGGCGTCTGAGGGGGACAATATTGAAAGGTGAACCGCCTTTCAACTTTGAATTACGGGCACACCGAAAAAGCCCGCAAAAGCGTTGCCAAGGCGCAACATGAAAAGTGGTTCAGGTGTTCTCGCGCGGGCCTGCGGGCCGCTTGGGGCTGCGCCCCAGCATCGCGCCTATATAAAGATGCTGGACCAGAATATAGCCGACAATCGTCATCGGCGCGGCCAGCAGAACCCCCGGCGGGCCAAACAAGGTGCCTGTGGCGATCACCGTGAAAAGCAGCACGACAGGCGGCAGATCAACCGAGCTTTTCTGCACCATCGGCTGCACCACATGGCCCTGAATCTGCTGAACCAGCACAAACAGGCCGATGGTCCACAGGCCCGTGGACGGGCTGGCCGAAAAGCCGACCAGCACGCCGGGAATCGCAGCCAGCACCGGCCCCAGATAGGGAATGAAATCAAACGCCCCGGCCAGTATCGCCAGAGCATAGGCCGAGGGCACCTGCAGCAGCAGCAGCCCCACCAGCGTCAGCACCGCGATGAACAGGCTGGAGGCCATTTGCCCCTTGAGCCACAATTGCAGCCCGCGCCCGCAATCGTCGAGCGCGTCGGCCATCAGGCCCTCGACCGAGCGCGGTAGCAGGCGCAGCACCCCGCCGCGATAGAACGCCGGATCGGCGGCAAAGAAGATGCCCCCCACAAACACCACCGCCACATCGGCCACCACCCCGCCGACCGAGATCACGAAACCGCTGGCGCGCTGAAAGATCGAGGACAATTGCTCACGCGCCACCTTGGCCATTTCGGACAGGTTATAGTCGATATGCCAATGGTCGAGATAGGCCTGCGCGGCATCCACCGCCTGCGGCAACTGGCGGCCAAGTTCGACAAACTGGCCCGAAACCAGCCCGCCGAACATCCAGCCCAGCCCCGCAAAAATCGCCAGCAGGGACAGCACCGCCAACCCCACCGCCGCCCCGTCGCCCAGCCGCAGGCGCAGAAAATGCCCCGCCAGCGAGCGCAGCACGACGGCCACCACCACCGAGGCAAACACCAGAATCAGCAGATAGGACAATTCCACCACCAGCGCCGCCAGCGCCACGATGAACAGCAAGGCCAGCGCCTTGCGGGTAAAGGCAATCAGATCATCGTCGCGCATGGAGCCCCGTGACTATTGGTGTATTTCCCGGCGCTTATGCCACAGCATCGCGCCAAGGCACGAGATTTATCAGGCCCGGCAGCGCAAATGGTCGACCAGCGCCTCGGCCGCGGCGGCAATTTCGCTCCATGCCGCGGCGAAATCCTCGGCCCCGCCATAATAGGGATCGGCCACCGAATGGCCCTCGCGCCCCGGCAGATGGTCGAGCAGCAGCGCCAGCCGGGCCGAGGCGTCAGCCGGGGCCAGACGGCGCAGGTCGGCCAGATTGGCCTCGTCCAGCGCGATGATATGGCTGAAATGCCGGAAATCGGCGCGCTCGACCTGGCGTGCGCGCAATCGGGTGATGTCCACACCATGCCTTGCGGCCTCGGCGCGGGCGCGCGGATCGGGCGCTTCGCCAATGTGCCAGCCGCCGGTCCCGGCCGAATCGACATGCACGGCAAAGCCCGCCCGCGAGGCAGCGGCGCGAAACGCGCCCTCGGCCAAAGGCGAGCGGCAAATATTGCCCAAACAGACAAAAAGGACTGAGGCTTCCGACACCATTGAGGCGCAGATTAACCGGGATTCCGGCCCTTGTCACTCGCCGCGAGGCGCAGAATCGCGCGATTTGTTAAATTGTGGTCCCAATTCGGGACGGGCGCGGAAAGTCTTACCTAAAAGGTTGGATACGCGTTCTACAAAAACCAGACAGGCGAAACCTCGCACCCATGCGCCTGATGCAAGATCTCGCCCATCGAGCATTGCCAATATCGCCCCGCCTGCTTCAGGACGACTTTGGCGTCAATAACTCAATTCACGAAGTAGACAATAGGCCAGCGACAAAGCGCACAGCACTTTCGACGAATGGAGTGGCCCTGGAAAAAGCCCCCGTGTACCGGGGCGAGACGCGATGCAAACAGGCGCTTTTCATCGCGCCAAACCCCGTCTAGGCCCCGAATCGTGACCCAATCCGCCCCCCTCCATCCGGTGCAGATGCGCCATCCCGATCTGGCCCGCCTGGTCGAGCATTTCTATGGTCAGGCGCGTCAGGACCCAATGCTCGCGCCGGTCTTTGCGCGGATCACCGACTGGCCCCACCATTTCCGCGCGCTGTCCGCCTTTTGGGCCACGCAGTTGCGCGGGCGCGGCCTTTATCGCGGCGTGCCCATCGCCGTGCATCATGCCATGAAGGACCAGTTGACCCCGGCCATGTTCGACCGTTGGCTGGCCTTGTGGGACGCCTCCACCGCGCAGGTGATGGAGCCGCAGGATGCCGCCGCCCTGCAGGCCCATGCCCGCCGCATCGCCGCGGTGATGCAGAAGGCGATGTTCGAGTGAACGCCGCCCTGTGGGCCATGCTGGGCTGTTTTCTGGCCGGGATCGGCGCGCGCGACCAAATGCTGGTGGCGGCGTTGACCACGCGGCTGGGGCGTCATGGCGGCCTGCTGATGATGGGGGCGATCACGGGCGCGCTGGCCTGTGCATTTGCAGCATGGTTTTCCGGCGAGATGGCCGCGCAGATGACCTATCCCGCGCGGCTGGTGCTGGCCTGTTTCGCGCTGATCGCGGCGGGCGGCGAAGCGTTAATGTTTCGCCCCCGTTTCAAGGCCAAGGAACCGACCCGCTCGCTGTTCGCCGCCGCGCTGGTTTTGCTGATGCATCAGGCGGCCGATGCGGCACGGTTCATCGTGCTGGCCTTGGCGCTGGCGGGCGATGCGCCGATCCCGGCGGCGGCGGGCGGCGCGGTGGGCACGGGCTTTGCGCTGTTGCTGGGGTGGTTGGCCTCGGAGGCGATGCTGGACGCGCAGGGCGGGATTGTCCAGATCCGGCGCTGGGCGGGCGCGGTGCTGCTGGGGCTGGGTGTGGGCCTGTCAGGATGGATATGGTTGGGATTTAACGGCTAATCGCCCAGATCCGGCGCCAGATAAATCGCCCCAACCAATTACAATGGCCACATTGATCCATTTTTCCAATTGAACCAAACGCGCTAGACATCCCTTAACACAGCAAGGCCCCAATGCTGCGAGGCCTGATATTCAGCAAGGGATGCGCAAGATGAACGATCACAACGCCAAGACCGCCCTCACCCACAGCCTCAACGGCTTGCTGGCCGATCTCTTCACGCTCTATCTGAAAACCAAGAATTTTCATTGGCATGTCAAAGGGCCGCAATTCCGCGACCTGCACCTCCTGTTCGATGAGCAGGCTGGCGCGATCTTTGCGCTGACCGATATTGTGGCCGAAAGGGTGCGCAAGAACGGCGGCGCGGCGCTGACCGGGATCGGCGCGATTGCCTCGGCCTCGCGCATTGCCGATCAGCCGCGCGCGGACCTGAGCGCGCAGGAGATGATTGCCGAATTGCGCGATGACAATATCCGCCTTGTCGAAGCGATCCGCGAGGTCAAGTCCGCCGCCGGCGCGGCAGGCGACAATGCCACCGAAGGCTTTGCCGATGACTGGACCGATCAGGCCGAAACCCGCGTGTGGTTTCTCTCCAGCCTGTTGGGCTGAAAAAGCGGCTCTGCCCGCCGCCCCGCGGGCAGAGCCTTTGCAGGATCAGATCTTCTTGACGATGCGACGCAGCGACTGCGTCATCATGTTCACCTTTTCCTTCTTGGTGATGTATTTCCAGGCGCCGTTCTTGCCCGCGCGGAACACATCCATTTCCGCACGCGAAGAGGTCAGCACCACCGAGGGAAAATCCACCTGAATCCGCGCCTTGAGATCGGCCAGCAAGGCAAAGCCGTTCATGCGCGGCATCGAGAGATCAACCAGCGCCAGATGCGGTACAAAGTTGCGCGCATCGACGATTTCCAATGCCTCAATCCCGTCAATGGCCCGGACGACCGATTTGACCTTGGGAATGTTCTTGAGCGCCTCAAGGATGATATAAGCATCGGCATCGTCATCTTCGACCAGAAGAATATCGATGCGTGCTTCATCCGTGCCGGCGGTCTTTTCCTGAACAGGATTGGGGCTTGCTTCTGGATTACGTTCCTTTTCAGCAACATTGGAAAGACGATCGTTCAAAACATGCTCAACCAGCATTACTTCCTCCATAAGCCCCCGATTAGATCAGGTGCGAAAAGGCGAACCGGCTATTTGCTGCCAATCTGCTATTTCGCATAAACAAAACCTATCTCTTTCTGATTATTATGTCCTTATGTAAGACTTAGTAAAATATACTCAGTTTACAATTTGTTCACGTTCCGGATTCTTGTTAACACAATCAATTGCATCGATTTACCATCGCAAAAGCGCCATCGATCAAGCCGGTCGAAATTGGATCAATTCTTATCGAAATCTGGCGTCATTACTTAGGGATGCCCCCTGATTTATGTGTCGATGCATAGGTTTGCATCCACACTCCGCCGCTTTGCCCTTGTCGCCGGCGTTTGCTATTCACCGTTCATGCCCCATGTCATCATCAACCAAGGCGCCAGCGACAGCGCCATCGCCGACTGGCTTGCCCAGCATCTGTCCGACGCACTTGCAGCACATTCTGGCGAAATCGCCATTTCGCTGCCAGGAGGATCGACTCCGTTTCCGATCCTTGCCGAATTGGCGCGTCAGGGCCTGCCTTTTGATCGAATCGCAGTCTGGCCGGGCGATGATCGCGTGGTGCCCGAGGATCATGCCGCCTCCAATGTCGGCCGCATCCGCGCCGCGCTCGAACCTCTAGGCGCGCGCATCGTCCCGCTGGTCGAGGGCGCAGAGCCTCCGCGTTTCGCGCTGGTGTGGCTGGGCATGGGGCTCGACGGCCATATCGCCTCGCTCTTTCCCAACACCGACCCCCGGCCCGATGCCCCGGCGCGCGTGCTGCGCCTGACCCCCGATCCTCTGCCGCCCGAGGCGCCCTTTGACCGCCTTTCCCTGACTATCCCCAGCCTTGTCGCCACCGAGGCGCTGCTGTTCGTGGCGCGCGGTGCGGAAAAGGAAGCGATCCTGCGCGCGGCCATCGCTGGCGAACATGATCTGCCGGTGGCCCGCCTGCTGAACGCGGCGCAGGCGCCCGTCACCTGCTTTACCTGATGCCTGCAGGCGCGCCATGCTCGGCCTGATCGCCGAGGCGATCCTGGCGCGCCTGCCCGCGCCGCTGCACCGCGTCGCGCTGCGCGGGGCGCATGGGCTGCGCAAGACATGGTGGCGGGTCCGGCGGCCCAATATCGAAGGCTGCCGGATCCTCGCACTCGATGAAGCCGGGCGCGTGCTGCTGGTCCGCCACTCCTATGGCAAGCCCGACTGGATGGCCCCCGGCGGCGGCATGAAACGCGGCGAGGACCCGATCCCCGCCTCCATCCGCGAATTTTCCGAGGAACTGGGCTGCGCTTTGATCGACGCGCGCGTGGTCGATGTGGCCCGCGATACGCTGCACGGCGCGGGCAACAAGGTGCATATTGTGATCGGCCAGTGCCTTGGCACACCCCGGCCCGACCTTCGCGAAATCACCCATGCGGCGTTTTTTGCGCCCGATGACCTGCCCGATGACCTGCTGCCTGCGCTGCGGGGGCGGATTGAGGTTTGGGTGTTGGGGTAAGGGAAGGAAGGGTAGGTGCGAGGGACATCACCCTCGCATTCACTCTTCCTCCTAAAACAACACCATCTGCCCACCACCCTCCACCGGCGGCGGCGCCTCTGCCGCCTCGAACCCCGACAGCGTCACCCCCATTAACCGCACCGCCAAAGGCAGCGGCAACAGATCATCGAGCAATTCGCGCGCGATACCGGCAAATTCCTCGCGCCCGTCGACAAAACGGTCCAGCGTGCGCGCATGGGTGCGGATCGAGAAATCGGACAGGCGCAGTTTGAGCGTCACCGTCCGCCCCTGCGCCTTCGCCTTTTCAATGTCCTGCCAGACCATCTCGATGATCCCCTCCAGCACTTGCCGCAGGCCCGGCCCGGTGGAAATGTCGCGGTCAAAGGTCCGCTCGCCGCCAAGGGATTTGCGCGGTCGGTTGGGTTTGACCGCGCGCAGGTCGATCGCCCGCGCCGCGCGATAGAGGTAATCGGCCAGCGACCCAAAATGCTCGCGCAAAAACACAATGTCGCGCGCGCGCAGGTCCGCCCCCGTCTCAATCCCCAGCGCGGCCATCTTCTCCGCCCCGCGCGGCCCCACACCATGAAACCGCCGAACCGGCAGCACGGCGACAAAATCCGCCCCCTCGCCCGGCCGGATCACGCATAATCCGTCGGGCTTGTTTTGATCGCTGGCGATTTTGGCGAGGAATTTGTTGTAGCTGACCCCGGCGCTGGCGGTCAGGCCGGTTTCCGCCTTGATGCGCGCGCGGATCAGCTCGGCAATGCGCGTCGCGCTGCCGATGCCTTTGATATCCTGCGTCACGTCCAGATAGGCCTCGTCCATCGCCAGCGGCTCGACGAGCGGCGTATATTCGCGGAAAATCGCGCGGATCTGCTGCGAGACCGCGCGATAGGCCTCAAACCGCGGCGGTTTGAAGATCAGCGCAGGGCACAGCCGCGCCGCGACCACGCTGGGCTGGGCCGAGCGGACGCCGAATTTGCGCGCCTCATAGCTGGCCGCGGCCACCACGCCGCGCTCGCGGCTGCCCCCCACGGCCACGGGCAGGCCGCGCAGTGAAGGATCATCGCGCTGCTCAACGCTGGCAAAGAAGGCGTCCATATCGACATGGATGATCTTGCGCAGACCGGGCGCGCTGATTTCCTCATCCTGATGCGGGGCCGATTCCATGGATGCACGATAATGCCCCGGCGCGCATTTGGCACCGGGGCATCGCGGGATTTGAACATAAAAAGAACAAATCAGCGCTGGGCCAGCTTGCTTTCCTTCAGCTTGGCCGCAAAATGGGTGGTGGCCTTGTCCAGCGCCTCTTCGCGGCAGGTTTCGTAAAGGGCGCGGGCCTTGAGCCGGTCAGGCAGGTCGGACATTTCATCGCACACCATATTGGCGGCGGTGGCCAGACGCTTGCGCATCACATGGCGGCCCTGCTCGGTCGACAGGTCGAGATCGGCATAGGAGACCCGGATGGTCGGCGCATCGCCTTCCAGCTTTTCAAAGGTCACCGGAACAGACATGGTGGAGGAAGCAGGCGCGGCCGCATGAGCGGGCATGACGAAGGTGAACGTGGCAAGGCCCAGCGCGGCGGTGGTGGCAAAGCTCAGGGCAAAGGGGCTGAGAGCGGTGGTGCGGAAGATGGACATGGTCGGTATCCTTCTGATCAATTGTTGGCGTGGTTCAAACCGGCTCTGACCGGATGCCAGAAGGATTGCAGAGGGCGTGCCAATTTTAAAAAATATCTATATTTCTGATGTTTAAAAATTTTCGCCCAAAGTCACCCCTTGAAATCTGCCAAATCATCCGCATATATTCCCACTTATCAGCGTAATTTTCACCATGTGATTTGTTCACGCCGGGGCTAGCCATTTTGGCGCCATGCGGCCATGGTGGCCCCATGACTTCTCCTTCCCCCGGGCCTGCCGACAAGAAGATCGGCGGGCTGGAATTCATTCTCCTCATGGGTCTGGTACAGGCGCTGCAAGCGCTGGCGGTGGACTCGATGCTGCCCGCGCTTGGCGAAATGGCGCGCGAACTGGGCTCGCGCGATCCCAACGAGCGTCAGCTTGTCGTGGGCGTTTTCCTGATCTTCAGCGGTCTTGGCTGCCTGGTGCCCGGCGCGCTGGCGGATCGCTTCGGCCGCCGCCCGGTGCTGCTGGGCTGTATCGCGGCCTATGTGACCTGTTCGGCGGCTTGCGGTCTGGTGAAAAATTTCCAGCAATTGCTGGTGCTGCGCGCGATGGTGGGTTTTGCCTGCGCGGGGCTGGCGGTGCTGCCCGCCGCGATCATCCGCGATCTGCATGAAGGCGACCGGATGGCGCGGATGCAATCGACCGTCTCGATGGTCTTCATGATCGTGCCGATGATCGCGCCCAGCGTGGGCCAGGCAATCCTGCTGATGGCAAGCTGGCGCTGGATCTTTGGCGTGATGGCGCTGATGGGCACGGCGCTGGCGATCTGGATCTCGCTGCGCCTGCCTGAAACGCTGCGCCGCGAATATCGCCAGCCGATCAGCCTGCCCAACATCGGCCGCTCGATGATCGAGGTGACGACCACCCGCGCGGCGCTGGGCTATGTGTTCGGCATGGCGCTCATCCAGTCGGCCATGTTCGGCTATATCAACTCGTGCCAGCAATTGGTGGGCGAGCATTTCGGGGCCGGAACGCGCTTTCCGCTGATCTTTGCGGGCATGGCGATGGTGATGGCCTGCACAAATTTCATCAATTCGCGCATCGTCATGCGGTTTGGCGCCCGCCGGGTCAGCCATACCGCGCTGGTCGTCTATATCGCCACCAGCGCGCTGCAATTCTATATGGCGACGCGCCCGGATGAGACGCTGTGGCAATTCGTGCCGATGATGACGCTGAACATGTGCCTGCTGGGCTTTCTGGGGGCCAATTTCTCCTCGATCGCGCTCCAGCCCTTTGCCCGCAAGGCGGGGGCGGCCTCCTCGGCACAGGCGTTCATTCGCATGGTGCTGGCCTCATGGCTGGGCGCGCTGATCGGGCAGGCGTTTGACGGCACGGCGCGGCCTTTGGCGGCGGCGCTGCTGACGGCGGGCTGCGGCTGTCTGGCGCTGATCCTTTACAGCGAGAAGGGCGAATTGTTCCGCCGCCGCAATCCCCCGGGCACCACCTATCCCATTGCCTGAACGGGCGGCCGGAAATTCCGGGCGACCACGCCCCCTTTGCATTTTGCAAAAGAGCGCGCGGTCCAGCCAATCGGCGGGGTTGAACGACTTGTACCATATTGGATCATAAATGATGGTTAATTTTAACTTAACTCGCAGCCTTAAATAATAAATAAGGCAAACTTACAGATATTTAACCCCTGTTTGAACGGCATTTCGCCCAAAACAGAACAGGGGTCACAGGCATGAGCGTAAATATTATCCTGATTCTGGCTGCTTCAGGACTGATCGCTACATCGGCAACCGATAAGGTTCGCCCGACAGAAGCACTACCCAAAACCGAAGTAAACGCAGCACCATCGCATAACGAACCTGCGGGGCGTAATCATCCCGTCGGAACCGAATGGGCGCGTGAGAAGTTTTACCACAACGCTTCCCACGCCCTTGAGCATTTGCCTCACCCCAATCCGCATGCCTGCGGGTCGCATGGCGTAGCCATTTCGCCCTGCTGATAATTATAAAAATCGGGTCAAACCATTACGAAAGCCCCGCCTGGACCGGCGGGGCTTTTTGCAGGTCCAAGCCCCGCCAATCCGGTTAGACGCGCGCCACCGCCTGCGCCAGCTCGCCCCGGCGATAGGGCACCAAGGGCACCTGTTCCGGCGCCCCCGCCATCGCGCCGATCAGCCCGCCGCCCAGAAAACGCAATTTCTCGAATCCGCTGGTGGACACCCGGCTTTCCCATGCGCGCGGGCCGCGCGCAGCCACCTTGCGGGCAATCGCGCCATAGATCCCCGCTGCCGACAGCACCGCCCAGCGGCAGCGAAAAGGCAGACGCGCCGCCCCCGCCCGCGCACTGGCCTCATAAAGCTGCGCGGTGGCACACATGCGCGCGACCATCGCGGCCAGCGCCTCCCGGTTGCGGGGCGCCATCAGCTCGCCCTCATCCACCCCCGCTTGCGCCAGCCAGTCGGCGGGCAGATAACACCGCCCCGCCGCATGATCCTCGGCAATGTCGCGGGCGATATTGCCCAATTGAAAGGCAATGCCCAGATCGCTGGCCCGGTTGAGCGTATCGCCATCCTCCGGGTCCACCCCCATCACCAGCGCCATCAGCACGCCCACCGCGCCCGCCACATGATAGCAATAGCCCAGCATATCCAGCTCGGTCCGGGGCCGCCATCCGGCCGCATCCAGCGCAAATCCGGCAATCACATCGCCGGTATGCACCGCATTGATCCCGCATTCCGCAGCCACCACGCCCAGCGCGTCAAAAGCGAAATGCCCGGTCGCATCCCCACCCAGCGCCCGCGCGGTCAGGCGGCGGATCTGCTCCAATCGCTCGGCCGCGCCGGCCTGCGCTCCCAACGCCCCGCCATGATCCTGATCGTCGGCCAGATCATCGCAAGCCCGGCACCAGGCATAGAGCAGCCAGACCCGTTCCCGCGTGGCCGCATCGAACAGTTTCGAGGCAGCGGCAAAGCTCTTCGACCCGCGCGCGATGCTCTCGCGCGCGGCCTCCACCAATGCCCCCCGGTCAAGGCTCACAGCGTCTTGGGGTCCATGCGGATGATCTGCTCGCCCGGCTCATGCGCGGCCATGCGGTCCAGCAACAGGTCCAGTTCGCGCTCGGCCAGAATGATGCCCTGATGCGCGGGGCGGATAAAGCCGACCTCGCCCATGTGCCGGTTAAACGCCAGCAAGCCATCGTAAAAACCATAAGCGTTGAGCAAGCCCACCGGCTTCTGGTGATAGCCAAGCTGCGCCCAGCTCACCGCTTCCCACAGCTCGTCCATCGTGCCGACCCCGCCCGGCAGGGTCAGGAAACCGTCCGAAAGCCGCTCGAACTGCGCCTTGCGCTCATGCATCGTCTCAACCGTGATCAGTTCGGTCAGGCCCGTATGCTCAACCTCGACATGGGCCAGCGCCACCGGGATCACCCCGATCACTTCGCCCCCCGCCGCCATCGCCGCATCGGCCACCGCGCCCATCAGGCCCAGCCGACCGCCGCCATACACAAGCCCGATCCCGCGCCTTGCCAGCTCGGTGCCCACTTCCTGGGCCAGTTCGATGTAACGGGGATCGGCGGGAGTGGCAGAGCCACAATAGACTGCAATGCGTTTCATACCCCCACTTTAGCGAATGCTCCGCCATTGGCCAGACGGTTGATGGGGGGCTAGGTTTTTTTAGGAAAGGTTAGGTTGAGATGCCTCCGGCGGGCAAAGGGACTCGTCCCTTTGCAATCCCGTTAATGGGGTGGCACGTGGTTGGTATGGATGTATCTGCGGTATGAGTTGAAAGCCTGCGGCGCGGCAAGGTCACACTGATTGGCGCCGCAGGCTTTATATTCAAATACCCCCAGCACAAGGCAGCCCCAATGGCGCTACGCAGACAATATCGGGATTGTTAAGGGCCCCCGCCCTTAACCCGCCGGAGGCATCTCTCTACCCCGCCCGCTTCAACCGATAGGCATGCAACCCGGCCGCCACCGCCTTCAGCTCGGCATCCAATTCGCCCAGCAGCCGCTTTGCCGCCGGCCCTTCGTTGCGGCCGAGAGCGGTTTCGGCCCTTTGCGCCATGATGCGGATGCGTTGCATACCCAGCAGGCCCGCGTTGCCCTTCATCCGGTGCAGCCGCTTCATCATCGGTGAGGCAGGCTCATCCATCACCGCGATCTGGTCATTTTCGTCCAGAAACCTTTGCAGTGAATTGAGAAACAGCGTCTTGTTATCCGCCAGCCTTTCGCGGGCATCGTCAACATCGATCCCGTCGATGACCGGCCATTCGTCCGCCGCCTGTGCTCCGCCCTCGCCGTTGCGGGCGATATCGGGTTCGGCATGGCCGGTGGCCACCTTTTGCCGGATCACCTCGATCAGCGTCTTGGCGTCGAAAGGCTTGGTGATCAGCCCGTCCATCCGCGCCAGCGTGGCGTCGCGATCATCGCAATGCGCCGCCCCCGCCGTCAGCGCCACCACGGCGGGCCGCGCCGAACCCAGCGTCCATTCGATCTGGCGAAAGGCTTCATAGCCATCCATCACCGGCATTTGAATATCCATCAGGATGACGTCGAAGCCTCCCCTTTCGGCAATCACCTTTTCCACCGCCCGCGCGCCGTTTTCGGCCGTGGTGACGATCGCGCTTTCCAGTTCCAGCACATGGCGGGCCACTTCCAGATTGATCTCACTGTCATCCACGATCAGCACGCGGACGCCCTTGAGCCGGGGCGCGCCGACCTCTCCGCCCGGATCCTCGGCCACGATCAGATCGCCCGAGGCCAGTTCAAAGGGCAGATCAACCCAGAAATGACTGCCCTTGCCCGGCTCGCTGGCCGCGTCGATATGGCCGCCCATCAGCAAGGCCAGATCGCGCGAGATCGACAGGCCCAGCCCCGTTCCGCCGAAGCGCCGCGTGGTGGACACATCGGCCTGTTCAAACGGATGGAACAGGCGGCCGATATGCTCCGGCTCGATGCCGATGCCGGTATCATCGACCTGAAAGCGCAGATGGGCCATCTCGTCATTGCGGTTCTTGACCGAAACGCTCAGGCTGACCTCGCCCGTCTCGGTAAATTTGATCGCATTGGTGACAAGGTTGAGCAGGATCTGATGCAGCCGCCCGCCATCGCCCACGATCATGTCGGGCAGGCTGCTCCCCTGCCGCAGAGCAAAGCGCAATTTGCGGCTGCCGATCTGGACCAGCGCCAGCCCTTCGATGCTGCGCAGCACCTCGTTCAGGCTGAAAGGGGCGATGGCCAGATCGATCTGGTTCGCCTCGATCTTGGATATATCCAGCACATCATTGACAATGCCCAGCAAAGCCCGGCTTGCCGCCTTGATCTTGCCCAGCAGATCGCCCTGCTGCTGATCCAGCTTCGTCCGCTCCAGCAGATAGCTCAGCCCGATGATCGCGTTCAAAGGCGTGCGGATCTCGTGGCTCATATTGGCCACGAACATGCTCTTGGCACGATTGGCCGACTGCGCCTCGTCCAGCGCGCGCTGGAGTGATCGCTCATGCTCGTCGCGCAGCGCCTCGGTGGCCTGACGCAGCCGCTCATCGGCCAGCCTTGTGGCATGTTCCAGCTCGGCCCGGCGGATCGCGCTGATGATGACCTCGCGCAGACGTTCCGGGCTGACCGTGGCCTTGGCCACATAATCGGACACGCCCCGCCGCATCGAATCGGCCAGCACCTCTTCGGCATCGCGCAAAGTCACCAGAATGACCGGGCACGGCTCCTCGCGATGGGCGTGGATATCGGGCACCAGGTCAGTGCCCAGTTCGCCGCCCAGATGATAATCGAGCAGGACGCAGTCGAACTTGTGCTTGCGCAATTGTTCGCGCGCCGAATCCAGGCAATTGGCCTCGGCTATCGTCGAAAACATGCCCATCCGGTCCAGCGCCCGGATGAACACTTCGCGGTCGACATCATCGTCATCGACCAGCAGGATGGATTGGGGGACGATCTCGGTCATCGCGCACCACCATCAAAGCGGCAGCCGGACCGACTGCGCATAATCATGCAGCAGCGCGGTCAGGCGCACCATTTGCGGGCCGATCGCCGATTTCAGCATATAGCCGGCCACCTGATCCTTGTACGCGCGGGTGCGGTCAGCATCGGAATCCGATGTGGAAAGGACAAAGATCACCGAGCTGGCCAGCGTGGGATCGCCGCGCACCGCCTCGAGAAATTCAAACCCGTTCATCCGCGGCATGTTCAGATCGAGCAGCGTGATATAGGGCCGATGCAACCGCTTGTCCGACCGGCCCCGCAATATATCCAGCCCTTCCTGGCCATCGCCGGCTTCGACCACATGGAAATGGCCGCCCACCTTGCTCAGCGAGCGGCGCACGGTTTCGGCCGTTATGTCATCATCATCGACCACCAGAATATTGACGATCTCAGTCATCGCGATCACTCCGGGCAAAGCGTGGCCAATAGACGCGGAAATGGCATCCGCGCCGGCCATCGTCGCTCATCAGTTCGATGTCGCCCCCATGGGCCTCGACCAGCCGTTTCGCCACGGCCAGCCCCAACCCCGAATTGTTGCGCCCCGAACTGGACACGGTCTGAAACAGGCGGAAGGCGCGGGCCTGTGCCGCCTCGGCGATGCCGGGGCCATCGTCGCGCACATCGATCACGCACATGTCGCCCTCGGCGCGCGCGCGGATCGTAATATTGATCTCTTCCCGATCATGGTGCTTGATCGCATTGGAGAGCAGGTTGCGCAAAACCGTGCTGATCGGCACGCGCACGCCGTCGAAATTCTCCACCTCAATGTCGGTTTCGATCCGCACGCCCGGCCCCGGCGCCTCCAACTCGATCACCTCAGCCACGATGGCGGCAAGGTCGATCGCCTCGTTTTTCAGCGTGCGCCGTCCGGCGCGGGCATAGGTCAGCAGATCGTCGATCAGCCGCTCCATCGCGCCGATCCTCTCGGCCATCCGGCCCAGATTGCGGCGCACTTCGGGCGGGGCGCTACCGCCATAATCCTCCTCGATGAATTCGATCAGATTGGCGATTCCCCGCAGCGGGCTGCGCAGATCATGCGAGGCCACATGGGTGAATTCCTCAAGCTGCACATTGGCCTCGCGCAGGCGCAATTCAGCCCGCTTACGCAGGGTGATGTCGATCACCAGCGCGCAGGTCATCCGCCCTTGCGGCAGATCGACGAAGGTCAGCGCGATTTCGACCGGGATTTCCATCCCGTCCTTGCGCCGCCCCGACAGATCGCGCCCCAGCCCCATCGGCCGCACCGCAGGCGCCTTGATGAAGCCATCGCGCAGGCCGACATGCTGCGCCCGGTCGCGATGGGGCAGCAGGATTTCAACCGGCTGGCCCAGCAGTTCTTCCGCGCTGTAATCAAAGATTTCCTGAAGGCGCTGGTTCACAAGAACGATCCGCCCCTTTTCATTCAGCAGGATCAGACCGCAGGGCGAGGAATCGAACAGGGCGCGAAACGCGCTGTTCATGTCGGCCGCCTGAAAAGGCATGGTGCCGGGTTGCTCGATCATGGCCGCGCGGCCTCCCGCGCCCGGTGCGCCGCGGTGCGCAGGGAAAGGACGGCAGACATGGCCGCGCGCAGACCCCGCGAATGAATTGTATTATGCATATCGAAATCTTCCTTCGATCAATTCGCTTTTGTCGTCCTCCGTCCCAGTTGAACCCTCCTCATTCCATCACACTTTCGACAGTCACCATGGAATTTGTCTTAAAGTCTGATAAGTATTGCCGTCAAACCATGGATTAACCCAAAGTCACGGGACAATAATCCACTATGGCTCATTTATCATTTTCATGCCGCCGCGTCCTGAGCCGACGCCGTTTTCAATCGCAATGAAAACGTGCTGCCCACGCCGGGCGTGGATTCGCACCGGATATCGCCGCGCATCGCCACCACCGCCTTGCGCGCCAGCGTCAGCCCCAGCCCCGAACCTTCGTATTCGCTGCGATTATGCAGACGCGTCAGCGGCTTGAAGACATGTTCGAGATATTGCTTCTCAATGCCGATGCCATTGTCGGTTATATTGACCACGGCAATCTCGCCATTCTGCGTGACCGACACATCGATCACGGGCTGCTCGCTTTTGTTATACTTGATACCGTTGATAATCAGGTTCTGCAGAACTTGTGACAAAAAGGAGGCATTAACCAGGACCAGCGCATCGCCGGTAAAATTCACTTTGGCGTTTCTTGCGGTGATATAGTCCTGAAGAGACGCAATCGTTTCCTTCAAAATGGCGGAAAAAACGCACAGCTTCAATTCGGGCGTCTGCTGCAGCAAAGTATATTGCACCATCACATCGACCAGCGAATCGAGCCGCCGCGCGGCATCGCTCATGAATTTGAGCATCTGGGGCAGACGCTCGCCCTTCAGCCTCTTGGTCTCCTGCGCGATCATATCGGAAAAGGTGATGATCTGGCGCACCGGCTGTTTGAAATCATGGGCCAGCGCAAAGCCGAAGGCTTCTATATCAACCTGCTGATCGTGGATGGTTTTCATCCGCACATTAATATCGATCGCATTGTTGATCGCGCGGCGCAGCGCCACGGGCGACATGCGGTTTTTCGGGAAATAGTCGGTGGCCCCGCTTTTCAGCGTTTCGGCGGCCAGCAATTCATCGCCCGCCCCGGTGCACAGGATGATCGGCAGAAACGGATATTGTTCACGCAGCAGGCGCACCAGCGTCAGCCCGTCCATATCGGGCATTTCATAATCGACCAGCACACAGTCGACTTCCTGTTCGCGGCAAATTTCCAGCGCCTCCTGCCCATTGGCCGCCACAATGCTGCGAGAATTGGGCTTGGCCGCCGCGATGATCCCGCAGACCAGCCCCTGCGACAGCACATCGTCATCCACGACCAGAATAAGGTGATGCTTCAAATCCGCCTCCGCCCCATCATTTTTAACCATTTCTATTGGCTCATCGTTAATTCTTCTCATTGGGCTGATTACGCATTTTCCGTGGTTGACACTTTAAAACTAACACCGCATCACTCATCCAACCATCTGTTACTACAAAACAAAGCATCCATTTCAGACGGACCTTGCCCCGCTGCCCCGCAGGGCCAACCGTGCCGATGACAAGACCGAAAGAGCGGCCCGCCGCGCCCACAGCCAAACCGGCCCATGGCGCCCCGATCGGCAGGCAAAAGTTTCCCTTCCCCCGGCCAAAGCCATTCTGCCTTTCAACCTTGCGCGCATCGGCCCATGGGGGCGACCATGAATGAAACCACCTCCTCGGGCGCGCCCGGCCTTCATGCCTCTGCGGGCAAAGTTTGGCTGGTCGGCGCCGGACCGGGCGATCCGGACCTGCTGACACTGCGTGCGGCGCGGCTGATCATGGGCGCGCGGTTGATCGTGCATGACGGGCTGGTCGATCCGCGCATTCTGGCCATGGCGCCCGCGGGTGCCCGCCTCATCAGCGTGGCCAAGCGCCGCAGCCGCCATTCGATGCCCCAGGACGAGATCAACGCCCTGCTGGTGCGCGAGGCGCTGGCGGGCAGTGAAGTGCTGCGCCTGAAGGGCGGTGATCCGTTCATTTTCGGGCGCGGCGGCGAAGAGGCCGAAGCCTGCATCGCGGCGGGCGTTGCGGTCGAGGTCGTGCCCGGCATTTCGGCGGCCGTGGGCGCGGGTGCGGCGGCGCTCCTCCCCCTCACCCACCGCGACGCGGCCAGCGTGGTCAGCTTTGTCTCGGGCCAGTGCAAGGGATTGACCGACCAGAACTGGGCAGGCCTTGCCGGGGTCGGCCGCACGCTGGTCATCTATATGGGGCTGGCGACGGCGGCGCAGATTGCCGAAAAACTGATCGCTGACGGGCTTTCCCCGGAAACCCCGCTGGCGGTGGTTGAAAATGCCACGCGGCCCGATATGCGCGTGCTGCGTTCCCCGCTGGCGGCTCTGGCCGATCTGGTGGAGCGCGAGAGGGTGCAAAGCCCTGCCCTTATCATCATCGGCGCCGTGACCGCGCGCGCCCCGTCCGAAATAGCCTGCGTGGCGCTGGAGGCAATAAAGTGAAGATTATCACGGGCAATGACCTGAAATCCGGGGCGGTGACCTGGTGGAATGGGGCGGCATGGTCGCTCCATGTCAATGATGCGGTGGATATGGGCGATGAAGCCGCCGCCGTGATCGCCGCCGAGGAAGCCGCCCGCCGCGTCAATGGCGCCTATGTCATCGAGGCGGAACAGACCGCCGATGGCATCCGTCCCGCTCACATCAAGGAGCGCATCCGCGCATTGGGCCCCACGGTCCGCCTTGATTTGAGCCTCGATCCCACCGCGACCCCCGACAAGGTGCTCTGATGTATCTTTACGACCATTATGATCAGGCGATGGTGGATGCCCGCGTCGCTGAATTCCGCGACCAGACCCGCCGCCGCATCGAAGGCACGCTGAGCGAGGAAAAGTTCCGCCCACTGCGCCTGCAGAACGGCCTCTATCTCCAGCTTCACGCCTATATGCTGCGCGTGGCCGTGCCCTATGGCACGCTCTCGGGCGCACAGATGAAGATGCTGGGCGATATTGCGGACAAGTATGACCGCGGCTACGGCCACTTCACCACGCGCCAGAACATCCAGTACAACTGGATCAAGCTGGAAGATACGCCCGACATTCTGGCCGATCTGGCCAGCGTGGAAATGCACGCGATCCAGACCTCGGGCAATTGCATCCGCAATATCTCGGCCGACCAGTATGCGGGCGCCACCGCCGATGAACTGATCGACCCGCGCCCCTATGCCGAACTGCTGCGTCAGTGGTCGAGCTTCCACCCGGAATTTCTGGCCTTGCCGCGCAAGTTCAAGATCTGCGTGATTGCCTCGGACACCGACCGCGCGGCCATGCGCCTGCACGACATCGGCATCCAGATCGTGAAGAACGAAGCGGGCGAAATCGGCGCCGCTTTCTATGTTGGCGGCGGCATGGGCCGCACCCCCTTCATCGCGCCGCTGGTCAAGGCCTTCGTGCCGCTTGACGAGCTGATCACCTATTCCGAGGCCTGCCTGCGCGTTTACAACCGCTATGGCCGCCGCGACAACAAGTACAAGGCGCGGATCAAGATCCTCGTCCATGAACTGGGCGTCGAGGAATATCGCCGTCAGGTCGAGGAAGAATTCGCCCATCTGCAGACGCTGGCCATCGAGCCGCCGCTGGCCGAGCTGGAGCGGATCAAGACCTTCTTTGCCGATCCGGCCTATGAAGCGGGCCTGTCGGATGATCTCGACCTGTCGAACCCGGCTTTTGCCGCGTGGGTCAAGAACAACACCGCCGCGCACAAGACGCCGGGCTATGCCATCGTCAACATCAGCCTCAAGCCGGTGAAGACTCTGGCCGACGGCAGCAAGCAGGCCGGCATTCCGGGCGACGCCACGGGCGAACAGATCCGCATCATGGCCGATCTGGCCAAGACCTACAGCTTTGACGAGCTGCGCGTGACCCACACCCAGAACATCGTCCTGCCCCATGTGCGCAAGGCCGATCTGTTCACGGTCTGGGAAAAGCTGGTCGCGGCCGAGCTGGCCGAAGCCAACCTCGACAAGATCACCGATATCATCGCCTGCCCCGGCCTTGATTATTGCACGCTGGCCAATGCTCGCTCGATCCCCGTCGCGCAGAAGATCGCCGAACGCATGGCCGACAAGGCCGAGGAAATCGGTGAGCTCAAGCTGAAGATCTCGGGCTGCATCAACGCCTGCGGCCATCACCACGCGGGCCACATCGGCATTCTGGGCGTCGACCGCAAGGGTCTGGAAAATTACCAGCTCCTGCTCGGCGGCTGCGAAGGCGCGGACACCTCGTTGGGCAAGATCGTCGGCCCCGGCTTTGACGAAGACGGCATCGTGGGCGCGGTCGAAAAGGCCACGCAGGTCTATCTGGCCAACAAGGAAGGCGAGGAACGCTTCCTCGACACCTATCGCCGCATCGGCATGAACCCGTTCAAGGAAGCGATCTATGGCTGACGTCCAGTTCCTGTTCCGCGAAGGTGAAGAGGCCGTCAGCGCCCCCACCGTCGCGCTCTCGGCCTTTGCCGAAGATACCAATGCCACCGCCGTGGTGATCGAGCCGGGTGAGGATGCGCGCGCGCTCCTGCCCCATCTGGGTCGCCTCGCGCTGGTCGAGGTCACCTTCCCCGCCTTCACCGACGGGCGCGGCTTCTCCTCGGCCCGCATCCTGCGCGAGGCGGGCTATACCGGCGAATTGCGCGCCAGCGGCGACATTGGCGTCGATATGCTCAGCCACCTGCACCGCTGCGGCTTTGACGCCATCGCGCCCAACCAGCCTCTCGATCTGGCGCAGGCCGATACCGCGCTCAAGACCTGGCCGCAGGTCTATCAGGCCACCGTGGTCGATGGCCGCAAGCCGATCTGGGCCTTGAGGCACGGTCTGTAACATGGCCGCCCGCCCCATCGACCGCATCGACACTTCGGCGGCCTTCACTGCTGAAGACGTTGCCGCGCTCAACGCTCGCTATGCCGATGCCAGCACGGCGGATGTGCTGCGTGCGGTGCTGGTCGAGGGCGTGGCGGGCCGCGTCGCGCTGGTTTCCAGCTTTGGCGCGGAAAGCGCGGTGCTGCTCCATCTGGTGTCGGGCATCGCGCCCGATGCCCCGGTGCTGTTCCTCGAAACGGGCAAGCATTTCCCCGAAACGCTGGCCTATCGCGACACGCTGATCGCGCATCTGGGGCTGACGGGCGTCATCAACCTGACGCCGGATGCCGAGGTGCTGGCCAAGAAGGATGATGCGGGCCTGCGCTGGTCCTATGACCCGGACGGCTGCTGCGAAATCCGCAAGGTGATCCCGCTGGCCAAGGCTTTGGCCGGGTATGACGCCTCGGTGACGGGCCGCAAAGGGTTTCAGGCCGAAACCCGCGCGGGCCTGCCGATCTTTGAACTGGACACGACCGATGCGGCCGGGCGGCTCAAGATCAACCCGCTGATCGACTGGAACGCAAGCCGTCTGGCCGCCTATATGGACGAGCATGACCTGCCCCGCCATCCGCTGGTGGCGCAGGGTTATCCCTCCATCGGCTGCATGCCCTGCACCAGCAAGGTCGCGCCGGGCGAAGACCCGCGCTCGGGCCGCTGGCGCGGTTGGGACAAGACCGAATGCGGCATCCATGTCGAAGGCGCGGCCAGCAATATCAGCGACCTGCCTCCGGGGTATGAACCGGCGTTTTAACCGCCCGCCGGGCCACGACCCGGCCTTTTGACAAGGCGAATCGCGGGCGGCGGGGCCTTGTTCCCCCGCCCGCTTTGCCCTATCCGCTGGCGCCATGTCTTTAATAGCCCAGCTCTCCGACCTTGCCGATCCCACTCTGACCCCTCGCCTTGTGCTCAAGGTGGGCTCGTCGCTGCTGGTTGATAATGCAGGCGCGCGGCGCGAATGGCTGACCGCGCTGGTGTCGGAAATCGCGGCGGCCAAGGCGCGCGGTCAGGATGTGATTGTCGTCTCCTCGGGCGCGATTGCGCTGGGGGCGCGGCGGCTCGGGCTGGAAAAGGGCGGGCGCGGGTCGCTGGCCGATGCGCAGGCCGCCGCCGCCGTGGGCCAGATCGCGCTGTCGGGCCTGTGGGCTGAACTCTTGGGCGCGCATGGTCTGACGGCGGCGCAATTGCTGCTCACGCTGGAAGATCTGGAGGATCGCCGTCGCTATCTGAACGCCACGGCCACGCTGACGCGCCTGCTCGATGCGGGCGCGGTGCCGGTCATCAACGAAAACGATTCGGTCGCCACACAGGAAATCCGCTTTGGCGACAATGACCGCCTGGCCGCCCGCGTGGCGCAGGCCGCGCGCGCCGATGCGGTGCTGCTGCTCTCCGACATTGACGGCCTCTATGACCGCCACCCCAAGGAGCCGGGGGCGCAATTGCTGCCGCTGGTCAAAGGCATCACCCCGGAAATTCGCGCCATGGCCAGCCCCGTTTCGGGAAGCGGCATGGGCTCGGGCGGCATGATCTCGAAATTGCAGGCGGTGGAAATCGCCGAAATGGCGGGCATCGCGCTGGTCATCGGCAATGGCACGGTGGAAAGCCCGCTGCGCCGGATCATGGAGCAGGGCGTGGGCACGCTCTTCCTCCCCCGCTCACGCAAACCTGCGCGCAAGGCATGGCTGGGCGGGCGGCTGCGGCTCAAAGGCTCGCTGACCGTGGATGCGGGCGCGGTCAAGGCCCTGCGCGGCGGGGCCAGCCTGCTGGCCGCCGGGATCGTCGCGGTCGAGGGCGCCTTTTCGCGCGGCGATGCGGTGGCCATCCGCGATGATGCGGGCGCGGTTCTGGCGCATGGTCTGGCCGAATATGACGCCGCCGAATGCGCGATGCTGATGGGCCGCCAGTCGGCCGATCATGCCGAAATCCTGGGCTATGCCCCCCGCCCCGCCGTGGTCCACCGCGATCAGTTGGTGATGGTCTGATGGTGCGCAAGGATCGCCCGCTGGTCGCGCTGACCGGGGGCACGGGTTTTGTGGGGCAAATGGTGCTGGAACTGGCCCGTTCGCGCGGGATTGCGGTTCAGGCGCTGGCCCGCCGCGCACAGGCGCCGCAGGACCATGTGGCATGGGTGGCGGGCGATCTGTCCACCCGCGGGGCGCTGGACGATCTGGTGCGCGGGACCGAGGCGGTGATCCATGTCGCGGGCCTGGTCAACGCCGCCGATCCGGAGGAATTCGAGCGCGCCAATGTGCTGGGCACGATGAACATGATCGAGGCCGCGCGCGCCGCCGGCGTGCCCCGCTTCATCTTCGTCTCCTCGCTTTCGGCGCGCGAGCCTGATCTCTCGGCCTATGGCGCCAGCAAGGCGCGGGCCGAAATGCTGGTCAAGGCCAGCGGGCTCGACTGGACGATCATCCGCCCGCCCGCTGTCTATGGCCCGCGCGATGCGGAAATGTTCGAACTGTTCCGCGCGGCCAAATGGGGCGTGGTGCCTGTCCCCGCCGGGGGCCGGGCCAGCATGATCCACGTCGAGGATCTGGCACGCCTGCTGCTGGTGCTGATTCCGGGCGGCACGGCGGTCAATGGCCATACGTTCGAGCCGGACGACGGCGTGCCCGGCGGGTGGAGCCATATCGACATGGCCCGCGCGATCGGCGCCGCGCTGGGCAAACGACCATGGGTGATTTCGCTGAAGCCCGGCTTTCTGCGGCTGGGCGCGCGGATCGACGGTATGCTGCGCGGGAGCCGGGCCAAGCTGACGCCCGACCGCATGGGCTATATGACCCATCCCGACTGGGTGGTCAGCCCCGAGGCCGCGCCGCCCGCCGATCTGTGGCGTCCGCTGATCGAAACGCGCGGGGGCCTGACGGGCACGGCGGAATGGTATCGCCGCGAAGGCTGGCTTTAACGGCCAGCCGTTCGGCATTTAACCCAGCGGCGACGTTTAACCCAAAGGCGACCAAGGCTTTTCGTCGGCCTCTTCCTGCTCGCCCACGGGGCGCTCGGTGATCGTAGCGGCGGGCAGATAGCCGATGACCGCATCGAGCAGCCTGTCGATCCCCGCCCCGGTCAGGCCGGACATCGCGAAAACCTCATCCGCCCCGGCTTCGAGCAATTCCTTGCGATAGGCGGCCACCAGTTCGTCATCGGCCTGATCGATCTTGTTCAGCACGACCAGACGCGCCTTCTCGTCGAGACCCGCACCATAGGCTTCAAGCTCGCCCTCGACGATCTGCATCGCCTCGACCGGCTCGACCGGCTTGCCGTCCTTGTCCACCCCGGCAATGTCGATCAGATGGATCAGCACGCGGCAGCGCTCGATATGGCCCAGAAAACGGTCGCCGATCCCCGCGCCCTCGGCCGCGCCCGCGATCAGGCCGGGAATGTCGGCCAGCACGAATTCACGGTTCTTGTGCCGCACCACGCCCAATTGGGGGCGCAAGGTGGTGAAGGCATAGGCGCCGACCTTGGCCTTGGTGTTCGACACCTGATTGATAAAGGTCGATTTGCCCGCATTGGGCAGGCCCAGCAGGCCGACATCGGCCAGCAGCTTCAAACGCAGCCAGACGTACATTTCCTCGCCCGGCCAGCCCGGACCATGCTGACGCGGGGCGCGGTTGGTCGAGGACTTGTACGAGGCATTGCCCCGCCCGCCATCGCCGCCGCGCAGAAACACCTCGCGCTGGCCCGCATAGGTCATGTCCAGCAGCACCGTTTCGCGGTCGTCGTCAAGGATCTGCGTGCCCACCGGCACCTTGATGACCATATCCTCGCCGCCCGCGCCGGTGCGGTTGCTGCCCGCACCGCCGCCGCCGCGCTGGGCCTTGAAGTGCTGGGTATAGCGAAAGTCGATCAGCGTGTTGAGGCCGGGCACCGCCTCGAAAATGATGTCGCCGCCCTTGCCGCCGTTGCCGCCGTTGGGGCCGCCATATTCCTCATACTTTTCGCGGCGAAAGCTGACCGCACCGCCACCACCGCTGCCTGAGCGGACGAAGATCTTGGCCTGGTCGAGAAAATGCATGGGCAGGGTTCCGGCGTAAAAACATCAAATATCAATGCGAAAAGGGCCGTCTGGCATCGTGCCGACGGCCCAATCGCTTTTTGCTGTGCATCTGGTGGAGCCGAGGGGGATCGAACCCCTGACCTCGTCATTGCGAACGACGCGCTCTCCCAGCTGAGCTACGGCCCCGTTCCAGTGCAAATCCTTCGGAGAAATTCCCCTTGGGAGGCGACCCCTTAGCGAATGGATCGCGGGGTGGGAAGGGGAAATTTCGCGCCCGATGAAATTTTCCCCGGCCTGCGGCCAACCCCGCGACATTGCCCTTCCCTCACCTGCCTTACTGGGTCCCCGCGCGTTGGGGCGCGGCGCCGGGGGTGCCATATTTGGCCTCCCAATCGGCCAGTTCGACGCGATAGGCCTCATAGGCGCGGTAGAAGTCCTCATAGACCTGCGCAAAGGCGGCAAAGCTGCGCTTGGAGAAATCGGGCAGATCGGCAGGCTTCACGCTCGCGCTCTCGCGGCTCATCACCAGCGCCGCATCGCAGAAATGGGTCAGCGTGGGCGGATAGGCGAAGTAATTGTAGACCTGCGTCATATAGGTTTCGCGGGTGCGGATATAATCCTTGGCCCCGTATTTCGCCTTGAACGTGGCATCCACGCCCGCATTGGCGCGGGCCAGCGGCTTGGCGTGGCTCTTGAGGAAAGCGCGGTAATTGTCGACGATCTCGCCATAGGCCGGACCGTTGCAGTTGAGCGCGGCGACATTATAGGCCGCGCGCAAATTCCACACCAATTGCGCGTCGACCGAATCGACCAGAATCGTGTGGCGCACACCATCAGGCCCGCGCGTGGGAATCGCCACATTGCCGGCAGCCCCCAAAGGCGCGCGCGGCCGGGGCGGGATCACCACCACCTTGGGCGGCGGCGGGGGCGGCGGGGGCGGAGGAGGAGGCGGGGGCGGCGCCGCGCAGGCGCCAAGAACGGCCAGACCCAAACCCATCAATGCCAACCGGATACGATTCACCTGCCACCTCATTTCATACACCGCGTCCCATAGCGCGGCGCAAAGCCCGCTACGTTTAACCGATACGGGACACAAAGAAAATGCCCGAGGCGCCAAATGGCACCCCGGGCACGATAATCCGCCCGTCGCTCAGGCCGGTCTGCGACTGCCCTTAGCGGCGGTCGCCCAGAAAGCTGAGCAGGAACTGGAACATGTTGATAAAGTCGAGATACAGCGTCAGCGCGCCCATGATCGCCACGCGTTCGGCATAGGGCGTACCCGCAACCTGCACATAGCTCATCTTGAGCTGCTGGGTGTCATAGGCGGTCAGACCCGCAAAGATCAGCACGCCCAGCACCGAGATCGCGAAAGCCATGCCCGGCACGTGGAAGAACATCGAGATCAGCGAGGCGATGATCAGGCCGAACAGGCCCATGATCAGAAAGCTGCCCATGCCCGACAGGTTCTTCTTGGTGGTGTAACCCACCAGGCTGAGACCCGTGAAAGAACCGGCGGTGGCAAAGAAGGTCAGCGCGATCGACGGCCCGGTGTAAACCAGGAAGATCGACGACATCGACAGACCCATCGCCACGGCAAAGCCCCAGAAACAGGCTTTAAGCGTGCTGCTCTGCATCCGGCCCATGCCCGCGCTCATCGCGAAAACAAAGCCCAGCGGCGCCAGCACGATCAGCCAGCGCAGCGGCGTCACAAACACCTGCGCGGCCAGACCGCTCTGCACGAACAACAGCGCAACGATGCCCGAGAGCATCACGGCCGAAGCCATGTAATTGTAAATCGACAGCATATATTTGCGCAGGCCCGTATCGAGGGCGGCTGCGTCAACATACCCAGCATTCATCCTCGAAGACGCGCCAAAGCCCGTCTGAGTGGGCTGGGGGTCATTCCAGATGGCCATGTCATTCACTCCATAAAGCGCCGATCAGCAAAACCTGCGGCGCATAGAGGGAATATCGCCCCTACGCCCGCGGCTTTCAAGCGGGGGATAAGCTAAATTTGGTATCAAAGTGTTGCTCTGGGGCAAATTTGTCGTTTTTTGCCTTGGGCAGAGAGGGCAGATGCCTCCGGCGGGCAAAGGGACTCGTCCCTTTGCAATCCCATTTTTGGAGTCTTGGATGGTTTGCAAGGGTACGCCTTGAGGAAATTGAAAAGCCTGCGGCGCCATTTAACTGCGCCGCAGGCTTTCGATTTCAACCTCGCGTCCGGCACTCAACGCCGAACCCGAAACACAACGCAGACAGCAACGGGAGCGCGAGGGTCGAGACCCTCGCATTCAAACCTTACTTACCACCCGCGCGCGCCATCGCGCCCAATTCCACATTCCGATCCCGCGCCGCCGTCAGCGTGCCCAGCACCAACGCGCCAAGCGCATCGCCCGCATCCAACACCGATAGTCCCGCCAGCGTCGACCCGCCCGGCGAGGAGACCCGCCGCGCCAGCTCACCCGGCCCCACGTCCGAGGACGAGGCCAAAGCCGCCGCCCCATCCACCGTGGCCAGCGCCAGACGCAGCGACTGTTCGGGATCGAGGCCCAGCGCCGCACCGCCCTGCGCCAGCGCGTCGATAAAGCGATAGACATAGGCCGGCCCGGAACCGGCCAGCGCCGTCACCGCGTCAAACAGACTCTCATCCACCCATTCGGGCGTGCCCAGCGGAGCCAGCCATGCCATCACGCATTCGCGCGCCTCATGGTCCAGCCCCATCGCCGCCACGCCCATCGGCGATTTGCCCAGCGCCGCCGACAGGTTGGGCATCACCCGCACCAGCCCCCGCGCGTCGGGAAAGCGCAGCGACAGGCTCGCCATTTCCACGCCCGCCAGCATCGAGAGCACCACCGTATCACGCCCGGCCAGCGCCGTCAGCGCGCCCGCCACGCCATCGAGCATCTGCGGCTTCACGCCCAGAATCAGCAGGTCAAACACCCGCCCTTCCGGCAATTCACGCAGCAGTTCAACGCCCTCGGGCACGGCCTCCAGAAACGGATCGTAAACGGTAAACCGCTCGGCCGCCACGCCGCCGCGCAGCCACCCGGCCAGCATCGCCCCGCCCATATTGCCGCAGCCGATGAAAAGCACATTGGCAGGCCACATGATCAAGCCTCCCCCGCCGCATCGACCAGCGCGCTGGCCAGAGCGTCCGCCGGGGTCTTGTCGCCCCACAGGATGAATTGAAACGCCGGATAGAACCGATCGCATTCCTCGACCGCCACCTCGACCAGCATCTGAGCTTGGCTGAGGCTGAGCAGCCCGTCATCGCTGAGCAGCAGACCATGGCGATAGAGCAGCATCGTGTTGTTCGACCAGATGTCGAAATGGCCCAGCCAGAGCTGTTCGTTGATCAGGCCCAGCACCTCGAACATCGCGGGGCGCTTGTCATCGGGCACGCGAATGTCGGGCAGGCACAGCAATTGCAGCACATTGTCCTCGGCCCGCCAGACCGCGCGCAACTGATAGGTCGCCCAGCTGCCCTGAACCTCGCCGGTGAGCTCATCGTCGCTGACGAATTCGTAATGCCACCCGCGCGCTTCGAACAATTGCCCGAGCATCTCGACCGGCGCGCAATCCTCATGCCGCCCCAAATCGCCCTCGCCAGTCCTCATCATGCTCATTCCAGTCTCAAGAACCCGATGCGGCGCGCCCCAGACCCAAGCATCAGACAAGGAGCGCGGGAGGCCTAGTGATACTCGGCTTGCATGGGGCACTCATACCCCCAAGCACAAGCCGCGTTTCGATCAAGCCCTGCGCATAACTCCATAAGCCTGTTTACAGCTTGTGGAAAAGACGTTTTGTTCGGCCCATTTTGAAACAGTGGTGATCCGCTTTACAGAGAATCAACAACTTGTCCTGCCGGACTGATCCACACGAAACTGCCGTCATGCCCAGCTTTATGCGCCTTTTCATTAAACGCCTTGGCTGCCGCTTCGGTTTCAAACGGGCCGACCAGCACGCGATTGGTGCGCCCCCAATCGGAAATCGAGGGCTTCTGTCCCTTGAACAATTCCCCCTCGGCGCGCTGCAATTTGCGCCAGTCATAGAGGATGCGCTCATTGTCGCGCCCTGCGGCGATCTGGACCCAGATGCGGCTGGGATGCTGGGGCGGCGCGGCCTCCTTGACCTTTTCGGCCTCCCGCGCCTTCTCAACCTTGTCGGTCTTCTCGGCCAGCTTCTTTTCCTTCGCCTTTTCCGCCGCCTTCTCCTTGGCGCTCAACACCACAGGAGCGGGCGTCGGCGTAGCGGCGGGGGTTGGCGCCGGGGCAGGCGCGCTATGCGCAGGCTGGATCTTGCGAATGTCCACCGCGCCGCTGGCCGGGACGGTCGTGGTCGAAACCTTGCCGAAATCCTCGAACAATTCGGCAAAGCTGGGCTTCTTCCCCGCCGCCTTGCCGCCCGCCTTGGCCACGGCCGGCTTGACCGGCGCAGGCGCAGGCGTGACGGGCGCAGCGCGGACAGGCGCGGGCCTGACATTCGCGACCGCCATCGGCGCGGCGCTGACCGGCGCGGAAACGGCAGGTTGCGGCGCCTGCTCAACCACCGCCACCGCAGGGCGCGGCGCGGGATCAAGATCGCCATCCACCGTGGCCACCTGCGGCGCGCGGGCGGCGCTGCGCGACAGGTCGAAACTCGACACGGCCGCAGGCGTGCTGGCCAAAGGCGCGGCCGGGCGGGTTTCCACCACGCGCGCCACCGGGCGCGGCGCGGGCGTGGCAGCGGCCAGTTCGACCGGGGCCGCAGGCGTATCCACCCGTGAAGGTTTGGGATCGGGCGGCGCGGGTTCGCCGCGCGGCGGTAATTCCTCATTGGCCCTGCGCCCGGCGGATTTCGCGCCAGCCTTGGGCGCGGCCTCCGCCTGCGCCAGACGTGTGCCCAAAGGCTCGCCCGCCGGAACCAGCCCCTGATCCACCGCGCCCTGCCCGGCAAAGCTGGGACGCTTGAGATGCTGGCTGGCGATATAATCGGCTATGCGGGCGTTCTCCTGCCCGATCTGCGAAGGCTGCGGGAAAAAGCCCAGATTGGCCGCCGCCGCCTGCTGCGCCGGGGTCAGCTTGCGCATATAGCGCAGATAGGGCGCCATGGCGGCGGCCATTTCGGGCGGCATGGTCGAATTGGTGATCGCCACCGCCTCTTCCTCGCGGCCCATGATCGCAAAGGCAAAGGCCCGGATGCGCCAAGCCCCGCGATCCTGCTTTTGCAGCAGCGGCGCCAGCACGGTTTCCACCGCGCGCCGGTCGCCCATGATCGCCAGACTGAGCGCCAGACGCCGCGCCGCCTCATCCCCCGCGCCTGCGGCCAGAGCCTCGCGGTAATAGCGCTGCGCCGTCACATTGTCGGACACCAGATCATAGGCCAGCCCGCGATCGGCAATCTGCTCGCCCGTCAGCATCCCGGCCTTGGCCGCATCCTCAAACAGGCCTAGCGCGGTCACCGGGTCCTGCATCCGCATCCGCGCCGAACCAAGGCTGGCCATCACGCGCGGCTGATAGGGTTGCAGACGGTCGGCACGGCTGAGAAATCCGATCGCGGCCTGCGTATCGCCCAGCGCCAGCGCCGATTCGCCAGCCTGCAGCAAAGCCTCGACATCGCGCGGGTTGCGGCCCAGCCGCGCCAGCGCCGCCGACATGGCGCGATTGGGGTCCATGCCCTCGCCCTGCACGACGGGAGTACTGATCGACCCGCCCTGCGCCCATGCCATCGGTACAGCCAGCACCGAAGCCCCGGCCAGCAAGACACAGGCCAATCCCGACCGCAAATGTCGCGGTTCAGGCCATACTGCGCTCATCTCGCCGCGCCCTATCAACCGGGCAGACAAGGCCCGCCCGGTCCCTTTCATCACTGGTTGTTCTGACGCCCAAGGAAGCGCGGAATGTTGATCGAGCCGCCTTCGTCGCCGCCATCCTCATTGTCATCGCGGCGGCGGGCCGACAGGTTCGCCATCCGTTCAAACAGTGTCCCTGCCGAACGCGGCGCGGGGGCGGGCTGGGGCGCCTCGGGTACGATCTGACGGCGGCGCGCTGCGGCGGGCGCCTCGTCCTCGTCGACCAGACGGCTTGCATCGAGCAGCAATTCGTCCCGCTTGGGCGCGGCCGGGGCCTGAGCCGGAATTTCCGCATTGCCCAGCGCGCCCAGATCAAGCGGCTCCTGCGACGGAGCAGGCGCAAAAGGAACCGGCTCCTGCACCAGCGGCGAGAAGCCCACCGGCTCGGCAGGCGCGGCCGCCGGAGCGGGCGCGATGGGCGTGAACACGGCGGGCTGCGCCGGCGGGGCATAGGCAGGCGCCGGAGCCTGGGCCACAGGCTGGGCCTGAACCGCCTGCGGGGCAAAACCGGGCCGGGCCGGGCCGCGCGCGGCCTGAAGGCTGAAGGGGCGCGAGGCTTCCTCGGCCTGAGTCGCGGTCTGCTCGATGCCGGTGGCCACCACCGAGACGCGGATCTTGCCCTGAAGATCGGGGTTGAACGCGCTGCCCCAAATGATGTTGGCATTGGGATCGACCAGCTCGCGAATGTGGTTCGCGGCCTCGTCCACTTCAAGCAGCTTCATGTCATCGCCGCCGATGATCGAGATGATGACGCCCTTGGCGCCCTGCATCGACACGCCATCGAGCAGCGGGTTGGCGATCGCCTTTTCGGCGGCCTCCAGAGCGCGGTTCGGGCCTTCGCCCTCGCCCGTGCCCATCATCGCCTTGCCCATTTCGGCCATGACACTGCGCACGTCGGCAAAGTCAAGGTTGATGAGGCCCGGCATCACCATCAGGTCGGTGATCGAGCGTACGCCCTGCTGCAACACTTCATCGGCCAGCTGGAACGCTTCCTTAAAGGTCGTTTCCGCCTTGGCCACCAGGAACAGGTTCTGGTTGGGGATGACGATCAGCGTATCGACATGTTTTTGCAGCTCTTCGATGCCGCTTTCGGCGCTGCGCATCCGGCGCGTGCCTTCAAACAGGAACGGCTTGGTCACCACACCCACGGTCAGCACGCCCTTCTTGCGCGCCGCCTCGGCAATCACGGGGGCCGCGCCGGTGCCGGTGCCGCCGCCCATGCCGGCCGCGATGAAGACCATATGCACACCGTCCAGCAGACGGTCGATTTCAGCCAGCGTTTCCTCAGCCGCCGCGCGGCCCACCTCGGGGCGCGAACCGGCGCCAAGGCCCTGCGTGATGTCGGGGCCAAGTTGGATGCGATGTTCGGCGATGGAATTGTTCAACGCCTGGGCGTCGGTATTGGCCACCACGAAATCGACGCCCTCAATTTCGGCGCGGATCATGTTGGCGATGGCGTTGCCACCGGCGCCGCCCACCCCGATCACGGTGATCCGGGGACGCAGTTCCTCAACGGTGGCGGGGCCAATATTGATGCTCATTGCCTTCTCCTGCCGGGTGCGTAATCCGATTTAAAGGATCGGCACCGTATCGAGCGAAATTGCACATATCCAAGCCGCGAAGCAAAGCGTTTGCGCCATTTGTCCACAGAACTGCGACGTTTTGCGGCGTCATCCTATCAGAAATAATCGCGCATCGCGTGGAAAAACCGGGTCAGCACGCCCAGCCCCGCCCCCGCGCCCCGCCCGCCGCGCGACGGACCGATGGTGCGGATGTCCTGCGGATCGGAGGAGGCATAGAGCGCAAGGCCCGCCAGCGTCGAAAAACCGGGCGTGGCATGGGCCTCGGGCAGGCCTTTGAGCAGGCCGTTGGCGGGCCGCCCGATGCGCACCGGCCGCCCCAGCGCCCCTTGCGCAAAGTCGGCCAGACCCGCCAGTTCGGCACCGCCGCCGGTAAAGACCACCTGCGCGCCCTTTACTCCGGAAAAGCCCATCTGTTTCAGGACTTTGGAAATCTCGTCCATCAATGTCGAAAGCTGGGCGGTGATGATGCTGATGAGTTCGGCGCGCGGGATGCGGTTTTTCTCATCGGCATGGCGCGCCAGTTGGCCGGTGAATTCCTCGCCCGGGCCATGAACGGGAATCATCTCGCGGTGGTCGGCCGGGCTGGCGATGGCCGAACCGTTGACGCATTTGAGGCGTTCGGCCTGAAACCGGCGAATCCCCAAGGCCCCGGCGATCGCATCGGTAATATCGCCCGAACCCATCGGAATCGTGCGCAGCTCCAGCAACATTCCGGCGATATGAACCGAAACCGTCGTCACTTCGCCGCCGAATTCGACCAAAGCCACGCCCAGTTCACGCTCTTCCTGCGACAGACAGGCCAGCGCGGTCGCCATCGGGCTGGCCACCACCGCCTCGACATCGAGATGGGCGTTCTGCACCGATTCCGTCAGATTGCGCACCGGCGCGCCATCGGCCAGCATCACATGAATATCCACGCCCAGACGCTCGGCATGCAGCCCCTTGGGGTTGGTCACGCCATGCGCCCCGTCCAGCGTGTAATGCGCCGGGCTGGCATGCAGCACCATCCGCCCCTCGGGCTGGATCACCTCGCGCGCGCCGATCAGCAGCGACTGGATATCATCCGCCTCGATCCGCCGCCCGCCGATCTCGTTTTCGACATGGGCGATCCTGCTGGCCAGACCTGCGCCCGAACAGCCCACCCAGACGCCCGAAACGCTGGTATTGGCCATTTTCTCGGCCCGCTCGATGGCGTCGCGCACGGCGTAGGTGGCCGCAGGCATATCGACGACATAGCCGCGTTTCACCCCCTGCGCCGCGCGATGCGCGCTGCCCAGCACCATCAGGTCGCCATTTTCCGCCCGCCCCGCGATCAGCGCGGAAATGCGGAAAGAGCCAATATTGACCGCGCCAAACACGCGGGCGATGCGCGGGACGGGCATCAGTGCTTCTCCCCGGTCTTGGCATGCGGCTTGGCGGTGGGCTTGGCAGCGGGTTTGGCGGGCGTTTTTGCCGCTTCCTTATGGGCCGTTTTCACCGGCTCCCTATGCGCAGGCTTGGCTGCCTCCTTATGCGCCGCCGGTTTGGCCGCAGCCTTGAGGATCGCTTTCACCGGGTCCTTGTGCATTTCCTTCGCCGCAGGTTTGGCGGCGGATTTCGCGGTCGGTTTCGCGGTCGGTTTCACAGCGGTCTTGGCCGGTTCCTTGTGCAGCAAGGTCTTGGGTTCGGATTTCGGTTCAGGCCTGGCCGAAGGTTTCACGACCGGCTTGGCCGCTTCCTTCTCCACCGCCTTGGGTGTTTCCACCTTGGGCGTCTCGCTCTTGATGGCCACCGCCTTGGCCGCCACCGCTGCGGCCACGCCCGCCGCCGCCGCGCCCGCCACCGGCGCGCCGCCCGTTGCCAGCGAGGCGCCCGGATTGGCCGGGTCCACATCGCCGCGCATCCGCATATACATCCGGTCGCCCGTGCGCATGTCAAAAGCCAGCACGCGCCCCCCGATCAACTGGTTCGTGCCATCCATCCGGGCAAAGGCCTGCAGCGCCTTGGCCCCCGCCTCCACGCCCTCGGGCAAGGCCAGCGTCTGGCCGCTCTTGAAGGTCAGGTTCCAGCGGCGATGGCCGACCCATTCAGCCTCGGCCACCTGACCGCGCAGCGCGGGCGCAGCCTCCAGCAGGCTTTCCAGCGCCGCCATCTGCCCCTCGGCCCCCGCGCCCGCCAGCACCAGCAGGCCGCCGATGCGGCCCGGGCTGATACCCTGCAATTCATGGCCGGTGGCGTCGATCAGCACGAAACTGTCGCTGCCATCCTCATTATGCTGCTTGAGCACCGCCTGCGCCTTGCGCTCGGTGATGTCGACGATCAGCGTGTCGGGCAATTGCCGCGAGATCCGCGCATCCTCGACCCAGCTCAGCGTCATCAGATCCTGCCGGATGCCCTCAAGATCGATCCGCGTCATCGCCTGCCGCCCCTGCTGGCCCAGCACGCGCTCGTAAACCTTCTGCTCGTTCAGCTTCTTGACGCCGTGGATTTCCACCCGGCGCACCGCAAACCCGGCCTGCGTGGCAAGGCTTGCCGCGCGCTGTTCGGCCAGCGAGGGCACCCCCGCCAGCCCCGCCACCACCCAGAGCAAGACCCCCGCCGCCGCCAGAATCAGCACGAGGAAGATCTTGTGAAGCTGCGCCTCGGAAATGGGCAGCATCGCCATCACCTGATCCATCAGCGATCCGGTACGCGCGCGGGCGGCCTCCACCTTGCGGGCGGATTGGGCCTTGGCGGCCACCTTGCGGGCGCTGGCGCCGCCCCGGCGGATGGTCTGGCTCATGGCTTAAAGCTTTCCGGCGTCCTTCAGGGCTTCTTCGATAATCGCTTCCACCAGGGTTTCGTAATCCATGCCCAAATAGCGCGCCTGTTCGGGCACAAGGCTCAAAGGCGTCATCCCCGGCTGGGTGTTGATTTCGAGCAGGAAGAGGCCATCAACGCCCTTCTCATCATCCCAGCGGAAATCGCTGCGGCTGGTGCCCTTGCAGCCAAGGATCTGATGCGCGCGCAGCGCCAGTTCCTTGCACTTTTCCGCGATTTCCTCGGGGATCTGCGCGGGACAGACATGCTCGGTCAGACCATCGGTATATTTGGCGTCGAAATCATAAAAGCCGGTCTTGGGCTTCAGCTCGGTCACGCACAGCGCCCGATTGCCCATAACAGCCGTCGTCAGCTCCAGCCCGCGAATGAAAGGCTCGGCCATCAATTCGTCAAAATGCTGCCACGGACCTTCGACATCGCGCGCAATCGGATTGCCGTAATTGCCGGTGTCGGTGACGATGGCCACGCCCACGCTCGACCCCTCGGCGGCGGGTTTCAACACATAGGGGCGCGGCAAAGGATCGCCCGCATACAATTCGGCGGCCTTCACAATCCGTCCGCCCGGCATCGGAATGCCATGCGGCACGAGGAACTGCTTGGTCAGCTCCTTGTCAATCGCAATCGCCGAAGTGGTCAGCCCCGAATGGGTGTAGGTCAGGCCCAGCAGGTCCATCATCCCCTGCACCGTGCCATCCTCGCCCGGCGTACCGTGGAGCGCGTTGAACACCACATCGGGCGCGGCCGCGGACAAAACCTGCGCCACATCGCGGCCCATATCCACCCGCGTCACGCGATGCCCCCGCGCTTCCAGCGCCTTGGCCACACCCTCGCCGCTCATCAGCGAGACGGGGCGTTCCGACGACCAACCGCCCATCAGAACCGCGACATGAAGTTTGGGGATGCTCACTTTTCGTTACCCACTCGCTTGATTTCCCATTCCAGGCTCACGCCCGACTGTTCCTTGACCCGGCGCCGAACTTCCTCGCCCAGCGCCTCGATCTCCGCGCTGGTCGCCTCGCCGGTGTTGATGAGGAAATTGGTGTGCTTTTCGCTGACCTGCGCCCCGCCCAGCGTCAGGCCCCGGCAACCGGCGCGGTCCACCAATTCCCATGCGCGCGCTCCATCCGGGTTCTTGAACGTGCTGCCCCCGGTTTTGGAACGCAAAGGCTGACTGGCCTCGCGCGATGCGCTGATGCGGTCCATCTCGGCCTGAATGGCCTGCGCCTCGCCCGGCACGCCCTTGAACCGCGCAGCCACCACGATTGAGCCATCGACCAGATCGGAATGACGATAGCTATAGTTCAACTCGTCCACCGGCAAAGTGGCGATCTCGCCGCTGCGGATCACCACGTCGCAATCGACCAGGATGTCCTTGACCTCGCGCCCATAGGCCCCGCCGTTCATGCGGACAAAACCGCCCACCGTACCGGGGATGCTGCGCAGAAATTCAAGGCCGGCAATCCCGCAATCGCGCGCGGTGCTCGACACCAGAATGCCCGATGCCCCGCCGCCGCATTCCAGCGTCAGCGGCTCAACCTCTGCTACCCGCGCAAAGGCCTTGCCCAGCCGGATCACCACACCCGGCACCCCGCCGTCGCGCACGATCAGGTTCGACCCCAGCCCCAGCGCCATAACCGGCACAGGCGGCGGCAAAGCCTCAAGAAAAGCGCAGAGATCGGCGGTATCCTTGGGCTCAAACAGCCATTCCGCGCATCCGCCGCTTTTGAACCACACCAAAGGGGCCAGCGGCGCGTTGGCCGTCAGCTTGCCGGAAACCTTGATCTGGCCGACCTGCGGAAACATCAACCCGCCTTTGCCTTAGCAATCGCATCGGCAAGGCCCGCCGCCCATTTGGTGATATCGCCCGCGCCCAGGCACACGACCATATCGCCCGGCTGCACCTGCGCGGCCAGCGCCTGCGCCAAAGCCTCGGCCCCGGCGATCAGATGCGCGCTGCGATGCCCGCGATCCTTGATCCCCGCCACCAGCGCGGCTGAATCCACGCCCTCAATCGGCGCCTCACCCGCCGGATAGACGGGCGCGGCATAGACGATATCGGCATCGTTAAACGCGGCGGCGAAATCATCCATATGGTCGCGCAAACGCGTGAAGCGATGCGGCTGGACCACGGCGATGACGCGGTTCTGCACGCCTTCACGAGCCGCTGCCAGCACCGCGCGGATTTCGACCGGATGGTGGCCATAGTCGTCGATGATGGTCACGCCATCCACCTCGCCCACCTTGGTAAAGCGCCGCTTGACCCCGCCGAATTTGGCGAAACCGGTGCGGATGATCTCTTCCGACACGCCCATTTCCACCGCGACCGCCACAGCGGCCAGCGCGTTCTGGACATTGTGGCGCCCCGGCATCGGCAATTCGATGCCCTCGATCCGGCGGAAGCTGCCATCGCGCTGGCGCAGCACGGCGGTAAAGCGGTTGCCGCCCGGATAGGGGGTCACCGCCTCGCCGCGCACATCGGCCTGGGCGGAAAAGCCATAGGTGATGACCCGGCGGTCGCGCACCTTGGGGATGATCGCCTGCACCACCGGATGGTCGATGCACAGCACAGCCGCACCGTAAAAAGGCACGTTTTCAATAAATTCGACAAAGCTCGACTTCACCTTGTCGAACGAGCCGTAATGGTCGAGATGCTCCGGGTCGATGTTGGTGACGACCGCAATCGTGCCGTCCAGCCGCAGAAACGAACCGTCGCTCTCGTCGGCCTCGACCACCATCCAGTCGCTCGCGCCCAGACGCGCGTTCGAACCATAGGAATTGATGATCCCGCCGTTGATGACCGTGGGGTCCACCCCGCCCGCATCCAGCAGCGCGGCCACCATCGAGGTGGTCGTCGTCTTGCCATGCGTGCCCGCAATCGCCACCGTGCTCTTCAAACGCATCAGTTCGGCCAGCATTTCGGCCCGACGCACCACCGGAATGCGCGCCTCAAGGGCGGCCACCACTTCGGGGTTCTCGCGCTTCACCGCCGTGGAGGTCACGACCACCGCCGCATCGCCGACATTCTCTGCCGCGTGGCCGATCATCACCTTGATGCCGCGCTTGCGCAATCCTTCGACCACATAGCTTTCGGCAATGTCGCTGCCCTGCACGCTATAGCCCAGATTGGCCATCACCTCGGCAATGCCCGACATGCCGATGCCGCCGATGCCGACAAAGTGAATCGTACCAATATCTGTCGCTACACCCTTCACGCAATCTGCTCCTTGAAACCCGTTTCGGCCGCGTGCCCCACGCGGATCACATCCATCAAGGGGGCCTGCCCAAATCCTTCGACCAGATCGGCCAGATCGGTCGCGGCATGCGGCCGCCCGCAATTCCACGCCGCATGGGCGGCATTGGCCAGCGCCTCGGGGCTCTTGGCAATCGCCTGAATTTGCTTGGCCAGTTCGACGGCGGTGAATTTGTCCTGCCGGATCGAACGCGCCCCGCCCGCGGCCACCATCTCGCGCGTGTTGGCGGCCTGATGGTCATCGGTGGCAATGGGCAGCGGGATGAGGATCGCGGGGCGCCCCACCGCCGTCAGTTCGGCAATCGTGCTGGCCCCGGCGCGCCCGATAAACAGATGCGCATCGGCCAGACGCTCGGCCATATTCTCGAAATAGGTGGCAAGGTCGGCCGGAATGTCATGCCCGCGATAGCGCTCGCGCACCGCGTCAATATCCTCCGGGCGGCATTGCTGGATCACCTGAAGCCGCGTGCGCAGCGCCGTCGGCAGCATCGCCAGACCATCGGGCACCACCTCGGACAGCACCCGCGCGCCCTGCGACCCGCCCGTCACCAGCACGCGCAGCAAGCCATCCTCACCAA
Source organism: Novosphingobium sp. 63-713 (assembly GCF_001898925.1). NCBI lineage: Bacteria > Pseudomonadati > Pseudomonadota > Alphaproteobacteria > Sphingomonadales > Sphingomonadaceae > Novosphingobium > Novosphingobium sp. 63-713. The sequence goes on from NZ_MKVS01000048.1 coordinate 83,448, forward strand.
ACGCTGGGAAAGGCTGATCGCGCAGCTCCAGCACTTCCTCACGCACCGGATTGCCCACCAGCGCCACCTTGTCGGCATATTTGGCGTCCAGCCGGTCCACTTCAGGGCAAGCCGTGGCAATCGCCTGAACCCGGCCAGCAAGGAAGCGGTTGACCCGCCCCAGCACCGCATTCTGTTCGTGGATCACCGCCGGAATGCCCGCCGACGTGGCCGCCAGCAGCGCGGGCAGCGCCGGATAGCCGCCAAAGCCGATCACGCAGGCGGGCGCAAAGCTGTCAAACAGACGCAGCGCCATCGCCCGCCCGGCCCAGATCGCGCGCAGGCCCTTGATCCAGGCGATCGGGTTCTTGCCCTGCAACCGCCCGGCGGGCAGGACATGGGCGGTCAGATAATCGGGCTTGCCGGGGATCGCCGCCCCGCGCTCATCCGTAATCAGCGCCACATGATGGCCGCGCGCGTGCAATTCGGCCGCCAGCGCAAAGGCCGGGATCAGATGCCCCCCGGTCCCCCCGGCGGCCAGCACATAGTGACGCGAAACTCTCGATTCGTTCTGATGGGTCATTTGAACAGGCTCAGGATCGCAGGATGCCCTTTGGGAGCAAAGGGATCGCGTTTCAGATAGGGGTTGCGCCGCGTGATGGCCAGCAGGAACCCGACATTGAGGCACAGCGCCAGCGTCGAGGAACCGCCATAGGAGATCAGCGGCAGGGTCATGCCCTTGGACGGGAAAAGCTGCAGATTGACAAGGATGTTGATGAAAGCCTGCCCGCCCAATTGCGCGACCAGCCCGCTGGCCGCCAGCACGGTGAACAGATCCTCTTCATCCCACAGCCGCAGCAGCACCCGCGCCACCACCGCGAAATAGAGCACCACCACCAGCGCGCACATCAGCAGCCCGAATTCCTCGCCGATGACCGAGAAGATATAGTCGGTATGCGCCTCGGGCAGGCCCAGTTTCCTGGTGCCCAGCCACAATCCGCTGCCCGTCCATCCGCCCGCCACCAGCGTGTGGCGCGCCAGATCCACCTGGTCAAAGGCCGTGCCGCCGCCAAGGAAAGCGTCGATGCGGTGGCGCCCGTTTTCATAAAAGGCATAGGTCAGCCCGATCAGCGCCACGCCGCCGCCGATCACCCCCATCACCCAGCGCACCGGCAGGCCCGCAATCAGCATCATCACAAACCACACCGCCGCAAACAGCACCGCCGAGCCGAAGTCAGGCTGCATCATCAGCAGCGCCCCCACCAGCCCCATGATGCCGGTACAGATCAGCATCACCGGCATACGCGGATCGCGCAGTTTCCAGGAGATCACCCAGGCCAGCGTGATGGCAAAGGCAGGTTTGAGGAATTCCGAAGGCTGCAAGGAAATGCCCAGATTGAGCCAGCGTTTCGCGCCATTGACCGTCGTGCCCACAATCGGCACCAGCATCAGCGCGACCATCATCGCCACGCCCAGCACGATGCCGCAGCGCCGCGCCATATCGCGGTTCATCCGCGAGGCGCCCAGCATCGCCACCAGACCCAGCGCCTGCCAGCGGATATGCTGAACAAAAAAGTGCAGATCATCCAGCTTGACCTTGGCCGTCGAGAGGCGCCGCGCGCTGGCGGGACTTGCCGCCGCCACCGCCAGCGTGCCCAGCGCCATCAGCGCCAGCACCAGAACCAGCAGCACCCGGTCGATCTCGCGCCACCACACGATCCAGTCGGTGCGCCGCGTCTTGCGCTGCTTGGCGCCCCCGCGCGCGCCCGGAACATAGCGGGCCGGGTCCTCATGCGGCAGGCTGGCCATCAACCATCTCCACCTTCCGGTGCGGTCAGCACCTCGACAATCTGGCGAAAAGCCTCGCCGCGCGCTTCGTAATCGCGAAACTGGTCGAAACTGGCGCAGGCGGGCGAAAGCAGGACGATATCGCCCGGCGCCGCCGCCTCACGCGCCAGACGGATCGCCTCGCACATCATCTCGGCGCGCGCGACCGGCATATAGGGATCGAGAATCTCGGAAAAACGCTGGCCCGCATCGCCGATCGTATAGGCCGCGGCAATATTGCCGAACCATGGCGCGCATTCGTCCAGATCATCGCCCTTGGGCAATCCGCCGCAGATCCAGTGGATGCGCTTGTGCCCGTCGACCGGCGGAAAGGCCGCCAGCGCGGGCGCGGTCGAGGCCGGGTTGGTGGCCTTGGAATCGTTGATGAAGGTGACGCCGTCCGCCTGCCCCACCCGCTCCATGCGGTGCGGCAGGCCGACAAAGCTCTTCAGCCCCGCCTCGATGGTGGCATCATCCACCCCCAGCGCTCGCGCGGCGGCGACGGCGGCCTGCGCATTGGCGCGGTTGTGCGGGCCTTGCAAGGACGGCCAATCGGCCTGCGAACCGGGCAGATCCACCCCGTCGATAAACTGGAAAGGCTGGCCCTCGGGCGCGAAACGCAGGATGTCATCCTCCATCTCGGCGGCATAATCGATGATCGCCAGATGGCCCATCGCCTGCATCCCGAACAGGCGCGCCTTGGACGCGACATAGCCGGTATAGCCCTCGTCATAACGGTCCAGATGATCGGGCGAGAGGTTGAGGCACATGGCCACCTCGCAATCGAGGCTCTGCGTCAGGTCGATCTGATAGGAGGACAGTTCGAGGACATAGACCCCGACGCCCTTGCCATTTGGCGTCAGCGCCTCCTGCCCCAGAATGGGCAGGCCGATATTGCCCCCCATCAGCACCGGCACGCCCGCCTGTTCAAACAGATGGCGCGTCAGAGCCGTGGTGGTCGATTTGCCGTTGGTGCCGGTAATGCCCACCACCTTGTGCGGGGGCAGCCATGCGCGGCATTGCGCAAACAATTCGATGTCGCAGATGAGCGGCGCCCCGCCCGCGCGCGCGGCATCCGCGATCGGATGGCGGTTGATCGGCACGCCGGGCGAAACGACCACGCCGTCATAGCCCTTGAGATCGGCCGCGACCGGATCGGCAAAGCTCAGCCGCCCATCCTCCACCGCTTGGGCATGGGCGGCGGCGGCGGCGGCGCGCGGCTCCTCCTTGGCGTCCCATGCCATCACGGCGGCCCCGCCCGCCAACAGCGAGGCCAAAGCCGCCTGCCCGCTGCGCGCCAGACCCAGCAAGGCATAGCGCTTGCCCGCAAAGGCCCCGGTCGAGGCGGGCGCGGTAATCATCGCACCTTCAGCGTCGAAAGGCCGATCAGCGCCAGCACGATCGACACGATCCAGAAACGGATCACCACGGTGGGCTCGGCCCAGCCCTTTTGTTCAAAGTGATGGTGGATCGGCGCCATGCGAAACACGCGGCGCCCCGTGCGCTTGTACCAGAACACCTGCACGATCACCGACACCGCCTCCAGCACGAACAGGCCGCCCACGATGCCCAGCACGATCTCATGATGGCTGGCCACGGCAATCGCGCCCAAGGCCCCGCCCAGCGCCAGCGAACCGGTATCGCCCATAAACACCGCCGCCGGGGGCGCATTGAACCACAGGAATGCCAATCCGCCGCCCATGATCGCGGCACAGAAAATCGCCAGATCGCCCGCGCGCGGCACATGGGGAATGCCCAGATATCCGGCATAGTCAACGCGACCCACCAGATAGGCGATGATGGCAAACGTGCCCGCCGCAATGATGACCGGCATGGTGGCCAGCCCGTCCAGCCCGTCGGTCAGGTTGACCGCATTGCCCGCGCCCACGATGACAAAGGCGGAAAACAGGAAATAGATCGGCCCCAGCGGCACATAGACCTTGCTGAAGAAGGGCAGATAGAGATCTGTCTTGCCGATATGGGCGACCATGATCCAGCTGGCCACGCCCGCCACCAGGAATTCGCCGATCAGGCGCGCCTTGCTCGACACACCCGCCGTCGAACGCTTCTTGACCTTGTCATAGTCGTCAAGAAACCCGATCAGGCCAAAGCCCGCCGTCACCGCGATGCACGCCCAGACCAGCGGATTGGACAGATCCATCCACAGGAACACCGAACCCATCAGCGCAATCAGGATCATCAGCCCGCCCATCGTAGGCGTGCCGCGCTTGGCCAGATGGGTCTTGGGCCCGTCCTCGCGGATCGGCTGCCCCTTGCCCTGCTTCATGCGCAGCATGTCGATAAAACGCGGCCCGATCACCAGACCGATCAGCAGCGCCGTTGCCAAAGCCGCGCCCGCGCGAAAGGTCTGATAGCGGATCAGGTTGGCCAGACCCGGAAAATGAAACCATTGGGCAAGCAGATAGAGCATGGCAACCCGTCAATTCGTGGTGTGGCAGAGCGTGGCGACCAGCGACCCCAGCCCCACCGAGTTAGATCCCTTTACAAGCACCGCATCGCCCTGCGCCAACCCAAAGTCGGCCAGAGCCTTGGCGGCCTCTTGCGCGTTGCTGCAATGGGCGAAGGGGATGGGCTTGCCAAGCGCGCCGGGGCCGGATTTCCCCAGTTCCTGCGCCAAAGCGCCCATTTCATCGCCCACCAGCACCGCATAATCGACTTTGGCCGCCATCATAGGCTCGGCCAGCCCGGCATGAAGCGCCGGGCCGAAATCGCCCAGTTCCTTCATCGCGCCCAGCACCGCGATGCGCCGCTTGGCCGGTTCTTCCGCCAGGACCGAGAGCGAGGCGCGCATCGAGGCCGGATTGGCGTTGTAGCTTTCGTCGATCAGCAGCGCCTTGCCGCCATCGGCCAGCTCGATCCCGCTGCGCATGCCGCGCCCGGCCAGCCCCTGCATCTCGGCCAGCGCGAGGCCCGTCGCGCCCAGATCGCCGCCCACCGCGCGCACCGCCGCCACAACGGCCAGCGAGTTCATCACCCAATGGTCGCCCGGCATCGAAACCGAATAGCACAGCCGCGAATCGCCCAGATCCACCGTCACCAGCGTACCGCCCAACATGCCCGACAAGGCATCGAGCAGGCGGATATCGGCATGGGCCGCCCGGCCATAGGACATCACCTGCGCCCCGCAGGCGATGGCGGCGGCGCGCAGGCGTTCGTAATGGGGAATATCGGCAGGGATGATGGCGATCCCGCCCTCATGATCCTCAAACCCTTGCAGGCCTTCAAAAATCTCGGCCTTGGCGTCGGCAATCGCCTCCTCGCTGCCCAGATTTTCGATATGGGCGGGGGCAATGGTCGTGATCACCGCCACATGCGGGCGGGCCAGAGCGGTCAGTTCGCGGATCTCGCCCGCATGGTTCATGCCCATTTCGAAAATGCCGTAGAGCGTGCGCTGCGGCATCCGCGTCATGCTCAAAGGCACGCCGACATGGTTGTTATAGCTTTTGACGCTGCGATGGGCGCGGCCATGGCTGGAACGCTCCAGCGCGGCAAAGATCGCCTCCTTGACGCTGGTCTTGCCCACAGAGCCCGTCACGCCGATCACCCGCGCCTCGGGCAGGATCCGCTCCCGCGCCGCCCGCGCCAGAGCCTGAAGCGCGGCAAAGCTGTCCTTGACCAGCACATGAGGCCGATCAATCGGCTGCTCGACCACAGCCGCCACCGCGCCCAGCTCGAAAGCCTTGTCGAGGAACTTGTGGCCGTCCATCGCTTCGCCGCGCATGGCAAAGAACAGGCCGCCCTCCACGATCTCGCGCGAATCGGTGGCGACATTGGAAATCTGCGCCTCGCCAAAGGCCTGCCCGCCCGTGGCCGCCGCCACTTCGGCCAGAGTCCAGAGCGCCAAAGGCTGTCCGTCCTCTGCCGTCACCGGCCATTCCCGCAGTTTCGCTTTTGCCGCCATTATACTTTCTCCCCGGCCGCTTCACGCGCCACGGTCACATCATCAAAAGGCAGGACACGCGCATCAGGCCCACGCCCGACGATCTGTCCCTGCTCATGCCCTTTGCCCGCGATGAGCAGGATGTCATCCCTTTTCGCCTGCGCTGTCCCCTGAAAAATCGCCTCGCGCCGGTCGCCGATCTCGATCAGCCGGTCCGGCGCCCCCGCGATCACCGCCGCGCGGATGGCCGCCGGGTCCTCGCCCCGCGGGTTGTCGTCGGTGACGATGGCGATGTCGGCCTGCGCTCCGGCAATGGCGCCCATCGGCGCGCGCTTGCCCGCATCACGGTCGCCGCCTGCGCCAAACACCACGATCAGCCGCCCCTTTGTATGCGGGCGCAGCGCGGCAATCGCGGCCTCCAGCGCATCGGGCGTATGGGCATAATCGACATAGGCCGGCGCGCCCGCCGCATTGATCGCCGCGCGCTCCAGCCGCCCACGCACCGGGGCCAGACGGCCCAAGGCGTCAAACACCTGCGCGGGGTTCAACCCGCCGGCGAGCGCCAGTCCGGCCGCCACCAAGGCATTGGCCGCCTGATAGGCCCCGATCAGCGGCAGGTTGATCCGCCGCTCGGCGCCCTCATGCACAATGGTCAGCACCTGCCCCAGCGGTCCCGGCTCGCGCCGGATCAGGCGGATCGTCTCGCCGCCCTCGCCCACGGTGATGAGGCGCAGTCCGCGCGCGCGCACGTGCTCGATGGCCCGCGCGCTCCACGCATCATCGGCCCAGACCACCGCCGATCCGCCATCGACCACCACCTCGTCGAACAGGCGCATCTTGGCGGCGAAATAGTCCTCCATCGTCGCGTGATAATCGAGATGGTCGCGGCTCAGATTGGTAAAGGCCCCCGCCGTCACGCGCGGCCCCTCGCTGCGATATTGCGACAGGCCATGGCTCGACGCCTCATAGGCGACATGGCTGACGCCCTCGCGCGCAAGCCCCGCCAGATTGGCCAGAAAGGTCACGATGTCGGGCGTGGTCAGGCCGGTATAGGTCGTCTCATCCGCCGTGGTGATGCCCAAAGTGCCGATGCTGGCCGCGCTGTGTCCGGCCATGCGCCAGATCTGGCGCAGCATTTCTACCGTGCTGGTCTTGCCGTTGGTGCCGGTCACGGCCACCAGCGTTTCGGGCAAGGGCGCATAGAAAGGCGCGGCCAGACGCGCAAAGGCCCGGCGCGGATTGTCATCCACCAGCGCCACCGCGCCCGCCGCTTCTATCGCCGCGCGCGCCTCGGGCCGGGCCACAATGGCCACCGCGCCAGCCTTGACCGCCTGCGCGATAAAATCCTCGCCATTGACCGTGGCGCCCACGAAAGCGCCGAACACATTGCCCGGCGCGACCTTGCGATTATCAATGGCAAATCCGGTGACGTCCACGTCACCGGCACCAACGCCAAAGCCGGTGACTTCCACGTCACCGGCTTCCACCTTGTCCCCGCCTTGGATCAGGTCGGCTAGCCTCATTCGCCGTCTCCATTGGCGATCAGCGGAGCGATGTCGCTGATATCAATGTCGCGCGTGGCGTCCGGCATCACCCCCAGCAAGGGGCCGATGCGCGGGATCACCCGGCCCACGATGGGCGCGGCGTTCCATGCGGCGGTGCGCTGGAAACTGGTGGCGGCATTGGCCTTGGGCTGGTCCAGCGTGGCGATCACGACATAGCGCGGGCGGTCCATCGGAAAGGCCGAGGCAAAGGTGGCCACCACGCGGTCGTGGTGATAGCCCTGCGCGTCGGCCACTTCGGCGGTGCCGGTCTTGCCGCCCACACGGTATCCCACGGCATTCGCGCTGCGCCCGGTGCCCACATCCACGATCGAGCGCAGCAATTGCCGCATCCGCGCGCTGGTCGAGGCCTGCCACACGCGGCGACCGGCGGGGGCCTGCCCCGGCGCGATCTTCTGCAAGGTGGCCGGGCGCCAGATCCCGCCATTGACCATGGCCGAATAGGCGCTGGCCAGATGCAGCGGGGTGATCGAGAAACCATGGCCATAGGAGGCCGTGACCGTGGTCACGCGCGACCAAACGCCGTTCTTGTCGCCCCGCGGCCAGATCGGGCGTCCGCGCGCGGGCAGCTCGATATAGGGCCGCTCGTTAAAGCCCAGCGCTTTCAGCGTGGTCTGCATCTTCTGCGCGCCCAGCTGATCGCCCACCTGCGCCAACACGATGTTGCTTGAATGGATCAGCGCCTCGATGATGTTCAGGCTGGCGCCGTAATTCTCGTGATCATGCACGGTGATCCCGGCGATTTCCAGCGGATGGTCCGATGGATAGCGGCGGGCAAGATTGGTGATGATCCCCGCATCAATCGCGCTGGCCACGGTGATCGGCTTCATCACGCTGCCCAGCTCATAGGTCTGGTTGGTGGCGCGGTTGAAGATATTGGCCTGCTTGCTGGGATCGCTGTCTGAAATATCCTGCGGGCGCAGGGCGTTGGGGTTGAAGCTGGGCAGCGAGGCCAGCGCCATCACTTCGCCCGTGTCAACATCCATCACGATGCCCGCCGCGCCCTTGGCCTGCGCGCGGGTCATGCCCCACATCAGTTCATCCTCCAGCGCGCCCTGAACCCGCGCGTCGATGGAAAGCACGGCGGGCGCGCCGCGCGTGGCCGGATCCGTCAACTGCTTCTGGAACACCGCCTCCATGCCGACCTGGCCCATTCCCTTGCTGTCAACATAGCCCAGGATATGGGCCGCCATCGTGCCCTGCGGATAATAGCGCTCGGCCTCACGCGGGAATTCCAGCGCCGGTTCGCCCAGCGCATGGATGCGGTTGGCATCCTCGGGCAGGATGCGGCGGCGCAGATAGCCCGCCTTGCCTGAAGCGAGGCGCCGGGTCAGTTCCTCGACATCCTCATCGGGAAAGATCTTGACCAGCGCGGCGGCCAGATCGGCGGGCGAGCGCACCAGCGGCGAGCCTTCGCCCATCGCACGGGGGTTGAACCAGAGCGCATAGGCCGGAAAGGCGCGCGCCAGCGGCACGCCGTTGCGATCAAGAATATCGCCGCGGTCGGGCAGGCCCGCCATCCCCTCACCCCCCGGACGGCCGGGATCGGACAGGCCCAGATGCGCAATGCGCAGCAGCGCCAGCAGCAGCAGCATGGCAAAACCCACCAGCACCCAGAGCGCGCGAAACCGCGCCTGCGCCAGCGCAAGGGCCCGCACATTCTTGAGAACACGGGCCTTTTCCGCGCCCTGCCCTTGCAAAATGACGCCCTTATCCACCATTCCCGCCGCCAGAGTGTTCATTCGCGATGCCCCGTATTCTGACCCGTCCGCCCGGAAAAGCGAGCCAGATGCTCGGAGATATCCTCGGATTTCTTTGCCTTCTTCGCCGCCGGCTCCGGCTTGGCGCCCATGCCCAGCACGGCAAAGGGCGAAGATGGCTTGGCCTCCACCGCCATCATCGTGCGCACCGAGGCATTCACCGCATCGGCCGAGGCCACGCGGATCGGATCGGGCGCATCGGGCGAACGCGGTTTGCCAAGGGCGGCGAGCTGCCGCTCGCTCTCCAGATATTGCCCGACCGTGGGCGCGCTATAGCCAAAGTCCACATCGTTGAAGGCTTTGAGCTGCTGCTGGCTGGCGCGCGTCTCGAACTCGGTTTCGAGGAACAGCTTTTCCTGCTTCAACTGCGCGATCTGTCGCTCGGCCAGGCGCACCTGACTTTTCACCGCATTGACGCGGAACGTCAGCGCCAGCGTCAGGGCCAGACAAATCACCAGGGACATGCCCCAGCCGATCGTGTGCATGCGATCACGGGTCAGATTCACGGGCGCCTCCGGGAGCCAGCAGGACGAGCGGGAACATCGGTGCGCGTGGCAAAGCGCAAAGTGGCCGAGCGCGCGCGAGGGTTGCGGTTCAATTCCACCTCGCCCGCGCGAATGGCTTTGGAAATATGGCTGTAGACGGCCGGAGCCGCGCTTGCGGCGACCGGCATATAGCGCGATGTGGCGCTGGCCACGCCGCTGGCATCCTTGAAGAACTGCTTGACGATGCGGTCCTCAAGGCTGTGAAAGCTGACGATGGCCAGACGCCCGCCGGGGCTGAGCAGGCTCTCGGCGGTGGCCAGCAAAGCCTCCAGCTCGCCCAGCTCGTCGTTCACATGGATGCGGATCGCCTGAAAGCTGCGCGTGGCCGGATCCTTGGGCGCCCCCGGCTTATAGCCCAGCGCGCGGCGCACCACATTGGCCAACTGCCCCGTGGTTTCGAGCGGACGCGCGGCGACGATGGCGCGGGCGATGCGGCGCGACTGGCGCTCCTCGGCGTAATTATAGAGGACATTGGCGATCTCTTCCTCGGCCGCCTCGTTGCAGAAATCGGCCGCGCTCGGCCCTTCCTGCGACATGCGCATGTCGAGCGGACCATCGCTGGAAAAGGCAAAGCCGCGGCCCTGCTGATCGAGCTGCATCGAGGACACGCCGATGTCGGCCACCAGACCGTCAATCGCGCTCACGCCCGCCTGCGCCAGCGCATCGCCCACCTCGGAAAAGCGGCGTGGATGCAGGATCAGGCGGTCATAGCCCGCACCCCATTCGCGCGCAGCGGCAATCGCATCGGGATCGCGGTCAAACGCATGGACCGTGGCCCCCGCCGCCAGCAGCGCGCGCGTATAGCCGCCCGCGCCCAGCGTGGCATCGACGATGACCTTGCCCTCGGCAGGGGCCAGCGCGCCGATGACCTCATCGAGCAGCACCGGAATATGCGGGGCGTCATGCGGGATCGCGGCCAAAAGGCTGGTGGGGTGGCTCATTTGCGCGCCCTTCCGCCGGCTGCGGCCAGATAGCTCTCGCACGAAGCCTTGGGCCCGATCCATTCATCGCCCGCCATCGCCATCAGCACCTCGGGCGACCACAGTGTGAAATAATCCATCGTGCCGTGGATATAGAGGCCATCCGTGATCTTGGCCTGCGCCCGCATATGCGCGGGCAGGATGAAGCGGCCCGAATTGTCGAAAGCCACGCGCGTCAGATTACCAAAGACCAGCGCATCGCGCGCCCGGGTAGAGGGGCGACCGGCGGCCACATCAGCGGCGTGTTTCACACGGATTTCCTCGGCAAGCTGATTTTTGTACGACGTGCCGCAGGCGAACAGGCAGGGCCATTCCTCATGCTTGGCCACCAGCATCTCGTTGATGTTGTCGCTGGCCTCGGCCACGATCTTGCGGATGTCGGCGGGCAGGACGAAGCGCTCCTTGTCGCCCTTCGGCGAGAAGCCCTGCCCCATATAAATGACCGGGAAACCAGTCACCCCACCCACTACCTTTGCGAAGAAAGCCCCACACCGACAGGCAAAGCTTCGCCGCTTGCCGCAGCGCCATGGCCACGCCAAACCCCCGCAAAAGGACGGCTGAAACTCTACCCGATGATCATGTTCTATCGCGGAGTTTGCGGGCGGGAAAGGGACTTTACGGGAAAATCTGCCACTTTGTGGAAAAGAATGAAAATATCCTTATTTTTCAGATTTTTGATAGAATTCCGCCAAGGCCCATTTATTACCAAAACATTACCATACCCTCTATGAATCGAGGTCAATTCCGTAATTTCCCGGATGCGATCGGGGCCGTGAAAACACCTTTCCCGCCGATTCCCGCCTATCGGGATTCGCAAATCCGCCGCGATTCCCGCTGTTTTGACCGATTGCTGCGCCGGAGCGCCGCCCCGGTGGCATAAATTCCCGCGCGGGGCAGGTTTCTCCGCCCGTCGCGCCGTTTCCCTCAAGTGGCAGGCTTTCCCGCAGGTGGCAGGATTTCCCGCGCCCTCCATCGCGCGCAGGCAAAAGGCCGATCAAACTCCCGGCGCGGCGCGCCCGATCAATGCGGCGCGGCGGGTGTCACGCGGGGCGATGCGCCCGCTTGCGTCTTGCCCGCATCGGGCGAGGGAATGACACCGATATCGGCCAGCGGATCGCTGGTCCCCCCTGCGCTGGTGCTGGCCTGCGCGCTGGCGGCGGCGGCATCGTTGCGCCGCGCATTGTCCATGATGATATTGGCCAGCCCCACCAGCAGCAGCATCAGCGACAGGCCGAACAGGCCCACCTGCAGGCGCTGCACCATCTGCGCGCGGATTTCGCGCGGGGTCCGCTCAAATTCCGAGGTGGCCGGATCGCTGGGGCTGGAAGTCTCCGTCATCGCGGCGATCTTACTCCATCACGCCAGCCAAGGAAAGACCGGCAGCCCCTTCGCCTCCAGCCATGCCTTGTTATAGAGCGTCGAGAGATAGCGCAGCCCGGTGTCGCACAGGATCGTGGCGACGCGCGCGTCCTTCTTCCCCTCTGCCACCAGCTTACGCCCCAACGCCACCGCGCCCGCCACATTGATCCCGCTCGACAGACCCAGCGCCAGACCTTCCTCGGCCAGCAGGCGGCGGACCCATTCGAGGCCCTCGGGATCGGACATGCGGAATTGCGTGTCGATGGGCGCCCCGTCCAGATTGGCGGTGATCCGCCCCTGCCCGATGCCTTCGGCCACGCTGCTGCCCTCGGCCTTCAGCTCGCCATGGGCATAGTAATTGTACAGAGCCGCGCCATAAGGATCGGTCAGCGCGATGGTGATGTTTTCATCAAACGCCTTCAGCCCCAGACCGACGCCCGCCAGCGTCCCGCCCGTGCCCGCCGCACAAGTGAAGCCGTCGAGCCGTCCTTCCATCTGCGCCCAGATTTCGGGCGCGGTCGATTCGATATGGGCCTTGCGATTGGCGGTGTTGTCGAACTGGTTGGCCCAGATCGCCCCTTCCGTCTCCTCGGCCAGACGGCGCGATGTATGCACGAAATGCCCCGGATTGCTGAAAGGCGCGGCCGGCACCAGCACCAGTTCAGCCCGCAGCGCGCGCAAAGTGTCCATCTTCTCGCGGCTCTGGGTTTCGGGCATGACGATGATCGTCTTATAGCCCAGCGCATTGGCCACCAGCGCAATACCGATGCCGGTGTTGCCCGCCGTGCCTTCTACAATCGTGCCGCCCGGCTTCAACGCGCCCGAGCGTTCCGCATCGCGGATGATCCACAGGGCGGCGCGATCCTTCACGCTCTGCCCCGGATTGGCAAATTCGCACTTGCCCCAGATCTCGCAACCTGCCGCCTCGCTTGGCCCTTTCAGAAGGACCATCGGGGTGTTGCCAATCAGATCGAGGGTGTTTTGATAAACGGGCGCTTTCGTCATGGCGCCCTAGGTAGGGGGGCCTTGGCCAACGCGCAACGCATTTGCGCAAGGCACTCCTAAAGTCAGGCTTTTAGTCCGCCTCGGCAATCGTCACGCGCATGCCGTCGATGGCGTCGGTCACGGGCAGCTGGCACGACAGGCGCGAATTGCCGTCGCGGTGGTCGCTGCTGTCCAGCAGGTCGTCTTCATCGGCGCTGATCGCGGGCAGCTTGTCGGCAAAGGCCGGATCGACATGCACATGGCACGTCGCGCAGGAGCAGCAGCCCCCGCACAGCGCCAGCAGATCGTCAAAACCCGCATCGCGAATCACTTCCATCACGGTGCGGCCGGTCTGGGCCTCAACTTCCTTTTCTTCACCCGCAGTATTGACGATCACCAGCTTCGGCATATCAAATCCCTCTGTATGATGCGCAGTTATATGAAGCGCAGTTAGATGGAGCGCGGGGCAACCGGCGCTTGGCCACGGCTGCTATCGGCAAGCCGCCGGTTTGGCAACTGGCCGAATTGCGCAAAATTTTGTCATTTCCATTCACGAAACGGGCACAAATGGGACTTTCGGTGCAAGCAATTGAAATGGGGCTGAATAGCATCGCCCAAACCACACCGGGCATCGCGCAGGCGCTGGGCCGGGTGGGCTATCCCGAGCCGCGCATCCGCGCGCGCGGCCATGCCACCATGCTGCGCACCATCGTGGGCCAACAGGTTTCGGTGGCCGCCGCCTCGTCCATGTGGGCCAAAATGGTGGGCGTCGTGGGCGAGGAGGCCGACCCCGCCGCGCTGCTGGCCGCCGATTTCGACACTTTGCGCGCCTGCGGCCTCTCGCGCCAGAAGCAAGGCTATGCGCGATCCCTGTGCGAACTGGTGCTGGCGGGCGAACTCGATTTCACCGCCCTGCCCGCCGATGACGAGGAAGCCATCGCCCTCCTCACCCGCATCAAGGGCATCGGCCGCTGGTCCGCCGAAATCTATCTGTTGTTTGCCGAAGGCCGCCCCGACATCTGGCCCGCCGGCGATCTTGCCGTGCAGATCGGGTTGGGCAAACTGCTGGGATTGCCCGAGCGACCCAGCGAGAAAGAGACGCGGGTATTGGCCGAAGGATGGCGGCCGCATCGCGGAGCGGCGGCGATCTTTACCTGGCATTGTTATAACAATGCGGCGTTGTGAGGGGGGTAGGAAGAGAAGTTTAGATGCGAGGGACTCGTCCCTCGCGCTCCCATTACTGTATATGCTGCGCGCGGGGTTCGGCGTTTTGTGTCGGACGCACCGTTTCGAATTTTAAAGCCTGCGGCGCAGACACCGTTGACCTCCCCGCGCCGCAGGCTTTCAATCTCCACACACCCCAGCCAACCTGACGCCACCCCATAACGGGATTGCAAAGGGCCCCCGCCCTTTGCCCGCCGGAGGCAAAACCTTCTTCTTGGCAGCCCCCCCACTTTTCCCTATCGCCACCCCATCATGCCATCCAACGCCCTCACCGCCACTGACCTGTGCTGCCGCCGCGGCGACCGCTGGCTGTTTTCGGGCCTTTCGCTGAATTTGGCGCGGGGGCAGGCGCTCCATATTCTGGGCCCCAACGGCTTGGGCAAATCCAGCCTGATGCGGATGCTCGCGGGCCTGCTGCCGCCCAGCCCCGATCCGGTCAGCGGCATCACCGGCGCGATCGCGTGGGACGGCCCGCTGGCCCTGATGGACGAGCGCCACGGCCTTGATCTGGGCCAGCCTTTGGGCGCGGCGCTGGCGTTTTGGGCGCGGGTCGATGGGCCGGTGCCGGATGAGGCGATCACCGGGCTGGGTCTGGCCAATCTGCTCGATGTGCCGGTGCGTTACCTGTCCACGGGCCAGAAAAAGCGCGCCGCCCTTGCCCGCCTGATCGGCCAGAACGCGCCCAACTGGCTGCTGGACGAGCCGTTGAACGGCCTTGATGTCGCCGCCTGCGCGATGGTCGAGCGCATGGTCGCGCGCCACTGCGCGAGCGGCGGCGCCTGCATCATCGCCTCGCATCAGCCCTTGGGCATCCCCGCCCTCACCCGCCTCGACCTTGCCGGGTACGCGCTGTGAAGGGCGCCGCACTCCTCGCCATCCTGCGCCGCGACCTGCGCCTGCTTTTGCTGGGCAGCGGGGGCGGAGGCGGCATCATGCTGCCCATCCTGTTCTTCCTCGCGGTGGCCATCATCTTCCCCTTCGCCGTCGGGCCGGACCCCAAACTCCTCGCCCGCGTGGGCGGAGGGGTGATCTGGCTGGCCGCGCTGCTGGCCGCGATCCTGCCCCTCGACCGCCTGATCGAACCCGACCGTGAAGCGGGCCTGTTCGAGCAATGGGCGCTGCGCGGCATCTCCGAAGAAGTCATCGTCGCCCTGCGCCTGCTGGCCCACTGGCTCTCCTTCGCCCCGCCGCTCATGCTGGCCACGCTGCCCGCAGCCGCGCTTTTGGGCCTCGACGGACGCACCATAGTGCTGGTCGAACTCGGCCTCCTCGCCGGAACGCCGGGCCTCGCCGCCGTAGGCGTCGCCGTTGCCACCATCACCGCAGGCCTCAAAGGCGGCGCCGCGCTCGCTGGCCTGCTCTTCATCCCCCTCTGCGTCCCTCTCCTCATCTTCGGCGCGGGCGCCCTGGCCATCGGCGGCGAAAGCGGATTAGCGCTGGCGGGCGCGGCGAGTTTAGTGCTGGTGGCGCTGACGCCCTTTGCCGGGGCGGCGGCGTTGCGGGCGGGGCGGTAATTTTGCCTCTGGCGGGCAAAGGGACTCGTCCCTTTGCAATCCCGTTACTTTTCATATTGCACTGTCGATCAACGGCAGATCGAAGAACCTCGATCATCAGTCGAAACGGCAAAAGTTAATCGCCCCATGAAGAATATCGATGTATTTTTTACGACCGCCCTTTGGGATGAATATTTAAAAGTCATTCAGAGCGACATTAGCCATGCCGAAGAAAAATTGAAAGGCAAGGTCGAAGTTGACGACAACTGTTCCATTGGCGCCATTACTATATGCCTACTCAGCATGTTTGACGACATCGAGAAGGACAGAGCATATTGCAGAAGTATGGAAAGCTTGGTACCCTGGCAATTGGATACGGCCAATGGGAAGAAAATGTACAACCTAGGAATCTCACTGGCCATCCCAGCCAATTTATTCCTGAATTACAATAAAACCAGCTTTGCCAATTATTGTAAAAAGGAATTTATCGAAAAATCTTATTTATGGAAGAAAAAAGGCGTCGAAAAATTTGACAAAATTTCTGTTTCAGAGATAGTTTTTAACAATATTTTCTCATAAAGCCTACACCCCGCTGCCATCCTCGCGCCACCCCATTAACGGGATTGCAAAGGGCCCCCGCCCTTTGCCCGCCGGAGGCACCTAAACCCCTCTAAACAAACCTCGAAGGCCCAAACACCCCCGGATCGACCTCGCCAGCCTCCTGCCCCAGCAACAACCGCGCCGCCATTTCCGCCGCCGCAGGGGCCGTCTGGATGCCAAAGCCCCCCTGCCCCGCGCACCAGAAGAAGCCCGGCACCAAAACATCCCAGCCATAGACCGGCAACCGATCCGGCGCGAAACTGCGCAAGCCCGCCCAGCGATGCTCGACCGCCTCGACGCGCCAGTCCACCACGCCTTCAAACCGATCGATGGCCACGGCCACGTCGATTTCCTCGGGCGCGGCATCGCAGGGCGGCACGGGCGTTTCATCGTGAGGGGTCAGCCAGAGCCGACCGCCCTCGGGCTTGAAATAAAACGTTCCGGCCATGTCCATCACCAGCGGCATGTCGCCCTGCGCCTCCGGGGAAACGCGGATCTGGGCCATGGTGCGCCTTAAAGGCTGGATGCCCACGGGCCGCGCTCCGGCCATAACGGCCACCTCGTCGGCCCATGCGCCCGCGGCATTGACCAGCACGCGAGCGCGGATCTCGCGCCCGTCCTCAAGGCGCAGCGCCCAATCATCCCCCCGCCGCGCCTCGGTCAACCGCGCCCGCGTCCACACCTCGCCCCCGCCGCGCCGAAAGGCCGAAAGGTAATGCTGATGCAGCCCCGCCACGTCAATGTCGCGGCATGACGGCTCGGCCAATCCGGCCACCCATTGCGGGTCGAGGCCGGGCACCTGCGCCTCCATCGCGGCGCGGTCCAGCGCGGGCAGATCGACGCCAACGCCCGAAAATTCCTCGGCAAAATCCTGCAATTCGGGCAAATCCTGCGCCCGCGCCAGATGCAGCCCGCCGCGCGGATGCAGAAAGCCCAGTTCCTCCAGCACCGGCCCGGAGGCCAGCGTCAAAGGCTGAACCTGCGGCCCGCCATAGGTTTCCTGCCAGAAGGCCGCGCTGCGCCCGGTGGAATGGTATCCGGGGCGGTCCTCGCCCTCCAGCATGACCACAGACCCCGCGCCGCGCGCCAGCAAATGCGCGCCCAGCGAGGCGCCCGCCATCCCGGCGCCCACGATTGCTATATCAAACCTCTGGCTCATCCCCCGACCCAAGCCGCTCAGAGCGCGCGGGTCAAGTCCGACCTGATGGGCAACGCCACATGCTCGCCCAGAAATGCCTCGATCCGCGCCATGGCGGGCGCGCGCACCGCGTCCACCTCGCGCAGGATTTCATGGGCGGCCTCGGGGCCAAAGCTCATGATCTCGCCATGGGGCAGGCGCTGTGCCGCCTTCAGATTTGCCCGGTGGCACACCAGCCCATCGGCGGCGGTCGAGAGAATCAGCACCGGCGTCTCGACCCGCTCCAGCACGCCGGGCGCCATGAACGTCTCCATCGAGCGCAATCCGGCCGCCATCCAGCCCCAGCTGGCCGGGCCCATCGCCAGCTCGGGCCGCGCCGCGCGCCAGTCCATCTCCTGCTGATAGCGCCGCGCGTCATGGGTCAGCAGCCCTTTGCGCGCATGAAGCGAGCTGGCCGGTTTTTCCCCGCCGCTCCACGCCGGACGCCGCGCATCGCCCAGTTTGAGCATCGCCCAGCCCAACGCCTTTTGCGACCAGAAGGGCGCCCCGCCCGCCGCAAAGCCCAGCATCGGCGCCGAGAGCACCAGCGCATCGGGATCGACCCGCCCCTGCGCCAGCGCGCGCAAGGCCAGATGCCCGCCCATCGAATGGCCGATCAGCGCCACCGGCCCCGGCCTTTCGCCCCGCCCCGCCTGCTCGACTCTCCATTCCCGCCAGAACGCGGCCAGATCCTCGATCCACACCGAAAAATCATCAACGTGCCCGGTCGAGTCATCCATCCCCAGCCGCCCCGACCCGGCCTGACCGCGCCAATCGAGGCTGGTCACATGCCATCCGGCATCGCGCCATTCCTCCAGCGACTCGAGGTATTTTTCATAGAAATCGCCCCGCCCGGGCATGAACAGCAGGCTGCCGCGAGCATGATGGCGGGGGGCAAGATCGATTCGGCGGATCGGCCAGCCATCCGGCGCCATCCAGAATTGTTCAACGCCGCCCTCGGGAAGTTCCATTAGCACCTCTTTTACGCCTTGCCGCCCGCCAGCCCCCCGATTGCGCCCGCATCCACCATTTGCGCGCCTTGCGTTGGTTACTGTTTGGTAAGTCATCACCACTAAAGCGGAACCCTGATCCAGCCAGAGGTCCGCATGCTTGGTTCTTCCTTTTCCTACGGTTTGCTGATCGCCTTGGCAATCGCGCTGCTGGTGGCGGCCTATACCGACATCCGCCGCCGCCAGATCGACAACTGGCTCAATGCCGGGATCGCCCTGGCCGCCCCGCTGTTCTGGTGGGCCAGCCATATGGGGCTGGCCGAGATCGGCTGGCAACTGGCGCTGGCGGCGGGGGCCTTTGTGGTGCTGGCCGGATTGTTTGCGATCGGCGCGATGGGCGGGGGCGATGTCAAGCTGCTGGTGGCGCTGGCGCTGTGGATCAAGCCTGTGGGGTTTGCCCAGTTGCTAATGGTGATGGCGGTGTCGGGGGGCGTGCTCACGGTGGCGCTGGCCGCGTGGCATGTGGCGCGGCGGCATCCGCGCAAACCATCCATCCCCTATGGCATCGCGATAGCCCTTGGCGGGCTGTGGGTGATTGCTTCGGGCTATTTATTTCCGGCCGCCGGAACCGTTCTGGCGGGGTGATCGAATGTTAACCAATCTATCGGATATTTCCGGTCGTATTGCGGTTAGGGCGTAAGGGGCTTGTTCAGCGATGGATAGACGAAGGCTGATGCTGTTGATTGGCGCGATGGTCATCGCGATCGGCACAGCGCTCGCTGCCCGCAGCATGTTGTCGGGCGGCAATGTTGCCCCTGTCGTTCAGGCGGCCCTGCCCGTGGCGCCCACCGGCCCCAAGGTGCTGGTGGCCCAGCGCGCGCTGCCCCCTGGCACGATCATCACGGCCGACGCGGTCAATTTTCAGGATTGGCCCGGCAATCTGATGAAGGAAGCCTATTTCGTCGACGGCAAGATCGACATGAACAAGCTGATCGGCACCGTCGTGCGCTATCCGATCACCGCGGGCCAGCCGCTGACGCAGGGCGCGCTGGTGGCGCCGGGCGACCGGGGCTTCCTGGCCGCCGCGCTGGGCGCGGGGATGCGCGCGATCACCATCACCGTCTCGGAAAAGTCGGGCGTGGCGGGCTTCATCTTTCCGGGCGACCGGGTGGATGTCATGCTCACCCAGACAATTCGCGGCAATGGCGGCGACGCGCAATCGCTTAACGTGACGGAAACCGTCCTGCGCAATCTGCGCGTGCTGGCCACCGACCAGTCGACCGAAAACCAGACCAACGAGGGCAAGACCGTGGTGCGCACGTTCCACACGGTCACGCTGGAGGTCACGCCCAAGATCGCCGAAAAGATCGAGGTGGCCCAGGCCGTGGGCGCGCTCAGCCTGACGCTGCGCAGCCTGGCCGACAATCAGGGCGATCTGGACCGCGCGATCGCCAATGGCGCGGTGAAACTGCCCGAGGGCGCCGGCAAGGCCGATGAAAGCCGCCTGCTGGCCAGCGCCTCGCGCTCCTCGGCCTTTGGCGGCGGATCGGGCGGCGAATCGATGACCACGGGCGCCGAAGTTTCGCGCTTTCAAAAGCGCACCCTGCCCCCCAGCGGCCCGGTGATGGCGGCGGCGGGCGCCCCCTCGATGGGCGCGCCGATGATGACGCGCGCCAGCAGCAACGGCGTGCGCGTGATCCGCGGGCGCGACACTCAGAACGTTTCCATGGGCGCCAATGGCCAGCCGGTTCAGGCGATTGCCAATGGCATGGGCGCGGCGGGCAATGCCTTTGGCGGCGGCGCAGCCGGCCCTCTGGCCCAACCTTGAGATGAGAGGCCATACAATGCAACACCGCCTCACCCTTCCACTGTCCGGCCCTCTGGCCGCTCTGGCGCTGGCCTCGGCCTGTCTGACCGGCCTTGCGCCCGCCGCGCTCAGCGCTGGTCCGGCCCATGTCGCCAAAAAACCCGGAGCCAAGACAGCGACAAAGGCCAAAACCGCCGCCAAGCCGGTGATGGCCCCCGCCAACGGCCCCAGCCGGGAAACCATGCGCGCCTATGCGCCCGTGGCGATCAGCGGTCCTTCGGCGGCGATGGCGGTGGCGCTTGGGCGCGGGCAACTGGTCAATCTGCCCTCTGCGATGAAGGATGTCTTTGTCGCCGATGACAAGATCGCCGACGTTCAGGTCAAATCGAACAACCAGCTCTATGTCTATGGCCGGGGCGCGGGTGAAACCACGATCTATGCCAGCAATGCGGCGGGTCAGGTGATCTGGTCCACCAATGTGCGCGTGGCCAGCAACATCGACAGCGTCGACCAGATGCTCAGGGTCGCCATGCCCGAATCGCATATCAATGTGGCGACGCTGAGCGCGGGCACCTATCTGCTGACCGGCACCGTGGGCGCGCCCGAGGATGCCGCCGAGGCGCAGCGCCTTGTCACCGCTTTTCTGGGCAAGGAAGCCAATGTCATCACCCGCCTGAAGACGGCCACCCCGCTTCAGGTCAACCTTCAGGTCCGCATCGCCGAAGTCTCGCGCTCGCTGGCCAAGCAGTTGGGCGTCAACCTGACCAGCATCGCCAATGCGAGCAACGGGTTCCAGTTCGGCGTTTCGCAGGGCCGGGCGGCGGCCTCGACCTATGTTCCGGGTGCGCCGATGGGCGTGGGGGGCAAGACCACCTATACCGATTCGACCGGCGCCACCAAGGATGGCACCTCGATTGCCGCGCTGTCCACCGCCACCACTCTGGCCGGGGCGGGCACCTTGTTCGGCCTGAACATTCTGGGCACGCTGGATGCGGGCGAACAGATCGGTCTGGTCACCACGCTGGCCCAGCCCAACATGACCGCCCTGTCGGGCGAAACGGGCGAGTTTCTGGCGGGCGGCGAATTTCCGATTCCCATCTCCTCGGGCCTTGGCACCGTCTCGATCGAATACAAGAAATATGGTGTCAGCCTGAGCTTTACCCCCACCGTCCTGTCCGACGGCCGGATCAGCATGCGCGTGCGCCCCGAGGTTTCCGAACTGTCGAGCCAGGGCGCGGTCACGCTCAACGGCTATTCGATCCCCGCGCTTTCCACCCGCCGCACCGAAACCTCGGTCGAGCTGGGTTCGGGTCAGAGCATGATGATCGGCGGCCTGCTGCAGAACAAGGCCAGCAACACGATCCAGAAGATGCCGGGCGCGGGCGATCTGCCGATCCTGGGCGCGCTGTTCAAATCCACCAGCTTTATCAAGGGCGAGACCGAACTGGTGATCGTGATCACCCCCTATCTGGTCAAACCGGTCAATGACGGCGACATCAAGCTGCCCACCGACGGCATGCAGACCGCCAATGACATTCAGCAGGTGGCCGCCAACATGCTGAGCGACGGCAGGAGCGGCGTGGACCGCCCCAAGCCGAGCCTCAAGCCCGCCGAAACCGACGGCACCCCGCCCAAAAAGGTGGGCGCCGCCGAGGAACGCAGGAGCGAGGAACCCAAGGCCGGAAAGCGCGCCATGGCCGGTGAAGCAACCCAACCCGGCTTCAGCCTGAATTGAGAGGAGAAGCAGCGATGAACAGGATGACTTCTCCACTTTCCGGGCGTTTCATGGCCGGGGCCGCACTGGGCCTCTCGCTGCTGCTTTCGGCATGCGGCGGCGTGGCGGAAAACCGGATGCTCTCCAGCGTCAACCAGCCCGTGGTCAGCCACAACAGTTTTGCCCTTGATGTCATCACCGGGCCGGGCGGCCTCTCGCGCGCCGAGGCGCAGCGGGTGTCGGGCTGGTTCGATGCGCTCGGCCTGCGCTATGGCGACCGGGTGGCGATCGACGACCCGCTCAAGAGCGAGGCGACGCTGGCCGCGCTTTCCGATCTTGCGGCCCGGCGCGGGCTTCAGATCAGCCGCGAGGTGCCCGTGGGCGAAGGCAGCGTGAATGCGGGCATGGCGCGCATCGTGGTGACGCGCGCGGTGGCAAGCGTGCCCAATTGCCCCAACTGGGCCGACAACAGCGAGAGCAATTTCAACAATGGCACCAGCCACAATTTCGGCTGCGCGGTGAACGGCAATCTGGCCGCGATGGTGGCCGATCCCGATCACCTGCTGGCGGGCGCGCGGGGCAAGGGCCAGACCGTGGTCATGACCAGCAACAAGGCCATCGACGCCTATCGCGCGGCCAAGCCTTCGGGCGATGGCGGCACCACGGTCAAGAAAGTCGGCACCGGGGGGAGCAATTAAGCCATGAACGCACCATGGAAACCCGGAGCGGCGCAAAACCGCGACAGTTTCGCCGCCTATGTCTGCGACGAGGCAACGCTGGATGTGATGCGCCCCTTGGCCGCCGATTTCGGCTGGGCGCCGGAAAAATGCACGCGCGGCGGCCTGCGCAGCGCGGTTCAGGCGCTTTCGGTCTCCTCCTCGCCCGCCATTCTGGTGGTCGATCTGTCGGAAAGCGGCGACCCGCTGGGCGATATCAACGCGCTGGCCGAAGTGTGCGAACCCGGCACAGTGGTGATCGCCATCGGCCAGGTCAATGACGTACGCCTCTACCGCGACCTGCTGGGCAGCGGCATCCACGATTACCTGCTCAAGCCCCTCTCCTCGGGTCTGATGCGCGACGCGCTGGTGCAGGCGCAGAACATGCTCAACGCCCCGCGCGCCAGCGAGGCCGGTTCGGACACGCCGCATCTGAGCACCGCCGTCATCGGCACGCGCGGCGGCGTCGGCGCCTCGACCGTGGCCAGTTCGATCGCATGGCTGTTTTCCACCGACCACAAGCAGCCCACCGCCCTGCTCGATCTGGACATCCATTTCGGCACCGGCGCGCTCAGCCTCGATCTGGAGCCGGGCCGCGGATTGACCGACGCCATCGAAAACCCCAGCCGCATCGACGGATTGTTCATCGAACGCGCGATGATCCGGGCGGGCGAACATCTCTCGCTGCTTTCGGCCGAGGCGCCGATCAACCATCCGCTGCTGACCGACGGTTCGGCCTTCGTCCGGCTGGAGGAGGAATTCCGCCACGCCTTTGAACACACGGTCATCGACCTGCCGCGCAACATGCTGATCAATTTCCCGCATCTGCTGGCCGACGTGAACGTCGTGCTGCTGGTGACGGAACTGACGCTGGCGGGCGCGCGCGATGCGATCCGCATTCTTTCGTGGCTGCGCGCCAATGCCTCGCACGCGCAGGTGATGGTGGTGGCCAACCGCGTTCAGGCGGGCATCGCCGAAATCAGCCGCGCCGATTTCGAAGCCTCGATCGAACGCAAGATCAACGTGACCATCCCCTTTGACGTCAAGGCCGCCGTGCATTGCGCCAAGCTGGGCCAGACCTTTGCCGAGGCCAACCGCGCCACCAAGGCGGGCGCGGCGCTGCGCGATCTGGCGCTCTCGGTCAAATCGCTGGTTGCGACCGAGGCCAAGGAAGGCGCGGCCCAGCCGGAACGCAAATCGCTGCTGGGCAAGATCGATCTGATGGCCCTGCTGGGCGGCAAGAAGGACGGGGCGAAAGAAAAGGCGCGCTGATATGGACACGGTCCAGATCCTGCTGATCACTTTTGGCGCAGGCGGCTTGCTGATGCTGCTGGCGCTGGCCTTTGGCGGGCCTTCGCCGGCCAAGGAGGGCGCGCGCCGGCTGCAATCGGTGCGTTTCCGCCATTCCGAAAGCGCGACCGACAAGGTCGAGGCGCAGATGCGCCGCGCGCTGGCCCAGCGCCGCCCGATGATCAGCAATGATGGCAGCCCGCGTTCCCAGCTTGAAATGCTGGCGCTGCGCCTGCACCGCGCGGGCAAGACCTGGACCGTCCAGCAATATCTTCAGGCCTCGGGCGGGCTGATGGCGGTGGTATCGCTGCTCCTCTGGCTCAAGACCGGCTCGCTGATGCTCGCGCTGATGGTGGGGCTGCTGGTGGGGGCGGGCGTGCCGCATATGGTGGTGGGCTATCTGATCCGTAAGCGTTACGATGATTTCACCGCCAAGTTTCCCGATGCCATCGAATTGCTGGTGCGCGGCCTGCGCTCGGGGCTTCCGGTGACCGAAACGCTGGGCATTGTCTCGGCCGAAGTGCCCGGCCCCGTGGGTCAGGAATTCAAGCTGGTGACCGAACGCATCAAGATCGGGCGCGGCATGGACGAGGCGCTGCAGGACACCGCCGACCGGCTCAACATGGCCGAATTCAACTTCTTTTGCATCACCATCGCCATCCAGCGCGAAACGGGCGGCAATCTGGCCGAAACGCTGGGCAATCTGGCCGATGTCCTGCGCAAGCGCGCCCAGATGAAGCTGAAGATCCGCGCGATGAGTTCGGAATCGAAGGCCTCGGCCTATATCGTCGGCTCGCTGCCTTTCATGGTGTTTCTGATGATCAATTGGGTCAATCCGCAATATCTGGCCGGGTTTTTCTCCGATGATCGCCTGATCATCACCGGGCTTGGCGGGCTGACGTGGATGGCCATCGGCGTGTTCATCATGGCCAAAATGGTCAGCTTCGAGATCTGAGGGGGCCAAGCGATGGACCAGACAGCCGCAACCCACCCCCATATTCTGGGCTTCGATGTGTTTTTCGTCGGCACGCTGCTGGCGGGTGTGGCCGCGATCATGGTGATGGTGGCGATCTATGCCGCGCTGACCGTGCGCGATCCGATGCAGAAGCGGGTGAAGGCGCTCAACGAAAGGCGCGAACAGCTCAAGGCGGGCATCGTTGCCCATACGCCCAAAAAACGCGCCAATATCGTGCGCCGTTCCGACACGACCGACGCCATCCGCTCGATCCTCGACAAGCTCAAAGTGCTGCAGGACAGCCAGTTGGCCGATGCCCAGCAAAAGCTGGCGCAGGCGGGCATCCGCAACAAGGAATGGGCCGTCGCGATCATTTTTGGCCGTATGGTGGCGCCGATCATTCTGGGCGGTCTGGCGGCGATCATGATCTATTGGGTCAATTATTTCCCGCAATGGACCGATTTCAAGAAATTCATGGGCTTTGCCGCCGCTGTCGTGGGCGGCTACAAAGGCCCCGACATCTATGTCCAGAACCTGATCACCAAGCGCACCGCCGCGATCCGCAAGGGCCTGCCCGACGCGCTCGATCTGCTGGTGATCTGCGCCGAGGCGGGCCTGACGGTGGACGCGGCCTTTTCGCGCGTGGCCAAGGAATTGGGCCGCGCCTATCCCGAACTGGGCGATGAATTCGCGCTGACCGCCATCGAGCTGTCCTTCCTGTCCGAACGGCGCCAAGCCTTTGAAAACCTTGCCTATCGCGTGGCGCTCGATTCGGTGCGCGGGGTAGTGACGACGATGATCCAGACCGAGCGCTACGGCACCCCGCTGGCCTCGGCGCTGCGCGTGCTGTCCGCCGAATTCCGCAACGAACGCATGATGCGCGCCGAGGAAAAGGCCGCCCGTCTGCCCGCGATCATGACCGTGCCGCTGATCCTGTTCATTCTGCCGGTGCTGTTCATCGTCATCCTTGGCCCGGCGGCCTGTTCGATTGCCGACGCCTTCAGCAGCGGCCCGGCGGCGACCAAGAAATAAGCCCGCGAACAAAAACTCTGTCCTACAGAAAACCATTCCGGTTATAAGCCGCCACCATCCCGCGCCGTGATCCGCATCGGGGGCCGTCGACAGCCCCCCATCCGGCCCCGGAGCGGGAGGACCGGCAGGCGTTGCGGGGCAAAGGCGGCGGCATCTCAGCCGCGCACACCCCACCGCCAAAAAGCCAGCGGGATCAAAAGGATGGACGGAAGCCTGCGAGCCCGGCCGCCATCCACCCGGCTGATGAGGGCCGAGCAGGGACACCGGCGTTTGCCCTGCCCTTCGCCACAGCGCCAAAGCGCCGCCCTTGCGAACCAAGGCGGCCCGCATGTCTGCCGGTCCACGGCCTCTTATCCGCATTGGCCTGCGGAGGGGCGATTATGCCTACCTCAGAGCTCCCGATGCGATTCGAGGTATTTTTCCGGAATGCGCAGGATCTCGGCGGCAATCTGCGTCTCGCGCAGGAAGAGCCACAATCCCCACATCAGCAGCGCCACCGAGATCAGAAAGCCTCCCGCCGCCACGCGCTCGAGCGGCACCGACACCATTTCCTCCAGAAATAGGATCGCCACCGTCAGCCCGATGCACAGGCCCGACATCACCAGCACGCGAATAGCTTTTGTGTTCAACTGGATACGCAAATCGACCTGACGCATTTCCAGCACGACAATGTCATGCGCCGCGCCGGTGGTTTCGCCATAGAGCTTTTGCAAAGCGCGCGCGCGGTCCACAATTCGGCCCAGCCGCGTGGACAGGATGTTCATGATATTGCCAATCGCCACCAGAACGAAAACCGGGGCAAGGGCAAGCTGGATAGTATGCGCGATCATGCGCCTGTTCATAATTCAAGCGCGGCCCAAACCCAAGAGGCCCCGATTCCGATTCACAGGAACCAGCTCTGTTTCCACCCAAAGACCGATTCGACCGGCCGCCCGGCCCCATCGCGCGCGGGATTGAAGCGGAACCGCTCCATCACCATCCGGCAGGTCAGGGCATCGGCGGCGGGGTCGCGGCTGGGCCGATGGATGCGGCAGGCGGCGGGGCGGCCATCGACGCCCACCGTGATCGCCACGATGACATAATCGCCGATCCGCGCCTCGCGCCCCTCGCGCGGATAATCGCGGGCGGTGATTGTGCCCGCGATCTTGACCGCCGGGCCGCCCCCGCCCTGCCCCGTGCCGCTGCCTCCCGCGCCGCCGCCATCGCCCGATCGGGCGGCGCCGGTGCCCGTCCCGCTGCTCGCGCCCGAGGATTGCGCCGTTCCGCTGCCCGCCACCGGGGGCGCCACGATCGGGCGCAGCGCCACGGCGGGTTTGGGCGCCGCCACAGGGCGCGGCACGGCCTTGTCGCCCGCGGCCCCCTTGGGCGCGGCGGGCGCGGCGGTCTGGGGTTTGAGCTCTGCCTGCGGTTCGGGCGGGGGCGGCGGCAGGGTGAAATCCACGCTTTCCATCGCGCCCACCGCGCCCTGACGCAGGCCATCGACCCCGCGCCCCAGCCCCAGCAAGGCCAGCAGCACCAGCCCCTGCACACCGCCCGCCAGCACGGCGGCGGCAAGGCGCGTTCGAGTGGAAGGCTTTTCCATCGCCCGTCTTTTAGCACCAACGCCCGGTCGGACACCAACGCAAAGGGGGCGGAAAGCCCAAGCCTTCCGCCCCCTTATCCGAAACCTGAAACAGGCTTACTTCTTCAGCGTGCCCAGATAGGCCACGATGTTGGCGCGTTCGGCCGCATCGGGGATCACCATCGCCATGCGGCTGCCGGGCACCAGCTTGGTGGGACCCGAAATCCACTGATCGATCAGCGCCGGGGTCCAGGTCTTGCCATAGGCCTTGAGCTGGGGCGAATACATTGCGAAATCGGTGGAACCGGCCTTGCGGCCAACCACGCCCAGCAGGTTGGGGGCCATGGTGCCCTTCTGGCCCGCGCCGATCACGTGGCACAGCTGGCACTTGGTCTTGAACGAGGCCGCGCCCTTGGCAGGATCACCGGCAGCAGCAGCAGGAGCGGCAAAGCCCAGAGCCATCGTGGCGGCAGCCACCAGCGCGGCAGCGGGGGTAAACAGTCGCGACATCGTCATTCATCCTCTTTTCAAGCGAAAGGCCCGGCCCGGCAATTCACGCAGAATCATCCCGACCGTCTTTTTCATCGGCGCTCATGCCCGCAAAGTGGCGGGGAAAGCAAGTGTTGAGAAAGGCCCGTCAGCGTTCATAATCAACGCAAACATCGGGCATTTTCTCTGGCCTTGCCGCCCCCTGCCCCACAATGCGCAGTTTTGCGCTGTAGCCTGCTTATCGGACAGAATGGCTGTCGGCGCGCTGAATAGGAATTACAGCCTCTCGATCTTCTGCGTGGCCTCATCAATGATGCGGGCCACTTCGAAAGGCAGATCCTCGCCCGCCCCTTCGCGGCCCAGCCGCTCCATCACGGCGGCGCGCAGATTGTGGACCGCGCGGCGCACCGGGGCGCCATCGGTCCGCTCGGCCTGCGCGGCCAGGGCTTTCAGCCGGGCAAAGAGCGCTTCGATCTGCTCGCCCTTGCCCTCGATCTCGGCGCGGCCAAGATCGCTGATGGCAAACAGGCGGCGCTTGCCCCCGGCAGTGTCCACCTCGACCACCAGTTCCATTTCGCTCAGCATCACCAGCAGCGGGTAAAGCACACCGGGGCTGGGCTGATAGGCGCCGCCCGATTGCTCGGCAAAGGCGCGGATGATCTGATACCCATGCTGGGGCGCATCGGCCAGCAGCGCGAGGACGAGCAGGCGCAATTCATCGCCGTCATACAGCTTGCCCCGGCGCCCGCCGAAACCGCGCCCGCCGCCAAAGCCGCCGCCGCCCCGGCCACCAAAGCCGCCGCCGCCGAAACCGCCTCCAAAACCACCGCGCCCGAACGGGCCGCCTTCAAAGCCGCCCTCAAAACCGGCGGCAAAGCGCCCGTGGTGGCCGTGATGATGGCCGTGATGGCCCAATCCGTGGTGGCCAAAGCCGTGGGCGCCCCTGCGCCCGTGTTTTCCGATGTTCGATCCGAACATGGCATACTCCTTCATATCGGTCATGAAGCTGAATGTAGGAGAATTTCAAAAACCTTCAAGATATATCTTCATAAAATTTCAGCGCGCCGATTGTCCCGGTCAATCCGCCACCCCTGTGGCCTGTCGGGATCATCGGAAACATGGGCGACATAGCCCGCCCCCGGCGCTTCCCAATCCGCCGCCGCCATTGCCGCCCCATCGCGCGCCAGCCAGCGCCCATCACGCGGAAATTGCGCGAAATCCCCCGCCCGCCGCCGGGCCGAAAGCGCCGCGACATAATCCTCCAGCGCCTTGTCCCGCGCCGACCAGTCGACCCAGCCGATCGCGCTGTCCTGACAATAGGCATTGTTGTTGCCCTGCTGGCTGCGGCCAAATTCATCGCCCGCGGTCAGCATGATCGTGCCGGTCGAGGCGAACAAAGTGCCCAGCAGCGCGCGCACATCCGCCCCGCGCCGCGCGATCACGTCAGGCGAATCGCTCCACCCTTCCACCCCGCAGTTCCAGCTATGATTCTCGCCATGACCATCGCGGTTGTCCTCGCCATTGGCGTAGTTGTGGCGATGCTGATAGGCGACCAGATCAGCCAGCGTGAACCCATCATGGGCGGCCAGGAAATTGACGCTGCGGCATTGCTGCTCGCCAAACACATCCGCGCTGCCCGCCATCCGCGTGGCCAGAGCGCCCAGCCCCCCCTCGCCCTTCCAGAACCGGCGCACATCATCGCGAAACGCATCGTTCCATTCCAGCCAGCCCGCCGGAAAGCGCCCCAACTGATAGCCGCCCGGCCCAATATCCCACGGCTCGGCAATCATCACCCGGTCGGCCAGCAGCGGATCAGCGGCGATCTCGGCAAAGATCGGCGCATCGACGTCAAACCCCGGCCCGCGCGCCAATACCGGCGCCAGATCGAAACGAAACCCATCCACCCCGCAGGTGGCCACAAAATGCCGCAGCGCCGCCAGCGTCAGTTCGCGCACCGGCGCATGGGCGAAATCCAGCGTATTGCCGCAGCCCGTATCGTTGATCAGCGCCCCATCGGCCGCATGGGCATAGGCCGCATTGTCCAGCCCGCGCAGCGACAGCACCCCGCCCAGCACATCGCTCTCACCCGTATGGTTGAACACCAGATCGAGGATTACCCCGATCCCTTCGGCCCGCAAAGCCGCGACCGTATCGCGCAATTCCGCCATCCCACCGGGGCACAGGCCGGGGTCCAGCGCCATCATCGCCACCGGATTATAGCCCCAGAAATTGCGCAGGCCCAGCGGCGGCAAATGGCGCTCGTCCAACCATGCCACAATCGGCATCAGTTCGACCGCGCCCACGCCCAGCTTTTTCAAATGCGCGATGATCGAAGGATGCGCCAGCGCCGCCACCGTCCCGCGCTGCGCCTCCGGCACATCGGGGTGCAGCAGGGTAAAGCCGCGCACATTGACCTCATAGATCAACCCGCCCGGCGCGAAACAGGGCGGCAGAGGCGCGACCGGCGGCATTGCGCCCGGCACAATCGCACGCGGCACGATGGCCGCCGTATCCGCGCCATAGACCGCCAGCATCGTGTCCTGAACAAAGCGGCGATCCAATTCCACCGCATAGGGATCGACCAGCAATTTGGCCGGATCGAACCAGCGCCCGTTCTGCGGATCCCACGCCCCAACGGCGCGATAGCCATAGCGCGCGCCTGCCCGGTCTCCCGGCAGGCTGACGCGCCAATTATCCCCTTCGCGCGCCATGGCAACGCGCACCTCGGCCTGCCCTTCAAACAGGCAGAGCCACACCGCATCGGCCAGCGGGGCGCGCACCGCAAAATGGGTCGCGCCCGCCTCTACCCACGCGCCGTAACGCGCCATCAGGTGATGACGCTGGGCTCGGTCCGCCCGGTGTGGCGCGCGATGCCCGCGATACCATCGGCCGCCGCGATCAGATCGGCCAGCTTGACCGGCGTCTCGCCCGCCAGATCGCCGCCCACCGGCTCATACCGCTCCAGATAGACGCGCAGGGTCGCCCCTTCGGTGCCCGTGCCCGACAGGCGGAAGACGATGCGGCTGCCGCCCACAAACAGGATGCGCACGCCCTGATTGGTGGACACCGAGCCATCGACCGGATCGGTATAGGCGAAATTGTCCGCCGTCTCGATGGTCAGCCCTTCGAAAACCTGCCCCGGCAAAGTGGCCAGCGCACCGTTCAATTCGCCCATCAAGGCATTGGCCGCCTCGGTCGGCAGGCCCTCATAATCGTGGCGGGCATAGTAATTGCGCCCGAACTTGGCCCAATGTTCCGCCGCGATCTGCGCCACCGGCTGTTTGCGCACGGCCAGAATGTTGAGCCAGAGCAGCACCGCCCAGAGCCCATCCTTTTCGCGCACATGGTCGCTGCCGGTCCCGGCGCTTTCCTCGCCGCAGATCGTCGCCATGCCCGCATCCAGCAGATTGCCGAAGAATTTCCACCCCGTGGGCGTTTCAAAGGCGGGAATGCCAAGGCTCTGCGCCACAAGGTCCGCCGCCGCGCTGGTCGGCATGGAGCGCGCAATGCCCTTGAGGCCCCCCGCATAGGCGGGCGCCAGGTGCGCATTGGCAGCCAGCATCGCCAGCGAATCCGAAGGCGTCACGAAAATCCCGCGCCCGACGATCAGGTTCCGATCGCCATCGCCATCCGACGCCGCGCCGAAATCGGGGGCATCGGGGCCAAACATCGTTTCAAACAATTCATGGGCATGGACCATATTGGGGTCCGGGTGATGCCCGCCAAAATCCTCCAGCGGCACGCCATTCTTCACCGTGCCGGGCGCAAAGCCGAGGCGCTTTTCCAGAATTTCATGCGCATAGGGGCCGGTGACGGCATGCATGGCATCAAAGCTCATCGTCAGCCCACCGGCGACAGCGGCCCGGATCGCTCCGAAATCGAACAGCTTTTCCATCAGCGCGGCATAGTCGGCCACGCTGTCGATCACCTCGACCGCCATGCCCGCCACATCGACCACGCCCAGCGTATCGAGATCAATGTCGGCCGTATCCACCGCGCGCCATTCGGTGATTTGCGTGGTGCGCTGATAGATCGCCTCGGTCACGCCCTCGGGCGCGGGGCCGCCATTGGCGATGTTATATTTGATCCCGAAATCCTCATCCGGGCCGCCCGGATTGTGGCTGGCCGACAGGACAAGGCCCCCGCTCGCGCCATATTGGCGGATCACGTTGGAGGCCGCAGGCGTCGAGAGAATGCCCCCCTGACCCACCAGCACGCGGCCATAGCCATTGGCGGCGGCCATGCGGATCGCCTGCTGGATCACGGTGCGGTTGTGATAGCGCCCGTCGCCGCCGATCACCAGCGTGGCCCCATCGCCCCGTTCGACCACGTCGAACACGCTCTGGATAAAGTTTTCCGCGTAATTGGGCTGGGCAAAGACCTTCACCTTCTTGCGCAGGCCCGAAGTGCCCGGCTTTTGCCCGGCAATCGGCTGGGTGGCCTGAGTGATGACCTGTGAGGTCAGGGTCGTTGCGGTCATGCTGGCGAATTCTCCAAAGCGATGGATCTGTATAAATGCGCATAGGCGGCGCCCGATTGACGCCAGGTAAAATCGGCGGACATTCCGGCTTTTTGCATCGCGCGCCACACATCCTGCTGGGAATAAAGCAGGATTGCACGACTGATTGCGCCCGAAAGCGAGGCATAGTCAACTGTTGCGAATTGCAAGCCCGTGGCCGCCTCGGCCTTGACCGCGGCCAGATTGGCATCGACCACCGTATCGGCCAGCCCCCCTGTGCGCGCCACCACCGGCACGCAGCCATAGGCCAGCCCGTACAATTGCGTCAGGCCGCAAGGCTCAAACCGGCTGGGCACGAGAATGGCATCGCCCCCCGCCTGCATCCGGTGCGAGAGCGCCTCGTCATAGCCGATGCGCAGGGCCACGCGCCCCGGATGGCGCGCGGCGGCGGCGGAAAGCTCGCCCACCAGCCCCGCATCGCCCGAGCCCAGCAGCGCCAGACGCCCGCCCAGCCCAACCAGATGATCGATGCACTGCGCCAGCACATCCATGCCCTTTTGCCACGTAAGACGGCTGACCACGATGAACAGCGGGCCGTCGTCGCGCTCAAGGCCAAATTCGGCCTCCAACGCGCGTTTGTTGGCCTGTCGTTTGGCAAGGCTTCGCACGGTAAACTGGCTCTTGATCGCCGCGTCGGTGGCCGGGTTCCATTCGGTCGGGTCGATGCCGTTGACAATGCCATGCACCTGTGCGCCCCGGCTGCGGATCAGCCCTTCCAACCCCATGCCGAAATGCGGCTCGCGGATTTCCAGCGCATAGGTGGGTGAAACGGTGGTGATCGCATGAGCCGCCTCCAGCCCGGCCTTCAACAGCCCCACGCCCCCGTGATATTCCACCCCGTTCATCGCCCATGCCTCGGCAGGCAGGCCGATCTCATGAAACAGCGCGGCGGGGAAATGGCCCTGAAACGCCATGTTGTGGATCGTCATCACGCTGGGAACGGAATGCCCGCCATAGGGCGCGAATTTGAGATAGGCGGGCGCCAGACCCGCCTGCCAATCGTGAGCATGGAGGAGGTCGAAGGTCATCCCCTCGACAATACCCCCCGCCACATCGGCCGCCGCCCGCGCAAAGACGGCAAAGCGAAGTCCATTGTCGGGCCAGTCCTGCCCCGCATCATTGCCATAAGGCCCGCCGGGGCGGTCAAACAGCGCCGGGCAATCGAGCACCAACAAGGGCGCGCCATCACCCGCACCATCCAGCGTTCCGGCCAGCAGCCGCGCGGGATGGCCAAAGATCGCCTCCCATTCGTGAAGGACCTTTGGCCCCGCCGCTTTTGCGCGCTTGGATTTGGGCGCCGGATATTGCGCCGCCAGCCGCGCCAGAACCCCCGGATAGCCCGGCAGCATCGTGGTCATCGCCACCCCATGCGGGGCGACCGCAGCGGGCAGCGCCCCCGCCACATCGGCCAGCCCGCCGGTCTTGATGAAAGGCACGGCCTCCGAGGCGAGGCTGAGGACGCGCAGGGTCATGTCTCCCAATCCCTTCAATCCAGATCCAGCGCCTGTATCATCCGCTTGGTGATAAGGCAGACGCCGTTTTCAGTGCGGCGGAAACGCTTGGCGTCCAGCTCGGGATCCTCGCCCACCACCAGACCTTCCGGGATGCGCACGCCCGAATCGATGATCACGCGCGAGAGTTTGGCATGACGCCCGATGTTGCAATAGGGCAGGATCACCGCCTCATTGACCTCGGACCAACTGCCCATCTTCACGCCCGTAAACAGCAGCGAGCGATAGGCCGTCGCGCCCGACACGATGCAGTCCTGCGAGATCAGCGAGCGGATCGCATGGCCCCGGCGCCCTTCCTCGTCATGGACGAATTTGGCGGGCGCGGCCACGACCTGATCGGTCCAGATGCGCCAGTCGCGGTCATACATGTTGAGCATCGGCACGGTATCGGTCAGATCGAGATTGGTCTCGAAATAAGCATCCAGCGTGCCGACATCGCGCCAATATTCGCCGATTTCATCGGCCGCGCGAACACAGCTTTCGGTAAAGCGATGCGCCACCGCCTTGCCGCCCTTGACGATCTTGGGGATCAGATCATTGCCGAAATCATGCGTGCTGATCGGATTGGCCGCATCCTCGCGCAGCAGTTCGAACAGGAATTTGGTGTCGAACACATAAATGCCCATCGACGCCAGCGACCAGCCCGGCTTGCCCGGAATTTCGGGCGGATTGATCGGCTTTTCGACGAAATCGGTGATGACATCATTGCCGTCCACCGCCATCACGCCAAAACCGCTGGCCTCCTTTTGCGGGACCACAAGGCAGCCGATCGTCACATCCGCGCCGCTGTTCACATGCTGGCGCAGCATCAATTCATAGTCCATTTTATAGATATGGTCGCCCGCCAGGATGACCATATATTTGGGACCATAGCTCTCGATGATGTCGATGTTCTGATAAACGGCGTCGGCGGTGCCCTCGTACCACTGGGTTTCGGATACGCGCTGGCTGGCGGGCAGGATGTCGAAGCTTTCGTTACGTTCCGGGCGCATGAAATTCCACGCGCGGTTCATGTGGCGGATCAGGCTGTGCGCCTTGTACTGTGTGGCCACGCCGATGCGCCTAATCCCTGAATTGATCGCATTCGACAGGGCAAAGTCGATGATCCGGCTCATTCCCCCGAAATAGACCGCAGGCTTGGCGCGATTGTCGGTCAGTTCCTTGAGCCTGCTGCCCCGCCCCCCGGCCAGCACATAGGCCATCGCCTCACGAGCCAGAGGCTGGCTATTCGTATCGCGCATCATACCCTCCCATTCACGCCGCAGCTTCGATCCATTCCAGCATAATCGTGGCAAGAGGCGGCAGCGTGACCAACGCCGCGCCATTTTGCGCCACAACCTGCCCCATATTGCCCAAGCCCGTGCCGCCATAGATGGTTGCATCGGTGTTGATGATTTCGCGCCACACCCCCTCGCGCGGCAAAGGCAGGCGGTACGAGCCATGCACCTGGGGCGTCATATTGCTGATGACCGCCACACAGCCGCCATCGCCGGCATGGCGCACCCATGCAAACACACTGGCCAGCGCATCATCGACCACCAGCCATTCGAACCCCTCGCCCTCGCAATCGCGGGCATGGAGCGCGGGCGTTTCGCGATAGGCGCGGTTGAGATCGCGCACGAGGCTGCGCATCCCCTCATGCTCGGGCTGGCTCAGCAGATCCCAGTCGAGGCTGCGCTCCTCGCTCCATTCGCGAAGTTGCGCAAATTCCTGCCCCATGAACAGCAGCTTCTTACCCGGATAGCCCCACATCAACCCATAATAGGCGCGCAGATTGGCGAATTTCTGCCACTCATCGCCCGCCATCTTGTTGACCAGACTACCCTTGCCATGGACCACCTCGTCATGGCTGATCGCCAGCACGAAATTCTCGGCAAAGGCATACATCAGGCCAAAGGTGATGTCGTTATGGTGATGGCGCCGGTAGATGGGATCGCGCGCCATATAGCGCAGCGTGTCATGCATGAAGCCCATGTTCCACTTGAAGCCAAAGCCCAGCGCGCTGCGATTGTCCTCCACCGCCGGTTGTGTCACGCCCGGCCATGCGGTCGATTCCTCGGCCACGGTGAAGAAGCCGGGGAACTGGCCATAGACCGCCCGGTTGACGGCGCGCAGGAAATCCACCGCTTCCCAATTCTCGCGCCCGCCCGCCTCGTTGGGGATCCATTCGCCCGCCTTGCGACTGTAATCGCGATAGAGCATCGAGGCCACCGCATCGACGCGAAGGCCGTCGACATGATAGCGCTCGGCCCAGAACAGCGCATTGTTGACGAGGAAGGAGGACACTTCCCGCCGCCCGAAATTATAGATTGCGGTGTTCCAGTCAGGGTGAAAGCCCAGCCGCGGGTCGTCATGTTCATAGAGCGCCGTGCCGTCAAAGCGGGCCAGCCCATGCGCATCGGTGGGGAAATGCGCGGGCACCCAATCGACCAGCACGCCGATCCCGGCCCGGTGCGCCCCATCGACGAAACGCGCAAAACCTTCGGGCGGGCCAAACCGCGCCGAGGGGGCAAACAGGCCCAGCGTCTGATAGCCCCATGACGGATCATAGGGATGTTCGGCAATCGGCAGGAATTCGATATGGGTAAAGCCCATCTCCACCACATAGGGGATCAGCTTTTCCGCCATGGCGTCCCAGTCGAGGAACCAGTCCTCCTCGTCGCGCATCCATGATCCGGCATGGACCTCATAGATGCTGATGGGCGCGCGCCGCGGATCGACCTTGGCCCAATATTCGCGGTGGGTTTCATCGCCCCAGTCCTGCTTGACCGGATGGGCGGTCAGGCTGGCGGTCGAGGGGCGCAATTCACCCGCCTGCCCCCATGGATCGGCCTTGAGCGGCAGGACCGTGCCATCGGCCCCGACGATGCGGTATTTATACGCCGACCCCACGCCCACGGTGGGCACGAAGATTTCCCACACGCCAATATCGGCGCGGCGGCGCATCGGGTGGCGGCGATGGTCCCATTCGTTGAAATCGCCCACCACGCTTACCAGCGCGGCATTGGGCGCCCAGACCGCGAAATGCACGCCCTCGCTGCCCTGATGGCTGATGCAATGCGCGCCCAGCTTGTCGAACAGGCGCAGGTGATGGCCCTCGTTGATGAGGTAATCGTCGAGCGGACCAAGGACCGGCCCATAGGAAAAGGCATCTTCGACAAACCAATGCGCGCCCAGCGCCCCCACGCGATAGCGCAGAGGCTGGGGCGGCCCGGCAATCACGCCTTCAAACAGACCCCGGTCATCCACCAGCGCCAGTTCGCCCAGCTCCGTCCCATCCAACGCGCAGGCCACCGCGACCTGCGCCCCGGGCAGGACAGCCCGGACAAAAGTGCCCCCCGGCCCCTCATGCGGCCCCAGCAGGGAAAAGGGATCGCCATGCGATCCATCGAGCAGGGCGGCAATGGCGGTCGGGTCGGGCTTCACTTGGATATTGTCCTTATTTCACGCCCCAGATGTCGCGCGCATATTCGCCAATGGTGCGATCAGAGGAGAACCAGCCGACATTGGCAATGTTGTGAATGGCCGCCTTGCGCCAGCCCGCTTCGTCCATCCAGCGCGCATCCACGGCGCGCTGGGCCTGAGCATAGGAGTCGAAATCGGCGGCCACAAGGAACCAGTCGCTATCATAGAGGCCGCCCATCAGCCCCTTGTAGCGGTCGCGGTCATCGGGGCTGAACACGCCGCTGGCAATGGCCTGCACCGCCTGACGCAATTCGCGGTTGCCCTCGATGATGGCGCGGGGATTATAGCCATTGGCGCGGGTGTCCTCCACCTCTTGCGCGGTCATGCCGAAGATGACGATGTTATCGTCGCCCACCCGGTCCTTGATCTCGATATTCGCCCCGTCCAGCGTGCCGATGGTCAGCGCACCATTCAGCGCGAATTTCATATTGCCCGTGCCGGACGCTTCCATGCCCGCCGTGCTGATCTGTTCCGACAGGTCGGCGGCGGGGATGATGCGTTCGGCAAAGCTGACGTTGTAATTGGGGACGAACACCACCTTGAGCAGCCCGCCCACGCTGGGATCGGAATTGACGCGGCGGGCAATGTCATTGGCCAGTTTGATGGTCAGCTTGGCATTGTGATAGCTGGACGCCGCCTTGCCGCCAAAGATCTTGACCCGCGGCACCCAGTCCTTTTCCGGGTGGCTGCGGATCTGGTCATAAAGCGCGACGGTCTCGACCAGATTGAGCAACTGGCGCTTATATTCATGGATGCGCTTGATCTGGACGTCGAACAGGGCATCGGGATCGAGCCGCACGCCCATCAATTGCTTGATATGGTTGGACAGCGCCACCTTGTTCGCGCGCTTGACCTCGGCAATGCGTTCGCCAAATTGCGCGTCGCCCGCCAGAGCGTTCAGATCGGCCAGCTTTTCGGCATCGTCAAGGAAAGCATCGCCGATCCCCTCGCGGATCACCCGCGTCAGGCCCGGATTGCATTGCTGCAGCCAGCGGCGCGGGGTGACGCCATTGGTCTTGTTGTTGATCCGCGCGGGATACAGCTTGTGCAGATCGGAAAAGACCGTGCTCTTCATCAGATCGGTGTGCAGCGCGGCCACGCCATTGACGCTGTGCGCGCCGACAAAGGCCAGATTGGCCATGCGCACCCGCCGCTCGCCATGCTCGTCGATCAGGCTGATGGCGGCAATCTGCTCGCCGCTCATCCCGGCCTTGCGCGCCTCACGCAGCACGCGGCTGTTGATGGCATAGACGATCTGCATATGGCGCGGCAAAAGCCGTTCGAACAAAGGCAGCGGCCAGCTTTCTAGCGCCTCGGGCAGGAGCGTGTGGTTGGTATAGCCGATGGTGCCCTTGGTCACCTCCCACGCCTCATCAAACTCCAGATGATGCACGTCGATCAACAGGCGCATCAGTTCGGCGACGGCCACGCTGGGGTGGGTGTCGTTCAACTGGATCGCGGCCATTTTCGGCAGATTGCGCACGTCCTTGTCGGCCTGAAGATGGCGGCGCAGAATGTCCTGAATGGAGGCGCTGGAGAAGAAATATTCCTGACGCAGCCGCAATTCCTGACCTGCGGGCGTATTGTCGGCCGGATAAAGCACGCGCACCAGAGAGTCCGCCTTGACCTGTTCGGCCAGAGCGCCCGCATGGTCGCCCGCGTTGAAGGCATCCAGACGCAGCGGATCGAGCGCCCATGCCGTCCACAGGCGCAGCGTGTTGACCCGCTTGCCCCGCCAGCCCACCACGGGCGTATCGACGGCGCTGGCCTCAACCTGCTCGGCCGGGTGCCAGACCACCCCGCCGTTGCCCTCGATCACCTCGCCGCCGAAACCGACGCGATAGGCGCTTTCGCGGCGATCAAATTCCCACGGATTGCCATGGGCCAGCCATGTTTCGGGCAATTCCACCTGCCAGCCATCGTCGATCCGCTGGCGGAACATGCCATTCACGTATCGGATGCCATAGCCATAGGCCGGAATATCAAGGCTTGCCAAACTCTCCATAAAGCAGGCCGCAAGCCGCCCAAGACCGCCATTGCCCAGCGCCGCATCGGGCTCCAGTTCCTCCAGTTGGGCCAGATCGAACCCATGTTCGCGCAGCGCCGCTTCCATCTCGCGCGTCACGTCCAGATTGGAAAGCGCATCGCGCATCAGCCGCCCGATCAGAAACTCAAGGCTCAGATAATAGACCCGCTTGCCCTCTTCCTCATAAGTGCGGCGGGTCGATTCAAACCAGCGGTCGATGATCCGGTCGCGCACCGAAAGCACGGCGGCGTGAAACCAGTCATGCGGCTTGGCGGCGCGCTCGTCCTTGCCCACGCGGTGGCGCAGAACATCGACAATCAAATCGCTGATCGAGGGCTGGGAATCTGTCTGGGACTGGCTCATGCAACGATACTCCCCATGATGCCCGAAGCGCCCTTTGGCCGCCCGAGACGCTGATGTCCTGTCCTCCCCCAACCGACGTCGCGCCTTGCCTCTGATGAGCGCATAGGTGTTTTCGCGTCGCTTCCTTTGCAGGAGACTAGGACAGCTTTGCCCGAGCCGACAAGGTGTGATGCAATCTATTGTCACAATTTCCTGCCCTGTCGATGATGCTCCTTTGGCAATACGTATGTCATCGCGGCGCAGCACTCTTGGCGCTGCGGCGCAGCAATGCCAGAATAAAGGACATCGGCGCCTTCCCGCGCCGCCATGCTGCGGAGCCGCGCGATGAGTGATGCCAGTTGTGAAGAGATGCCATGGTGGCGCGGGGCGGCGATCTATCAGATCTATCCGCGCAGCTTTGCCGACAGCAATGGCGACGGCATCGGCGACCTGCCGGGCATCACCGCCCGCCTGCCCCATATCGCCTCCCTTGGCGTCGAGGCGATATGGATCAGCCCGTTCTTTACCAGCCCGATGGCCGATTACGGCTATGACGTGGCGGACTATCGCGATGTCGATCCGATCTTCGGCACGCTGGCCGATTTCGACGCGCTGATCGCCCGCGCGCATGAATTGGGGATCAAGGTCACCATCGACCTGGTGTTCGCTCATACCAGCGATGCCCATCCGTGGTTCGCCGGCAGCCGCGCATCGAAAGAGGGCGATCATGCCGACTGGTATGTCTGGCGCGACGCCAACCCGGACGGCACCCCGCCCAACAACTGGCAATCGGTGTTTGGCGGCCCGGCATGGACATGGGACGCCCGGCGCCAGCAATATTACTATCACCAGTTCCTGAAGGAGCAGCCCCAGCTCAACGCGCATCACCCGGCGGTGCAGGACGCGTGCCTTGATGTCATGCGCTTCTGGCTGGATCACGGGGTGGACGGGTTCCGGCTCGATGCTTTGAACCACGCCTTTTTCGATCCCGACCTGCGCGACAATCCGGTGTCGCGGGGGCATCATATCCGCACCCGCCCCTTCGATTTTCAGGACAAGATCCACAGCCAGAACCACCCCGCCGCCATCCCCTTCATCGAGCGGATCGGCGCGCTCTGCGGCGAATATGGCGCGATCTTCACTGTGGCCGAGGTGGGCGGCGATGGCGCGGTGGGGCTGATGAAGGATTACACGGCGGGCGACGCGCGCCTGTCGAGCGCCTACAGCTTCGACTTCCTCTATGCCCCCGAATTGACGCCGCAGCGGATCAAGACCTCACTGGGGCAATGGCATGGCGAGGCGGGCGAAGGCTGG
The DNA here is from genome assembly GCF_001898925.1 of Novosphingobium sp. 63-713. Lineage (NCBI taxonomy): Bacteria > Pseudomonadati > Pseudomonadota > Alphaproteobacteria > Sphingomonadales > Sphingomonadaceae > Novosphingobium > Novosphingobium sp. 63-713. The sequence goes on from NZ_MKVS01000048.1 coordinate 124,530, forward strand.
CCAAGCTGGGCCTTTGAAAACCACGATGCGCCGCGCCATATCTCGCGCTGGGCAGAAGGCGCGGATCTGACCGCCTATGCCCGGCTGACCATGGCGCTGCTGATCGCGCTGCGCGGCAATATCTTCCTCTATCAGGGGCAGGAACTGGCGCTGACGCAGGACGAGATCCCTTTCCACCTGCTCAAAGACCCCGAGGCCATAGCCAACTGGCCACTGACGCTGAGCCGCGACGGGGTGCGTACGCCAATGCCATGGCAATCGGACGCGCCCCATGGCGGCTTTACGACAGGCGAACCATGGCTGCCTTTGTCAGAGGCCAATATCGCCCGCGCCGCCGCCACGCAGGAGGCCGATCCGGCCAGCCCGCTGCAATGGACCCGCGCGATGCTGGCCCTGCGCCGGGGCAGCGCGGCCTTGCGCATCGGCGCGATGGAGGATGTGCATACCCATGGCATGTTGCTGCATTTCGCAAGGGCTTGGGGGGATGAACGACTGCATTGCGCCTTCAACCTCGGCGCCGCGCCCATGCGCCATGCCTGTCCGCCGGGCGCGCTGATGCTCTCGGTCAATGGCGGCGGGGCCGCGCAATTGCCGCCATTCGGCGCAGTTTTCATTCGAGAGGCATTGGGCTAACACGCCCCGCATGACATTGCCCATTGATGACGATCATGCCGCGCTGGCCGCGGCGGCCGCGCATGGCGGCGCGCTTTGCACGGTTGTGGGGATCGACGGCAGCTGGTCGCGGCGCTGGGGCGCGCAACTGGCGGTGCTGGGCGATAGGCGCATGGTCGGATCGCTGGCCGATGGCTGCCTCGAAGCCGCGCTGATGCGCGAGGCGATGGCGGGCGGGGCCGCGCGTGTGCTGCGCTATGGCGCGGGTTCGCCCTTTATCGACATCCGCCTGCCCTGCGGTTCGGGGGTCGAGGTGATGGTCGATCCGGCCCCCGATGCCGATGCATTGCAGGGCGCGGTGGCGGCGCTGGAGCGGCGCGAGGTCGCGCATCTGCCGCTGGGCGCGGGCTTTACCCGGCGCTACCTGCCCCGTCTGCGCCTGCTCGTGCTGGGCAGCGGGCCGGAAGCCGCGACCCTCGCCGCCATGGGCCGCGCGCAGGGGATCGAAGTGTTGCTGGCCACGCCCCATGGGCAGGCCGGAGACGCCATCATGTCGCTGGGCCAGCCCCCCGCCCTGCCCGATGATTGGACGCCCGATGCATGGACCGCCGTGGCCGTCCTGTTCCACGACCACGAATGGGAGCGCACGCTGATCCCATGGGCAATGGGCACCGATGCGTTCTATGTGGGCGCGCAGGGCGGCGCGAAAACGCGGGCGAACCGGGTGGAATTGCTGTCCTCTCTGGGTTTCGACGGGGCCGCGCTGGCGCGTCTGCATTCGCCCATCGGGTTGATCCCGGCCACGCGGACGCCCTCGGTCTTGGCGCTCTCGGTGCTGGCCGAGGTGGTGGGGGCTTATGAGGGGTTGTTGGGGTAGGGGTTTAAGGCAGGTGTGCCTCCGGCGGGCAAAGGGACTCGTCCCTTTGCAATCCCATTTTGGGGTGGTGGGAGGTGGGCGTGGCGCGATGAGTTTTAAAGCCTGCGGCGCTTTTCGGCGCTGCGTTGCCGCGCCGCAGACTTTAAAAATTCAAACATCGCATCCGACACAAAACGCCGCCGCTCTAACGCGACCCATAAAGTAACGGGATTGCAAAGGGCCCCCGCCCTTTGCCCGCCGGAGGCACCTCACACCCCTAAACCAACCCTACAACCGATCCGCCTGCGACACCGCATCACTGGCGCGCAAACTGGACACGATCCGTGTCAGGTGGGCCAGATCGCTGACCTCCAGATCGACCTCATAGGTGCCGAAGAGTTCGTCGCGCTGGACATTCTGGAGCTGGGTGATGTTGGCCTTGTTGGCGGCGAAGATGCCTGTGACCTCGGCCAGCGTGCCGGGGCGGTTATAGAGGACGCAGCGCAGGCGGCCGACGGCGCCAACGCTGCGATCACCCCATGACAGGTCGATCCAGTCGTGATCTCCGCCCTCGATCAGCACGTCGCAGGCGATGGAATGGACCTCGACCCCGACGCCCGGTTTGCGCAGGCCCACGATGCGGTCGCCCGGCACCGGGTGGCAGCATTCGGCAAGCTGGAAAGCCATGCCGGGGGTAAGCCCCTTGATCGAGATCGCCCGTTCCTGCTTGGGCCAGGCCTCGGGCTCGGGCATGTCGCGCGCAGAGCCGGGGACCAGCGCCTCCATCACCTGCCGGTCGTCCAGCTTGGCCGTGCCGATGGCGGCCATCAGCTCGTCCTCGTTCTTCAGCCCCAGCCGCTTGACCGCCTCGGCAGTGGCCTTCTTGCCGACCTTGGTGGGCAAGCGCTCGATAATCTCGTCGAACAGCTTGCGCCCGATGGCGGCCAGTTCGGAGCGCTCCTTGATGCGCACCGCGCGGCGGATCGCGGCGCGCGCCTTGCCCGTCACGCAAAAGCCCAGCCATGCCAGTTGCGGGCTGGCCGACCGGTTCTTGATGATTTCGACCACATCGCCATTGCTCAGCGCCGTGCGCAAGGGCACGTGGCGCCCGTTGAGCTTGGCGCCCACCGCCATGCTACCCAGATCGCTGTGGACGGCATAGGCAAAGTCGATGGGCGTCGCGCCCTTGGGCAACTGGAACAATTTGCCCTTGGGGGTAAAGGCGAAGATGCGGTCCTGATAGATCGCCATCCGCGTGTTTTCGAGCAATTCCTCAGGGTCGTTGCTGGCCTCGAGCACCTCGACCAGATCGCGCAGCCAGCCCACCTGCGAATCCGGCATCACCCCGCCCTGCTTATAGCTCCAATGCGCAGCAAGCCCGTATTCGTTGGTTTCGTGCATATTCCATGTGCGGATCTGCACCTCCATCCGCATGGCCTTTTCATAGATCATGGAGGTGTGCAGGCTTTGATAGCCATTGACCTTGGGGGTCGAGATGTAATCCTTGAACCGCCCCGGCAAAGCCTGCCATGTGGTGTGCAGCACGCCGATGGTGCGATAGCAATCCTCGACATTGTCCACCAGCACGCGGAAGGCCATGATGTCGGTGATCTGGTCGAAATTGACATGGCGCTCGGCCATCTTGCGCCAGATCGAATAGGGGTGCTTTTCCCGGCCCCAGACCTTGCACTTCACCCCCGCCTCGGTCAGCGCCTGGCTGATCGAGAGGGCGATGGCATCCACCTGCCCGTGGTCCTGACTGCGGATTTGCGCAAGGCGCCCGGTGATCGTGGCATAGGCCTCGGGCTCAAGCTGCTGAAACGCCAGCAACTGCATCTCCCGCATATATTCATACATGCCCACACGCTCGGCCAGCGGGGCATAAATATCCATGGTTTCCTTGGCGATGCGGCGGCGCTTGTCCTCGCTCTTGATGTAATGGAGCGTGCGCATATTGTGCAGCCGGTCGGCCAGCTTGACCAACAGCACCCGCAGATCCTCGCTCATGGCCAGCAGGAACTTGCGCAGGTTTTCGGCCGCGCGCTCCTTCTCGCTCATCGCCTCGATCTTGGACAGTTTGGTCACGCCATCGACCATCCGCGCCACATCCGGCCCGAACAGCTTTTCCACCTCATCAATGGTGGCCAGCGTGTCCTCGACCGTATCGTGCAGCAGCGCGGTGATGATCGTATCCTGATCGAGCTTCAGCTCGGTCATCAACCCGGCCACCTCGACCGGATGGCTGAAATAGGGGTCCCCGCTGGCGCGCTTCTGGCTGCCATGCTTCTGGACGGTATAGACATAGGCGCGGTTGAGCATCTGCTCATCCGCATCAGGCGCGTAAGCCTTAACCCTTTCGACAAGTTCGTATTGGCGCAACATCGTCCAAAGACTTTGGGGGGTGGAACGCGCAAGGGCAAGGGGGAAAGGCCGGGACATTGCCGCATGGCAACGAATTTTGCCGCAAAACATCTTTGCGCCAATGCTTAAAGGGCGAAGGGCGGCCTGTTCCATCATGGCCTCAGCCCCCGACCGCCGTCCGGTCCTGCCAATCGATCACGGTCAGATAATTGCGCAGCCGGTTCTCCTCGAGCCGGGCCAGCAGCAGATTGTCGTCATAAGGGGCCAGGATGCGCGCCACATCATCCGCCCATGGCGCATCGCCATCATAGACCACGCCCAGCCCGAAAACAGCCGGCACATGGGCATAGCGCAAATCTCGCCCCTGCCCCTTTTGTTCGGCGATGAAATCCTCCACCGCCGTCAACACGCCATTGCGCGCGCCGCCCGCCTCCAGCGCCCAGGCATGAAAGCCGCCGCCGCGAAAACCGCGATGGGCGATGCTGCCCCGCGAATCCAGCGTCACGCCCACGTCGTAGGAATGGGGATGGCGATATTCGGCCGGGATCCGTTCGGGGGCATAATACATGTCGCGCCGTGCACAGGGCCAGCCCACATCATGGAGGATCGCCAGCAGGGGGCGCCCCGCATCGCGCGCATTGGCCGATGCCAGCGCCAGTTCGTGAAAGACGGTGTAGTAATTGTGGTCGCCGTCGATCACCCATGCATCCATCGCGGCCAATCCGGGCATGGCCTCAAGGCTGGGCCGGGCGATATGGCGCACATGGGGCATGGCTGCGGCCCAGACCAGGAATTCGGGCTTGGGCGAGGGATCGATGCTGATCAGCTCTGCGCCCCGCTCGTGGCAATATTGGGCCAGACGGGTGGACATGCCACCAAATTCCGCCCCGATCTCGGCAAGGGTCCGCGCTTTGGCGGCGGCCAGCACATCAAGGATCAGTTCGCCGAATTCGGCCATTGAATGGATCAGCAGATCGGCCATGTCCCCACACTCACTCCCGTTTGAAGGAGCGGAGGATGGACCCTGCTTGGTTAATGCCCGGCTTGGCGCGGCCTAGGGCATAATGCAGAGAGTTTGAAAGGCTCTCGGGCGGACAAGGCGATCTCCCTTGCCCGCCCGAGATGATCCCTATTGCCCCCGGACAAACGCCCCGCAGGCAATCCGCCCGCCCGCATTGCCCGTGGGGTCGGTCTTGTAATCATCGGGCGCGGCATGGACGACCACAGCCCCGCCATCCTTGTCAAACAGCGCGGTCAGCAATTCATCCGCCCTATAGTCCAGCGGCAGCGTGACATTGGCCGTGCCGTCATCGCCCACTGTCACATTGGGCAGATCGCCCATATGCGCGCCCATCGGATTGTCGCGGCCATGCTGATGCCCGGCCGGGTTCAGGTGTCCACCCGCCGAGGTGAAGGCCGGAACCTCGCAAACCCCGCGCATATGCAGATGCACCGCATGCACGCCCGCCGGCAGGCCCGAGAGCGAGAGTTTCAGCCCCAGCTTGCCCTTGGCCTCAACGATCGAGACAAGGCCCGCAGGCATCGTATCGCCCTTCATCAAGGCCGCGCTGGCCAGCACCTTGTCCTTGGCGGCTGCCTTGGGCGCCGCCTTGGCCAGCCCCGCACCCGGCACCATCAGGGCGGCCAGCACCCCGGCCATCGTCAGCCCCGTCAAAACCTTAGCCATCATCCGATCCTTTCCACCTATCCGCGCCCACAACGCGCCAACCCGGTTTTTGCTCCCGTATCAGCTCCACACCGCCTCAGGCGGCAGGCTCATCAGGATCGCATCAATATTGCCGCCGGTCTTCAGCCCGAACAAAGTGCCCCGGTCGTAAACCAGATTGAATTCGGCATAGCGGCCGCGCCATTCGAGCTGCTGCTGCTTTTGCGCGGCGTCAAAGGCAATGCCCATCCGGCGGCGCACCAGTTGCGGGAAAATGGACAGGAAGGTCTCGCCCACCGCTTTGGTGAAGGCAAAGTTTGCTTCCCACGCGGCCTCATCAGCGCATTCAAGGTGGTCATAGAAAATGCCGCCCACGCCGCGATGCACCTTGCGATGGGGGATGTAGAAATAATCGTCCGCCCATGCCTTATAGCGCTCGTAATAGCCCTCGCCATGCGCATCGCAGGTGGCCTTGAAGGCGCCGTGGAAATCGGCGGTGTCCTCATCATAGGGCAGCGGCGGATTGAGATCCGCCCCGCCGCCGAACCACGCCTTGGTGGTGGTCAAAAACCGCGTGTTCATATGCACGGCGGGCACATGCGGATTGGCCATATGCGCGACAAGGCTGATGCCCGTGGCGGTAAAGCCGGGGTTTTCCACGCTGGCGCCGTTGATGCTGGCGGCAAATTGCGGGCTGAACGCGCCATGGACGGTCGAGACATTCACCCCCACCTTTTCAAACACCTTGCCCTTCATCAGGCCCTGCACGCCGCCTCCGGTGTCCGCCTCGCCCGCCACCGCATCGCGGGTCCAAGGCGTATAGTGGAAACCGGCGTACGAACCCGCCTCGCGCTCGATCTTTTCAAATTCGGCGCAAATGCCATCGCGCAGAGCCTCGAACCATGTCTTGGCGCGCTGCGTATAGGGGGTCCAGTCGGTCACGTCGGCCTCTCTTGCGGGGATTGTTGCGCCCCCGCTTGCCACCGCCGGGCGGGCGCGGCAAGGGGGCCGCATGACCGCGATGCAGTTTGCCCCTTTTTCCTTTGCCGATCACGAATGGCTGATCTCGGACAGCCGCGCGGTCTATTGGCCCGCACAGCAGGCGCTGCTGGTGGCCGACCTCCATCTGGAAAAGGCCAGTTGGTTTGCGCAGACCGGCCAGATGCTGCCCCCCTATGACAGCCGCGAAACGCTGGAGCGATTGAGCGCGGCGGCGGCGATGACAGGGGCGCGGCGGGTGCTGTGCCTTGGCGACAATTTCCACGATGACGATGGCCCCTCGCGGATGGAGCCGGAGGCGGCGCGATTGCTGGGCGATCTGGCGCGGCGACTCGATGTGGTGTGGATCGTGGGCAATCACGATGCAGGGATGACGCGCGAGATGGCGGGCGATGTGGTGGAGGAACTGATGCTGGACGGCATCGCCCTGCGCCACGAGGCCGAGCCGGGCGAAACCGGGCCGGAAATCTCGGGCCATTACCATCCCAAACTGCGGCTGCGGGTGCGCGGGCGGATGATCAGCCGCCCTTGCGCGCTGCGCAGCGAGAATCGGCTGATTCTTCCCGCTTTTGGCGCTTTGACCGGGGGTATGGATGCGGCCGATCCGGCGCTGATCGCCGCCATGCAGCCCGCAAAACGCGCCGAAGCGATCTTGTGCGCCGCGGCAAAAGCCGCCATCCTGCCCGTCTGGCCCGCGTGAATCGGATGGCTGAAACAAAAGTTTCGCGATTTTGCCCCGACTGTGGCGAAATTGCGCTTTCATGCGTGTGGGTTTCGCTCTAAAGGCGCTCATCCAGAAATGTCTTATGGAGAGTAGACTATAGCCCCCCCTCCCCGGCGCAGTATGGCGCCCCCCGTCAAAAGCGGGCCTCGCTATAACGAGATGATTAACGTGCCCAAGGTGCGCGTGATCGATGACGAAGGCGAAAACCTCGGCATCCTGTATACGCGTGAGGCAATCGAGCGCGCGTTCGAACTCGGGCTTGACCTTGTCGAAGTGTCGCCCAACGCCGACCCGCCGGTCTGCAAATTCCTCGACGTGGGCAAGTTCCGCTATGAGGCGCAGAAGAAGGCCAACCTGGCCCGCAAGTCGCAAAAGACGCAGGAGATCAAAGAGATCAAGATGCGTCCTAATATCGACGATCACGACTATGACGTGAAGATGCGCGCCATTCACAAGTTCATCGGCGAAGGTGACAAGGTGAAGGTGACGCTGCGCTTCCGCGGTCGCGAACTTTCGCACCAGCAGTTGGGCATGAACCTGCTCAAGCGCGTGCAGGAAGATGCGGCCGAACTGGCCAAGGTCGAAGCCTATCCGCGCATGGAAGGCCGTCAGATGCTGATGGTGCTTTCGCCGAAATAAGGCTATAAGGCTCCTGCCTCGCTGGTTTGGCGGCCATTTCCGGCCAAACAGGCTGACCGGCAGGATCTACGAAGAGGCGCTGGCCCCGAATGCGGGACCGGCGCCTTTTTCTATTCAGAGCCTTGTACGCCGACTGCCAAATCGTTCGCGATTGGATATTTCCAGCGCCCTGAGCAGCGAGGACTTTGCCGTCCCGTCATCCCAGATATCGGCAATCCGCCATTGCCGATTTTCCGGACGCAAGATGAAGATGGCGTCATGCCGCCAATCACCACCAGCCGAATAATGGACTCTGACCGCGACACCTCCGCCAACAACCGCGACCCGCTGGACTTGCGCCTTCAGGCCCTCATTGTCCTGACATTGGCAAAGGACTTCTGCCTCAATCACGCCAATTTCTGACCGTGAACCGTCAAGCAGCATCGCGTCTGCCAATTGCCCGGTGAAAAAGCGCAGATAGGCCGGACTGCGCGGATCGGGATCGCCATGCAACGCAAAGGCCAACGCACCTTGCATAAAAAGCCGCGCGCCAGATGGTTCGCCCGCATGTGCGGCCATCGACAAAGCCATAAACCACAAGCCGACAACCCAACGCATACCGCCCACTTTCGACCATAAACCATCACGGATGCAGCAAAAAATGTCAGGGGGCCTGTAAGCCGGGTTCTGTGAAGGCCGCTCGTATCTATCGACGCGGCGGCCAGCGGCAGCCATTCCTCTCGGCGCCCTGTTACCAGTGCGCTCCAGCAACCAACCCGGGCAACTGGCGCGAAACCCGCCTGTCCTGATGGACGCGTTGCCCCTATTCGGTCTTGCTCCGGGTGGGGTTTGCCATGCCGATGCTGTCGCCAGAATCGCGGTGCGCTCTTACCGCACCCTTTCACCCTTGCCTTGGGGTTTGCACCCGTTCGGCGGTTTGCTCTCTGTGGCACTTTCCCTTGAAGGTCGGCCAAAAGCCTTCCCCCCGGCGGGCGTTACCCGCCACCCTCGTTTCGTGGAGCCCGGACTTTCCTCGGCAGGGATGAACCCTGACGCGGCTGCCCCGCCCCCTGACACCCGCTCCGCTAGCAGGCTTTGGCAGGGAACAAAAGCGATTAAGGCGGCGATTTTTGCGTAGCGTCAAAGCAGGCTGCGCAAGTGGTGTCATGAGAGGGTCGACGCGCTAGGTTTTCCGCCTGATATATTCGATAACTCGCACATTACACTTATGTTGCAACTGCGTCACACTGTTGCTGGATTTTGGATGAATGTGTCAAAACGCGATTGCATGTCGCGGCCCGGCCCCCAATAGACTTTCACCACTGTAAGTAAAGTGCCTGTGCGGGCTCTTCCCACAGGCGCTTTCAGGGGGACAATCCAGTTATGAATAACCACAAGCACCTTCGCGGCGCGTGGCTGCGCCATGGTGTTGCCGCTCTCTCGCTGGCCACCACGCTCGCCTCGGCACCTGCCTTTGCGCAGAGCACCACCGCCGCCGCCGAGCCCGAAACCATCGTCGTCACCGGCACGATGTTCCGCCGCACCAACACCGAAACGCCTTCGCCGGTCACCGTGCTGACCTCCGAATCGCTGATCAAGGCCGGTATCACCAACGCCTCGGACGCGATTCGCTCGATTTCGGCTGACGGCGCCGGTTCGATCGGTTCGGGCTTCCAGTCGGGCTTCTCGGCGGGCGGTTCGGCCGTGTCGCTGCGCGGCCTGGGCGTGTCCTCTACCCTCGTTCTGATTGACGGCCTGCGTTCGGCCAACTTCCCGCTGAATGACGACGGCCACAACGCCTATGTCGACCTCAACTCGATCCCCTTCAGCCTGATCGACAAGATCGAAGTCCTCAAGGACGGCGCTTCGTCGAGCTATGGCGCGGACGCGATCGGCGGCGTGGTCAACCTCAAGCTGAAGAAGACCTTCGTGGGCGTGGCTGGCAATGCCGAAAGCGGCATCTCCGAGCGCGGCGATGGCCGCAACAACCGCCTGAGCCTGACCGCCGGTTTCGGTGATTATGAGAACCAAGGCTGGAACTTCTACCTGAACGGTGAATACCAGTACAATGGCCGCATCTCGAACAAGAGCCGCGGTTTCCCCTACAACACGCAGGATCTGACCTCGATCGGTGGCCTCGACAAGAACGCCGACGACTCCTCAATGACCCGCAACGTGCCGACCGCCTATGTCGTCCGCACCTCGCAGAGCGATCTGAACAACCCGCTGTCTGGCGGCATTAATGCATCCGACGGCAAGACGGCGCAATATACCGCGCTTGGCCTTGCCAATTGCGCGGGCGGCACCTTCACTGCCTCAAACGGCACGGGCTGCAAATACGATCTGGTCAACCAGTATCGCCAGATCGCCCCGCTGCAGGAACGCTACTCGATCAACGGCCGCCTCAGCTTCCGCGTCTCGGACAGCATCGAAGGCTATGTCACCGGCAGCTGGAGCCACAGCTATGTGTCGATCAACGGCACGCCTTCGGCCATTCGCGCCACCCAGCCCTTCGGCGGCTCGCCCACGCTGGCTTCGTCCAGCCCCGGCATCGTGCTGCCCGTCTACGTCTGCTCGTCGGGCGTGAACTGCGCCACGGCGGCGGATCGTCAGCTCAACACGACGAACAACCCCTATGCTTCGGCCTATGCCAATGATCCGACCAATGGCGCGGCCCGCATCTATTACATGTTCGGCGACATTCCGGCGGGCAGCGAGCGCAGCAATGACGTGTATCGCTTCACCTCGGGCCTGAACGGCAAGATCGGCGAAAGCACCGACTGGCGCGTTGAGGGCGTCTATGCCCGCGACAACCTGAAGCTGACCCAGCACGGTCTGCTCAACATCGCCAACCTGATGAAGGCCATCAACACCGGGGCGTATAATTTCGCCAATCCGTCGGCCAATTCGGCGGCTGTGCGCAACTTCGTCGCCCCGGACCGGACCACGCCGTCCTATTCGGAAATGTATGGCGTTGACGCTTCGATGACGCGCGCGCTGTTCGAACTGCCCGGCGGCAAGGCGCAGCTGGCCATCGGCGGCCAGATCCGCGCTGAAAAGCTGGAAAACCGCAACCAGAACGCGGCGCTCGACACCTATGGCCTGACCACGGCTTCGGCCTATGGCCAGCACACCGTGTCGGCGGCCTATTTCGAAGTGGACGCGCCCATCGCGCGCGTGCTCGACACCAACTTCTCGGGCCGTTTCGACCACTATTCGGAAGGCTACTCGAAGTTCTCGCCCAAGATTGGCGTGAAGTTCACCCCTATGAAGGAACTGGCCTTCCGCGGCACCTACTCGGAAGGCTTCCGCGCGCCGACCTTTGCCGAATCGGGCCCGCGCAGCCAGTATGCCGGTTTCGTTTCGACGACCCCGCCCGCCGGTTTTGTTGACCAGCATGGCGGCGCTGCGGCCAACAATGCTTATAACAACGTCTATAACCTCGGTCGCGGCTCGGTTGGCAACCCCAACCTCAAGCCGGAAAACTCGCGCAGCTTTACGTTGGGCATGATCGCCCAGCCGACGCGCTGGCTCAGCTTCACGGCTGACTATTACAACATCAAGAAGTCGAACCTGATCGTTTCGGGCCCGCTGGCCGGTAAGGCTGTGGACGCCTATTTCAGCGCCACCAACCTTGCCGCTGCTCAGGCCGCCGTGGCCGCCGTTGGGCCGGGCTATTCGGTGAACTCGGTTGACTCTGTCGACCCGCTCTATCCCGACGCTCTGCCGCGCGTGCTGATCATCAACGTGCCCTATGTGAACGCGAACTATTCGGTCACCTCGGGTCTTGATTTCTCGGCCACGGCCAAGGTGAACCTGCCCCATGACATCAAGTGGACCAGCCGTCTGGAAGCCACTTATGTCATCCGTTATGACCTGAACAACAACGGCACGCTGCAGCGCTATGCCGGCACCTTCGGCCCCTACGACCTGTCGTCGGGCAACGGTACGCCCCGCATCCGCGGCAACTGGCAGAACACACTGGAAATCGGCCAGCTCTCGCTCAGCCTGACCACCTACTATGTGGGTCGCATCAAGGAAACTGCCGCCGACCAGGCCAGCACGGACACGAGCTGCTCGAAGAACCTGTACGGCACCGGCAACAACTTCTGCTATGTCAGCCCGTTCATCAACAATGACTTCAACGCGACGCTCAAGATCAACGATCGCATGACCGTCTACGGCATTGTGAAGAACGTGTTCGACGCCAAGGCTCCGGTGGCTCCGGCTGCCTACTCCAGCGCGCCGAACTTCCTCACCACCTGGCACTATGCCGGTCTGGTGGGCCGCGAATTCCGCGCGGGCGTGAACATCAAGATGTAATCATCGCGTGGGCCGGAAAGGGCGATGGCTCGTTCCGGTCTGCGAGTTGGGAAAATGGGCGCTGCCTTCCAATCTGGAGGGCGGCGTCTTTTTTGTTTGAGAAAGAAGATGCCTCCGGCGGGCAAAGGGACTCGTCCCTTTGCAATCCCATTATGGGGTGCTGGGAGGTTTGCAAGAGCAGCGTCATACGCATTGGTTACTAAAGCCTGCGGCGCAGAGGCCTCACGCTGATAAGCGGCGCAGGCTTTTAAAATTCAAACATCGCACCCGACACAAAATGCCGCCGCCCTGGCGCAACGCCGACAATATCGGGATTGCAAAGGGCCCCCGCCCTTTGCCCGCTGGAGGCAAGCTTTCCCCTCTTTAATAGGGAAAATCATCCTCCCCACATTCCTTCCAATCCTCGCCCTCCGAAGCATCACGCGCAATCAGCAGTTCGAACAGCAAAGCCCCAACCTCACCGTCCAGTTCGCCATCGATGATTCGCGGGCGAAACCGGCGCTGAAAGGCGGCCACGGCGGCGCGGCCATCGGTCACCTCATAGCCGAACCGTTCGAGCGACAGATAAAACGCCCCCGGATTTTCATGCAGCAGCCGGATGCGCGGACGCGGCGTGGGCAGCGCGAGGCCATAACGCGCGAGCAATTCCCAATCGAATAATTCCCCCGGATCCTGCTTGCGCGCGGGGGCGACATCGGAATGGCCCACCACATTGGCCGGTTCGATATTATGCCGCGCCATGATGCTGGAAAGCAGCGGGATCAGCGCTTCCATCTGTGCTTCGGTAAAGGGGCGATAGCCGAATTCATGGCCGGGGTTGACGATCTCGATGCCGATGCTGGCCGAGTTCACGTCGGTGATTCCGCGCCAATAGGACCGCCCGGCATGCCATGCCCGCTTTTCCTCGGGCACAAGGCGGATGACGGTGCCGTCCTCGTCGATCAGGTAATGGGCCGAAACCTCGGCGGCCGGATCACACAGGCGGTCGAGCGCCTCCTGCATCGTGCGCATACCGGTGTAATGCAGCACGACCATGCTGATCGGCAATTTGCGCTCGTTGTAATTGGGCGAGAGGCATTCGCGGTGGACCAGTTCGCTCATGCCCGCTCTCTCCCCTCACCCATGGCCATCAGGCCTCCATTACCCTTGCGCGGGAATCACCGCGCCCATCACCAGCGCTTCCTCGCTCAACGCATATTGGACGCTGCCGCCCAGCCCGGCGGCCATCACCTGCAACATGGCGGCGGGCGCAGTCTTGCTGGACAAATCGCCGGGCGCCAGATTGCCGTCCAGCGCATGGCCGATGGTCGGATCAAAGGCGATGCGGGGCCCTGCGGCTCGCACGACGATTTCGGCCGCGCCATCGCGGATTTCCGCGGCAATGTCGATCGTGCCGCCGCGCACCAGCGCGTCGATCGCGATCAGGGCAAAGTTGAGCAGCGTCTTGACCGCCGATTTGGGCAGCATATCGTTGCCCAGTGCGAAATTGACCGCCACCCGGTCCTTGCCCGCCAGCAAAGCCTCGATCAGCGCGCGCGGTTCGCCCACGGGAATCAGATCGCCAAAGCCCCCCGCCGCGCCAAAGGCCAGTCGATAGAATTTCAGCTTGTTGGCGCTGACCCGCGCGGATTGTTCGAGCAGCTCGAAACAGCGCTCGCGCATCGCCGGATCTTTCTCCTCGGCCAGCAATTCCAGCCCGTTCGAAAGCGCGCCCACCGGGCTGAGCATATCATGACACAGGCGCGAACAGAGCAGGCTGGCAAGATCGAGGGCAATGGTACGGTCAATTGTATCGGACATATTCTACGTTTTCCCGGATGGTGCATGACTGTCGCACAGCACCTTTACCCATCCCTTAACCCTCAACTTCGCGTGTGAAAAGCACTTCAAATCCATTGGCCCCATCGCGCCACCAACTGACCGTTTTACCCCCGCAAATCGCCCATATACGGCCATCGTGCGCGGCCATGGCGGCATCGGTCCGGCTGGGCATGGCATCGCCGGTGGGGTGGGAATGGTAATAACCCAGCACCTGCTCTCCCCCCGCCCGTTCGGCGCGAAAAGCGGCGATCAAGGCGGCCGGATCGATCTCGAAATGACGAGCCGGATCGGGCGCGACATTGGCGCAGGGGCGGATTTGCGCCACCTTGCCGCCCTGCCCCAGCAGCAATCCGCAGGCTTCATGCGGATGGGCATTCATCGCCTCTGCACGGATCGCGGCGATTATTCCTCTTGCCAAGTGAATTTCCATGCCCATTTGCAAAAGAATGAGCATGGGGGAAAGCATCGTACAAGGGGCAATTTCAGGCGGCGGTCGGCTGGACCGCGCGCTGGCGGAAAGCTGCCCGGCCGAGGCCGCCCTCTCGCGTGAGCGAATCAAGGCGCTGATCGGCGAGGGCCGGGTAAGTCTGGATGGCCGCAAAGTGTCGCAGGCCTCGATGAAAGTGGCCCCGGGCGCGCATTTCATCATCACCCTGCCCGAGGCCGCGCCGCTTGATGCGGTGGCGCAGGATATTCCGCTCGACGTGGTGTATGAGGATGAACACCTGATCGTGGTGGACAAGCCCGCCGGGCTGGTCGTCCATCCCGCGGCGGGCAACCCCGACGGCACGCTGGTCAATGCGCTGCTGCATCATTGTGCGGGGCAATTGTCAGGCATCGGCGGGGTGGCCCGCCCCGGCATCGTCCATCGCATCGACAAGGACACATCGGGCCTGCTGGTGGTGGCCAAATCGGATGTGGCGCATGAAGGGCTGGCCCGGCAATTTGCCGACCATTCCATCGAACGGGCCTATCTGGCGCTGACTCAAGGCATTCCTCATCCCACACATGGTACGTTGCGCGGGGTCATCGCCCGCCATCCGACCGACCGTAAGCGTATGGCGCTCTTGCCCGAAGGCGCGCGGATGCCGGAGGATGGAGGGCGCGGCAAACATGCCATCACCCATTTCCGCATGCTCGAAGCGCTCGATCGTGCCGCGCTGGTGGAATGCCGACTCGAAACCGGACGCACTCATCAGGTCCGCGTACATATGGCCTCGATCGGCCATGCCCTTCTGGGCGATCCGGTCTACGCCCGATCACAGAAATCGCAAAAACCAATCCTGACAGAGCTTGGCTTTGCGCGTCAGGCGTTGCATGCTGCGGTTCTCGGTTTTTTACACCCGGTCACTGGCGAAACCATCCGTTTTTCCAGCCGATTGCCCGCCGACATGCGGGAACTTTTACACCGGTTGGGCGGTTCTGATGCCGACCAGCCGGTCTCTTCCCTGCTATCCGGTGCCATTGGGCCGGGCGGCAAGGAAGGCTCACCGTGGCCGCCGCCGAGGGATGCCTGTTAAGGGTCCGTCAATGCGCGTGCTGACAAGTTGAAGGACGATGACTGCCATGACCCAAGACAGCAATCTGCCCGCCGTCCCGGCGCTTGCCTCCGGCGAGGACGGGCTGAACCGCTACCTTTCGCAAATCCGCAAGTTTCCCGTGCTGACGGCGGAACAGGAATATATGCTGGCCAAGCGCTATGCCGAGCATCAGGACCCTGATGCCGCGCGCCAACTGGTCACCAGCCACCTGCGCCTCGTGGCCAAGATCGCGATGGGCTATCGCGGCTATGGCCTGCCGATCAGCGAGCTGATTTCCGAAGGCAACATCGGGTTGATGCAGGGCGTCAAGAAATTCGAGCCCGACCGTGGGTTCCGTCTGGCCACCTATGCGATGTGGTGGATCAAGGCCAGCATGCAGGAATTCATCCTGCGCAGTTGGTCGTTGGTCAAGATGGGCACGACGGCGGCGCAAAAGAAGCTGTTCTTCAATCTGCGACGGATGAAGAAGAACATCGACGCCTTTGAAGACACCGACCTGCATCCCGACGATGTAAAGAAGATCGCCACCGACCTTGGCGTGTCCGAAGCCGAGGTGGTCAACATGAACCGCCGGATGATGATGGGCGGCGATGCTTCGCTCAATGTCTCCTTCAACGAGGAAGGCGAAGGCCAGTGGCAGGATATGCTGGCCGATTCGGGGCCGCTGCAGGATGAAACCGTCGCCAATGCCGAAGAGGCCCAGTGGCGCCACGCCCTGCTGGCCGAGGCGATGGACAGTCTGAACGAGCGCGAGCGGGCGATCCTGTTCGAACGGCGGCTGACCGATGATCCCAAGACGTTGGAAGAATTGAGCCAGACCTATAATGTCAGCCGCGAACGCGTGCGCCAGATCGAGGTGCGCGCCTTTGAAAAGCTGCAAAAAGCCATGCAGAGCATCGCGCGCGAACGCATGTTGGTGGCGGCGGCCTGATCCGCCTTTCGGGGCGGTAAAAGGCCGCCCCGCGCCCACCAGGACACACCCGGAAAATCGAGAAAACACAGGCAATGCGGCATGATAGGCTGCCTTGCCCGTGTTTGGGCGGCCCGCACCCTGGCGCGGGGCGGGCCCAATGGTCGACTTTTGACCCTTGCTCCATTTAATATGTTGATTTGATGACGGGCTTTGGAATTTCTTAGGGATATTCCAGATACTATGCGTTCTTACTAGGTAAGGCGTTAGGGAAATCTTGCGCCTGTCATACTCGCAAGGATCAACCCCATGGGCGTCGAGATACCCCCCTCGCATGGCGCAAACCCTTCCGATGCTTATGCCACCTCTGGTCTGCATGGTCTGATCGGGGGCTCCGCAGCCATGCGTGAGGTCTATTCGCAGATCAAATATCTGGCCGCGAGCCGGGCCAATATTTTCATCACCGGCGAGAGCGGCACCGGCAAACAGGCCTGTGCCGAAGCGATCCACCGCGCATCGCCGCGTTCGGCAGCGCCCTTTGTCACGGTGTCCTGCAACGCGATGCCGCCCGAGCTGATCGAGCGGCGGATCTTTGGCGACCCTTCCGAAAGCGCCCCGTCCGGCCCGCCTTGCGCGCTGCGCGCCGCCGATCGCGGCACCTTGTTTCTGGATGAAGTCAGCGTGCTGCCCCTGCCGCTGCAGGGCCGGCTGCTGCGCTTTTTGCAAAGCGGGATGGCCGGGCGCACGCTGGTCGATGTTCGCCTGATCTGTTCGAGCAGCCAACCCATGCTGGCCGAGCTGGCCTCGGGCAAATTCCGCGAGGACCTCTATTACCGTCTGGCGGTGGTGCCGCTCGAACTGCCCCCGTTGCGCGAACGCGGCGGCGATATCGAGGCGCTGGCGCAAAGTTTCCTGCGCCGCTTCGCACGCGAACAGGGCAAGAAATTCGACCCGCTCGGTCCGGAACATCTGGCCGCGCTGGAGGCCTATTCCTGGCCGGGCAATCTTCAGGAATTGCAGAATGTGATCCGCCGCGCGGTGCTGCTGTTCGACGGGCCGGAACTGCCGCTGCGCGCGCTGCCCGCTATTCCGCCCGCTCCGCAGGGTCAGACGCCGCAAACGGCGGAAACCGCTGCGGAGCAGCCCGCCTCGACCGAAGCCAACCACGAGGCGCTGTTCAAGGCGCTGGCCGGGCTGACACTGGATCAGATCGAGAGGCTGGCGATCGAGGGAGCGATCCGGGCCGCGCATGGCAGCCTTCCGGGGGCCGCGCGCATTCTGGGGGTCAGCCCCTCGACGCTTTACCGCAAGCGCGAACGCTGGAACGATGCCCAGCGCAGCGCCTGACACGGGGGCTGTTTACCAGTCCCCGCCATTGCCGTCATCGGAGGAATCCCAGGAACTGTCGTCGGAAATGCCAAAGTCATTGCCGCCCATGTCCTGATTGGAATTGCCTGAATCCCAGCCCGAATTATCTTCGCGCAGCGGACGGCGCTGTTCGTCCTTGTGATCGCCGAACATGCCGTCGATGATCTTTTCACCGGCGGCAAAGCCCGCACCCGCCGCCGCGCCCGTAGCCAGACCGCCAAGGATCGACGAACCCATGCCGCCGCCCTGCTGGGGATAGCCGCCGCCATAGCCGGGACCACCATAGCCGGGGCCGCCAAAGCCCTGATTGCCATAGCCCTGCCCGCCGTAACCGGGGCCGCCAAAGCCCTGATTGCCATAGCCCTGCCCGCCGTAACCGGGGCCGCCCTGCGGAGCATAAGGCGCGTTATAAACCTCGGCCTGACGGCTGCGGCGGCGAAAGAAAGCCAGCACGCCAAATACCAGCGCGCCGATCAGCACAATGCCGACCCACGAAATCCCGCGTGATTGCGCAGGCTGGGGCGCCTCACTGCGCGTGACCGCGCCGTTTCCCACCGACCCGCCGTTAAGCTGCGACTTGAGCGCGGCCACCGATTGCGGCTGGATGCCCGGCAGGCCGGGCGCCAGCTTCTCGGCCTGCGCCAGTTGCGCCCGCGCATCCGCCGTCTTGCCCTGCTTGGCCAGCAGTTCGGCCTGCACATAATGGGCCTTGGCGCTGTTTGGATGAGCCTTGAGCACCTCGTCCATCATGGTCACGGCCTTGTCCACCTGCCCCGCGCGGGCGGTGGCATAGACATCGCGCACGCTGGGTTCGGCGGCCATGACCGGCGCCGACACCATCATCAGGGCCACAGGGGCCAAAAGCCACAGGGCAGACTTCTTCATCTTCCTCACTCCATATGACGCAGGCCACGCCGCAATGTGATCTGGTGCGCCTTATGGCTTTTGCAAGATGAACAGGCCCTGTGCCGCCTCCAGCGCCTGTTGGACCACCGCATCGCGCGAACCATCCGCCGCAAGGACGCACCAATCCGACAGATCGCCGCAATCATAGGCCATCTGGCGCGTGACCACGGCGGCATCGGCATCCGAGGCATCGCCCCGGCGCGCCGCAACGCGCCGCTGCATCGTCGCGCCATCAGCCGTCAGCCACAGGCCCAGAAAGGGCGCATCGGCGGCATGGGCCGCGTCCGCGATGGCGGCGCGCTCATCCGGCGCGGCAAAGACCGCATCGGCCACCACCGGCCATCCCCGCGCCAGCATCGCCCCGGCCCGCTCGACCATCGCGGCATAGACCTGCTCGCTGGCCTCTCTGGTATAGGTTTCGCTCGGCAGGCGATCCTCAGGAGCCACACCCGCCAAACTCTTGCGGATCACATCGGAGCGCAGCCAACGCGCGCCCGGCGCCGCGCCGATGCGATAGGCCAGCGCCCCGGCCAGCGTCGATTTGCCCGTACCCGACAGTCCGCCCACCGCGATCAGCCCCGCAGCACCGGGCCGCAGAAATTCAAGCGCCGCATCGAGATAGGCAAGCGCCTCGCCCGCCTTTTCCTCGCGCGCCGCCCCGCTCAGCCGCGCCGCCGTGGCCGCCCCCACATGCGCCCGGATCGCCGCCCGCACCGACAGGAACAGCGGCAGCGCGGGCCAGCCATCCTCTTCGCCCATCCGGTCGGCATAGCGATTGGCGACAAGATTGGCCGCCTGCGCATAGCCCTTGTGCCACAGGTCCATCAGCAGAAAGGCCAGATCGTAAAGCAGGTCGGTCGTTGCCAGTTCGGCGCTGAATTCGAGGCAGTCGAAGGGCACGGGCCGCCCCTGCCACAGGCAGATATTGGCCAGATGCAGATCGCCATGACCATGGCGCACCTTGCCCTCCCGCGCCCGCGCATCAAGCAGATCAGCCACCTGCGCCAGCGCCTCAAGACTTTGCGCCTGTAAATGGGCCACCTTGTCGGGGGGCAGCAGATCGGGCGCGATAGCGGCAAAGGAGCGGGTGTTGCCGACAATCACCTCGCGCATCCGCGCCGCGCCGTCGGCATCGAACAGGACCTGCGCCTTGCCATGAAAATCGGCCACACCATCGGCCAGAGCGATCAGCAAAGGCTGGCTCAACGCCCCGCGCGCGGCCACTTGCGTCAACAGATCCTGCGCGGGAAAGCGGCACATGACGACCACCCAGTCGATCACCTCGCCCTCATCCCCCCAGCCGGGCGCCCCGTCCGCACCCCGCCGGATCGCGCGCAGCCCGCAATAGAGATCAGGCGCCGTGCGCCGGTTGAGCGCCAGTTCGGCCCGGCACGCCGCCTCGCGCAGGGCCAGCGTGGAGAAATCGAGATAGCCCAGATCGACCGCCCGCTTCAGCTTGTAAACGGTGTCCGGGCCAAGAAAGATCATCGCTCCATGCGTGTCGATCCGCTCGACACCGGGGGCGGAGAGAAAGGCGATGGTCGCGCTCTGGTCCTGCTCGCTGTGATCCATGGCCATGGGATGCGCCTTTATGCCTTGTGCTCAATCTATTGCATAACAGATGATGGCACGTCATGCGCCTCGTCAACAAGGCTGGCTGGATCGCGCGGGCGCGCGATGCTATGGATAGCGCCTTATGGTCCCGCCCAGCGAAGAAAGTCGCGCATGAACGAGATTGGCGCTGTTGAGTCAACCTTGCGAAAGCCCGCGCTCGATGCCTTGCCCGATCATGGGCCCGAGGAGGTGGAAATCAAGCTGGCCGCAGGCGAGGCGATGCTGGAAAGCCTGCGCCTTCACCCCGCCTTGCAGGGCGAGCCCCAATGCGAGAGCCTGCGCACGACCTATTTCGACACGCTGGATGGCGCGCTGGCGGCGGGCAAGGCCAGTCTGCGCGTCAGGCGGCGGGCCAAGGGTTGCGAACAGACGCTGAAGATCGCGCTGGGCCGCAAGAGCCAGATGCAGCGCAGCGAATGGAACCAGCCCCTTCGCGCCGATGCGCAGGGTCCCGATCCGGCCGCCTTTCCGGCCCCCGCCGCCCTGGCGCTGGATCAGATGCGGCGCGGCGCGCGCCTGCTGCCCTATGCCGAACTGGCGGTGGAGCGCGAGACAAGGCTGCTGCGCCGGGGTAAGGCTCTGATCGAAGTGGCCTTTGACACCGGCGAGATCCGCGCAGGCGAGCGCCCCGCCCAACCGATTGCCGAGATCGAGCTGGAATTGTGCGAAGGACGACTGGCGGATCTGTTGCAACTGGCGCTGGAATTGCCGCTGGGGCCGGATCTGGGCTGGTCTATCCGCACCAAGGCGCATCGCGCGCAGGCGCTGGCCAAAGGGCGTATGCCACAGGCCGTGTCCGCCGCGCCGGTTGCCCTGACGCGGGGCATGAGCCTGGCCCGCGCGTTTCAGACGATAGGGTGGAATGTGTTGGCCCATGCCGTGGGCAATCTGGGACTGGTGATCGCGCATGGAGATCCGGGAGCGGTCCATCAATTGCGGGTAGCGATCCGGCGGCTGCGCGCGGCGCTCTCGCTGTTTGGCAAGGACCTGCTGGCGCTCGATCCTCAGGCGCGCGCATTGCGGCAGGAATTGCGCGACGCGGCGACATTGCTGGCCCCGGCGCGCGATCTGCATGTGCTGGCCCAAAGCATCAAACATCCGCCCGAAGCGCTGCTGCGTGCACAGGCCGCCGCAACGCAAAGCGCGCGCGAGGGCCTGAGCCAGCCCCGGTTTCAGCGGCTCTGGCTGCAATTGGCGCTCTGGCTGGAGGATGGGGAATATCTGGCCTCGCCGCTGGCGGGGGCGGCGGTCGAGCCCTTGGCCGCGGCGATGATAGAACGCCAGCGAAGCGCGATCCGGGGCATGCGCAAACGTCTGGCCGGGATGAGCGACCGGGATCTGCATGAACTGCGCAAGGATGTGAAAAAGCTGCGCTATTCGGCAGGCTTCTTTCAGCCGCTCGACAAGAGCCGGACCGCCCGCGCGCACCAGGATGCGCTCGAACAGGTCCAGGGTGCGCTGGGCCGGATACAGGATCAGGCCAGCGCGATGCAGGCGGGTATGGCCATCGCGCGCCTGCTGGATCTGCCGCGAGGCGAGGCGCTGGCGTTGCAAGCGCAGCTCGACGAGGCCATGGCCCTGCCCGCTGTCGAGCGCGCGCAGGCTATCGAGCAGGCTCGCGACGGGCTGGCGCTGGAAAAGGCACATGCGGGCTGGTGGGAAGCGCTGTAACGGTCTAACCGGGCCAGCATATTTATAAGGGTCGCATAGAGGGAGTGTCATGAGCGAGTCCGGCCTGCGCCTGAAAATCGCGATCCGCGTGATGAGCGGGAACGAAATCGCCATGGGGCCGGGCAAGGCCGATCTGCTCGATGCGATTGACGCCACCGGGTCGATTTCGGCCGCCGGACGCGCGATGGACATGAGCTATCGCCGGGCATGGCTGCTGGTGGATGCGATGAACCGGTGCTGGGCCTCTCCTCTGGTCGAAACCATGCCCAATGGCGCGGCGCGTTCGGGCGCGCGGCTCAGCGCGGCGGGGCGCAAGGTGCTGGACGCCTATCGCGCGCTGCAAAAGGGCGCAGCCATGGTCGAAAGCGGCGCCGAATGGCAAACTCTGAAGGCCCAGCTTTTGCCCATCCCGCGCGAACACCAATAGGGATCGCTTGTGTATGGCAAGGTTTGCGGGTTAAACGGAACGCCTGCAAATTCCCTATTGTTTCATTTTCATGACAAGGATAGTGACAATTCGTCAGATCGCCAGCCTGCCCTATCGACGTGTTGGTGATTCGCCCGATTCGCCTGTTGAGGTCCTTATGGTTACCTCGCGGGGAACCGGACGTTGGGTTTTGCCCAAAGGCAATGCGATGAAGGGTCTGGCCGCCCATGCCGCCGCTGCGCAGGAAGCGTATGAGGAAGCAGGGCTGGAAGGCGCGGTTTGTCCCACTCCTCTGGGCGATTACCGCTATCGCAAACAGTTAAAGTCGGGCGCCTCACTCCTGGTGGACGTGAGGGTTTTTCCGTTGGCCGTAACAACCGAACTTGACGAATGGCCCGAAGCAGGGCAGCGGACGCGGCAATGGTTCCCGCTGGCAACGGCGGCGGACCTTGTTGATGAGCCAGAACTGCGCGCACTGATGGTCCGGTTTCGGCCATCCGACTTTGCCGATTCGTCCGGCAAGCCAATCGTGGGCCGCAATCTGGCACTGATGAGGGAAACTGTTCGAATGTTTCACTGGTTTCAGGCGCTGCTCCCCAAGCAGGGCAATTTCTTCGCGCTGTTTGAAGCCCATGTTGCCACAGTAGCCGCAGGCAGCGATGCTTTGGCCCGCCTGCTTCAGGGCGGATCGGGCATGGATCAGCATGTCCGCGAG
This sequence comes from Novosphingobium sp. 63-713, assembly GCF_001898925.1. Lineage (NCBI taxonomy): Bacteria > Pseudomonadati > Pseudomonadota > Alphaproteobacteria > Sphingomonadales > Sphingomonadaceae > Novosphingobium > Novosphingobium sp. 63-713. Next base: position 147,662 of record NZ_MKVS01000048.1, read on the forward strand.
ATTGTCGAGCGCGAGGAAGAGGCCGACAATATCACGCGCGAAGTGCTCACCACCGTGCGCAAGACGTTCCTGACCCCGTTCGACCGCAGCGCGATCACCAGCCTGATCGGTTCGCTCGACGATTCGATTGACCAGATGCAGAAGACCGCCGGCGCGGTCAGCCTGTATGAAGTGACCGAATTCGAGCAGGAAATGCGCGACATGGCCGCGATCATTGTCGATTGTTCACGCCTGCTGGCCGAAGCCATGCCGCTGCTGCGCGATATTCACGGCAATGCCGCCCGCCTGCACGAGCTGACCGGCCGCATCGTCGAGATGGAAGGCCATTCGGACGAAATCCATGCCAAGGGCTTGAAAAAGACCTTCAAGCTGTATGGCAAGGCCGATCCGCTGACCTTCTTCATCCAGCGCGAAATCTACATGCACCTCGAAAAGGTGGTGGACCGTTTCGAGGACGTCGCCAACGAGATCGACGGTCTCGTGATCGACCACGCCTAAGGGGGCGCGCAGATCATGGACCATGTTATCGTGGCCCTGCCTTTGGTCATCGCCCTTGTGGCGCTGGCGCTGGCATTCGACTTCATCAACGGCCTGCATGACGCGGCCAATACCATCGCGACGGTGGTTTCGACCAAGCTGTTGACGCCGGTGCAGGCGGTGCTTTTCGCCGCCTTCTTCAACTTTGCCGCCTATTGGATGTTCGGCCTGAAAGTGGCCGAAACGGTGGGCAAGGGCATCATCGACAAGGATGTCGTGACGCCCCATGTCATCTTCGGCGCTCTGGTCGGCGCGATGGCGTGGAATGTGTTCACCTGGGTCAAGGGGATCCCCTCCTCGTCCAGCCATGCGCTGGTGGGCGGGCTGGTCGGTTCGGGCGTGATGCATGCGGGCACCAATGCCGTCGTGTGGTCGGGCATCATCAAGACCACCTCCTTCATCGCTCTGGCGCCGCTGCTGGGCATGATGGCGGCGATGATGCTGATGATGATCACCTCGTGGATCTTCATGAAGGCCACTGCCAAGAGTGCGGAAGGCGTGTTCAAGAAGCTGCACATCCTGTCCTCGGCGGCCTATTCGATCGGGCACGGCGCCAATGACGCGCAAAAGACGATGGGCATCATCACGGTGCTCCTCTATTCGCAGGGCCTGCTCAAGGGCGACTTTGCGGTGCCGGGCTGGGTCGTTATCGGCTGCTATGTCGCCATGGGTCTGGGCACGCTGTCGGGCGGGTGGAAGATCATCGAAACGATGGGCAGCCGCATCACCAAGCTGTCGCATCATCAGGGCTTCTGCGCCTCGATGGGCGGATCGCTGCTGCTGTTCGGCGCCACCGCTTTCGGTATCCCGGTTTCGACGACGCACACGATCACCGGCTGCATCATGGGCGTGGGCGCGGCCAAGCGCACCAGCGCGGTACGCTGGGGCGTGGCGCAGCGTCTGGTTGTGGCATGGCTGGTGACTATTCCGGCCGCTGCGATTGTCGGTGCGGCTTTCTATGAAATCGCGGTGCTGATCGATCGGGCGCTCTGATCGGAAAGTTAAAGGGTTGATGCGAGGGTCTAGCCCCTCGCGCTCCCTTTACTTCAGGTTCGGCCTTTGGTGTCGGACGCACCGCTCGAAATTATAAAGCCTGCGACGCCAATCAAGAGCGTCGCAGGCTTTATTATATTCCGAATAAACCAGCCCTATGAACCAAGGCATCACCCCATTACCGGGATTGCAAAGGGACAAGTCCCTTTGCCCGCCGGAGGCAAAACTTACCCCTTCTTCTCACCGGGATAATTCAACCGCAACGAAACCGGCGCATGACACTGCCGGATCGCCTCGCCCACATGCCGCGCCCGCTCCGCCGTCAGCGAGCCGGAGATCAAAGGATGCGCCCTTTCGCGAGTTACTTCCTCGGCGGTAAAGGGACGGGTGCCCACCGGGGCGCTGTCCCCGCCCACCACGAACACCATATAGTTGAGCATATCAGCCAGCTCGGCATTATCGCTGATCCGACTGTGCGCGATATTGGGCAGGCGCAGCAGATAGGCCCGCGAGGCGGGCGTACACATCAGCCAGCCCACCCTGCCCCGCAATTCGGGCAGGGCCGCAGGCGCCGAACGCCCGTCCGGCCCATGACATCCGCCGCAATGCTCGATAAAGTCGGACCGAGCCAGTTCGGGATCGTTCATGCCTTTCAGAGAATCAGGCTGTGCCGACACCGACGCCGCCAGCCAAGGCAGCGCCAACAACGCCCCCGCCCCGATCCACCGCGCCGGTTTCATCCTCAGACCGGCCCCACCATCACCGCGGTCGAGCAGTGATACTCCATGCTCTGCGTACCGAAACACCAGATGATGTTATTGTTGAGCTGAGGCACGTAAAGCGGCGTCTCGCGGTCCTGATTGTCGCACATGCACTGGGTGCACATCGGCTTGCCGCAGCAATCGCGATAGGCGATCATATAGGCCTTGCCGTCCTCGGGGTTCATACAGGTGCCCACCCATGACACCGGCGAGGATTCCGCACCCGGCGGACAGGTGTGGATGCCCCCGCCGCAGCATGAGCACAGCGCCCCGTCGATCGCGCAATAGCGCCAGTAATCGCATTTCGTGTCATCGACCGTCTGCGCCTTGCGGGCAAAGGCGGTCTTGGCCTCGGGGCTGCGGTCGGGCTTGGCGGCCCCGGCGCGGCTGACCGGCAGCAGCGGGAACACAGGCGCGGCCACCAGCGCCCCGCCCAGCCGCGCCAGCATCCCCCGGCGCGATGTGCCCCCAGCAAAGCGGCGCAGCAGCTTTTCGGCGGCGACATCGGGATTGAACAGTTTCATCGGCAAACCCCCGTAGAAAAATGAAATAGCCCTCAGCCGACGACCTTGAGCGAGGCGATATAGTCCTGCACGCTCTTCACGCCCATTTCCTGGGCGATAATCAGGCTTTCGAGATGCTCGCGGCTGTTGACCAGCCCCTTGGAAAGCACGACCCCATCGGCATCCATCAGCACCGCATACGGCAGCTTGCCCACGGCAAAGGCCTGACCCACATCCGGCCCATTGACGAAAGTGTAGCCTTCCAGTCCCTGCTGCGCGATCAGCTTGCGCTGGGTCGCCGCATCATCGTCGCCGATGAAGGTCAGGTCGAGCCGCTCATCCCGCGCAAAGCTCTTGGCTACCGGGATCAGCCCCTTGCACAAAGGGCACATGGCCGACACGAACATCAGCAGGCGCAGCGGCTTATCCTTGGCCGGGCCGCCGATATGGACATGGCGACCGTTCAGATCATTGGCCTCGATCACCGGGCTGCCCGAACCCACCGCAGGCCCGCCCGCCGTGGTCAGCGCGCCCGCCGGCGCCACCCGCATATGCAAAACGCCCACCTGCCGCGCCAGCGCCAGCAGCGCCACCACCAGCCCGGCAATGACCAGCCACGAAACAACCTGTGAAATGACCAGCGAAAGGATCATGCCTCTATCTCCGAGTGGGAAGCCGAATGGGATGCAGACTGGCCGAAAGCGGGCTGGATTGCAGCGCCGCCAAGGCATTGAACAGATGATAACCCAGCCACACCGCCAGCCCCGCCACCATCGCGGCGATCAGCGCCATGCCATCGGGCAAAACCGGGCCCATCGCGGCCAAAGCCAGCAAGGGCAGCGCCAGCACCACATTGCGCGCCACCAGCGCCCAGCTAAGCGGTTGGCGCAAGGTGTCATGACCGCAGCCGCAATCGATAAAGCCGCGCCCGCGCCGCAGATTGACCGCCATCGCCCAGCCGAAGAGCAACAACAGCCCGCCCCCCGCCAGCGCGCCCCCGCGCCCAACCCCAGCCGCCAATGGCGCCAGCACCAGAGCCAGCCCAACCGCCATTTCGCTCCACGGCAACAGCCCCGCCACCGGAGCGATCAGGCCATCGGGCAACAGGCGATAATTGCCGACAACCCCGACCAGCAAACGCCGATGCCGCCAATGGCTCAGCCCGGCAAAGGCAAAGATCAACCCCGCCCCGACGCCAAAGCCCAGCAGCAAAGTGGCCAGCAGCGCCGCCATCACGGGGCCTCGACCGTGGCGATAACCCCGCCGCCGATCGCGCCGATTTTCGGCCCCAGCGTCCATGTCGCCAGATCGAGAATATAGCCGTCATTCTTGCCGGTATTGACGAAGAGCTTGGGTTTGTCCCCCTGCGTCACCTCGATATTGTCGACGTGATCTTCCAGCGGGAAGCGCTTGACCACCTTCTTGGCCGACAGGTCCACGTCCCAGATCTCCTCGCCCGGATCTTTCTGGGTCCAGAATTCGCCGATGTGCATCAGCACATAGAGGTGGTTGCTGGCATGATGCCATGCGGTCAATTGCCGCCCACCGGGCAGCCAGTTGACGTCGATCGGTTTGGTCTCGCCGGGGCGCAGGCCAGCGGCGGCCTGAATGGAAAAGGGCGCGGCGATTTCCGGTTTCAACCCGATTTTCGCCGTATAGATCAGCCCGGTATAGCTGAGGAACACCGCCTCCTTGCGCTTGACCGAATAATTGTAGGCGTCAAACACCGGGTCATTGGTGGCCGAAAAGAAAGGCGCACTGCGGGTAATCTCCGCCTTGCCGCCCGACAGATTGAGCGAGGCCAACGAACCATCCGAACAGACCGACACCAGCCCTTCGGCAATCGGCATCAGCCCGGCGCAGCCCGGCAATTCGACATTGCGGGCAAATTTGCGCTTGGCCAGATCGACGATATTGACCGAGGCGGCAGGCGTCAGATTGAAGATATAGGCGCTCTTGCCATCGGGCGAGATCGCGAAATTATTGACCTGCGCGCCGATAATCAGGCGGCCCGGAAAAGGCACTTCGGTCTGCAGTTTCAAACTGTTGGCGTCATAGATCGAAAGCAGATCCTGCCGCGTCCCCCGGTTGCCCTTGCTCCAGATCGTTTCGGACACGTAATAGAACTTGCCCGCCGGATCGACCGCCATATCCGATGTGCGGCTGGTATCGATCATACCCACCATCTTGCCGGTGGCGCTGTCCACGATCTGGGTGCCCGCCGTGTCAAACCCGCCGCGCACATAGAACCAGCCCGGATTGGGCGAGGCCAGCGTAGCGACATTGGGGGTTTCCGGCTCGGTGGGCACGGCGGCCTGCGCGCCAGAGGCCAGCACGGTCCCAATCAGCACAGCAGCGGCGCGAAGGGTGAAAGCTTGCGAAGTGTGGCGAGACATCTGGCCGGAACCCTCCTTGAAAGCGGCATAATGGCGGCAAAAACAGGCCAAGGCGATGGTCCATCCCCCTGCGGAACCGATCATGCGTTCAGACAGGGCAAGGCTGGACGAGTGTCCAGAATTAATCAAGCCCCTTCTGATGGCCCGACCTTGCGAAAACCGGGCGCGACATTGGCCAATGCGCACAATGGCGTAAACCCCGCCAGCCTATCACAGCCGCCCCCACCCCGGCCAGCACCGCCAGCCCCGCGCCCAGCAGCAATCCGCCATTGGGCATCACCCAAACCAACCCCGAACCCAGCGCCGGGCCCGCGCTCATCCCCAGATTGTGCGTGGCGGCGACGAAGACACGAAAGCGCGGATCGAGACCCAGAGCGCTGGCCAGACCCGAGCAGCGGATGATGATCGCGGTCGATCCGATATTGAGCAGGACCATCGCCAGCACGAAGCCCGTCCCCGCGCCCGGCCGCGTCAACACCAGCGGCGCCAGCAGGGCCGCGCCCACCAGGCAGGCCGTGACCGGCAGCGGCACGCGCAGCCGCTCGCGCATCACCGCAATCGCCGTAGCCGCCCCGGCCAGCGAACCGATCGCCACCGCGCGCCCGATCAGCCCTTCGCTGTGCCCCGCCTGCACCGCCAGCGCGCCGCACAGGCTCCACACCATCATCGTGGCGCAGATGAACCAGAAATTGGCCAGCGCCAACGCCCAGCCCGCGCGCGGTGTGGCGCTCTGCCCCAAAGGCGCGAGGCGCGCGGCGCCCCCTTCCCGCGCGCATGCCAGCGCCATCGCCGCCGCCAGCGGCACCAGCGCCAGCAGCCCCAGCGCCCGCCCCGCCCCGATCCTCGCGGCCAGATCGGGCAGCGCCAGAGAGACCAAAGTGGCCAGCATCAATTGCACCAGCAGAACAATGGCATAGGCGCCAGTGGGCCGCGCCGCGGCAAAGCCCCCCATCGCGCGGGCATAGATCGCCCCCATTCCCAGCCCATAGATCCCGCGCAGCGCCAGCAATCCGGCCAGCCCCTGCGCCAGCGGCGTCAGCAGACCCGCCGCCATCGCGCCCAGCGCCAGCGCCAGCACAGCACGCATCGGCATCCTTGGCCCCAGCCACCACACCATCATTGCCGCCAGCGCCGAAGCGCTTTGGGTCATGCCCACCACCCAGCCATGATCGGCGGCGGGCAAAGGCGTGGCCCGCGAGAGCAGCGTGAGAAACACCGGGTCAATCGCCGGTTGCAGGCACCCCAGCACCGCCGCCGCCGGCAAGGCGCAACCGCGCGCACGCCCCCAGCCCAGCCCCGATGCCCAGCCATCCTGCTCTGCAAGCAAAATCCGACGCATAAACAGCCCCCTTTGCCCGCCGCGACCATCGCGGCAGACCGGTGTCCTGCGTCAGAAGGCGCCGACGGCTCAGGCCGTCTGGCTTGTCATTCCGGCAATCTCTCGCGAAGTGATCGTTTTGGCAAGTGTAACCAGCCCATGCACGGCAATTGACGTATAGGCGGGCATCCGGTCGGCCCATGGCTTTTCAAAGCCAAGGAAGGGCGTCGATCCCTCCATGCTGGCGCTGATATAGAGCGAGACGATGGCCACTTCCTCGCTGGTCAGCGCGGGGTTGAGCGCGGCGACATATTCACCGATGAAATCATGCACCCGCTGATAGAAGCCCCGCACGCGATCGGCGATGAAATCATTGTGATTGGCCAGCGCCCACAGTTCGGTGAACAGCCGCGTGGTCCGCTTGCCCGCAATATCCTCGAGACAAATCACGATCAGCAGCCGCAGCCGCTCCTCCGTGGTCAGGTCGGGCTGGCGCACGCGGTCCTCCAGCACCTTTTCATAGGAGGCCAGCAATTCATCGAGCAGCACCTGAACCAGCATTTCCTTGCGCGGAAAATGATAGGAGACATTGCCCACCTTCATCCCGCAGGCCGCCGCAATCCGCCGGATGGTGAAGGCCGCCGCACCCTCGTCGATCAGCACGCCGAGCGCCGCTTTCAAAATCGCGTCCACCGTCTCTGTCCCGCGCGAATAGGTGCCGGGGCGCGCGGTGGTGACGAGGTCTTCCGATAGGTCCATGGGGCTTCTTCTCCTCGCGGCGCCATGCCACCGGCTTGCGCTTATGGCAACTGTCCCCGGCACGCGGCTTGACGGAATCTTGAAGCGCGTCCAGTATCGGCCGGTCTGCCCCTATGTTCCCATCAGGAGCCCGCAAACGTGAGCCAAGGAAAATTCGCCCTTACGATCAACCGCAAGCCGGTCAGCGTGACGACCGATGCGGACAAGCCGCTGCTCTGGGTGCTGCGCGAGGAATTGAAGATGCCGGGCACCAAGTTCGGCTGTGGGCAAGGGCTTTGCGGGGCCTGCACGGTACTGCTCGATGGACAGGCGGTGCGCTCTTGCCAGACGCCGGTGTCGGCGGCGGCGGGGCATAAGATCACCACGATCGAAGGCGCGACCGCCCTGCCGCAGGGGGCCAAACTGGTGGACATGTGGCGCGAGATCGACGTGCCGCAATGCGGATATTGTCAGGGCGGACAGATTCTTTCAGCCACGGCCCTGTTGATGGCCAATCCCAAGCCGAGCGATGAGGAAATCGACGCGGGCATGAACGGCAACCTGTGCCGATGCGCCACCTATCTGCGCATCCGCCGCGCGATCAGGAAAGCGGCCGGATTGGCCGATGTGACGGGAGATGCGGCATGAGCGCTGTTATCGATCGCCGCGGCTTCATGGCCGCTTCTCTGGCGGGCGCAGGCGCCTTGGCGTTTGAGGCGCGGATTGCCTTGGCGGATACGCCCGGCGCGGTGCCGCTCAACGCCTTCATCCGCATCGGGGCGGATAATAAGGTGACCATCGGATCGAAGAACCCCGAGATCGGTCAGGGCATCCGCACCATGCTGCCCATGCTGATCGCAGAAGAGCTGGATCTGAGCTGGGATCAGGTGGTGATCGAGCCCACGCTGGCCAATGACAAGATCTATGGCGTGCAAAGTGCGGGCGGGTCGAATTCGACGCCCAACAACTGGCTGCCCATGCGGCAGGTGGGCGCGGCGGCGCGGGCGATGATCCTGAGCGCGGCGGCAAAAGAATGGGGCGTGGACGCCGCCAGTCTGACCACGGCGGCGGGCAAGGTTTCCCATGCGGCCTCGGGCAGGACCGCGCCCTATGCCGCCTTTGCGCGGGGCGCGGCGGGCGAAACGGCCCCCGATCTGGCCAAGGTGGCGCTCAAAGATCCCTCGCGCTTTTCCATCATCGGTCAGTCCAAGATCGGCGTCGACACTGTGGCGATCACGCAGGGCAAGCCGCTTTTCGGCATTGATGTGGACATGCCCGGCCTGATTCATGGCGCGATCATCAAGGCCCCGGCCCATGGCGCCACCATCGCGACCCATGACGCAGGCGCGGCGCTGAAGCGCAAGGGCGTAATCGCGGTGGTGCCGGTGAACAGCAATTCGGTCGCGCCGGGCAAATTCGATACGCTGGTCGTGGTGGCCGACAGTTGGTGGACGGCCAAAAATGCGCGCGAGGCCGTCAAGGTAACGTGGGACGATGCCGCGCAGCAGGGCTTTTCCACCGAGGCTTATGACAAGGGCGCAGCCGCCGCCTTTGCCGCCGGGCCGCAGATTGCCCATGCCAAGAATGGTGATGTGGCCAAGGCTCTGGCGGGCGCGGCCAAGACCATTACGGCGGATTACTCCTACCCCTTCCTGGCCCATGGCACGCTGGAGCCGCAGAATTGCACGGGCCGCTGGGCCGATGGCAAGCTGGAGATCTGGGCGCCCAGTCAGGCCCCGAACAATGGCCGCAACGACACCGCCGCCATGCTGGGCATCAAGGGCGAGGACATCACCATCCACCAGACCCGCATCGGCGGCGGCTTTGGGCGGCGGCTCATCAATGATTACATGGTGATGGTGGCGCAGGTGGCCAAGGCTCTGCCGGGCAAACCGGTCAAGATCCTGTTCGATCGCACTGATGATCTGCGCCACGATTATTACCGCCCCGCAGGCTGGCACCGCTTCACGGCGGGGCTGGACGCCAAGGGCGATCTGGTGGCCTTCCGCGATCATTTCGTCAGCTTTGGCAAGGATGGTAAACCGATCCGCGCTGCGGAAATGAGCCCGTTTGAATTCCCGGTCAATGTGATGGCCGATTCCGAAATCGGCATCACCTATCTGCCCACCAATCTGGCGACAGGCTGGCTACGCGCGCCAACATCCAATGCGGTGTCCTTTGTCTATCAAAGCTTTATGGACGAGATTGCGCAGGCTGCCGGGATCGACCTGCCCGAACTGATGCGCCGCACGCTGGGGGCCCCGCGCGATCTGGCGGTGGTGCCGGGGCGGCCGGTGCTTCATTCGGGCCGCGCGCGCGCGGTGATCGAAGGCGTGTGCAAGATGGCGAATTGGCAGGGCGGCAAGCTGCCCCCCGGCCCCAAGGGTGAGAAGCGCGGGCGCGGCTTCGGCTTCTATTTCAGCCATCGCGGCTATTTTGCCGAGGTGGTCGATATCACCATCACCGAGGGCAATAATGTGCGGGTGGACAAGGTCTGGGCCTGCGGCGACATCGGCAGCCAGATCATCAACCCGATCAATGCGCGCCATCAGGTGCAGGGCGCGGTCAACGAGGGGCTCGGCCAAGGCATGGTCGAGCAGAAGATCGAGCAGGTGAAGGGTGTGGTGCAAGCCGAAAGCTTTGGCGACTTCCCCCTGATCCGCATCGAACAGGTGCCGCGCGAAATCGCAGTGCAATTCCTGAAAACCGATTATCCGCCCACCGGGCTTGGCGAACCCTCGCTGCCCCCGGTGATCCCGGCACTGGCCAATGCGATCTTTGCCGCAACCGGACAAAGGCTGCGCCAATTGCCGCTGAAACTGGCCTAAAAAACACCCGAAATGCGCGATAAAACCCGCTCCTTGCACGGCAGGGGGCGGGTTTTTCTATCATGGAGCCGCGCTGTTTGCGCCAAATTGCGTATAAGGCAAAAAGGCGCTTGAAGGATTTTTGACGCCTGTCCAATCTTCTCCCCGAAGCCACCGATTCATGGCATCAGATTCCAGCTTGGGGGGAATTTAACACTATGGCCTTCCCGTCCGATCCCTCGGATTCCGGCGCTCTTGCGCTATCGAAACGCACGCCGTCAAAACGCAATCGCCTCGCACTGCTGGGCCTGACCGCCACGGCGCTGGGCATGGCGGTGCTGCATGGCGCGGCCCCGGCCGTGGCGCAGGCCGACGAACAGGGCGGCGAAAAGGAAGCGGGCATTCCCGTCACCGACAAGCTGGTCATCGACAAATGCGGCGCGTGCCACACCAATGACGGCAAGGGCAACCTGTCGCGCATTTCCTGGATGCGCACCACGCCCGAAGGCTGGGCACAGGCGATCCACCGCATGGTCAAGCTCAACGGGCTGGTCATCACCGCTGAGGATGCCAAGAAGGTCATCCGCTCGCTTTCGGCCAGCCATGGCCTTGCGCCCGATGAGGCCAAGCCGGTCATGTATCTGACCGAGAAGCGCGTGCTGGATGAAACCAACATTCCCAATGAAACGGTGCGCGCGGCCTGCGCCTCGTGCCACGCCTTTGCCCAACCGCTGAGCTGGCGCCGGTCGGCCAATGAATGGAAGCTGCTGCAGGAATTCCACATCGCGCTCTATTCGCAGGCCGAGGTGCAATATCGCCGGGGTGTGGACGAACACGGCATCCCGCAGGGCTATGGCGCACCGGCCGCCAAGGGGCCGACGCCGGGCGAAGTTGCGCTGGACTATCTGCGCAAAACCGCCCCGCTGCATTCGGCCGAATGGGCATCATGGAGCGCGCGGATGCGCCCGGCCGCTCTTGCGGGCAAATGGTTGGTTTCGGCCGAACTGCCCGGCAAAGGCCGCTATGCCGGTTCAATGGTGATCGCGCCCAAGGGCGATGACTTCACCACCACCATCACGCTCAAATCCCTGAAGGACGGCAGCACCATCACCCGCACCGGCAGCGGCATCGTCTATTCGGGCTATTCCTGGCGCGGCAAGTCGAAGGGCATGGGCGATATGACCGCCCCGGATGCTCCGGCGCATGAGGCGCGCGAAACCATGTGGTTTGCCCCCGATCAGAAATCGGCGGCGGGCCGCTGGTATTGGGGCGCCTATGAGGAGTTCGGCTTTGACGTTAAACTGACCAAGGCCAGCACCGAGCCCACCATCGCCAGCGTCACCCCCGATGCGGTCAAGACCGGCACGATGGGCGCGCAGCTTCACATCATCGGCGACAAGCTGCCGACCAAATTCGCCCTCTCGGACATTACGCTGGGCAAGGGCGTCGTGGCCAAAAAGATCGTCTCGGCCAGCGATGATGAAATCGTGCTGAGTGTCGATGTGGCCGCCGATGCCACCGTGGGCGCGCATGATGTGGCCATTGGCGGGGCGGTGCTGGAAAAGGCGCTGCCGATCTACAAAAAGGTCGATTACATCAAGGTCACGCCCGAAACCTCGCTGGCCCGCCTTGGCGGCAGCGAGAAGCACCCCAAGGGATATCTGCAATTCGAGGCCATTGGTTATGACAAGGGCGCGGATGGCAAGGCGGGGACCGCCGATGACGTGGCCATCGGCCCCATCGACGCGAGTTTCTCGATGGGCGAATTCCCCTCGGTCTATTACGATGATGACGTGAATTTCGTCGGCAAGCTCTCCACCGCCGGGTTCTTTACGCCCAACATCGACGGGCCGAACCCCCAGCGCAAATGGAACCGCAACAATTACGGCGAGGTCTGGGTGACCGCCACCGCCAAGGCGGAAAAGGGCGCCGATGGCAAGCCCCTGACCGCCAAGGCTTTCATGGTCGTGACCGTGCCCGCCTACAAGCGCTGGGATCAGCCGGAGGTGAACCAATGAGCGCACCTTTGACCCACACCTATCGCAGCGGCGAGGTCCATCGCTTTGACGCGCAGGGGCAGGATTTCATCTATCTGGTATCGGCGGGCGCGATCTTTGCGCTCGACGGCGCGGTGGGCGAAGTGCTCTCCATGCTGGACGGCGTGGAAATGGCCCATGGCGATCTGATCACCGCTCTGACCGGTTCCGGCTACAGCGCCGCCGATGCCGAGGATCTGGTGCGCGAGCTGCGTCTTGCCCGCGTGATCGTTTCGGATCAGACGGTAGCAGCCCCTGCCCCGGCCAAGCCGGAGGGCGATTATCCGCTTCAGGCGTTGGTGCTCAACATCACCAACCAGTGCAATCTGGCCTGCACCTATTGCTATGAATTTGGCGCGGACAAGATCGCCACGCCAAACGGCAAGCCCAAATACATGACCATCGACACCGCCAAGGCTTCGGTCGACCTATTGCTGGCGCAGTCGGGCGGGCGGCCTGCGGTGCATATCACCTTCTTTGGCGGCGAAACGCTGATGAACTTTCCGCTGCTGCGGCAGGTCGTCGCCTATGCCACGGATCAGGCCACGGCCCAGGGTCGCACCATCACCTTCAGCCTGACCACCAATGCCACGCTGCTGACCGACGACATCATCGAATTTCTGGCGACCGAGCAAATCGGCGTCACGGTCAGCATCGACGGCCCCAAGGAGATGCAGGACAAGCGCCGCGTCTACAAGAGCGGCAAGGGCAGCTATGATGTGATCGAGCCCAAGCTGCGCAAGCTGATCGCCCGCCATCGCACCCGCGCGATCACGGCGCGCGTGACGCTGAGCAAGGGCGTGACCGATGTGGTCAGCATCTTCCGCCACCTGCGCGAGGATATCGGCTTTCACGAGGTCGGCTTTGCGCCCGTGACGGAATCGGGCGAACAGGCCTATGCGCTGGGCGAGGAAGGCATGGTCACCGTGCTGGAGCAGTTCCATCTGCTGGCCGATGAATGGCTTGATTATGCGCTTAAAGGTCGGATGCACGGGTTTTCCAATGTCTCGGAAACCATCGGCGAGCTGGTTCAGGGCACCAATAAGAGCCACCCCTGCGGCGCCGGTTTGGGTCTGCTGGGCGTTTCGCCTTCGGGCGATCTCTCGCCCTGCCATCGCTTCACCGATGCCGACAGCCATGTGATGGGCCATGTTTCCAGCGGCATCGACCGCAAGGCGCAGGGCGAGTTTTTAGCCAAGGGCCATGTCGGCGCCAAGTATGAATGCCAGTCCTGCTGGGCGCGGCCTTTGTGCGCGGGCGGATGCCATCACGAGGCCTTCGTCCGCTATGGCGACACGGGCCATGCCAATCTGCATTATTGCGACTGGATCCGCGAATGGACCGACACCTGCCTGAAAATTCAGGGCACGCTGGCGGTGCAGAACCCCGAATTCCTCGAAAAGTTTGCTGAAAGAAAGGGCCTGTCATGAAGCATTTGCGCCCCATCAACCAAAAGGCCAAGGCGATTGACGCAAGCGTGGAAGCGCAAACCGCCGCCATGCAGGAGGATGTCGTGGCCCTGCAGCAGCAAGTGCGCCCGCATGTGCCGATGGGCTGCACCCTGTCCTTCTCGCCCGGCTGGGAAGTGGACGCCAGCGGCGGCACGGCGGGCCTTTGCCAACCTGTCGAGCGCGACATCTATGACTGCTATGTCACCTGCTTCTGGCCGGTTCAGGTGCCCGACCATGTCAATTACTCGCCCGACTGGGCCAGCAATTGCTCGGCCGCGGCCAAGGACTGGCGCAGCCTGGACATCATCTTTCCCTGATCGCGGCCCACGCGCCCGATTTTGCGACCTTTCTCATGAAAGAGCCTGCCACATGACGCATTCCCGCTCTGGCAAATCTCTCCGCCTTGCCGGCCTTATGCTGGCCGCCGCTCCGGTGGCCGCAAGCGCCGCCCCCATCGTGATGGGTACATACCCGGACAAGCTGTTCGTGGTAGAGGAGACCACCGGCAAGATCGCCGAGCATATCAAGCTCGACACGGGTCTTCCGACATCCCTGCGCCTGTCGAACGATCACAAGCGGATCTATGTCACCACCATCACCACGGGCGGGATCGAGGTGCTCGACACCGCTACCCGCAAGGTGCTCAACAAGTTCAGCCTGAACACGCCGACGACGAAATATCGTTTTACCGGCGGCGTGCCTGATCCGACGGGCAAATATTTCTACACGATCATGATGACGATCGACAAAGCCGTCGACCGCTACAAGGTCAGCAAGTGGCAATATGCCACCATCGACCTGACGCAGAAGAAGGTGGTGAAAACCGTCGATCTGCCCGACGAGGACAATGCGCTCAACGCCGCGCGCGCGAACATGATGATCTCGCCCGACGGCAAACTGCTCTATCTGTTCCGCGACAAGGTGGTGATCCTCAACACCAGCGATTTCAAGGTGGTGGACCGGATCGACATGGCCAAGCCCGAGGGCGCGGGGCTGGAAAACACCAGCTTTGGCGGCGGGGTGGAATTGCTGCGCAACAATGACGAATATGTCTCGCTGTTTACCGCTGCCGATCCCTATATTCACAACAAGATCTTTGGCATCGGCCGTTTCAAGCTGGCGTCGAAAACCTTCGATTTCACCCCCATCGGCCCGGCGCCCTATCAGATGGCGGGCCTGCAGATCACGCCCGACAGCAAGGATGGCTATACCGTCACCACGCAGGGCACGACGGGCAACAAGCGCTGCGAGATCTGGCATTTCGACCTTGGGACCAACAAGGTGGTGGACAAGGCCGAATTCCCCTGCCGCTCGCGCTTCCAGTTCGGCATGTCGAGCGATGGCAAGAAACTCTACATCTATGGCGCCAGCTATGACATCGAGGTCTATGACGCCAAGACGCTGAAATGGGACAAGACGTGGAACCTTGATGCCGACGCCACGATGGCCGGGCTGGTTTACGCCCAGTGAGCCAAGCGCCGCGCCAGTCCGTGCTGATCCGTGGGGGCGGACTGGCGGGGGCTTGCGCGACGCATTTGCTGCGCGGCGCAGGGTTTGCCATCGCGCATGAGCCGGTGCGGCGCTCGCCCGTGCCGGTCATCATGCTTTCGGACGCGGCGCTGGGTCTGATCCGCGATGCGTTTGGCCGCCGCGATCTGTTTGCCGATGCCCATCGCATCGCGCAGCGCGTGGTGCGGTGGGGCCACGATCCGGTGGCGATGCCGCATGGCGCGGTGGTGGTGTCCGAGGATGACCTGATTGCCGCGCTGGGCGGAGAGCTTGCCGGCGATGCGGATGCCCCCGCGCCCATGGCCACGCTCCATTGCGCACCGCCCTTTCCCGATGCCGAGTTGATGCGCTTTGGCCAGCGGCGGGCGATGGCCGCGCGCATTTTGCTGCGCGCCGGGGCCGATCATGCCACATGTCATGTCGAGGCTGTAGCGCAGGGCTGGCTGTTTCTGATCCCCTCGGGGCCGACGCAATGCTGGCTGCTGGGCGTAGGCGCGCCCTTGGACCGTCTGCTGGAGAACAGCGTGCTGATCGCGCCTCTGATCGCGGGCCTTGGTGAAAGTTCGCCGGGGTTTGAAACCGCGCCGCGTCAACTGGCGCAACTCGCAGGACCGAACTGGCTGGCCTGCGGCATGGCGGCGATCGCCTTTGATCCCATCTGCGGCGACGGCAGCGCCCAATCGGTGCGCGAGGCCATTCTGGCCGCCGCCGTCATCGCCCATCCCGGCGACCGTCATGCGCTGGCCACGCATTACCATTCAATGCTGACGGCCTCTTTGCGCCGCCATATCCAGATCTCCGGCCAGTTCTATGCCACCGGCGGCGACAGCCCATGGTGGCGCGAACAGGTGGCAGCCCTTGCGCAAGGTTACGCATGGACCACCGCGCAACTCGCGCATATGCCGGAGCCGCGCTATCTGCTGCGCGGGTTTCAACTGATCGAACGGGAGGCCGCGACCTGAACGCGCCGCAACACGCTTTGCATGCTTCCCCACCTCCTGCGCCATGGGCGGCCTATCGGCGGCTGTGGCCCTATTTGCGTCCCTATCTGCCGCGCCTGCCCGCCGTCATGCTGGTCAGCCTGATGGCCACCGCGCTCAGTCTGGCCCAGCCCTATATTTCCAAGCTGATGATCGATGGCGCGTTGATGCGGCATGATATGGGCGTGCTGTGGCGCGTGGCGGGGCTGATGCTGGGGGCGACGGTCGGCTCCTATGTGCTCAACATCGCGGCCTCCTGGCTGCATGTCTCGCTCTCGGCCGCCATGCTGTTCGACATTCGCGTGGCGGTCTTATCGCATCTCCAGCGTCTCTCGCCGCGCTTCTTCGGCCGTTTTCGGCTTGGCGATCTGATGAGCCGGTTGAACAGCGATGTGTCCGATATTCAACGGGTCGCGGGCGACACGCTGCTCGCCGCGCTGGCCAATCTGCTGTTTCTGGCGGGCAGCATCGCGCTGATGCTCTGGCTCGACTGGCGGCTGTTTGTCGTGGGCGTGGTGCTGGTTCCGCTGGCGGTGGGGGCTTTTCTGCGCGCGCAAAAGCGGCTGACCGAGCTGTCGCGGCAGATGCGCGAGGCGGGCGCGGATATCGGCAGTATGCTGGTCGATACGATCATGGGTATGCGCACGGTGGTGGCGCTGGGCGCGCAGGAGCGCGAGCGGGAGCGCTTTGCGGCCGCCAATGGCGGTTTCGTGCGCGCCATGCTGCGGATGCAGGTGACGTCCTTTCTCTCGGGCGCGGTGCCGGGCACTTTGCTCTCGGCCTCGACCGCCGGGGCCATGCTGTGGGGCGGCTATGAGATCACCGCCGGACGGATGACGATCGGCACGCTGGTCGCTTTCCTCGCCTATCAGCAGCGCCTGTTCGCGCCGATACAGGGCCTGCTCGGACTGTCGGCCACGCTGGCCCAGACACGGGTTGCGCTGGCGCGGATCTTTGAATTGATGGACACCGCGCCGGAGGTGGAGGAGGCTGCCAGCCCCCTGCCCCTGCCTGCCGGGCCATGCAGCATCCGCTTCGATCATGTCCGCCTCTCGCATGGCCGCGCGCCGGTGCTGCGTGACGCGGATTTCACCATTCCGGCGGGCTCCTTCTGCGCGATCCTCGGCCCCAGCGGGGCTGGCAAATCGACGATGGCCGATCTGATGGTGCGGATGATCGACCCTGATGGCGGGCGGGTGATGCTGGGCGACACGGACCTGCGCGAGGTGGCGCTGGGCGATCTGCGCCGCGCGGTGCTGCTGGTCGAACAGACGCCGTTTCTCTTCAACGCCACGCTTTATGCCAATATCGCCTTTGGCCTTGCCGATCCGGGGCGCGATGCGGTGATGGCCGCCGCGCATGACGCCGGGCTGGAGGCTTTGCTCTCCCGCCTGCCGATGGGGCTGGAGACACCGGTTGGCGAACGCGGCCTTGCCCTGTCGGCGGGCGAGCGGCAGCGGGTGGCGCTGGCCCGCGCCCTGTTGCGGCGGCCCGAGGCGCTGATCCTGGATGAACCCACCGCCGCGCTCGATGGCGATACGGAGGCACTGATCGCCGCCAGCCTGCGCCGCGCCCTGCCCGACGCCACGCTGATCGTCATCACGCATAAGCCCGCGCTGGCCGCGATGGCGGATAGGGTGATTACTCTGAAAGATGGCATCACGACCTATGGCTGAACGCATTCTGGTCGCGGTGATCGACAGCGGCGTGCATCCCGATCACCCGCATATCGACCCGGCCCGCCTGCGCCCCGGTTTCGCCATTGGCGCCGATGGCATGGTCATCGAACAGGGCGTCATCCCGCTCGACCGGCTTGGCCATGGCACCGCCGTCACCGCCGCGATTCAAGAGAAAGCCCCAGAGGCCGATATCCTGCCCATCCGCGTATTCCATGATGCCCTGCGCGGCAGCGCCTTGGCTTTGGTCGGCGCGATCAGGATGGCCGCAGGGGCTGGCGCAGATATCATCAACCTCAGCCTCGGAACCACCAATGCCGCCCACGCCCCGCTGTTTGCCGAGGCCGTTGCGGCGGCGCCGGACGCGCTGATTCTGGCCGCCGCGCAGGCCGATGGTGTGCCCTGTTTGCCCGGATCGCTGGCGGGGGTGCTGGGCGTCGAGCTGGATTGGGACATCCCGCGCGAGACATTCCTATGGCGCGACGGCCAGATGATCGCCAGCGGCTATCCCCGACCGATCCCCGGCGT
This sequence comes from Novosphingobium sp. 63-713, assembly GCF_001898925.1. Taxonomy (NCBI): domain Bacteria; kingdom Pseudomonadati; phylum Pseudomonadota; class Alphaproteobacteria; order Sphingomonadales; family Sphingomonadaceae; genus Novosphingobium; species Novosphingobium sp. 63-713. Next base: position 165,895 of record NZ_MKVS01000048.1, read on the forward strand.
GCCGCAAAGGCGCAACCTCTACGGCATCAGCTTTGCCGTGGCGCAGGCCAGCGGCTTTGCCGCCCGGATTGCCCATGAGCGCAATCTGCGCGCGCACGCAGCCCTGCTGGCCGCGCTGTCCGCCGCCTGATCCCCCCCTGACCATTGCGACACATAAAAAACGCCCCCATGGCGCAAACCATGGGGGCATAAGTTGTCCTTCGCAGGGTGAAGATGATCAGGTCAGAACTAGAGTCTCCTCAGAACTTCTGGCCAAACTTGATGCCGAAGACCTGCGGGCGCACGGTAAAGCTGCGCGACGAGCCCGAGCAGAAATCGATCGAACAGAAAGTGTTGGTGGTCAAAGCGCCACGGCCGTCGAAGGCGTTCTGGATATAGATGTCGAAGGCCCAATTATCCTTCTTGATCCCGCCCGAGAAATCCATCGTGGCAAAACCGGCCGTATTGCCCAGCAACAGGTTGTTTGAATATTTCAGATCCTGCGTCGCATTGGTCTGATACAGGATCGAACCGAGGAGATAGGCCTTGAACTTGCCGATCTCGGTATCATAGCGCACCGACGTGTTGCCCTTGAACTCAGGCTGGCGCGGCAGGCGGGTTCCGCTGGCTGCAGCGACGCCCGACGAACAGGTGGGATCGGCGGCAATGGTCAGCGTGGTCGGATCGGCCTTGAAGTTGCAGAAATTGCCGTCGAGCCGCGCACGGTTATACGCCCCCGAACTGGTGATCGTCACCTTGCCCAGCTTCAGCTCGGCATCATATTCGACACCATAGACCTTGGCCTTGCCCGCATTGCCGGTCATGCCCGCGCCCTGGGTGCCCGCCACCACCACGGAATATTGGATATTGTTCCACTCTTCCATGTAGAGCGCGCCGTTGAGGCGGAAATTGCTGCCCCACTGGGTTTTGAAGCCAAGTTCGTAATTGGTCAGCGTTTCCGACTTGAACGGATCGACCGCAAATACACCCACCTTGCTGACGCGCAGCGGGCGGTTATAGCCGCCGGGGCGGAAGCCGGTGGAATAGTTGGCATAGAGCATCTTGCTGGGCGTCAGCTGATAATTGACCACGATCTTGTGCGTCTCGCCCTGCTCCTTGTACCGGCCGATCTCGTTGGGATCGAGCATATTGGTGTTGCGGCAGGTCAGGCGCTCTGTCGGCAGCGGCAGGGTGCAGCCCATCGCGCCGGTCAGCATGTTCTTGGTCGTGGTGGTGTTGCGCGCCGAAGCGGCCACACCGGCAAAGCCCGTGGTCCAGTAATCGGTCCAGAAATAGCGCACGCCGCCGGTGATCTTCAACTTGGGCGTGATATTGTAATGGCCTTCGAAGAACAACGCGGCGTCATGCGTGTACTGGTTGTTTTCGTTGATATAAAAGCCATCGCCCTTCACAGCCGGCGAACCGACGACCATGGTCCCGCCCGCCGAGGTGGGGATGCCGAAACCGGCCGGATTGCTGTCTCCGCCGCCCGCCATCGTATAGCCGGCAATGTTACCCAGCCCGTGGATGCCATAGTAATTGTTGTTTTCGGTCTTCTGCCACTGATAGAAGCCGCCGAAGCTTGCATCAAACGGCCAGCTCTTGGGCGTGGCGAAGCGCAATTCCTGAGTGAACTTTTCCGAATAGGTCCAGCCTTCGAAATACTGGGTCGGATTGATCAGCTTGTTGCACTTCTGCGAGGTGCCCGATCCGGTGCAGCCATCCTTGCTGAAGAACTGCAGATAGTTTTCGTAGCCCGGCCCGAAATTGTCATAGGTCACGGTGTAATAGGTATAGTCGTTCTGCAGGTGAACCTTGCGGCCGAAATAGCCGGTCGAGGACACCATATCGAAATCGCCGATATGGCCGTGAACCGACAGCGCGCCCTGATACCATGCGTCCTGACGCCGGGTCAGGTCATAATCATGCACCTGAAGATCGCCGACACGCGGGTCATAGCCGAAATAGCCATAGGCGGTCTGCGACTGGGCCGCCAGTTGCGGGGTGATCTGCCAGCCCGGCGTCGGCTCCCACAGAACCTGCAGGCGGCCGCCATACATATAGACGGGGTTGTAATCCTTCTTGGCAATCGCGGCATTGTTCAGCGTATAGCTGGTGGCCGGATTGTTGTCGCCCAGGTTCAGCGTCGAGGATTTGCCATTGTTGAACTTGCCGTTGTTGGGCGTGTTGTCGACATAGCCGCCTTCCTTGCGATAGAAACCCATCACGCGGGCGGCGATCTTGTCGCCAAAGGGAATGTTGGCATAGGTGGCGATCTGGCCGCCAAAGGCGCCCTTGCCATATTTGTTGCCTTCGGTGTCATAGCCCCATTCGAACTTGCCCAGCTTGGGCTTGTTCGTGATCATACGGATCGTACCGGCCAGAGAACCCGCGCCATAAAGGGTGCCCTGCGGACCCGACAGGCCTTCGACACGCTCCATGTCATAGACAAAGATGTCGGGCACGCCGGTGCCGGTGATGGGGATATCGTCGAGATAGTAGCCCACCGAAGCATAGGTGCCGCCCGCCGGAACAATGCCGCGGAAATAGGCGGTCTGGCGCCCCGGCCCAAGACCGGCAAAGGACACCGAAGGCATCAGCAGGGCAAAGTCGGACATGCCCTTCACATTGCGCTCGGCCATCTTTTCCATGCTCAGCGCCTGCATCGAGATCGGCACTTTCTGGACGCTTTCCGAACGGCGGGTGGCGGTCACCACGATGTCGCCCAGACCGCCGCCGTCGGCCGCGGCCGGTGCGGGATCGGCCGCCGCATCGGTGTCTGCGGCATGAGCGGCCCCAACCAGCGCAAAGGGCGTCAGGAATGTCGCCGCGCTCAGCGCGATCACTCGGCGCGATCTCTTGGAAAACTCTGCAATCATCGTAATGCTTCCCCCATTACTGGCCAATCTGCCCCGAAATCCTCAGCCCTCTTCTTTCCGCACCGGGCTCAGGCCATCTTCGCCAGACAAGCAGGATCGCCCGGCGAAAACACAGGTTTGCGCCGATGCACCCGCCGGATGCCGAAACGTCATTGAACCCCTTGGCGACCCGATTGGCTGCGCTGCGTCTGGTGCCCCTTACGCAATTGCAGCAATTAGTACGGTCGTCCGGTTTCGCAAGAATGTCATAGGCACCCCGCGAGTCAAGGGCGCAAACAACGCAAGATGTCCCGAGGGGTTACGTCGTCTGACGTATATGTTTACGCAGGTGCAGCGCGCGACAATCAAAGGCCAGACCGGCCCTTTGAAAGGACATCCATGGCTTTGGGGACCATCGCCGCGCGCCCTTCGCCGCGCCCTTCGGCACAATCCGTGCCGGGCGCCGCGCTGGCCGAGGCGGCAGGCTTGCTCGATAGCGACCCGGCCCTTGCGCTGGCGCGGGCCGAGGCGCTGATCAAGGCCTATCGCAATCTTCCGCCTGCCGAACTGATCGCGGCGCAGGCTCTGCGCCGGATGGGCAAGGGGCAGACCGCGCTGACTCGGCTGATCGCGCTGGACCGCGCGCAGCCGGGCGTGCCGCCGATCCTGTGGGAATTGGCGCAGGCGGCCGCAGAGGCGGGCGATGGCCCCCGCGCGGTGGCCGCGCTCGAAACGCTCACCCGCGCCCAGCCTCAGGTGGCCAGCGGATGGTATCTGCTGGCGCGCGAATGGCGGCGGCTGGGCGAGGAGGACAAGGCGTGGCGCGCGGAACTGTCGGCCATCCATGCGTCCTCGTCAGACCCCGAGCTGATCAAAGCCGCCGTAGCGATGAACGGCGGCGAATTGGATGCGGCCGAGGCCATGCTGAAAACCCGGCTGGAGCGCATCCCGGAGGATGCCTCGGCCACGCGGCTGATCGGGGAAATCCACTGGCGCCGAGGCGATCTTGGCGAGGCCATGGAATGGGTAGAAAAGGCGCTGGAGATGGCGCCCGGTTTCGATCTGGCCCGCGATTTCCTGATCCGTCTGCTGCTGCAGACCAACCGCCTGCCCGAGGCGCAGGTCCATGCCGAAACGCTTTGCGCCTCGCCTATGCAAAGCCCCGCACACCGGCTGCTCAAGGCCTCCGTGCTGGTGCGGCTGGGCGATCAGGAGGGCGCGGGGGCGATCTATGAAGCGCTGCTGGCCGAGGCGCCCGACAACGCCCATGTCTGGCAAAATCTGGGCCATGTGCGCAAGACGCTGGGCAATCAGAACGGGGCGGTCGAGGCCTATCGCCGCGCCATCGGCATCACCGCCACGATGGGCGAGGCATGGTGGTCGCTGGCCAATCTGAAAACCGCCAAATTCACCGCCGAGGATCGCGCCGCGATGCAGGCCGCGATTGCCACAGGCCCCACCGGCGAGGACCTGTTCCACCTCCATTTTGCACTGGGCAAGGCGTTGGAGGACGCGGGCGATTACGCCGCCTCGTTTGACCATTACGCCACCGCCAACCGCCTGCGTCGCGCCGAAATCGACTATAGCGCGCTGGGCACCCATGAGGCGGCCATCGAACATGCCGCAACCTTTACCGCGCCGTTTTATGCCCCCCGCGAAGGTGATGGCGCCAGTGGGGGCGGCTGCATGGCGCCCGATCCGATCTTCATCCTCGGCCTGCCCCGCTCCGGCTCGACGCTGGTGGAGCAGATCCTGTCGAGCCATTCGATGATCGAGGGCACACATGAATTGCCCGAAATGATGATGATCGCCGGGCGTCTCAAATCCCGCGCGCAGCAGGGCGAGTTCGCCTCTTATGGCGATCTGCTGCGCTCACTTTCTCCTGCCGACCGCACGCGGCTGGGCGAGGAATATATCGACCTGACGCGGGTTCACCGCCAGACCGACCGGCCGCTGTTCATCGATAAAATGCCCAACAACTGGCAGAACGTGGGCCTTATTCGCCTGATCCTGCCGCGCGCCAAAATCATCGATGCGCGGCGTCATCCGATGGCCTGCTGCTTTTCGGGCTGGAAACAGCATTTCGCGCGCGGTCAGGTCTTCACCTATGATCTGGCCGAAATCGGCGCCTATTACCGCGATTATGTCGCCCAGATGGCCGGCTTTGACGCCGAAATGCCCGGCGTGGTTCATCGCGTGATCTATGAACAGATGGTGGCCGACACGCAGGCCGAGGTTGCCCGCCTGCTGGCCTATGTCGGCGTCGATTTCGAGGAGGCCTGCCTCTCGTTCTGGAAAAACAAGCGCGCCGTACGCACCGCCAGCAGCGAACAGGTCCGCCGCCCGATCTATCGCGACGGGCTGGAGCAATGGACCCATTACGCCGACTGGCTCGCGCCGCTGCATCAGGCGCTGGGGCCGGTGATTGATGCCTATCCCGCCCCGCCGCAGGATTGGGCCGCGCATCTGGCCCCATGAAAAAGGGCGCCGATTGCGGCGCCCTTTTGCTTATTGCCCGTTCGGATGAATATCCCGAAACGCGGCATTGAACCCGCTGCTCGGCCCGCTGGCGCTGGGCACCGGCGGCGGGGCGTTGTAATGCGGCGGCGTATAGGGCGTCCGCGATGCGCTGCGTGCCGAAGAGCGGCGCGAAGCATAGCGCGAGGAGTGACGCGACGAATGGCGCGCCTCACGCGCGGCGGCGCGGCGCTCGGCGCGGGTCATGCGGTGCGCCGGGGCGGCCTTGGCGGTCGCCTTCTGCGCCTGGGCCAGCGCCCGCTTCTCCGCACGGGTCAGCTTGCCATGCTTCTGCGCCTTGGCCATGGCGCGCTGCTGCGTGCGGGTCAGCTTGGGCGCGGCCCGCTTTTCCGCCTTGGCGGCGCGGGCCATTTCGCGTTGCTGGGCACGCTTTTGCGCGCGGGTCAGCTTAGGCTCGGCCTTGTGCCTGCCGTGTGCCAGTTGGCGCTGTTCGGCCCGCTTTTGCGCCCGCTGCTGCGCCCGCGTCAGCTTGGGCTGCGCTTTGGCCTTGGCCTCGGCCCGCGCCAAGGCACGCTTTTCCGCACGGGTCATCTTCTTGGTCGCGACCTTGGCCTTTTCGACCTTATGCCGCTTGGCAGGCGTGGCGACCGCCTTCTTTTTGCTCGCCTTTGTCACCTTGGCGGCGACATGCGATGCCTTATGATGCCGGGCCTGGGCTGGCGCAGCCACTATCAGCGTCGCCAGAACGGCCAACACCAATCTCTTCATCGAACGAAACTCCTGCGATCCTGTGGCGGGTGGTGATAGATAGTCGATGGCTATAGGCAAGCGCGTTTTTGTCGCAGGCCCGTAACGGAACAGTCCAGCCGTGCGATCAGCAAGCCGGAACGCAAACTGCCAATCCCCCCAGCGAGGTTTCCTTATACTGGCTCATCATGTCGGCCCCGGTGCGCCGCATGGTTTCGATCACCTGATCCAGACTGACCAGATGCGTGCCATCCCCGCCCAGCGCCAGACGGGCCGCGTCAATGGCCTTGACCGCGCCCATCGCATTGCGCTCGATACAAGGGATCTGCACCAGCCCGCCAATAGGGTCGCAGGTCAGGCCCAGATTATGCTCCATGGCGATTTCGGCGGCATTCTCGATCTGGCCATTGGTCCCGCCCATGATCGCGGTCAGCCCCGCCGCCGCCATCGAGCAGGCCACGCCCACCTCGCCCTGACAGCCAACCTCGGCCGCCGAAATGCTGGCGTTGCGTTTATAAAGCCCGCCGATCGCCGTGGCGGTCAGCAGGAAGGTCGCCTTCGCACCCTCGTCCGCGCCGTGGTATCGCTCGGCATAGCGCAGCACCGCCGGGATGATCCCCGCCGCGCCATTGGTGGGCGAAGTCACCACCTTGCCGCCCGCCGCATTCTCCTCATTGACCGCAATGGCCCAGAGATTGACCAGATCGAGCGTGGCCAGCGGATCGGCCAGCACCCGCTCGACCCGCGCATAGAAACGCTCACGCAGATGGGCGGCGCGGCGCTGGACCTTCAGACCACCGGGCAATTCGCCGCGCTGGCTCATGCCGCGCTCGATACAGGCGTCCATGGCGGCAGCAATGCGGGCGATCCCCACCTCTGTCTCGCCGCGCGGCCGCCGCGCATCCTCATTGGCCAGCGCAAGGCCCGCAATCGTCAAACCATCACGCTGGGCCATCTCCAGCAATTCGGCCGCCGTGGTGAAGGGATAGGGTTCGTCGTGATCCTCAACCGGAGCATTCGCCGTGGTCTGATCCTCATCCACCACAAAGCCGCCGCCGATGGAGAAATAGGTGCGGGTCAGGACAGGCTCTCCGTCCGCATCAAAAGCGGCAAACCGGATGCCATTGGGATGAAACGGCAGGCTCTCGCGCCCCAGCCACAGAATATCGGCCCGCTCGTCAAAGGCGATATCCTGCACCCTGCCCAGCATCATCCGCCCGCTTTCCCGCACCTGCTGGATCAGCGCGACGGCGGCATCGGGATCGGCCTCCTCGGGCGCGATGCCATGCAGGCCGACGATGGTGGCCGTATCGGTCGCATGGCCCCGCCCAGTCAGCGCGAGGCTGGCATAAAGCGCCACCTCGACCCGAGCCACGCGGCCAATCCCCTCGCCCAGCGCCGTAACAAACCGACACGCCGCCGTCATCGGCCCCATCGTGTGGCTCGACGATGGCCCCACGCCGATCTTGAACAATTCGAATATGCTGACTGCCATCTGGCTTCTCTTCCCGCGTGCCTTGTTGCACGCTTTCCTGCCGCACCATGCCTTGCGCACAATACGCTCCTTGACGCAGCGCGGCCAGTAAAGCCTTATGCAACATAGCACATTCACCTCAGGAGATCCCGATGCGCCGCGCGATGCTGCTTTGCCTGCCCTTGATGATGGCTGCTTTTCCCGCCCTTGCCGCCCCGGTCAAGCCCGGCACCGCCGCCCGGATCGATGCCCAAACCACCAAGAACTGGCCCGAGTTGGAGGCGCTCTACAAGGATCTGCACAGCCACCCGGAGATCGGTTTTACCGAGACTCGCACGGCGGGCATCCTCTCGGAAAAGCTGCGCAAGCTGGGGTTTGAAGTGACCGAGCATGTCGGCAAGACCGGCCTCGTCGGCGTGTTGAAGAATGGCCCCGGCCCGGTGGTGATGGTGCGCGTGGAAATGGACGCGCTGCCGATGGAGGAAAAGACCGGCCTTGCCTGGGCCAGCAAGGCGCAGCAGACCGGGGCCGACGGCAAGACCACCTATGTCATGCACGCCTGCGGCCATGATATTCACATGGCATGGTGGCTGGGCACGGCGCAGGCGCTGGTGGCGATGAAGGATCAGTGGAAGGGCACGCTGATCATGATCGGCCAGCCTTCGGAGGAAATCGGCGAAGGCGCGCGCGCGATGATCGAGGATGGCCTCTTCACCCGCTTCCCCAAGCCCGATTACGCCTTTGCCGCCCATGTGGGCGCGGCCCGCGCGGGCGATGTCGATGTCAAGCAAGGCGTGGCCACGAGCAATTCCGATTCGGTGCGCATCATCTTTCATGGGCAGGGCGCGCATGGCTCGATGCCCAACATGAGCATCGACCCCATCGTCATGGGCGCCCGCTTTGTCGAGGACGTGCAGACCGTCATCAGCCGACAGAAGGACCCGCAGAAATTCGGCGTCGTCACCGTGGGCTATTTCCGTTCGGGGACCGTAGCCAACATCATCCCCGACACCGCCGAACTGGGCCTCTCGCTGCGCTCCTTTGACGATGAAACGCGCAAGCTGCTCAACACCGGCGTCGACATCACCGCCCAATCGGTGGCCGCCATGTCGCGCGCGCCCGCGCCCGGCATCACCCGCGGCCATGGCATTTCCAGCGTGGTCAATGACGAGGCGCTGGCCGCCAGCACCTATGCCGTGCTCTCCAAGGCGGGCCTGCCCGGCGCGGTCAAGCTGGAGCCGGCCTATAAGCCGGGCTGGACCGCCAGCGAGGATTATTCTGAATTCGTGATGGCGGGCGTGCCCAAATCGGTGTTCTTTTCCATCGGCGGCAGCGATCCGGCGATGCTGGAAAAGCTGAAAGCTGAAGGCAAGCCGGTGCCGGTCAACCACTCGCCCTTCTTCGCGCCCGTGGCCCAGCCCGCGATCCGCACAGGGGTCGAGGTGCTGACCCTCTCCGTGTTGTCGGTGGCCGGAAAGTAATTCAGTCCATCTCGACGATCTGGCCCGCGAGGCGCTCCACCTCGCGCCGGTCATGGCTGACATAGAGGATCGGCAGGGCCAGTTCGTCGCGGATGCGCTCGATCACGCGCATGATCTCCTCACGGCGGGCCGCATCCAGCGAGGACAGCGGCTCGTCCATCAACAGGAAACGCGCGCCCGAGAGCAAGGCGCGGCCGATCGCCACCCGCTGCGCCTCGCCCCCCGACAATCGGCGCGGGCGGGCAGATAGCAGCCCGGCAAGGCCAAGAAATTCCACCACCTGCTCAAAGGCGATCCAGCGCGCATCGGGCGCGGCCATGCGCCAGCCATAGCGCAGATTGCTCTCGACGCTCATATGCGGAAACAGGCGGTAATCCTGAAACACATAGCCGCATCCGCGCGCCTCGGGTCGCAGGTCAATCCCCGCCGCCGCATTGAACAGCACCCGCCCATCGACCGCGATCCGCCCCCGGTCAGGCCGCACCAACCCGGCGATCATGTCCAGTACGCTGGTCTTTCCCGCGCCTGATCGGCCAAACAGCGCGGTGATCCCCGGCCCTGCTTCGAAGCTGGCCGCAATCCGTCGCCTGCCCCGCGTGATGCTTACATCGACCTCAAAGGACATGGGCGCGCATCCCCATCCGCCGCGTCAACACCTCCGAGGCAACCAGCGCCGCCAGCGAAAGGCCGACCGAAATCAGCGCCAATCGCGTCACGATCCCCTCCTGCCCCGGCACCTGCAAAGCGGCATAAATCGCCAGCGGCAGGGTCTGGGTCTCGCCCGGAATGTTCGAGACAAAGGTGATCGTCGCACCAAATTCGCCAAGGCTGCGCGCAAAGCCCAGCACCATGCCCGCCAGCACACCGGGCAGCGCCAAAGGCAGCGTAATCGTGGCAAACACGCGCAAGGGCGAGGCCCCCAGCGTGCGCGCCGCCGCCTCCAGCCGCCGGTCCACGCTTTCGAGCGAAAGCCGGATCGCCCGCACCATCAAGGGCAGCGCCATGACCGAGGCCGCCAGCGCCGCCCCGGTCCAGCGAAACATCACCGACACGCCCATCGCCGCCAGCCAGCGCCCCGCCAACCCCTGCGCGCCAAAGCTGAGCAGAAGCAGCCAGCCCGTCACCACCGGCGGCAGCACCAGCGGCAGATGCACCAGCGCGTCGAGCAGCACCCGCCCCGGAAACCGCCCCCGCGCCAGCGCCCATGCCAGCGCAAAACCCACCGGCAGCGTGGCAACCATCGCCGCCCCGCTGACCTTGAGCGAAAGCCAGATGATGCCCCATTCCTCGGGGCTGATGCTATTTGGTGCCAAAGCCATAGGCGCGGAATATCGCTTTGCCTTGCGACGATGCAAGGAAGCGGCGGAAGCCCTCGGCATCCGGGTTGGTCGAGGCCGACAGGCGGGCCAGCGGATAGACAATAGGCTTATGCGAATTGGCCGGAAAAATGCCGACCACGCGCACCTTTTTATCCGCCCGCGCATCGGTGGCGTAAACAATGCCCAGCGGCGCCTCGCCGCGCGAGACCAGCGCCATGGCCGAACGCACACTGTCGGCGCCCGCCACACGGCCCTCGACGCTGGGCCAGACGCGCAACGCAATCAACGCCTCACGCCCATATTTGCCCGCCGGGACAGAGGCCACCTGCCCCATTGCCAGACGCCCGTTCGGCCCCAAGGCGGCGGCAAGCAGGAAACCGGGTGCGATGGTCAGGTGCACCCTGCTCTGCGCAGGCGCGATCAGGGCCAGAGAATTGGTCAGCAGGCTGATCCGCGTGCCCGGCTTGATCCGGCCACCGGGGGCCTTGACCACATGATCCATCCATTCCTCATCGGCCGAGAGGAAAAGATCCGCAGGCGCACCATTCTCGATCTGACGCGCCAGCGCCGAGGAGGCGGCAAAGGACAGCACGGGGCGCGGATGGCCCTGCGCCGCCCATGTGTCGGCGGCAGCATTCAGCGATTCCTGAAGGCTGGCCGCCGCCAGCACCACCGGCCCGCGCGACGCCTGCGCCATGGCCGGGGTGGCGCCTAAAATCAGCGCGGCAAAGATCATCCTGCGAAACATTGGAAGGCGCCCCTTTCAATATCGCTATGTATATCGAAACTGGCGACGGGCAAGCGGTTTACCGATGCATCATCGCCCGGATGGCGTCATGCAGCACCGGCGCCACCGCCCGCGATCCGGCATCGGACAGGTGCAGGCGGTCGCGGTAATACATCTGGCCTCCGCGCCCCCCGCTTGCGGCACGCATCGCATAACACAGCCGCGCATCGCACAGAGGCGCCGCCAGATCGACCAGCACCACGCCGGGGAAATCCTTCGCCACGCGGCGCACCTGCGCGGCATAGGCGTCCTGCGCCTGCTCCAGCGCGCCGCCGCGCGGTTCGCCGCAGGGGTGGCGATAGGCGGGGCCATGCAGAGGCCGCAGGTCGGTCAGGCAATCGGGCGGATCAAACCCCATCCGCCGGTTGGGCAGCGTGATGATCACCCCCTTGCCCGCCGCGCTCAACCGCGCCAACGTCCGGCGCAGCGCGCGTTCGAGGCGGGCCTCGGGCGGGGCGGGCGTGGGGTCGGCGCGGTCGGTCATGTCATGGGCCGAACTGCGCCGCAGCAACTGATCGCCATTGGCATAGGAGAGCACCACCACCCGGATCGAGGGGCTGGCCGCTGCATAGTCCAGCGCCTGATTGGTCAGCTTCCAGTTGTTCAGGCGGGTGCGGTCGAAGCTCTCGGTGGTGGTCGTGTCATAGAAGGGCGCCGCCTCGCTGGCCGAGGCGATCAGCACGTTGAGGTCAGGATAGGAAGCCAGGCCCGGAAACAGGCTGAGATTGAGCGAGTCGCCAATCAGCGCCACATCGGGCGCGCCGCCGCGCGCCAGATAGCAGAAGTCATTGCCCGCCACACCCGGCACCAAAGCGCCCCGCCCCGGCATCAGCGCCACACAGGCACGCCCCTGCGCCTCGTCGGCTACCGGAATGGCCCAGCCGATCTGGCGCGTCAGCGGCTCGACCCGTGCGTGGCTGGCTGAAGGGACATGCGCCCATGCCACGACCAGTCCGCCCAAACCCAGCACAGCCATCGCCGCCAGCAGGCCCTTGACCTTGCGCGCGCTGTCTCCGCCATAGCGCAAAGGCGGCTCGATCCAGCGCGCTGTGGCCCAGGCCAGCCCCGTCGCCACCACCACACAGACCAGCATCGCCCGGCCATCCACCCAGCCCGATGTCCGCGCCAGCACCAGCACCGGCCAATGCCACAGATAAAGCGGATAGGAGATTTGCCCCAGCCAGCGCATCGGCAAAAGCGAGAGCAACCGCGCATTGACCAGCGCCCGCGGCCCCGCCGCCAGCAACAGCACCGCCCCACCCACCGGCGCCAGCGCCGCCCAGCCGGGGAAAGGCACCTTACCCTCGGTGATATAGCGGAAACTGCCCAGCAGCAGTGCGAGGCCGATCAGGCTGAACCCATGCGCCATGCGCAGAGGGATCGCCCCGACCCGGTGGCGCTCGACGCATGCCAGCGCGGCCCCGGCCAGCATTTCCCAGAAACGCGCAGTGGGGATGTAAAACGCCGCCGATGTGTCGATCCGCATCAGGAATTGTTCGTGAGCCATGCTGGCCGCAAAGCCCAGCCCCAGCGCCCAGACCACGCCCCGCGCCCCGCGCCATCGCCAGGCCAGCATGATGGCCAGCGGCCAGAGGATGTAGAATTGCTCCTCCACCCCAAGGCTCCAGAGATGAAGCAGAGGTTTGGCGTCGGAGGAGGCGTCGAAATAACCGCTCTCGGCATAGAGGACGAGGTTGGAGGCAAAGACCGCCGCGCCCGCCAGATGCGCGCCCAATTGCTGAAACCGGTCATCGAACAATTGCACCCAACCGATGGCGAAAGTCGCTAGCAAAACGGTGATCAGCGCGGGATAGATCCGCCGCACCCGCCGCCCGTAAAACGCCGCCAGCGAGAAGCGCCCATCGCGCACATCATCGAAAATCGCGCCCGAGATCAGATAGCCCGAGATGACAAAGAAGATGTCCACCCCGACAAAGCCGCCGAAACCCTGCCGCCACCATGCATGAAAGGCGACGACCACGCCCACGCTGATCGCGCGCAGGCCGTCAATATCGGCGCGGTGAAAGGGTTTGGGACGGGATGCCATGCCGCGCGGCCTTGCACTGATCGCGCCGGGGCGGTCAAGCCCGGTAAGGGGTTCAGGCCTCCATCAAACGATAGCCGATGCCCGGTTCGTTGCGGATCAGGCGGGGGTGGGCCGGATCCTCTTCAACCTTCAGCCGCAAGGCGCGGATCGCCACGCGCAAATATTCGACATCGCCCACATGCGCCCGCCCCCAGACCTTTTCCAGCAAGGCGGCATGAGTGAGAATGCGCCCGCCCGCCTCGACCAGCGCCTGAAGCAGGGCGAATTCCTTGGGCGGCAGGGTCAGCGCGCGGCCCTCGATGCTGGCCTCATGACGGGCGGTGTCGATGCGAAAGGGGCCATGGGCAAGCACTTCCTGCGCCGCCGCTGCGCCCGATTGCCGCAGCGCCACGCGCAGCCGGGCCAGCAATTCCTCGCCGTCAAAGGGCTTGGTGATATAGTCGGATGCGCCCAGATCGAGCGCGGCCACCTTCTCGGCCACATCCTCACGCGCGGAAAGGACGATCACCGGCACCCCCGCCCCGCGCAACATCGGGATCAGTTCCAGCCCGTCGCGATCCGGCAGGCCCAGATCGAGGATCGCCGCCGACAGCCCGCCACCGCGCAACGCCGCCAGCGCCGCCGATGCCGTGGCCGCCGTCGCCGCCTCATAGCCCCCGCGCGCCAGCACCGCGCCCAGCAGGCGCAGGATCGCCGGTTCATCATCCACCACCAGAACCCGGTTCATGCCGCCATCCTCAATATGAAACGCGCGCCGCCCAGCGGGCTGTCCTCGATGCTCACCTGCATCCCCATCGCTTCGGCAAATCCGCGCACGATGGCAAGGCCAAGGCCGCTGCCCTTTGCCCGGTCGCCGCCCTCGATCCGGGCGAAGCGTTCGAAAATACGCGTGCGTTCGGCAAGCGGCACGCCCGGCCCGTCATCCTCGACCCAAAGCGCGACCTGTCCGCCCTGCAAAGCCGCGCCCAGCATCACCCGCGATGCCGCATGGCCCAGCGCATTGTCGATCAGATTGATCAGCACATGATGCAGCAGCACCGCATCGGCCCGCACAAAAGGCAGATCAGCCGGGATCGCATGGCCCAGCGAGAGGCCCGCCGGCACCGCCACCGCGCCAAAGGCGGCATCTGCCGCATCGATCAGATCGAGGCTCTCGGCCTGCGGGCTCAGCGAGCCTTCCTCGATCCGCGCCGCCGCGATCAGGTCGCTCATCGTGCGCTCCAGCCTGCGCGCGGCACTCAGCGCCTCGCCCGCCTCGGGGCTGCGCTTGGCCAGCGCCTCAAGCTGCCCGGTGATGACGGTCAGGGGCGTGCGGAAATCATGGGCGAGGCTGGCCAGAAAGGTCCGTCGCAGCCGGTCGCTCTCGGCCAGAGTTTCGCGCGCGCGGCGCTCCTCGTCCAGCGCGATGCGGTCGCAGCCCTGCCCCAGCAGGAGCGCGACCTGCGCCATATGCTCGATCTGGACCATCGGGCGCGTATGGCCATCGGCGGGCCGCGCCAGAGCCATCAGCGCGTGGGCACCCCGGCCCTTGGGCGAGAGCGGTAGAAAGGTCCATTCCGCCGCCGCCATCACGCCGGTGCCATGGCCGGTGGCGTCGCCATTATGCATCGCCCATGCAAAGGCCGCCTGATCGAGCGAGGAAAAGCCGTCCTGCGCCCCGTCGATCCGCACAGGGCCATAGATCCCGGCCACATAGGAGCGCGCCCGCTCCAGCGCCTCAACCGGCGATCCCTTGGCCAGCAGACGCGAGATCTGGGCCAGTTCCTCGCTGATCGCGGCGCGGGCATTGGCCTCTTCCTCGCGCTCGCGCAGGCGAGTGGCAAGGCGGCTGGTGACCAGCGCGACGAGCACCAGCACGAGGACCGACACCGCATGGTCCGGTCCATGGACATGAAAGCTGAAATAGGGCGGCAGCAGGAAGAAATTATACGCCCCCGCCCCGGCCAGCGCCGCCAGCAGCCCTGGCCCCAGCCCTCCGCGCGCCGCGCCCAGCAGCACCGGCAGCAGGAACAGCAGCGCCGCAGACGCCAGCCCCCATTGCGCCAGCATCGCGCTGGAGATCCATGTCACCAGCGCGATGCCCAACAGGGGAACGCCATAGGAAGTCAGCATGCGCCACATGGGCGGTATCTATAGCGATCAAAGCTCGATCTGTGTGCCCAATTCGACCACGCGGTTCGGGGGAATGGCAAAAAAGGCGGTCGGGTCCGACGCGTTGCGGTGCAGGAACTGATAGAGCAGCACCATCGCGCGCGGCATGCAGGGGCGCGAGCCAAAGCGGATCGCGCTGCGGCCCACGAAGAAGGATGTGCCGCCTGTGCCCGCCAGCAGGCCCGGTTCGCGCGCCAGATCGCTGGGCACGTCGATCTTGTCCATATAGCCGTAGCGCAATTTGGCACGCAGAAAGCGTTCGTCGAGCCGCTCCAGACACAGGCGGTTTTCCGGGTCGACATAGGGCGTGGTCTGGGTTTCCACGGTCAGCATGATGTTGGTGCGGTGCAGCGCCTTGTTATGTTTCAGATTATGCAGCAGCGCCGAAGGGGCCACGCTGGCGTCCTGCGTCAGGAACACCGCCGTGCCCTCGACCACCAGCGGCGGGCGGGCCGCCAGCGCCTTGACCAGTTCGTCCAGCGCCACGCCCTGTTCGCTGGCGCGCAGCAGCGCCATCTTGCGCCCGCGCAGCCATGTGGCGATCACGAGGCCAATGACCCCGGCCACCATCAGCGGCACCCAGCCGCCCTCGGCCACGCGCAGCACATTGGCGCCGAAGAAGAAGATGTCGAGCGCAAGGAAGGGCGCGATCAGCAGGGCGCTGCCCAGCGGGTTCCAGCCCCAGAATTTCCACGCGATGATAAAGGCAAGGCAGGTGGTGACGACCATCGTGCCGGTCACGGCAATGCCATAGGCCGCCGCCATCGCGCTGCTGGAGCGAAAGGCGAAGACGAGGCAGATGACGCCCAGCAGCAGCATCCAGTTGACGCCGGGCATATAGATCTGGCCAATCTGGGCCGCCGAGGTCTGGCGAATGACAAGGCGCGGCATCAGGCCCAGCGCGATGGCCTGCTGCGTCAGAGAATAGGCCCCGGTGATGACCGCCTGGCTGGCGATGATCGTTGCCATCGTGGCCAGCACCACCAGCGGCGCGCGCAGCGAATCCGGCGCCATCAGGAAGAACCAGTCGGCATTTTGCAGCAATTGCCCACTGGCCTGCGCCTGCGCCAAAGCCTTGAGCGCCAGCGCCCCCTGCCCCAGATAGTTCAGCGTCAGCGCGGGCCAGACAAAGGTCAGCCAGCCCAGTTGGATCGGCTGCCGCCCGAAATGGCCCATGTCGGCAATCAGCGCCTCGGCCCCGGTTACGGTCAGGAACACCGCGCCCAGCACGAACAGGCCCGCCACGCCATGGCCCAGCATGAAATTGACCGCCCACATCGGATTAAAGGCGGACAAGACATCGGGCGCCTCGACAATATGCCACAGGCCCAGCGCGCCGATCGCCACGAACCAGAACGCGCAGACCGGCCCGAACAGGCCCGCCACGCTGGCCGTGCCGCGCACCTGAAGGGCGAACAGGCCGATCAGGATGGTGAGCGAAAGGCCAAGGATAACCGGCTCGCTCATCGTCTCAAGGCCGGGGACGGTCTTCATCCCCTCGATGGCCGAGAGCACAGAAAGGGCAGGCGTGATGATGGCATCGCCATAAAACAGCGCCGCGCCGGTCGCGCCCAGCAGCAGCACAATCAGCCACTTGCCCCCCGTCGCCCGCCGCGCCAGCGCCATGAGTGACAGCACACCGCCCTCGCCGTGATTGTCCATCCGGCTGAGGAAGATCACATATTTCATCGTCACCACGATGATCAGCGCCCACAGCGCCAGCGCCAGCACGCCAAGGATCTCGCCCCGGTCGATGCCGCCCTGCGCGGTCTGGGCCAGCGCCTCGCGGAAGGCATAGAGCGGGCTGGTGCCGATATCGCCATAGACCACGCCAATCGCGCCCAGCGTGAGCGCGAAAAGTGAGGAAGGGCCGTGATGGCCGGGATTATGGGCGGAATTCTCGCTGGTGGGGGATGCGTTCATCAACATGATGCGTCGGTTCGCCTAGAGTAAGACAAGCCTGACGCATCGGACATTCGCGCATTAAATCGCCATGGGCAAGGCAGGGGGCGAGCGTAAAGTCCGCGTAAAATCGTCCCCTATGGCCGCGCCCCTCCGGCGATCCATGCGCCCAGTTTTGCGCGCTCTTCCAATGTCATATGGGTCATGTTGCCCAAAGGCATGACCTGCGCGTCCACCGCCACCTTTTTGATGCGCGGCGCGGCGGCCGAGGCATGTTCGGCATTGTCCAGCAACACGCCCAAAGGCGGCGCGGCAAAGGCGGGATTGGTGGGATGGGGCGCATGGCATGTCACGCAATGCCGCTCCAGAATGGGCTGGATCTCGGCATAGGTCGCCTCGCCCGTCGGCTTGGCGGCCTTCTTTTCAAGGCTGACATAAGTGATCGTGGCAATGCCGATCAACGCCGCGATGGCCATGGTCGGGCGCGGATCGGCCCCCTTGTGGCGCAGGTTGAACACATGACGGATCGCCACCCCCATCGCCGAAATCATCGCCAGCACCAGCCAGGGCCGATCCGCGCCAAAGGTCATCGGATAATGATGGCTGATCATGATGAACAGCACCGGCAGCGTCATATAATTGTTATGCAGCGACCTTTGCTTGCCCCGTGCGCCCAGCGTCGGGTCCGGCTCGGCTCCCGCGATCAGAGCGTTCACCACTTTGCGCTGGCCCGGAATGATAATCATGAACACATTGGCCGCCATCACCGTGCCGACAATCGCGCCAATGTGCAGATAGGCCCCGCGCGCGCTGAACACGCTGTTGAGGCCGTAAGCCATGGCCACCAGAAACGCGTACCAGATGACGCCGAGCAGCCGATTATTGCGCCCCAACGCCGACCGGCACAGCCCGTCATAGACCAGCCAGCCCAGCACAATCGCGCCGATCCCAATGCCCGCCGCCTGCCAAGGCTCCAACGCCGCCTTGGCCGTGTCGATCAGGAAAGCCCGCGCGCCGACATAATAGACCAGCACCAGCAGCGAGAACCCGCTGACCCAGGTGAAATAGGCCTCCCATTTGAACCAGTGCAATTCGTCCGGCATCTTGGACGGGGCGACCTGATATTTCTGCTTGTGGTAAAATCCCCCGCCATGGACCGACCAGACCTCGCCCGAAGCCTCACCTTCCTTGGGCGGTTTCAGATGGTTGTCCAGCCAGACGAAATAGAAGGACGAGCCGATCCACGCGATGCCGGTGATCAGATGCAGCCAGCGCAGCCCCAGATTGAGCCATTCGGTGATATCCACGGCGCGTCCCCTAGTCTTAGCCTGATGCCTCCATGCGATTGGCCGTGCGTTCGATAAAGCGCAAAATTTCGCTTATCCTGTCGCAAAAATCAGAACGGCTCAGGCCTCCACATCCTCACGCGCCAGAGGATTGGGCACCGCCGGGCCAACCCGGTGCAGCGTATTGCGGTCGGTATGCGCAAACGGCTCCTCCACCCCGCGGATCTGCAGCATCGTTGTCTGCTCATAACTCCACTGGTCCGGACCATCGATGGTGACGGTGATGGCGAAGCTGTCGGTGCGGAAATTCTCTTCCAGAAACACCGCCGAGATGATGCCGTTCTCGGTGCTGCCCCGCTGCGCCGTCAGGGTAAAGCTGGTGGCATCCGCCGCAGCCTCGCCCTTGGCCAGCGCCGCCTGTCCGCGCGGGATGGTCAGCGTGTGGAGGATGCACCCGGTCGCCGGTTCCCACAGCCAGTAGCCGACCTGATCGTGATACATCTCGACCTCGCCCGGCTTGGTGATCGCCGTGTGATAGCGCAGGCCATAGAGCAATTGCGGCCCGTTCATCTGGGGGTCGATGGGCTGGATGGTCATCCGCTCGATATAGACCTGTTCCTCGGCGCCATCCTCGGTGGGCTTCACATCGCGGCCCTTGATGCCTTCCCACACGCCCGCCATCGGCGCCAGCGGGCCCAGATTGGCCAGCGTATCGACATCGGGTTCGGGTTCGGCAAACAGATGGGCGGGAAATTTCGACATGTGTTTTCAGACCCTTTGGCTAAATTTGCGCCCAGCGGCGCAACAGGTTGTGATAGACCTGCATCAAACGGTCAATATCCGCATCATCCTTGCCCCGGCCCGGCGCTAATCCCTGAATCGAGCGGTCAAGGTCATAGAGCATGGTCCGCGCGCCTTCGTCCGGCACCGCGCTCTGCATCCAGAAAAAGCTGGCGATCCGCATCCCGCGCGTCACGGGCGTGACCTTGTGCAGGCTGGAGCTGGGATAAAGCACCATGTCACCCGCGGGCAATTTGACGCTTTGCCCGCCGAATTGGCCCTCGATGGTCAATTCGCCGCCCTCGTAATCCTCCGGATCATTCAGGAACAAGGTGGCCGACAGATCGGTGCGCAGCAGGCGATCCTCCCCCGGCATACGCATCAGCGCGCCATCGACATGCGCGCCGTAATGGCCGCCATCGCGATAGAGGTTGAAACGCGGCGGATGGATCGTCACCGGCAGCGCGGCAGCAAGGAATTGCGGATTTTGCCCCAGCCGGGTCAGGATCACCTGCCCGACCTCCCTGGCCACCGGATCGTCCATCGGCACCTGCAGGTTCTGCTTCACCTGCACCGCCCGCTCGCCCGCCGTGGCCGCACCATCGGCCCATGGCGCGGCCAGCAGACGTTCGCGCAGCGCGGCAATCTCGGCGGGGGCAAAGAGTTTCTCGATCACGATCAGCATATTACACCCCCGTCAGCGCATCCGGTCCGATGGCATCCAGCGTGGCGCATCCCGCCAGCACCATCGCCAGTTCCAGTTCCTCGCGCAGAATTTTCAGCATATGGGCCACGCCCAGAGCGCCCCCCACGGCCAGCCCATGCAATTGCGGCCGCCCCACCATCACCGCATCGGCCCCCAGCGCCAGCGCCCGAAACGCATCCGCCCCGGTCCGCACTGAACCATCAAGCAGGATCGCGCGATCCCGCCCCAGCGCCGCGCGCATCGCGGGCAGCAGCGTCAGAGGCGCCGCCGCCGCCTCCATCGCCCGCCCGCCATGGGTGGAGAGCACCAGCCCATCCCAGCCCAGCGCCATCAACCGCACCGCATCATCGGCCCGCGACAGGCCCTTGGCCAGCAGCGGCAAATCGGTTTGCCCGCGCAACCATGCCATATCTTCCCACCCCGGCGCAGCGGCGGCCAGGCGGGACAGGGCGGGATTGTACCAATCGCCCGGTGCCTCAGGCGCGGGCGCGAAACCGGAGAGATGCACCGCCGCAATGCCCGGCGGCATGACGAAACCAGCGCGCAGGGCCTGCGGGCTGGCGGGCTGAGCGGGCGTGTCTAGTGTCACAACGATCGCCCTTGCCCCCGCCGCCTCGGCCCGGCGGATCAGGCGCAGCGTATCCTCGCGCCGGGGCTGGACATAGAGCTGGAACCACAGCGGACCGGCGGCCACCTGCGCGATGGCCTCGATAGGCTGGCTGGCCATAGTCGAAACGGTCATCACCGTCTCAAGGCAGCCCTGCGCGGTCGCCAACTCGCCTTCGGGATGGATCAGCCCATGATAGCCCAGCGGCGAGAGCAGCACCGGATGCGCCAAATCCAGCCCCAACAGGCGCCGCCTTGTATGACCCCCGCGCAGATCGGCCAGCGGGCGGTTAAGCAGCGCATGGGCGGCAAAGCTGGCCTCCTCACGCCGCCGCGCCGCGCCATCTCCGCTGGCCCCTTCGAGCCATGCCCAGACCGCCGGATCCATCCGCGCCTGCGCAGCGCGCGCATAATCGGCCAGCGTATAGAGATGCGGCGGCAGAGACACCCGGTTTAGGCCGCGATTCCCCAGCTTTCCAGCAGCGGCTCATTCTCCGGCTCACGCCCGCGAAACGCGGTGAAGTTTTCGATCGCCGGGCGCGTGCCTCCACGCGAGAGGACTTCGGCGCGGAAACGTTCGCCCAATTCGGCGCGCGAGGCATCGCCTTCCTCAAACGCGGCATAGGCATCGGCGGAAAGGCGCTCGGCCCAGAGATAGGAATAATAGCCCGCCGCATAGCCACCGGCGAAAATATGGCTGAAGCTGGTGGGGAAGCGGTGCCATTCGGGATAGTCGATAACGGCCACTTCGCTACGCACCTGCGCCAGAATGTCACGGTAATCAGGCGCATTGTCGCCGCCCGCCGCGCGGTGCAGCCGCAGGTCGAACAGCGCAAATTCCGCCTGTCGCACCAAGCCCATCGCGCCAAGGAACTTGCGCGCGCCCAACATCCGGTCGATCATCGCATCGGGCAAGGCCTCGCCGCTTTCCTCATGCGCGCTGGCGGCCTTCAGCGTGGCCGGTTCCCATGCAAAGTTCTCAAGGAACTGGCTGGGCAATTCGACCGCATCCCATTCCACACCGGCAATCCCGCCCACGCTGGGCAGATCGACCTCGCCCAGCAGGTGATGCAGGCAGTGGCCCATTTCGTGGAACAGCGTCACCATATCATTATGCGTGATAAAGGCGGGTGCATCGCCCACCGGCGGCGCAAAATTCGTGACCAGATAGGCGACCGGGGTGATGCCATGTTGACGCGGACGGGCCGAATCCATCCATGCCCCGCCGCGCTTGCCCTCGCGCGCAAAGAAATCGGCATAGAGCGAGGCGACCTCATGCCCATCGCGGTGCAGGGTGAAATAGCGCACATCGTCATGCCAGACCGGCACGCCCTGCGCGGCGCGGAATTCAACGCCGAAGAGTTCGCGCACCAGTGCGAACAAAGCCTCCATCACGCGGGGCAGCGGCAGATAGCGGCGGATTTCCGACGTATCGAGATCGTGCAGCTTGCGCCGCATCCGTTCACTGGCAAAGCCGACATCCCAAGGGCGCAGGTCGGCTATGTTCAATTCGTCCCGCGCAAATTCGGCCAAAGAGGCCAGATCGCGCGCTGCCTGAGGCCGCGCCGCGCCGCCAAGGCTGGAGAGGAACGCATCCACGTCGGCCCCGTCGCGCGCCATTTTCGCGGCCAGCGACACCGCCACCGGATCCTCAAACCCCAGCGCCAGCGCTGCCTTGCCCCGGCGCGACAGGATTTCGGCGATGCGCGGGCCATTGTCGAACTGGCCCGCATTCGGCCCCTGATCCGAGGCGCGGGTGTTCCATGCGCGATAGGCTTCCTCGCGCAGCGCCCGGTCCTCGGCATGAGACAGCACCGCCATCACGCTGGGCGCGTGGAGCGTGATCAGCCAGCCTTCTTTGCCCGCGCGCTGGGCCGCCGCGCGCATGCCCGCCCGGTCGGCCTCGGGGACCCCGGCAAGGCGCGCCTCGTCGGTGATTTCCAGCGTCCACGCTTCGGTCGCGTCCAGCACAGCATTGGAAAATTCGGTCGACAGGCGGCCCATTTCGATGCGGTTTTCGGCAAAATCCTTCGCCGCCAGCCCTTCCAATGCCACGCCCGACAGTTCGAAATCCTGCAAGGCCAGCTTCAAAGCGCGGCGCTCATCTTCGGGCAGTGCCTGCGGATCAATCGCCTTCAACGCCTGATACAGCGCCTTGTCCTGACCCACGGCGCTGAAATGCGCGTCGATCAGGGACTGGGCCTGTCCATGGGCCTCGCGCAGTTCCACCGTGGTGGCCACCATCACCAGATGGCTGACCACGCCCCACACGCGCGAGATGGCAACGTCCGCCGCATCCTTGTCGGCCAACAGCGCCGGATCGCCCGGCCGCGCGGCCAAAGCCTTCATCGCCTCGGCATGGGCGGCAATCGCGGCCTCAACCGCAGGCACGACATGTTCGGGCCGGATCGCGGCAAAATCGGGCAGATCAGTGGCGGCCAGCAGCGGATTGTTCGACATAGGATCCTGCAAATGAGAATTGTTGGCAGATAACTTAGGAAGCGTAACGCCCGCTGGCAAGGAAGGCGGCCATGCGCTCTTCCTCCGCTTCGTCCAAAAGCCCCTGCGCGGTCAGCCATTCTTCATTGTAATAGGTCGAGCCATAGCGCTCGCCGCTGTCGCACAGGATCGAGACAATCGAGCCTTTCTCGCCCGCATCGGCCATTTGCGTGGCAATGCGCGCAATCGCCACCAGATTGGTGCCGGTCGACCCGCCCACGCGCCGCCCCAGATAGCGCGAGAGCACCCGCGCGGCGGCGATGGAGGCGCGATCCTCGACCACTTCCATCCGGTCGATCACGCTGCGGATAAAGCTGGGCTCGACGCGGGGGCGGCCGAT
Source organism: Novosphingobium sp. 63-713 (assembly GCF_001898925.1). Lineage (NCBI taxonomy): Bacteria > Pseudomonadati > Pseudomonadota > Alphaproteobacteria > Sphingomonadales > Sphingomonadaceae > Novosphingobium > Novosphingobium sp. 63-713. The sequence continues at coordinate 189,335 of NZ_MKVS01000048.1, forward strand.
GCCTTCGATCCGGCTGGTGGGGCCATCGGCGGTGATGACGGCTGCGTCATGCCAGTTGCGGTGAAACACCGAGGCCGCCGGATCGGCCACGCAGACCTGTGTGGCATGGCGGTTGTAATGGACATAGCGGCCGATGGTGGCCGAGGTGCCCCCCGTGCCCGCGCCGGTCACGATCCATGCCGGGATCGGGTGGGGTTCGCGGGCCATCTGGCTGAAAATGCTGTCGGCAATGTTGTTGTTGCCGCGCCAGTCGGTGGCGCGCTCAGCATAGGTAAACTGGTCCATGTAATGCCCGTTCAATTCCGCAGCCAGACGCGACGCCTCGCCGTAAACCGCGCCCGCGCCGTCAACCTTGTGGCATTGGCCGCCCAGTGCCTCGATGGCCGCGATCTTTTCGGGCGCCGTGCTGCGCGGCACCACCGCGATGAAGGGCAGGCCCAGCATCCGCGCGAAATAGGCCTCGGACACGGCGGTCGAGCCGGAGGAGGCCTCGACAATCGTCATCCCCTGCGCGATCCAGCCGTTGCACAGGGCATAAAGAAACAGCGAGCGCGCGAGGCGATGCTTCAGGCTGCCGGTAGGGTGGCTCGATTCATCCTTCAGATAAATCGCGATATGCGGCAGGGCGGGCAGCGGCACCGGGATCAGATGGGTATCGGCGCTGCGGGTATAATCCGCATCGATGCGCCCGATGGCCCAGCTGACCCAGTTGGGACAGGGTTTTTGGCTCATCACCCTTCCCTATCCCGTGACGCGCCCGCGTCAACCGGGCCGGGCCTTATTTCACCGGGGTGAGACGAATTGCCCCGCCCCCGCCCGGCGCCAGCCACAGTTTGATGGTGTCGCCCTTGGCCACTTTGCGCGTTTCATAGGCGATCCTGTGCCGCGCCTCAGTCAGATAGGTCGCGCCCTCGCCGTCCTTATAGATGGTGGCGGTATAGGTCTTGCCGGGATCGAGGAAATCAAGCTTCAGATCCACATCGCGCGCTGTGGCGTCATTGACCCCGCCGACATACCAGTCGGGGCTGTTGCGATCCTGACGGGCGAAAATCGCATATTCGCCCACCGCGCCCGCGATCAGATGGCTCTGCGCCCAATCGGCGGGCACCTGGCGGATGAAGGCCAGTTCGCGCGGGTGTGCCTCAAGGCTCTCGATAAAATCGGCCGCCATCTGGATCGGGGAATAGAGCGCAAGATAAAGGCCCAATTGCTTGGCCAGCGTCGAGGCCAGAGGCGCATGGTTGGCGCCCTCAAGGCTGAGGATACCGGGGGTGAAATCCATCGGGCCGGACAGCATACGGGTGTAAACCAGAGTCGGCTCATGGTTCGGCCCATTGGCGAAGGCGCCCCATGCGTTATATTCCATGCCGCGCGCGCCTTCCCGCGCGATCCAGTTGGGATAGGTGCGCCGCAGGCCGGTGTCCTTCACCGGCTCATGCGCATTGACGGCAATGTGATACTTCGCCGCCACCTGCACCACGCGCAGGTGATGCTGCACCTGACGCTGGCCATCGTGATATTCCATGCAGATCTTGGCCGGATCATTCCCGCAGGGCGCCTGAATGCCGCCCGCATCCGCCACATAGCCGGTCTTGACCGCCGGCACGCCGAGGCGGTTATACAGCTTCATCGCATCCTCAAGCTGGGCCTCGTAATTGGCGATATTGCCGCCCGTTTCGTGATGGCCGATGATGTTGACGCCCTTCTTGTGGCCATAGGCGGTGACAGCCTCCAGATCGAAACCATCGGCCGGTTTGGTAAAGCTGAAATCGCCCCCCGTGCCCAGCCAGTTACCGTTCCAGCCCTTGTCCCAGCCCTCGATCAGCACGCTGGAAAAGCCGTTCTTGGCGGCAAAGTCGATGTACTGCTTGGCCCGCTCGGTGGTGGCGCCATGCTTTGGCCCTTCGGCCCATGTCCAGTCGCCCCGGATCATGCCCCACCAGATGCCGATATATTTTTGCGGCTTGAACCAGCTTACATCGCCGATCTTGTTCGGTTCGTTGAGGTTCAGTTCAAGGTCGTTTTCCACCAGCCCTGCTGCATCATCGGCCATGCGGATCGCGCGCCAAGGCGTGTTGAAGGGCAGATCGCGCACAACCCGCGCGCCCTGCCCCGAAGGCGCAAGGGTGGTGCGGAACTTCTGCCCATCGGCCCGCTTGAACCACATGGCCGAATAATCGACCAGCGCAGCCTCGTGGAACGACAGATGCGTGCCATCCTCAAGGCGCATGGTGATGGGCGTATGCGCGGTGGAGACGGCATCGATCGGGGTCTTTTGATAGACCTGTTCATAGCGGTTCCATTCGCCGCCGGGGATCCACCATGCGGTGCCGCGCGGAGCGATGTCGAATTCGGTGACCTCGTCGGCGATGCGCATCGTGGTCATCGCGGCCTGTTTGGGGATTTCATAGCGAAAGCCCACGCCATTGTCGAAAATGCGGAAATGGACATCCATCAACCGCTCGCCCTGCTCCTTGGACTGGCGCAGGTGGACGGTGATCTCGTTATAATGGTCGCGGACATAGCGGCGCTCGCCCCAGGGCTGCTCCCACGTGTCATCGCCCTTGGCCGTATCGGCGCCAGTGATGTCCCATCCGCGCACCATGTTGACGCCATCGGTCAGGATAAAGCCCATCAGCGAGGGCGCGATCAGCGCCTTGCCCTTGCGGGTGATGCTGTAGCGGGCGCGGTGATCGCTGTCGGTGGTGATGGCAATGGCGATGGTGCCATCGGGCGATGTGGCCGAATAGCTGGCGGGCGCGGTCTGGGCATAAGCTGAGGTTGCCGTCAGCAAAAGGGCGGCAAGGGGGGCAAGCGAGCGGGCCATGTTGGTCTCTCTCCGGGGGAAGAAGGGGGTTAAGCAGACAGGATAAAATGCGCGGCATAAGGCGGTAATTGCCCGCCATCCGCGCCGTTCAATGCCAGCAGGATCTGCCCCTCCGGCGCGGCATGCGCGATGGTTTCGCCGCCAAGGTTAAAGGTGCAGGCCACCGCCTCGCCCCCCTCGCGCCGGGTGAAGGTGAGCAGATCGCCTTCCACGCGCAGATCCTCCATCGCCCCCACCGCCAGCGCCCGATGCGCGCGGCGCAGGGCGATAATTTGGCGGGTGATGGCCAATTGACTTTGCGGGTCGGCCTCCTGCCGGTCCACCGCGCGGGCGATGTTTTCCGGCGAGAGCGGCAGCCAGGGCGCGCCCTTGGTGAACCCGCCCTGTTCGTCCTGCACCTGCCACGGCATCGGTGTGCGCACGCCGTCGCGGCTCAGCGTCAGCGGCCAGTTGGCGATGGCTTCGGGGTCCTGAAGCAGGTGGAACGGGATATCATCCTGCGTCAGGCCCAGCTCCTGCCCCTGATACAGAAACGCATTGCCGCGCAGCGCCATCAGCAGCGCCATGGTCATCCGCGCATAGGCATCACGATGCTCCGCCCCGACCCAGCGCGAGACATGGCGCGGCGCATCGTGGTTTTCAAAGGCCCAGCTTGGCCAACCCTGCGCGCGGCCATCGGCATCCGGCGCGCCATCCCACAGCGCCTGCGTGCGCGCCACCAGATCGGCGGTCAGGCGCTCGGCATAGAGGAAGTCGAAGCTGTAGGCGCTCGAAAGCCGCCCCTCGCCCGCCGTATAGGCCTTCATCAGCGGATCGGCATCATCCCCACCGATTTCGGCCACGGTAAAGGTCGCGCCTGCCGCCTGACAGACCGCCGCGATGCGTTCGACAAAGCCGACCACATCGGGGTGGTTCATGCTGTTGACCTTGGCCTGAAAATCATAAGGCCGGGTGCGTGGCTTGCCATTGTCGGCCGCCACCGGATTATCGGCAAAGCCCGGATCGAACATCGCATGGTTGAGCGCATCGAGCCGGAACCCATCCACCCCGCGATCCAGCCAGAAACGCAGCACATCAAGGCAGGCCTCCTGCACCGCCGGATTATGGCCGTTCAATTGCGGCTGCTCTTTCAGGAACTGGTGCATGTAATATTGCTGGCGGCGCGCATCCCACGTCCAGGCCGGGCCGCCGAACACCGACTGCCAGTTGTTGGGCGGCGTCCCATCGGGGTTCGCATCGCGCCAGACATACCAGTCGGCGTGAGCGTTGGTCTTGTCCGCCCGGCTTTGCGCGAACCATGGATGGGCGTCGCTGGTATGGGCGAAGACCATGTCGATCATCACCTTCAGGCCCGATCCATGCGCGCGCGCCACCAAGGCGTCGAAATCGCTCAACGTGCCAAAGATCGGATCGACATCGCGGTAATCGGCCACATCATAGCCGAAATCAGCCATCGGGCTAGTGAAGAACGGGCTGATCCAGATGGCATCCACGCCCAGCGAGGCGATATGATCGAGATGCGCGGTGATGCCCGGAAGATCGCCAATGCCGTCGCCATTGCTGTCGGCAAAGCTGCGCGGATAGATCTGATAGATGGTGGCGCCGCGCCACCATGGGCCTTGCGAAAGGGTCATTATCGGGGGTCCTTACTGGGTGGCGGCGCAGATGGCATAGCCGAAAGCGGGCAGGCTGATGGTCGCGCTGCCCGGTGCGGCGGGCGCGGCGGGGCATGGGCCGGACAGGGCGTTAAAGCGCCCGGTGGCGGCCGCGACGGAAACCTGCGCGGTGATGGGTCGGTCGGAGGTGTTGAAGGCCAGCAGCACCTCGGCCCCGGTCTTGGGATCGAGGCGCGAGACGGCAAATAGGCCCGGCCCCTCGCCCGAGGCGCGCAGGATCGTCCGCCCGCCCCAGAGCGCCGGGGTAGACTGGCGGATCTGCGCAAGGCGGGCGATGGCCTGATACAGCGGGTGGCCGGGCGTGAAATTGGCGGCGGCGGTGGTGGAGGCGGTGCCCACCAGCACATCCTGATTATATTCCGCCACCTTGCTGGCGAACATATCCTGACGCGAGGATTGATCGCCCCCGCGCCCGGCAAATCCCTGTTCATCGCCATAATAGATGGTCGGCACGCCGCGCAGCGTCAGCAGCATCGCATGGCCCAGCAGGTCGCGCGCCAGCCATTCCTGCGCGCCAATCCCCGGCCTGGCCTCACGCAGGGCCATGGCGAAACGGCCATTGTCGTGATTGCCAAGGAAAGTGGGCAGGCGCAGCGCGCCCCTTGGCCCATAGAGCGCATCGTCATCGACCATGCGGGCCAGTTCCTGCGTGCCGGTCCTGCCGCTTGCCGCATCGGTGGCCGCGCGCATGAAGGCAAAATCCAGCACCGCAGGCAGGCCCGCGCGATACACCCATCCGGCCAGCAGCGCCGGATCATAATCGCCCGTCGCCACCTCGCCAAAGATGTGGAAATTGGGGATGCCGCGCGCCCGCGCCCGCGCCTGTATGGCGGGGACAAAGGCGCGCCAGAATTGCGGGTTCACATGCTTGGCCGTGTCGATCCGATAGCCGTCAATGCCGAAACGGTCGATCCAGCTGCCGTAGATCTCGATGAACCCTTTGACCACGCGCGGGTTTTCCGTGGCCAGATCGTCCAGCCCGACGAAATCGCCATATTGCGCGCTCTCGCCCTTCCAGTCGGTGTCGCCGCGATTGTGATACCAGATGGGATTGTTGAGCCAGGCCGGGTTCTTCACCCTCTCCTCGCCGCGCGGCACATAAGGCGTATAGGCAAAACCCGGATCGGTCATATGCACCCAGTTGGCGGGGCGCGCATCATCATCGCCCGCAAACCCAGCATTGATCGGCGCGCCCGCAACCCCGCCCCGGCGCGAAAAGGGATAATCGGCCTTCGAACGATAGGGCGCGGCGGCATCGCCCGCCTCGCGGTATTGGATGACATCGGCGGTGTGGTTGACGATGATGTCCATATAGACCTTCATCCCCCGCGCATGGGCCGCCTCTACCAGCGCGGCGAAATCGGCATCGCTGCCGAAATGCGGATCGACATGCAGGAAATCGGTGATCCAATAGCCGTGATAACCCGCGCTTTCATGGCCCTTGGCCCCCTGCACCGGCTTGTTCCTGAAAATCGGTCCGACCCAGATCGCGCTGGCGCCCAGCCCCTGAATATAATCAAGCCGCGCGGTCAGCCCTTTGAGGTCGCCGCCATGATAGAAGCCCTTGTCCGCAGGGTCGAACCCATGGGTCAGCCGATCGCCCGCGATGCCGCCCGTATCATTGGCCGGATCGCCATTGGCAAAACGGTCGGGCAGCACGAAATAGATCACTTCCTGTTCCGGCGTGCGAGCGCGCAGGTCGGACAGGGGCGTGCCTTGCGCGGCGGACGCCGCCAGCGCGGCCAGAGCCATGGTCAAAGCGCGCCTCATGCCATCACCTTTTGCGCCATGGGGGCCGCGCAATGGCGGGCGATATAGTCGGCATGGGAAGGATATTGCCCCACCTCTCTGGTATAGAGCGCCGAGATGAGTTCGAGATAATCGCGCAAATCCGCCTCCGGAATGGCCTCGGCCATGGCATGGCTGGCGGCCGGAATGATGCCCTGTGCGGCCATCACCTGAAACCAGCCCACCTCGCTGAACAATTCCTCGCCCTCGCGGAAAATCTGGCCCGAAGCGGCGAAGAGGTCGATCTTGGCGCGCAGGCTGTCGGGCAAGTCCACCGCGCGGCAGGCCTGCCAGAACGGCTCCTCGCGCCGGTTGGCCCAGTAATGCAGGATGATAAAATCGCGGATGCGCTGCATTTCAAAGGCGAACTGGGCGTTGAAGGCATCGCGCGTGACCTGCGCCACCGGCCCGCCGGGCAGGAATTTGAGCAGGCGCGCAATCCCCGTCTGGATCAGATGGATCGAGGTCGATTCCAGAGGTTCAAGGAAACCGGAGGACAGGCCGATGGCGATGACATTGGCCTTCCACGCCTCGCGGCGGCGGCCGGTGGTAAAGCGGATCGGGCGGGGCGCGGTGATCGCGCCGCCTTCGAGGCTGCTGACCAGTTCGTCATGCACCGCATCATCGGTTATGAAATCGCTGCAATAAACGCGGCCATTGCCGGTGCGATGCTGCAAGGGAATGCGCCATTGCCAGCCCACCGGATGGGCGATGGCGCGCGTGTAGGGCACAAGATCGGCCAGACGCGGGCTTTGCACCGCCATCGCGCGGTCGCAGGGCAGCCAGCGGCGCCAATCCTCATAGGTCCCGCCCAGCGCATCGCCGATCAACAGGCCCCGCTGGCCGGAGCAGTCAATGAACAGATCGCCCGCAATCTCGCGCCCATCGGCAAGGCGCAGCACCGTGACATCCCCGGTCAGGCCATGACGGCGCACATCGGCAATCATCCCCTCGGTGCGCTTGACGCCCCGCGCCTCGGCATGGTCGCGCAGAAAGGCGGCATAGAGCCCCGCGTCGAAATGAAACGCATGGGGCATGGCGGGCACGGTCTGGGCCGTCAGCGGCGCGCCGTCATGCATCCGCCCGGCTCGCGCGGCGATGGTGTTGAGCGTGTAGGCCCCGGTCTCCTTGGCAAAACCCAGCCGCTTCGCCCGCGACCAGAAATGCTGAAACGCGCAAAGGCCCACATCGCGGCCCACATCGCCAAAAGCGTGGATATAACTGTGCTCCGGATGCAGCCAGCCATCAAAGGCGATGCCCAATTTATAGGTTGCCTGCGTGGCGCGCATGAAGGCTTTTTCATCAATGCCCAACGCCTTGTTGAACACATTGATATGCGGGATGGTCGCCTCGCCCACGCCGATCGTGCCGATCGCGTCGCTTTCCACCAGCTCGACAGTAAAGCCGTCATCCAGAAAATGACCCAGCGCAGCAGCCGTCATCCAGCCCGCCGTGCCGCCGCCCACAATGACGATGCGCTGTTGTGGCCTTTGGCTCATCCCGCAATTCCCGTTGGCTTATTATTGTAAAAGACGGGCGGAGCATCGCGCCCCGCCCGCGTCCTGTCGCGATCAGAACTTGTAGCTGACGCTCAGGTAATAGTCGCGGCCATAGCGCTGATAGTCGATCAACTGGCGCACATCATTGTTCTGATAGGTGATGAAAGGCCGGTCGGTCAGGTTCTTGGCCTGAAGCATGACCGCGAGGCCGTAGAGCTTCGATCCGGGCTGGAACTCATAGCCGATCTGGGCGTCCACAATCGCTTCGGCCTTGGCCTGACGATAGGTGGGGTTGGCCGAAAGGCCCGCCACTTCGGCCAGGAAGGTCGAGCGGAAGCGATAGTTCACCCGCGCCTGGAACCCGTGCTTTTCATAATAAAGCGCCGCGTTCTGCACCCAGTCCGACAGGCCCGGCAGGGTGATCGCCTGCCCCGGATTGCTGGCCAGATAGATCGTGCTGTCGGTATAGGACAGGCTGCCATAGAAGCCGAAACCATCCAGCTTGGGCGTCAGCAGCGAGAAGGGCAGCGAGAGCGTGCCTTCCACACCCTTTACATCGCCATGCCCGGTGTTGGCCGGCGCGTTGACCGTCCCCAGCGTGGTGCCCACCGCCGCGCGCTGGGCGGGCGTCAGGCTGCTGAGCGCAGAGGAGAAATCATAGATAAAATTGTTCGACGGATCGACGAACTGGGTCAGCTTCTTGTAATAGCCCGCCACCGAGACATAGCCGCCCTTGCGGAAATAGCGCTCCAGCGAGAGGTCGATGTTGGTCGAGTGATAGGGGCGAAGCTGGGCATTGCCGCCGGTCGAGCTGAACACCGATTGGCCCGGCGTGGTCGAACCCAGACGGGTGGGGTCGATGTTGAACTCCTGATTGACGCGCAACTGATCAAGGCGCGCGCGCACCATCGTGTGCGAGGCCGAGAACTTGACGAACATCGAAGGGTCCATTTCCAGCGACAGGTTCAGGCTGGGCAGGAAATTGGTGTATTTCGCGCCGCCTGTGGCCGGATAAAGCGTGACCGCGCCATTCGAGAAGTTCGAGATCGAACCATCCGAGCTCTGGTTGGTGTGGACCACCTGTGCGCCGATGCTGCCTGTCAGGCGCTTGCCCGCCACATCGCCGTCCAGCTTGAGCATGGCATAGCCGGTGATGACATTTTCGGTCACCGAATTGTCGCGCACCAGCGAGACGGGGCGATTGTCATAGGCCGCATTAAAGCTGTTGTTATACAGATACATCGGATCGAGCGCGAGCATCTTGGGCACGCCCAGATAATCCAGCGCCACCGAACCGAGCACCGCCGCGCTGGGCACCGGGGCAAAGGTGGTGGTGCCGCTCGACACGGTGCAATTGGTGCCCGCGCCCTTGGGGCAGAGGAAGTAGGAGAGGAAGTTCGACACCTTCTTGCGGCGCGAATAGTTCACACCCACTTCCCAGCCGGAAATGACATTGCCGCCGCCGAATTTGCCATCCAGGCTGGCGCGCAGGGCCAGCAGGTCATCCTTGAAATTGGGCTTGTTGAGGAAGCCCGCCTGAACCACGGCGGTCGTGCCGTTATAGCCCCAGCCGCGCGGGTCGGTGATGCCGAACAGGCCGGTGTTCGAATAATCCAGCGTCGGCACGATCGAGAAAGTGCCGTTGGGATTGGCGCTGATCTTGAGCGTGTCGGAGGCGCCCGCCGAATTGTATCCGGTGCCGGTATAGGTTTCGAGCAGGAAGTCGGTGCGCTTGGCCGTGCTGTAGCTGGCGTCGAGCGTGATGTGGGTGTCCTCGGCCACCGTCCACACGCCGTTCCACCCGGCCGAGAAATTGTCCGCAGTGCGCTCGTTCAGGTCATTGCGCTGCACCGCATGGACGCCGGTAAGCGTGGCGTTGGTGACCAGACCGTTGGTGGTGGTATAGCCCGGCTGGATCGTGGCGCCCGAACCCCATGTCGGGGCAATCGGGAATTCGATACCGCGCAGGTGCTGGGTTTCCTTGAACTTGGAATAGAGCAGGTCGAGCGTGGAATGGAAATTGTCGCTGGGCGCCCATTCGACCGTCACCACGCCGCCATAGCGCTTGAGCATGTTCGACTGCACATAGGGCTTGGCCCCGCCAAGGAACAGCGCGCCGCCCGCAGCCGGGTCATTGGGGAAGCCCCAGGCGTTGTAGCGCTCGTTCTGCGAAGGGGCCTGGGTGGCCGACAGGCCGATGGCGATGCCCCACTTGTCGTCGGCAAACTTGTCGACATAGGCGGCCGAGGCGCGGAAGCCCTTGTTGTCGCTGTCAGGGTTGAGCGCCTTGATGCCGTTCATCTGACCGCGCAGCTGCACCGCGATGATGCGGTCCTTCTGCGCCAGCGGGCGCAGCATGCGCAGGTCCACCGTGCCCGACACGCCCGCCGCGATCAGCCCGGCATTGGCGGCCTTGTAAACCACCACATTCTTGAAGAATTCCGACGGATACTGGTCATATTCCACGCCGCGATTGTCGCCCACGGTCACCTGTTCGCGGCCGTTGAGCAGCGTGGTGCCGAAATCGGGGCCAAGGCCGCGGATCGAGAGGCGCTGGTCGCGCCCTTCCAGACGCTGGGCCGTGACGCCGGGCAGACGGGCCAGCGAATCCGCAATCGACACGTCAGGCAATTTGCCGATGTCTTCGGCCGAAATGGATTCCACGATCACCGGCGAACGGCGCTTGAGCGAGGCCGAGGCATCGAGCGAGGCGCGGATGCCCGTCACCACGATCGCCTGGTCATTGGCCGCCGGCTCAGGCGCGGCCTGCTGGGCCTCGGCCAGCGCCGGAAAGATGAAAGCAGACACGGCAATGCATGCGGCGGACGCACCAAGGCGCCCCGCCTTGAAGCTGCGGAAGCTCATGATATTCCTCTCCTGATCATACCGGCTGCGCATGGATGACACACGGTCCATGCGCGCAGGCTTCGTCCCGGCATAGGGCACCCCTGCCCCTTGGTTCCGGTCAACGTGGAGCCCGTTTACAGCGGGGACGGCCGAGAACAAAAGATGGCATACGTATACCCATATTATGCGCAATCGGGTAATGTTGCTCTAAGGCCACGCAAGAGCCAGTCGGGAAGCACACGCATCATGGGGGGATCATGGGGCAAAAACGATCGAACAAACCTACCAGCTTTGACATCGCCTATCGCGCGGGCGTGTCCCAGCCCACGGTCAGCCGGGCGCTGCGCGGGTCGCGTTCGGTCAGCGCCGAGACGCGCGCGAGGATCGAGGCGATTGCCCGCGAACTGAATTACACGGTCGACAAAAACGCCTCCTCGCTGCGTTCACAGCGGGCCAACACGATTGCGCTGCTCTTCTTTGAAGAGCCCAGCGAGGATGATTCGCGCATCAATCCCTTCTTCCTCGCCATGCTCGGCTCGATCACACGCCAATGCGCCAATCGCGGGTTCGACCTGTTGATTTCGTTCCAGAAAATGGAGGATGACTGGCACACGCGCTATCAGGACAGCCACCGCGCGGATGGGCTGATCCTGCTCGGCTATGGCGATTACACGCAATACGAACAGCGCCTGACGGGGCTGGTGGCACAGGGCACGCGCTTTGTCCGCTGGGGCTCGGTGCGGCCCGACAATATCGGCGCGACCGTGGGCAGCGACAATTTCGGCGCGGGGCAGATGGCGGGCGAACACCTGATCGCGCAGGGCCGCCGCGACATCGCCTTTCTGGGGCAGGCCGACGAGCATTACCCTGAATTTTCCGACCGTTATCGCGGGCTTCAGGCGGCGCTGGCGCAAAGCGGACTGCCGGTGAACCCGGATTTGCAGATCGACGCGCTGACCACGGAGGAATCGGGCTATCTGGCCGCAAAGGCGCTGATTGCGCGGGGCGCGCGGTTTGACGCGATCTTTGCCGGATCAGACCTCATCGCCATCGGCGCGATGCGCGCGCTGTCCGAGGCGGGCCTGTCGGTGCCGGGCGATGTGGCGCTGATGGGCTTTGACGATATTCCGGCGGCGGGCATGACCAATCCTCCCCTGACCACGATGATGCAGGATCTGAAAGCGGCGGGCGCGTTGCTGATCGAAACCCTGCTGGCCCAGATCGAGGATCGCGCACTGCCCTCGCCCGTTCTGCCCACGCGGCTGGTGCGGCGCAAGAGTTGCGGGGGGTAAACGGCGCCGGGGGAAAGGGCCGGTGCCGCAAGCCTTGGCCGGATGGCCAAGGCGCACCTTACAAAGACTCGCCGCAGGCAAATCGCGAAGGCGATTTGCCAATCGAACATAAGGTATTCGTATACGTGATTGCCCCGCGCCCCGGTCCATGCAACGCCGGGCGCAACAAACAGACCACCACGCGGAAGGGGAAATCATGTCGGGCAAGCCCAAACTTGGCTGGGCCGGGCTGTGCAATGTCAGCTTTGGCTTTTTCGGCATCCAGATCGGCTTTGCCCTGCAAAATGCCAATATGAGCCGCGTTTTTCAGTCGCTTGGCTCCTCGATCGATGATCTGCCCGCGTTGTGGATCGCCGCGCCTTTGACGGGCCTGCTGGTGCAGCCGGTGATCGGGCATCTGTCGGACCGCACATGGCTGGGGCGGCTGGGACGGCGGCGGCCCTATTTTCTGGCGGGCGCCGTGCTGGCCTGTCTGGCGCTGCTGGTCATGCCGCTGCAAGGCATGTTGCTGGGCGCGGCCATGCTGCTCTGGCTGCTCGACGCCAGTCTGAATGTGGCGATGGAACCGTTCCGGGCCTTTGTCGGCGATATGCTGGACAAGAGCCAGCATACGGCGGGCTATGCGGTGCAGACCGCTTTTATCGGCGCGGGCGCGGTGGTGGGGTCGCTGTTTCCCTCGCTGCTCGATGCGCTGGGCGTGGCCAATGTCGCGCCGACGGGGCAGATCCCCGACACGGTGCGCTACAGTTTCTGGGCGGGCGGCGCGATCCTGCTGGCGGCGGTCTTGTGGACTGTGCTGAACACGCAGGAATATTCGCCCGCGCAAATGGAGGCTTTCGGCGAGGAGTCCGCCCTCGACACCGGCCCCGACCTTGCGTTGGCGGCGCGTTCGCCGGTTGGGGCGCTGCCGTGGATCGGCGCCGGGGGCGTACTGGCGGGTTGCGTCGCACATTGGGCGCTGGCCAAGGAGCTTTATCTGCTGGCCGGGTTGATGGCCGCCTATGGCGTCGCGCTGGCCACCGCGATCCTGCTGGCGCGCGCGGGGCGCACCACTCTGCTCTCCAGCGTGGTGGGCGATTTTGCCGGTATGCCGCCGCTGATGAAGCGCCTCGCGCTGGTGCAGTTCTTCAGTTGGTCGGCGCTGTTCATCATGTGGATCTATACCACGCCCATCGTCGCCCAATATCATTTCGGCGCCACCGACCCGGCCAGTCCGGCCTATCAGGCGGCGGCCAATTATGTCGGGCGGCTGTTCTCGATCTATAATGGCGTGGCCGCGCCCGCCGCGCTGATCGTGCTGCCATGGCTCGCCCGGCGCATCGGCAAGGCGCGCACCCATGCGGTCAGCCTGATCGCCGGGGCGGCGGGCTTTGGCTCCTATCTGGTCCTGCGCGATCCGGCGTGGTTGCAGGTCAGCGAAGTGGCCATCGGTCTGGCATGGGCTTCTATTCTGGCGATGCCCTATGCGATGCTGGCCTCCAGCCTGCCGCAGTCCAAGCTTGGCGTGTCGATGGGCCTGTTCAATGTCTTTGTCGTGGTGCCGCAATTGCTGGTGGCAACGGTGATGCATACGGTGATGAACGCGTTTTTCCCCGGCGCGCCGGTGTGGACCATGGCTTTTGCCGCCGCCACGCTGATGCTGGCCGCGCTGGCCACGCTGACCTTACGCGGAGTGGATTGAATAGCGGCCATTAACCGCTACCTTGAAAGGCGCGATCATCAAGGAGCCGCCCGCCCATGCCCCGAATGCGCCGCTGGAAAGCCCCCGTCACCCATGCCAGAGGCAATGGCACGCCCTTTGAAACCGTGGCGCTGCTGCTGCAAGGCGGGGGCGCCTTGGGGGCCTATCAGGCGGGCGTTTACGAGGCCTTGGCCGAACGGGACATCGAGCCGGGCTGGATCGCGGGCATTTCCATCGGCGCAATCAACAGCGCGATCATCGCGGGCAATGCGCCCCATGCGCGCGTGGGCCAATTGCGCCGCTTTTGGGAAGGCGTGTCGGGCCGCTCAACCGCATGGGCGCCATGGCTGGCAACGCTTGGCTTGTCGCATCTGGCGGTGAACCCGCATCTGCGCGGCGCGATCAACCAGATGGCGGCGGGGCAAGTGTTGATGCAGGGCGCGCCGGGCTTCTTCAGCCCCCGCCTGATCCCACCCTTTTTCCAGCCCGACAAGACCGCCGAGGCGACCAGTTGGTATGACACCAGCCATCTGTATTCGACGCTGGAAAGTCTGGTCGATTTCGACCGCATCAACGCACGCCAAACCCGGTTCAGCGTGGGCGCGGTCAATGTGCGCACCGGCAATTTCAAATATTTCGACAATGCCCAATGCACGATCCGGCCCGAACATATCATCGCCTCGGGCGCGCTGCCGCCCGGTTTTCCGGCGGTGGAAGTCGATGGCGAATATTACTGGGACGGCGGGCTGGTGTCGAACACGCCGCTCGACTGGGTTTTGTCGTCCGACTCGCGGCTCGACACGCTGGTGTTTCAGGTCGATCTGTGGAGCGCGCGCGGCCATATGCCCGGCGACATGGCGGCCGTCGCCTCGCGCATGAAGGAAATCCAATATTCCAGCCGCACCCGCGCCGCCACCGACATGTTTCGCGAGCGGCAGGAATTGCGCAACGCCTTTCGCAAGCTGGCCGCAACGATGACGCCCGAGCAACTGGCCAGCGCCGAGGGCAAGCTGTTGATGGAGGCCACCGATCCGGCGCGCTATAATATCGTGCAGATGGTCTATCAGTCGCCCAATTACGAAGGCGATTACAAGGACTATGAATTCAGCCGCCAGACGATGGAGGACCATTGGCGCAGCGGCTATGAGGACGCCGCCCATACGCTGGCCCAGCGCGAGGTGCTGGAATTGCCAACCGACCCTTCCGGGCTGGCGGTGTATGATTTCACCAGTCCGGGAGGACATGCGGGGCGGCATTAACATGCATCCGGCGGGTGCTTTTTGAATGCCTCCGGCGGGCAAAGGGACTTGTCCCTTTGCAATCCCGTTACTGTCCTTGCGCCTTGACGGCAGCGTGAGACGCTATGGGATTAAAAGCCGCTTTGCGGCAGAGGGTCAGCGCTGTTCGACGCTGCGCTCGACATTAACGGCGGCCACCTTGTCGCCGCTCAGGTTGAGCTGCATGTCCCAGGTTGCATAAGTATCCACCACATCGTCGACCGAAATGCGTTCACGGTAAAAGCAATCGACCGTATCGCCGCGCACCGCGCCGCAATGCGCGCCCGCCTGACGCAGCATCGCCACGCCGCCGCGCGCATCCGCGCCCACCGGCACCGCGCGGCGCACCGCGTCATAGCCGGCCTCGGGCACGCCATTGCGAACATATTCATTTTCAAAGAGGTGGAAATCCAGACCCGGCCCGGCCGCCTGCACAGGCGCGCCAGACAGCAGCGACACGGCAAAAGCCCAAGCCAACAGGTTCTTCATGATGATCTCCATGTAAGGAAGCCGACTCCGACGATATGCGGGGTGGCGGCCAATCGGGGTGGCGCCGATTTACGCCTATTCCGGCCATACTCAAACTCGATTCCTGCATCCGCAGTTGCAAAACCGGTGCATGTCCGGGGTCGTCAATAGGCCCGCAATACAGCCTCGCGACGCCCAAGTTCCGATAATTTATGAATCTTTAAGCGTTAACCACTAGGGGAAACCATCAGGCGTCCTTCCGGGTGCGCATCTTGTCCGCTGAAACAAGGCCCGATTTTCATGCTGCAACCCCAGCCCTTCCTGCGCCGACTGGCCCATGACCGGCGCGGCAATGTGCTGATGCTGGCCTCCGCGATCATGTTCGTGCTGACCGCGCTGATCGGCGGGGCGGTGGATCTGAGCCTTGTCTATCGCGCACAGAACCGGCTTCAGGGCGCGTGCGATGCCGGTGTGCTGGCCGCCCGGCGCGCGGTCACCACCAATGGGCTGGACGCCACCGCGATCGCGCAGGGCAAATCCTATTTCAACGTCAACTATACCGACGCCCAGCAAGGCACCAAGAGCACCGCCTTTGCCCTGACCACGCCGGATAACGGCATCACCGTCAACGGCACGGCCAGCACCACCGTACCGCTGCGGATCATGGCGCTCTTCGGGCGCTACACCTATAATGTCAGCCTGACCTGCGGATCGACGCAGAGCATCGGCAATTCCGATATCGTCTTCGTGCTGGACACCACTGGGTCGATGTCGGATTCCTATAACGGCACGGTCAAGATCACCGGCCTGCAGACCGCGCTCAAGAATTTCAACACGACCATCATCAATGCCACGGCGGGCACAAATGCCCGCGTGCGCTATGGCTTTGTGCCCTACAGCAGCTCGGTCAATGTCGGGCGCCTGCTCTACAATCTGAACCCGTCCTATCTGGTCAACACCTACGGCGTCCAAAGCCGGGTGCCACAGTTCGAGACGGTCAATTACGGCGTTTACAACGGGCGCACGATAAAAACCTCGGAGGAGGTCTACAGCGCCAACAGCACGCCCGCCCTCTATTCCAGCAGCGCCTATGGCAGCCAGAGCGCCTGCCTCTCGGCCCTGCCCGCCGCCACGGCATGGGCCAACAATGGTTCATCCACCGCAACCAGCGGTTATGTGGCCACGGGCAATTATTCCTATTATGCCAATATCAGCAACCAGCCCAAGCGGCGGACTTTATATACTTGCACACGTTCGGGTGACAGCTATTACCAATATTATTACTACGCCAATCTGACGCTCAAGACCTACAGCTACACCGGCTTCACCACCCCGGCGACCACTTCCAGCGCCAGCGTCTTCGACCATTTCGACTATATGCTGGTCAATATGGATGTCAGCACGTTCAAGACCTTTGCCAACGCCACCACCAATACCGGCTCGAACGGCACATCGCTGACATCCTCGTGGGATGGCTGCATCGAGGAGCGCTATACTGTCTCGGACCCGACCTTTACCTACAGTTCGCTGACCGACCGCATTTCACCCACCAGTGCCACCGACCTCAACATAGACATGGCGCCCACCAGCGATGATGCCACCAAATGGGCGCCGATGTGGCCCGATGTGGCCTATTATCGCGGCACCAGCAGCAGCAGTTCCATTCTGAGCACATCGGGGTCGCAAGCCTATTCCTATTGCCCGGCGGCGGCGCGCACGCTCGCAACGATGACCCAGACCGATTTCACCAATTACGTCAACTCACTGACCCCGGCGGGCAGCACCTATCACGACATCGGCATGCTGTGGGGCGCGCGGCTGATTTCGGCGACCGGGATCTTTGCCAGCAATGTGACCGAAGTGCCCACCAACGGCGGCAATGTCACGCGCCACATCATCTATATGACCGACGGCGAACCCAATGCGAACTATTCGATCCAGCAGGCCTATGGGATCGAATACCATGACCGTCGCATCACCGACGATGGTTACAGCAATGATGACAACCGCCATATCGCCCGTTTCCGCGCGCTGTGCGATGCGATCAAGGGACGCGGGGTGCGCATCTGGGTGATCGGCTACTCCACCAGCCTATCGAGCGACCTATCCTATTGCGCCTCGCCCGACAGCGGCTTTACCGCCAACAGCGCCAGCGAACTCAACAGCGCGTTTCAGCAGATCGCCAAGACCGCCAGCGCCTTGCGGGTGGCCAGTTGATGACACGGCGGCTTGCCCATCTCTGGCGCGACCGGCGCGGGGCCACGGCGGTGGAATATGCCTTCGTCCTGCCGATCCTGTTGGTGATGATGATGGGCATCGGCTATTTCGGCCAGATGTTCTATGGCCGCGCGCTGCTCAATGGCGCGGTGCGTCAGGCCGCGCGCGATGCCACGCTGGAAAACGCCAACACCACCACGCTGGACCAGAACGTGGCCAAGGTCCTGGCCCCGGCGCTGCCCGGGGTGACGGTCACCTCGACCCGCAAGTCCTATTATGATTTCACCGACATCGGCCGCGCGGAAAAATGGACCGATTCCAATGCCAACGGCCGCTGTGACAATGGCGAGCCCTATACGGACGAGAACGGCGACGGATCGTGGAATTCGGACATTGGCGCAGCGGGCAATGGCGCAGCGGGCGACATCATCGTCTATACCGCCACGGCCAGCTATACGCCGATGTTCAGCGTCCCTTTCATGAAAAGCATGTGGGGCAAGGTCACGCTGAACGCCACGGCGGTGCGCCGCAACCAGCCCTGGGCCGCGCAGGTCGCCTATGGTTCGGCCACAAGGACCTGCACATGAAATGGTGCGCCCTCCTGCGCCGCCTGCGCCGCGATTGCTCGGGCGTCTCGATCATCGAGCTGGGCGCCACCATGCCCGTGCTGCTGGTCATCGGCCTCTATGGCATCGAGATGGCGAACATGACCATCACGAGCCTCCAGGTAAACCAGATCGCCATGTCCACCGCCGACAATGCCTCGCGCCTTGAACAGAGCAGCACGTCGAGCGTCAGCCCGACCGTGACCGAAACCGAGGTCAATTCGGTGCTGACCGGCGCGGTGCAGGAAGGCAAGAGCATCAACCTGAGCACCAAAGGCAAGGTCATCATCTCCAGCCTCGAACTCAATTCGAGCACCGGCAAGCAATATATCCACTGGCAACGCTGCACCGGCAGCATGACCGCCGCATCTGCCTATGGCGCCGAAAGTGCGGTGGTGACCGGCATGGGCCCAACCGGCAACCAGGTGACAGCCGCCAGCGGCATGGCCGTAATGTTCGTCGAGGTCTATTACCAGCAATCCGGCCTGTTCGGATCGATGTTCGTCAAGCCGATGACTTTGCGTCAAGAAGCGGCCTTCCTCATCCGCGATTCACGCAATCTGACGGCGGGGTTGTCGGGGACCAAGACGGCGACTTGTTGATCGCAGGTTTGGTTTTTTTGGAGGTGCCTCCGGCGGGCAAAGGGACTGGTCCCTTTGCAATCCCGTTACTGTCTATGTTGCGCTATGGGTTCAGGCATAGCTGATATGCGCAAGGTTGAAAATGAAAGCCTGCGGCGATTTAAACAGCACCTCGCCGCGCCGCAGGCTTTAAAACCCCGCCCGAAACCCAACCCCGCCCCCCATTAATGGGATTGCAAAGGGCCCCCGCCCTTTGCCCGCCGGAGGCATAAACCCCCTCAAGCCGACATCCGCTCCACCAGTTCCGGCTCCATCACCACGCTCTGCGTCTCCTCGCCCGCGATGCGGCGCATCAGCATGTCGACCAGATGCTCTGCCCCGGCAACCAGATCCTGGCTGATGGTGGTCAGGCTGGGCACGGTATGTTCGGAGAGCGGCAGGTTGTCATAGCCCACCACGCGCACGTCGCCGGGCACCGAGAGGCCCACTTCGGCGAGCCCGCGCAGCGTCGTCATCGCGATCACGTCGGAGGCGGCCACGATCCCGTCGGGTCGGTGCGAAGCATCGCCCAGATAACGGGCAATATCGGCATAGGCCAATTCGGCCACCAGATGGGCTGGGACCACGTCGGCCTGATCCAGCCCGGCCTGCGCCAGCGCAGCTTGCACACCGTCCAGTCGCTGGGTTATTTCCAGCGCGCGCGGATCGCCGAAAAAGGCGATCTTACGACACCCATGCGCAATCAGATGCCGCGCCGCCATCTGCCCGCCCAGATAGTTGTCGCTGCCGACGCTGCAATGGACCTGCCCTTCCTTATGCCCGCCCCAGACCACCAGCGCGCGATAATCGCGCGCCACCTCGTCAAGGGTCGCGGCCTGATCCGATTGGCCCAGCACGATCAGCCCATCGACCCGCCCCGATGTCGCCACCCTTTCCAGCCAGCCGGTATCCTGCGGAATCACCCGGCTGAGCAGCAGATCATAGCCCCGCTCGGTCAGTTTATCGGCCAGCATCGCCAGCATGGTGATGAAGAAAGGATCGGAAATCGGCTGTCCCGCCTCATGGCCCAGCGGGATCAGCACGCCGATCGCCCCGGTCTTCTGGATGCGCAGGTTGCGCGCCATCACATTGGGGCGAAAGCCATATTCGCGCGCCAATGCCTGAATCCGCTCGCGCGTGGCCTGGCTGATCAGTTCAGAGCCTGCCAGCGCGCGCGATACCGTACCGGCCGAAACCCCGGCCAGTTCGGCCAGTTCCTTGATGTTCCTAACCCTCTGCATGGCTTTTCCCACCCTGCCCCACACGCCAACTCAACAGGAAATCTGCCCCTTGGCAAGCAAAAGCGCGGATCGCCGCCGCGCGGCATGGGCAAAGAAAATGCGCGCCTGCATCCCACGCGTCCATGCGCATCCGCGAAAATGTCACAAAACCGTCGCATCAGGGGCCATGACTCAAAAACCTGTTCTTGTTGTCGAGGATGATCCGATCATTGCGGGGGTGATCTGCCGCAGTCTGGCGGCATGGGGTCACCCCTCGCTCCACGCGCTGACCGGGCGCGAGGCGCTGGCGCTCGAACGCGAAGGCGCGGTGGGCGCGATCATTCTGGACCGGATGCTGCCCGATATCGGCGGGATAGAGATCCTGTCGCAATGGCGCGCATCGGGGTGCAACACACCGGTGCTGATGCTTTCCGCGCTCGGCTCGGTGCAGGACCGGGTCGAAGGGCTGAAAGCGGGGGCCGACGATTATCTGACCAAGCCCTTTGACGATGCCGAACTGGAGGCGCGCCTTGCCGCGATCTGTCGGCGCAACCAGCGCAAGGGCGATGATCTGGCCGTGGGGCGTCTGCGGCTGGACAATGCCGCGCACCGGGCCTTTCTGGGCGATGCGGGCATTGATCTCAACCGCAAGCAGTTTTCGATGCTGGCCTATCTGATGCGCCATGCCGACCGGGTGGTGACGCGGGCGATGCTGCTGGAAAATGTCTGGGGCTATGCCTTTGATCCGGCCACCAATATCGTGGAAAGCAACCTGTCGCGCCTGCGCGGGCGGCTTCAGGCGCTGGGCTGCGATGCGGTCGAAACGCTGCGCGGCGAAGGCTATGTTCTGCGTTCGGCCAAATGCGGGGCCTGACCTTTCTGGCCCAGCCGCGCATCGGGCGACTGGCAGGGCAATTCGGGCTGGCCTTTGCGCTGGCGATGGCGGGGGCCGGCGCGCTGCTCTACTGGCAGGCGCGCGCGCAGATCGACGATGAGGTCGAAACCTCGCTGCGCCGCGAACAGGCGCGCATTCTGGTGCCCGGCGCGCCGCAGGACACCGCCAGCATCGCCCGCCGCCTCAATGCCCTGACCGGCGGGCGCGTGATCAGCGACAAGGGGCATATGCTGCTGGCCCCCGATGGCCGCGCGATCTGGGGCCGGATCGAGATGGCCCCGCCGCTGTCTCTGCCCCTGCCGGGCTTTACCGATGTGCGCTTCCGCGATGGCCGCCCCGATTGGCGCGAGGGCCATGCGCTGACCGCGCGCCTGCCCGACGGCGCGCGGCTGGTCATCATCGAACATTCCGAGGCGGTGGAAAATATCCACGCCATGCTGCCGCGCACCGCGCTCATTCTGGTCATCATCAGCATCGTCGTGGGCAGCGGGGCAGCATGGCTGTTTTCCGCGCTGATCGCCCAGCGATTGGCCCGCACGATGGCCGCCGCCGATGCGCTGGCGCGCGGAGACCTCGGCCAGCGCATTCCCGATGCCGGGCTGGACGGCGTGTTTGCGCAACAGGTGGCTGGGCTCAACCGGATGATCGAACGCATGGCCGATATGGTCCACAGCCAGCGCCAGTTCGCCAGCCATCTGGCCCATGACCTGCGCACGCCGCTGACGCGCCTGCGCGCCCTGTTGCAGGCCGACAGGGAGCATACGGACGCCGCCGGGCGGCAATTGCTGGAGCGGGCGGAGCGTGAATGCCGCTCGATCATCGCCATTTTCGATGCGCTGCTGCGCCTGTCCGAAATCGAGGCCGGGCGCCATCCCACCGCCATGGCCCCGCTGCCCTTGGCCCCGATCATCGAGGATGTGGCCGAAACCATGGAGCCAGTGATTGCGGATGCGGGCAGCAGGCTGGAGATCGGCGCGCTGTTTCCCGCCACGATCCGGGGCGACGTTGGGCTGGTGCATCAATTGCTGGTCAATCTGCTCGACAATGTGGCGCTTCACACACCCGCGCAGACCTGCGCCACCATCAGCCTCGGCCTTGCCGGAGACGAGGCGATCATCACCATCGCCGACAATGGCCCCGGCATCGCCGAGGCCCAGCGCGACCGGGTCATGCAGCCCTTTGAACGGGGTGCGGCCTCGAATCGGCCGGGCAGCGGGCTGGGGCTGGCGATTGCCGACGCCATCATGCGTTTTCACGACGGATCGCTCGAACTGGCCGACAATGGGCCGGGGCTGGCGGTACGGTTGCATTTTCCGCTGTTGGTCGCGGGCGTGACAACATTCTAAATTTGCAATCTTGCCCGCTTTGCGGGCCTGCCCCGTTGCTTCGTCACATATCCGTCATCGCTCGCACCTAACCGCCGCTCGTGTCCGGTGGGTTCAAGGATCGGGCAAAACGACAGCATGGATCATCCTCCCTCGCGCCCGTCCCGCTTCGGGCGGCGATGGCGGCTGCCTGTCCGGTCTGTGAGCCCGCCGCCGGAATAGAGATCATATCGTTCAAGGGGCCGTAACATGAGCAAACATTCCATCCAGACGCTGCTGGCGACCAGCACCGCGCTTGCCGTCTGCCTGATCGCCAATATCGGCTATGCCGCAGCCGCCGAAGTGCCGGCCGACGTGCCCGCCGCCGCCGGGACCGCCGATGACCAGTCCACCTCCGCCAATCAGGCCGGGCAGGCCAATGACCGCCAGTCGCTGACCACCTCGGACATCATCGTCACCGGATCGCGCACCGCCGAGGCCGCCCCGCTGACCGCCTCGCTGACCACCACCCAGCCGCAGGCTGCGATCAGCCGCGAATTCATCGACAATGCCAATGCCGCCTCAGACTTTAACGAGCTGATCGCGCTGACGCCGGGCGTGTCGATTTCGGGTACCGGCAACGGTCAGGGCTTCTCCGAAACCAAGGCGACGATCCGCGGTTTTCAGGATGGCGAATATAACGTCACCTATGACAGCATCCCCTTTGCCGACACTAACAACCCCACCCACCACTCGACCTCGTTCTTTCCCACCACGACGATTGAAACCATCGTGGTCGATCGCGGCCCGGGCAATGCCAGCCAGTTGGGCCAGGCCACCTATGGCGGCAACATCAACATGTATTCGCGCGCCGTTTCCGACAAGCAGGGCGTGATGGGCGAGGCGCTGCTGGGCAACTGGAACAGCTTTATCGGCCGCGCCGAGGTGCAGACCGGCAAGATCGACAAGTGGAACGGCGCCAAGTTCACGCTTTCAGGCCAGTATCTGAAGTCGGACGGCGCGCTCACCTATTCGCCGGTGATGTCGAAGAACCTGTTCTTCAAGGGCGTGATCCCGATCGGCACGTCGAGCAAGCTGACCATCCTCTCGACGTGGAACCGCAACTACTATTATCAGTCCGACGTGCTGAAGGGCACGACCTGCGGCGCAATGCAGCCGGGCAATGTCACGCTCAAGGCCACCAATTGCACGGCCACCTCGAACATCGGCATGTACGGCCTGAACTATGGCCTGAGCAATGATCCGACGCGTCAGGACTATTGGAAGTACAACCGCACCGACAAGACCACCGACTTCTCCTATCTGCGCCTGCAGAGCGATCTGTCGAGCAACCTCAGCCTCGACAACCGCGTTTATATGTATGGCTATACCAACAACACGATGAGCGGAAACACCAGCACGGTCGTCACCGGTTTTTCGGGCGCGGGCACGGCCGCCTCGCCATACAAGGCCATCACCGACCCCAGCCAGATGCCCGGCTACAACAAGCTGAACAAGTATCGCGTAATCGGTTATATCGGTCAGGCGGATTACGCCTTCGGTTTCGGCAAGGCCAAGATCGGCGGATGGTATGAACACGCCAACACCTGGCGCCACACCTGGGATTTCAGCTGGACCACCGGCCTGCCCAGCTATGACCAGAAGTTCTACAGCGGCGCGGCCAGCACGGCGGGCTATCCCTCAACGGCTCTGGCCAACATCAAGTATGAGCAGAATTCGAGCTGGGACCAGTTCCAGCTGTTCGGCGAACTGGAACTGCGCCCGGTCAGCAATCTGGCGATCACGCCCGGCGTGAAATATGTGAACTTCAAGCGCGGCGTGAATGCGCTGGTCAACGCCGACAGCTATCGTTCGCCCGCCAACTCCTCGGCCACCTGGACCAAGGCGCTGCCCTTCGGCACGATCAACTGGCAGCCCAAGACCAACTGGTCCTTCTATGGCCAGTATGCGCAGGGCATGTATGTGCCCGACCTGTCGAGCTTCTATACGCCTTCGTTTGACGCGACCACCGCCGCCCAGTCGGCCACCGCCGCCGCCGCCGTCAAGCCCCAGACCAGCACCAATTATCAGGTCGGCACGGTCTGGCATGGCCGCAAGGTCTCGGTTGATCTTGATGGCTATATCATCAATGTGAACAACAAGATCGCCAGCGCCACCGACACCACCGCCTTTTCCGGTACGCTGGTCAACATCGGCACCGTCCATTACAAGGGCGTCGAGGGCCAGATCGCCTATATGCCGATCGAGGGCCTGACCGTGTTCGGCAACGGCTCGTATAACTATGCCCATTCCGGCACCACCAGCGCCCAGATCGCCAAGGCGCCCTTCAGCACGGCGGCCGCCGGTTTCATCTACAAACGCAAGGGCCTGCGCGTGTCCTTCAGCCAGAAGTTCACCGGCCCGCAATATGCCACCGAACTCTTCACCGTGAAGCAGTCGGTGAACGGCGTTCCCACCACGGTCACGCAATACACCACCACGGACGGCATCCGTCTCTATCGCATCAGCCCCTATTCGACCGGGGAATTCGCGATCAGCCAGGATATCGGCGAGCACTTCCGCATCGGCGCCACCGTGTCGAACGTGTTCAACAGCCGCGCGATCACAGCCATCGCCAATGGCGGCACCACGCTGGTGGGCGGCAAGACCTATTATGCCGGCGCCGACCAGTTCAGCTTCCTGCCTCCGCGCTCGTTCATGGTCGATGTCCGCGTGAAATATTGATGCAGCCACCGCGTCGGGCCGGTTGAGGCCCTGATCCGGCGAAAGCCAAGGTGAAACCCCCGCTCCGGCCACGGCGCGGGGGTTTTACTTTTCCGGGTCGGCGCCCTTGCTGGACATATTACTCTTTTCTCTCCAATATCATCCGCGATCCAACCTAGGCCGTCGCTAGAGGCCTTTTCACCAATGGCGGCCCATAATGCTGACGATCTGGCTGGCGCGCACGAAAAGGAGAGGACGCTTGCTGCTATCGCGTCTGATCCGGTGGTTTGCAGATATCGGAACCGATCCGGACCTGGCGGTCTATCAGGCAGCGTATCTGCAAAGGCAGGTTCCGCTGCTCTATGGTCTGTTGCTGATCAACTCGTTGGCCGTGGCCATCACCCATCGCGCGCAGGCCCCCCTGTCGCTGACATTCATCGCGCCCGCCGTGCTTTTCCCGATCACGCTGATCCGCATGGTCCACTGGCTGCGCACCTCGCGCAGCGGGCTGCCCAGCCCTGCGTCGGCCAAGCGTCAACTGCGTCTGGTCACCATGGTGGCGGCGCCGATTGCGGCGGCCTATGCGGGGTGGTCGCTGTCGCTGGCCCCCTATGGCGGGCCGTTTGAACAGGCGCATGTCGCGCTTTACATTTCCACCACGGTGATCGGCTGCATCTTCTGTCTGGTGGTCCTGCCCCAAGCGGCGCTGCTGGTGGCGATATCGGTGCTCCCGGCCTTCATCATCTTCTGCTTCAGCAAGCGCCTGCTGACCTTTGCCACCATCGGGATCAATGTCACGCTGGTGCTGGGGGTGCTGTTGCGGGTGCTGTTCAACAGTTTCGAACATTTCCGCAGACAGGTGGAAGCCGGCTGCCTGCTTTCGACCCAGCATCACGAACTGCAGCGGCTGAACGAGGAAAACCGCAAGCTGGCGATGACCGACAGCCTGACCGGCCTGCCCAACCGGCGCCAGTTCTATGCCGATCTGGACGCCTGGACGCAGCAGTCCACCGGGCCGTCCTTTGCGGTGGGCGTGCTCGATCTGGATCGATTCAAGCCAATCAACGACACCTATGGCCATCAGGTCGGCGACCGGCTGCTCGAAGCCATAGGGCGGCGCCTGCGGGCCACCGCCGGGCCGTCTGTGCAGGTCTATCGGCTGGGCGGGGATGAATTCGGGCTGATCGACACCCAGGTCGATGACTTCGCGCGCACCTGCGAGCGCCTGCTGCAGCAGGTGCGCGCGCCGCTGCGCATCGGCGAGATCGTGCTCTCGGTGGGCGGCTCGCTGGGCGTGGCGCAATATCCCGATGCCGGGACAAAGGCGTCCGACCTGTTCGACCGGGCCGATTATGCGCTCTATCATGCCAAACATGTCCATGGCGGCGGGGTCTGCCTGTTCACCCCCAGCCTTGAAACCGCCGTGCGCGCCGACCGCGCCATCGAGGCCGCGCTTCAGGCCAGTTCCTTTGAGGAGGAATTGTCCATCGTGCTCCAACCCATCGTCGAATTGGCCAGCGGGCGGCTGAGCGCCGTCGAGGTGCTGGCGCGCTGGTCGAACCCGATGCTGGGCGAGATTTCCGCGATGGAATTCATCGCCATTGCCGAACGTTCGACCGCGATCCATTCGATCACCCGCGCCGTGTTCAAAAAGGGACTGAAGGCCGCGCGGCAATTGCCCGATTGCGTGGCCGTGTCCTTCAACATCTCGGCCTGCGACCTCACCTCGGCCAGCACGCTGGCCTTTATCCGCGACGAGATCGCATCGGCGGGCATCGCGCCGTGCCGGATCTGGATCGAGGTGACCGAAACCGCCGTGATGCGCAATGCCGAGGCCGCCGCGCAGGCCTTGCAGGCGTTTCGTGATCTGGGCGTGGGCATCGCGCTGGATGATTTCGGCACCGGCTATTCCAGCCTCGGCTATGTGCAACGCCTGCCGCTCGACAAGATCAAGATCGACCGCAGCTTTGTGCGCGCGATGGACACCAGCGAAGGCAGCACGATCACCTCGGCGGTCATCACCCTGTGCCACACGATCGGCCTGACCTGCGTGGCCGAGGGCGTGGAAACCGAAGCCCAGCGCCAGACGCTGGCCGAGGCCGGATGCGAACATGCGCAGGGCTATCTCTTCAGCAAGCCCCTGCCGCTGAGCGAACTCCTGCTGCGCTGCGCCGATGTGCAGGCGTCCTGGCTCAATCCCGACCAGCGATCCGCCGTCGCCTGAGAATTTCCGCGCCTCGACATGCCTGACGGCGCGTTAACCTAATTTGCGCAAGCCTTCCCTTATGCTGGGCCCATGGATGGGAATGGCGTCTTGGCGCAAAGGAATGGCGGACTGTCGCTGCACTGGCTGATGCTGGTCCTGCTGGGGCTGCTCGGCCTGATGCAGGTGGGTCTTTGGGCCTTTCTGGGGCTGCCGTTGTGGTGGTGGCTGGCGGGCAGCGCGCTGGGGCTGGCTGCCATAGTGGGCGTGGCGCGCGCACCGGGCTGGAGCGGATATGTTGCATGGCGCGAACTGGCGGTCTGCGCGGCGGTGGCCATGGCGGTGCTGCTGTTGGGGGGCGAAGGGCGGCTGACCTATGCCAACACCGACTGGCAGGTGCGACTGGCGGTGCTGCGCGATCTGACGGTGAACCCATGGCCCTTTGCCTATGATGTCGCGGGCGGGCCGATGGTGCTGCGTGCTCCGCTGGGCATGTATCTGGGGCCTGCGCTGACGGGCAATGTCCGCGCCGCCGAATGGGCCTTGTGGGCGCAAAACAGCCTGTTGCTGACGCTGGTGCTGGCGGCCGGATCGACACTGTTCGAGGGCGGGCGGGCCAAGGCTGTCGCGCTTGGGGTGTTTCTGGGTTTCAGCGGCATGGACATCGTCGGTCAGGCGTTGGCGGGCCAGCCCCTGACCCTGCATCTGGAGCAATGGGCCGGGTTTCAGTTCAGCGCCCCAGTCACGCAAATGTTCTGGGTGCCGCAGCATGGGCTGGCGGGCTGGATCTTTGCGGCGGCCTATCTGGCATGGCGACGGGGCAAGGCGCCGCGCCTGCTGCTTGCGGTGATGATGCCGTTTCTGCCGCTGCTTTCGCCATTGGCGGCGATCGGCTGCGTGCCCTTTGCGCTTCATGCCTGCGGCCGGTCGTTGTTGTCGCGCGATATCCTTTGGGCGGCATCTGCGGCGGGGGCCGCGCTGCCGGGGCTGGCCTATCTGGTGGTGGCGGGCGATTCGGTCGGCGCTTCGGCCACGCCCCTGCCCTTGCATTCCTATCCGATCTTCATCCTGCTGGAGATTGGCGCCTATCTGCTGGCTCTGCGGCTGCGGCCCTCGTCCGGGGCCTATGGCGCGGCGACAGCATGGATCGTGGTCGCCTCGCTTTTGCTGATCCCCTTTGGCCGGGTGGGCGGCGGCATGGATTTCGCCATGCGCGCCAGCATTCCGGCACTGGCCATTCTGGCGGTGCTGATCGCGGAAATCCTGGTTCAGCCTGCCAAGGGGGCGGCAAGGCTGGTCGCCCTTTGCGCATTAACCATCGGATTGGCCACACCGATAGGCGAGATCGCCCGCGCCATCGCATGGCCACGGGCGCCGGAAGTGGTCTGCGGCTATTACGGCGTGGTGCCCTCCGGCGCTGCCACCTATGTTGCGCCGCTGGCGCGTTTTCCCGCCGCGATCAGGCCCGGTGGTGAACAAGGCGCCATTTTGCACCGCCCTCATGACCCCGCTTCCTGCTGGCAAGGCCCATGGCCCGATGCGGTGACAGGGCAGAATGTGCAGACCCATCCCGGACGCGGATAGGCACACATCGGACCAATGCATTAACCTTTGCAAGCCCTTGCTCCGTTGCACAAATGATACGCTGTTGCAGCAAAGCGACGGCGTTGCGGCGAAATAACGGGGAAAATGCGTGGAATGCTCCTAACGCGCGACGGGAATGTCATAATCCCAGGCCAAGTCTGCATCCGCAATGGCGGAGCGGCCGCAGCCGCGATTGTGCCATTTCATTGAAACGCGCCGGTGCGACACAGCCCGACGCCGTATCGGTTTTCGAATTTGTTGAGGGAGCAATCCATGAAAACTTCGCTTCATAAAGGCGTGATCTCGCGCCGGGCTCTGGCTCTGGCCGGGCTGATCGCGCTGGCCCCCGCCCATGCGCAGGCCGCCGAGACGACCGAGGGCGCCAATGACCCCAATGTCATCACCGTGACCGCCCAGCGCCGCAGCGAAAACCTCCAGAATGTGCCGATCAGCGTGGCCGTGCTGCGCAGCGACGATCTGGCCGCGCCGCGCGCGGGCGGCGCCGATTCGCTGCTCAGCCTGTCGGGCAAAGTGCCCAGCCTCTATGTGGAATCGACCACCGGGCGCATCTTCCCCCGCTTCTATATCCGCGGCCTTGGCAACGTGGACTTCTACCTCGGCGCCAGCCAGCCGGTCTCGATCATTCAGGACGATGTCGTGCTTGAGCATGTCGTGCTCAAGTCGAACCCGGCCTATGACGTGGCCCAGGTCGAAGTGCTGCGCGGGCCGCAGGGTTCGCTCTTTGGCCGCAACACCACGGCGGGCATCATCAAGTTCGACAATGCCAAGCCGACCAAGAACTGGACCAGCCATGTCGACGCCAGCTGGGGCAGCTATAACACGCAGAGCATCGAGAGCGCCGTGTCGGGCCCGATCGCCAAGGACGGCACGGTCTCCTTCCGCCTCTCCTCGCTCTATCAGCACCGCGACAATTGGGTGACCAACACCTACACCGGCCCCAGCGCCGACGGCACCGTGGGCGGCGGCAAGACGATGGGCCGCTTTACCGAAAGCGACACCCGCTTCCAGCTGCAATTCGACCCCGATTCCGACACCAGCATCAACCTGACCACCAATTACCGCCTCTATCAGGGCACCTCGACCCTGTTCTATCGCGGCTCGCTGGCCAAGGGCAGCAACAAGACCGTGGCGGGATGGAACCAGAAGCAGGTTGCCTATGACGAGGCGCAGAACAACCCGCAGAACTATTCCACCTATGGCCAGACGCTGCGCGTGCGCCACGATTACGGGAATGTGTCGCTGACCTCGATCACGTCCTATCAGGGCGCCGATGGCTGGTCGCGCGGCGATACCGATGGCGGCGCGGCGGCCAATTTCCCCGTCAATGGCGCGCCCAACGGCTATGGCCAGTCGCAGGGCCGCCTGCGCGGGCTTGATCAGTGGACGCAGGAAGTGCGCCTGGCCAGCAAGGACAATGCGCGCTTCAAATGGCAGGTGGGCGGCATCTATTTCGATGCGCGTGATGACACCGAATTTGACCAGCGCGGCTATTTCCTGAACACGGCGGCCTATAACCCGAACAACTGGGTGCTGCTGCACAATATCAACACCAGCTGGGGCGTGTTCGGTCAGGCTTCGTACAAGCTGGACGACCGCCTGACGGTGACGGGCGGCATCCGCGTGACCAATGACACGAAGAAGACCGCGCTGCTGAAAACCGCCAATACGGCCGCGGGCGTCTCGACCTATACGGGCCGCACCTATGTCCGTCTGGCCGACACCCAGCCGAGCTGGGATCTGAGCCTGCTGTATAAGGCCAGCGATGATGTGAACCTTTACGCCCGCGTGGCGCGCGGTTTCCGCGGCCCCACGATTCAGGGCCGCTCGGCCGTGTTCAACAGCGATTTCACCACCGCCGGCAGCGAAACCAACACCAGCTGGGAAGCGGGCATCAAGACCACCGCCCTTGGCGGCGCGCTGCACTTCAACCTCACCGGCTTCTACTACACCGTCAACAACATCCAGCTCAACGGCAATGACAGCAACGGCAACGGCGTGCTGTTCAACGCCAACAAGGCGGTGGGCTATGGCGGCGAGGCCGATCTGAGCCTGAAGGCGGGCAACCTGACGCTCAGCTCGGGCCTGTCGCTGCTGCATACCGAAATCAAGGACAGCAACGTCTATGCCCAGACCTGCGGGCTGAACGGGGTGCAGGTCTGCACCGTGTACAACACCGGCGGCTTCACCAAGGGCACCGGCACCGGCACATCCTATTTCGTGCCGATCAACGGCAATCCGCTGCCCAATGCGCCGACCTATAACCTGAACCTCTCGGCCCGCTATGACGTGCCGGTGGCCGCCGACCGCAAGCTCTATGTGGCCGGCGATTGGAACATTCAGGGCAAGACCAGCTTTGTGCTTTACCGTTCGGCGGAATTTACCGCCAACGGCAACAATGAACTGGGCGCGCGCATCGGCTATGCCACGCCGCATTACGAGATCGCGGCCTTTGCCCGCAATCTGCTCAACAAGCACAATCTGATCGGTGTGATCGAAAACTATATGGCGGGCGTTTACAACGAACCGCGCATCTTCGGCGTCTCGCTCAGCCTGCGCTGAGATCGGGCGTTAAAGCCATAGGAAAGCCGGGGTGGGTTTGGACCTGCCCCGGCTTTTTTTGTGCGATAGGTGGCCGATACACCCGCCGGGCATGACATGGCGCTCCCCGGAAGGGGAAGATCAAGCCAGTTTCAAAATCAAGGGATTGGTGGTGAGCCCAGCTGTTCCCCTGTCATCCCATTTAATCAATCGCTTAATCCGGCAAATTGCCCAAATCGCCCTGACGCATTTCTGCGGGTTTCCGGGAAAAATGGCGAACCGTTTTCCGGCCGATTTGGACCCCGCGCATGAGCGGCTATGCCATCGGCGACCTGGTAGGCTGGCAGGTCAAGGCGCTGGAAAAAGGCGGGCGGATCAGTGATCGCGTGCGCCGCGAGAGCTATGACGAAAACGACCGGCGCGCGCGGATCTTCCGCCCCATTTGCGGCGGGCGTACCGCCGACGCGCTGCGCTGGCGCGACAAACTGCTCCAGGTCGCGCGCGAATATAACACGCTGCACAAGCGCAAGGGCGAACGGGAAGGCCCGTTGGGCAGCAATGGCCTTTGGGTGCTCGAGATCCTGCTCTCGCTGGTCGATTTCACCTCGGGCCGATGTGATCCCGCGCTCGACACGATCTGCGCCAAGGCCAAGCTGGCCCGCGCCACGGTGGTGCGCGCGATCGATGCGTTGCAGGACCATGGCTTCCTGCAAAAGGTCCGCCGCACACGCAAAACCGGCATGGCCCCGACCGAAGGCCCGCAACGCCAGCAGATCAGCAACGCCTATGCCTTCGCCGTCGCGCTGAGAGACAAGGTGCGCCAGCGCTTTCAGCAACTCGTCGGCGGGCACAAGCGGGCGCAGGAGATCCGCGAGGCCAAGGAACGCGAGGCGCAAGAGCGCGCCGAAGCGTTGGCCGCCCCCACCTCGCGCCTGGGCAGCATTCTCCTGCCCGATGATCCCAGACTGGCGCGTGAACTCGACCGCCTCGGCGCCCACTTTGAGGCCCAGACTGCGAGTTCAGTCACTGGGGAGTACCCCGCCCTAGAATCTAAGGGAGAAAAGGAATGATGCAGCTCAGGGCTGCATCATGCGTCATTGGACGATAAAGCGCGCGCGGACAGGTCAAATTAGGCCCCTGCGGCGGTGCTTGCGGCACCGTTGAACGGAGCGGCATAGCCGCTCCTGAGCTTCCCAGAGGGGAAGCGGGCAAAGTTTGCGCCAGAGCGGCGGGCGTTACCGATGCGGAGAGGTTTTGCGCACAGAAACGCACGGATGGCCCGCACCGGCCATCACATCGAAATGTGCGGATTTCGGGCATTTCCGGCCGTATGGCTGCCGCCCATTATGCACATTTTCCGATGAAAAAGGCGAAAGCGAGGCGTGGGGGCGAGGGCGTTTCGGCAGGAGGCATGGCGCGCGAAGAGGCGCGGCGACGGGCGCGCGCCGCCGACCGGCCAGCGCAACCGGCTGATGGGATTGAGGGCGCTTGTAGACCTCGCGCGGTCCCGCCAGTGAAAGCGATCGCCCTTGGAATTACGCCATGATCTTCAGACCCAGCTTGGTGGCTTGCCGGGAGTATGAACAACCGGCGGCTTTCGGTCCTTACCGCGAACAGTTCGAGGCGGCAGGAACGTTAGGGGGAGCGGACATTCAAAAGCCAGCTTTGATCATTGCGCCAAGAGTCGCGGTTCCGGAAACGACACCTTCACGGAAATTTATTGGCAACCAGCTCAAAAACGATACATTTTTAGCATGATCAAAGCTCTGCTATTGCCCGCCATCGCCACCCTTGCTTCCGCTTCACCTGTTATTGCCGGACAGGATGCCGCGCTGCGAGAATATGCAAGGTCCACCCTTTACCTTGAGAATTACGACTGGACGGAGCACGACCTGAACGGAGATGGTCGCCCGGAACAGTTCCTATATGCCAATACTCCCGAATGGTGTGGAAGCGGCGGCTGCACCCTTTTTATCGTGGAAAAGCAATCTCAAAAGTTTCGTGTCGTTATGCGCTCGACGGTGACTCGGCTTCCTGTCGGAGTCCTGCCAGAAAGCACGAAGGGATGGTCCGACATTGCCGTTAAGGTTGGCGGCGGCGGGATTCCTGCGCACATGGTCCGCTTGCGCTTCAATGGCGTAAAGTATCCGAGCAACCCTTCATTGGCGCCCACGCTTCCACAAAAATCAGAACCCATGCTCTTGATTGA
This sequence comes from Novosphingobium sp. 63-713, assembly GCF_001898925.1. NCBI lineage: Bacteria > Pseudomonadati > Pseudomonadota > Alphaproteobacteria > Sphingomonadales > Sphingomonadaceae > Novosphingobium > Novosphingobium sp. 63-713. Next base: position 222,830 of record NZ_MKVS01000048.1, read on the forward strand.
GAAATGAATGAATGGCGGAAATGTTGTCGGCACCGGAAAGGCATTTTTCCTGCCTAAGGGGCCGATAGCTACCCTCCTCGACAAATCTAACCCACTGGCAGCTATGCCTTATGCCTCCGGGATAGGTCATGGGCGGAAAGGTTAGGGGGAGCGGACAACCTCATCGAGATGGAAATGGACAAACTGGGATGCCAATAACAAGAAACATCAAAATGTATCCAAATATCCAAAGTGGAATAAATGAGTTTCTCATTTTTTGACGATCGGCAATTGGCTGAACAGATCGCCAAAGCAAGTTTGCTGCAGTAAGAAGAGATCCTGCGGCTACACTTCCTATGCCGACATTAAAGTCATTAATGCCACAATGCCACTCGCCCCATCCCACCACTAAAAACATTGCGACAAAGGCTGCTAACACGCCGCCAAGAACATATATTATGACCGCGATGGATTTCCTCAGCATGGTGTATGTTTGCCGCCAAACTCAAACGTCCGCAATCGTGTCGTGTCCGGAACGGCGCTTATCGTCGGAATATGATGGTTAGCTGCCACTCTGCCTTAAACGAGCAAACCAACCGATCATGGATGCACACACGGCAAGCGCGACGACCCACACTATGTAATCAGCTTTGAAGGAAAACTGCAGAGCCAATGGGATAACCGTGAAACCAATCAGCATCAGCGCCCCAGGGAGCCACCATAAACCGCGAGCAATCAGAACGATAAGCGAGGCAAGCGCGAATACCACAAACAGCATCAATGCCGTCGGAACTTTCGTTTGATCGGACCGCCAATCAAGGTTCAGATAGAAGATCCAGTAGCTTATCGTGAGCACTACGGCATAGGTGACGAGAAATGCGATCCGTTTCATCCAAAGATGATTGCAGCCGATCCGATTGTCCGCAAGTGATGTCGTGGACGGCTCTCCATCCCCGCGGAGTCGATCTAATCTGCTCCGGTAGAATGGAGGAGAAGTGCCATGACGGAAGTACATGTGG
>NZ_MKVS01000049.1:0-23046 GCF_001898925.1 Novosphingobium sp. 63-713
CTTGGGCTATCTCAGCCCTATCGACTTCGAGCGCCAGGCTGGGGTAGCCTAAAGAAGCCTATCTCGGTGTCCATCAAACCGGCAGCAGGCCACCCATCCCGCAGCTGGTCAAGGTGATCGGACCAATGCTGCATCATGCGCACCCGCTCATCCCAATATTGCCCGCGCGTGTAAGCCTTGCGCACGGCGTTGCTCTCGACATGGGCCAATTGGCGCTCAATGGCATCCGCATTCCATAGGCCCATTTCATTGAGCAAGGTGGCTGCCAAAGCGCGAAAGCCATGGGCGGTCATCTCGTCCTTGCCGAACCCCAGTCGGCGCAGAGCCGCATTGATGGTGTTGTCCGACATAGGCCGATCCTGCGTGCGCAGGGAGGGAAACAGATAGGGGCTGAAGGTGACATCATGCTCGATCTCCCGGATGATCTCCATGGCCTGACGCGAGAGCGGGACCGCATGAGGGCGCCGCATCTTCATCTTATGCTCTGGGATCGTCCAGACTCGCCGCTCAAAGTCGAATTCCTTCCATTCGGCATGGCGCAATTCGCCTGGACGCACGAACAGATGAGGCAGCAAGCGAAGCGCGATTCGGGTCAGAGCATCACCCTCATACTCCTCGATTGACCGCATGAGCGCCCCGGCCTCCTTGGGAGTCGTGATTGCCGGGCGGTGGACCACCTTGGGCGTGACCAGCGCCCCGCGCAGATCCCGGCACACGTCGCGCTCGGCCCGCGCTGTCGCGATGGCATAGCGAAAGACCTGACTGCAGGTGCCCCGCACGCTGCCAGCCGTGTAATATTTCTTCGTCCGCTCGATCTTCTTGAGCGCGAGCAGCACCTCATGGGTGGTAATCTTCGCAATGGGCCGTTTGCCCAGCGTCGGCATCACCAGCCCCAGCTGCCACTCATATTTCTTGATCGTCATCGCGGCGCGTTGCTCAAGGCGCGCCTTTTCCAGCCATTCGTCGGCCACCGCCTTGAAACTGCTCGCCGCCGCCATCGTGTCGGCAATGCGCTCAAGCTTGGCATGGTCGACCGGATCGATGCCCTTGCCCAATAATTTGCGCGCCTCCAGCAAGCTTTCTCGTGCTTCGGCAAGCGTCAGCTCCGGATAGCGCCCGAAGGAGATCGTCCGCTGTGCTCCCCCGAAGCGATAGTTCATCCGCCAATAACGGCTTCCACTCGGCTTGATGAAAAGGTACAATCCGTCCCGGTCGGAGAGCTTATAAGGCTTTTCCTTGGGCTTCGCACGGGCAATCCAAGCCGCGTTAAGTCCTGATTTTCTTATAGTTTCCTCGGCCATGATGGACCTCCAGCAACGGTTTTGGCCGCAGGTCCATCACATGCACCATCAGGTGGGCGAGATTGAGTGGAACATATCTGGAACTGCTGAGGCAATATACCAGATAAAAGCTTGGAAAAACATGCCTCTACGAGGCTTTCTGAGCCCTCTTGAGAGAGGCTCTGGAGCGGGTAGCGGGAATCGAACCCGCCTGACTAGCTTGGAAGGCTAGGACATTACCACTATGCTATACCCGCTCATGGGCGCGGCGCACTTGGACTGGCGCTGTGGTGCGGACGCGCTTGCCATGCGGGCGCGGCGCCGTCAAGCGCCTGCGCCGCGGCAAAATATCAATGGCCGGGGAAATCCATGATCGGGCGCACCGTCACGCCCTGCGCGCGCAGACGCTCGGCCCCGCCAAGGTCGGGCAGGTCGATCACGAAAAGCGCTTCCTCCACCACCGCGCCCGCGCGGCGCAGCAGGGTGAGCGCAGCGCAGGCGGTGCCGCCGGTCGCGATCAGATCGTCAACGATGACCACCTTCTGCCCCTGCGCCACCGCGCCGGGATCGACCTCCAGCGTGTCGGTGCCATATTCCAGCGCATAGTCGATGGCCAGCACCGGCACGGGCAGCTTGCCCGGCTTGCGCACGGGGATGAAGGGCAGGCCGAGCCGCGCCGCCACGGCCGCGCCGAAGATGAAACCGCGCGCCTCAAGCCCCGCGATCGCCTGCGCGCCCGCCTCGGACGCGCGATCGGCCAACAGGGCGACGCTGGCGGCAAAGCCCTCGCCATGGCCGATCAATGTGGTGATGTCGCGAAACAGGATGCCCGGCTTGGGAAAATCGGGGATCGAGCGGACGAGCGCTTTCATGTCATCTTGTGTCATGGCCCGGCCCTATAGGGCGATTTGGCGACATGAAAAAGGCATTTCGGCCCAAAAGAAAAGCCCCCCGCATCGCGTGATGCAGGGGGCGTTTTCATGTCCCTCACAAAGGGATCAATGCCCCTTCTTCTCCGCCCAGACGGTGCGATAGGCCATATAGGCCAGCACCGTGGCGAAGATCAGGAAGCCAAGCACCGGCCAGCCGGTCTGGTGGCGCTTCTCCAGCTTGGGTTCGGCGGTCCACACGAGGAAGGCGGCGACGTCCTGCGCCATCTGATCGACAGTGGCCTTGGTGCCGTCCTTATAGGCCACCTGACCATCCGACACGAGCGGCTGGGGCATGGCGATGTTCAGGTTGGCAAAGTACGGGTTGAAGAACAAGCCGTCAGGCGTCTTGGCATCGGGGAACTTCTTGAGCAGTTCCTCGCCCTTTTCGTTCTTGTAGCCCGCCTGATCGGCATAGCCGGTCAGCAGCGAGTAGATATAGGCCGCCCCGCCATGACGCGCCTTGGCGATCAGCGAGAGGTCGGGCGGGCTGCCCGCGCCGCCATAGACGACCGGCGGGAAATGGTCCTTGAGCGCGCCCGGGTGCTGCTTCACCTCGCCGGTGGCGGGGTTATATTCGGGCACCTGCGCCTTGGCGGCAATCGCCTTCACTTCGGCGTCATTATAGCCCAGCTCGCGCAGGTCGCCATAGGACACCTGCTTGATCGCATGGCAGGTCGCGCAGACTTCGGAATAGACCTGAAAACCGCGCTGAAGCTGCTGACGGTCGAATTTGCCGAAGGCCCCGTCCGAGGACAGGCTCAGCGCCTTGGGGTGCTGATGGAATTCGGCCTCGACCGTCTTGGCGGGCGGCTCGGAAATATAGGCCACGGTGCCCTTGCCCGCCGACCACAACAGGGCCAGCGAGAAGAAGGCGCCCACGAGCATGGAAAAGATACGGATCATGATGTGTCTCTATCCTCGCTCTCTTATTCGGCCGGAGCCGGGGCCAGATTGGCGGCTTCATCGGCCCCCAGCACGGCTTCGGTGATCGAGAAAGGCAGCGGCAGCGGCTTTTCCGTCATCGAGACGAGCGGCAGGATGATGAAGAAGTGGGCGAAGTAATAGAGCGCCGCGATCTGGCTGATGATCACATAGGGCTCTTCGGCCGGCGAACCGCCGCAATAGCCCAGCACCGCAACGTCAATCACCAGCAGCCAGAAGAACTTGCGGAAGGTCGGGCGGAAATGGCCCGAACGCACCGGCGACTTGTCCAGCCAGGGCAGCAGGAACCACACCAGAATCGAGCTGAACATCGCCAGCACGCCCATCAGCTTGGCCGGGAAGAACAGGAAGTTCTGGGTAAAGGCACGCAGGATCGCATAGAAAGGCCAGAAATACCATTCGGGCACGATATGCGCAGGCGTCTGCATCGGGTTGGCCGGAATGTAATTGTCCGGGTGGCCCAGCGCATTCGGCGCAAAGAACAGCATCGCGCAATAGAAGATCAGGAACACGCCCAGGCCGAACCCGTCCTTGGCGGTGTAATAGGGGTGGAACGGCACGGTGTCCGATTCCTGCTTCACTTCAACGCCGGTCGGGTTGGTCGAACCGGGGATATGCAGCGCCCAGATATGCAGGATCACCACGCCCAGAATGACGAACGGCAGCAGGAAGTGCAGCGAGAAGAAGCGGTTGAGCGCAGCCTGATCGGGCGCGAACCCGCCCAGCAGCCATGTCTGGATCGGCTCGCCCACCAGTGGGATCGCGCCGAACAGGCCGGTGATCACCTTGGCGCCCCAATAGGACATCTGACCCCAGGGCAGCACATAGCCCATGAAGGCGGTGGCCATCATCAGCAGGAAGATGGCGACGCCCAGCAGCCAGATCATCTCGCGCGGGGCCTTGTATGACCCATAGAAAAAGCCGCGGAAAATATGGAAATAGACGACGACAAAGAAGGCCGAGGCGCCGTTGGCATGGCCATAGCGCAGCATCCAGCCCCAGTTGACGTCACGCATGATATGTTCGGTCGAATTGAAGGCCACGCCCGTGTTGGCCGCATAATGCATGGCCAGCACGACGCCCGTCACGATCTGGATCACCAGACAGAAACCGGCCAGAACGCCGAAATTATACATGTAGTTCAGGTTGCGCGGCACCGGATATCCGGCCCCGATCGCATTATAGACAAAGCGCGGCAAAGGCAGCTTTTCGTCCAGCCACACCATCGCCGGGTGGCTCGGCTTGTATTCATTGGCCCAGGGAAAGCTCATCTCGTCTTCCTCACCCGATCTTCACGACAGTGTCGCTGGTAAACTCATAAGGCGGCACCTCGAGATTCTTCGGGGCCGGACCCTTGCGGATGCGCGCGGCAGTGTCATAGGTCGAGCCATGGCAGGGGCAGAAATAGCCCCCGAACTCGCCCTTGACCTCACCCTCGCCCGCGCCCAGCGGCACGCAGCCCAGATGGGTGCAGACGCCCATGGTGATGAGCCATTCTTCCTTGCCCTTCTTGGTGCGGTCCTCAAGGCTTTGCGGATCGCGCAAGGATGCCACATCCACCTTCTTCGCCTCGGCGATTTCGACCGGCGTCAACCGGCGCACAAACACCGGCTGCTTGTGAAACACCGCCTTGATCGCCTGTCCGGGCTGGATCGAGCCGATGTCGATCTCGGTCGAGCTTTCGGCCAGCACGTCAGCCGAGGGGGCCATCTGGCTGATCAGGGGCACCAGAACGCTGGCTGCGCCAACGCCTGCCGCACCCGTGGCAGCCACATAGATGAAGTCCCGCCGACGCACCCCCTGCGCCGTATCGTTGGGACTTTCAGCAACAGCAGTTTCTGTCATGTTTGACCCTTGCCTTGCACCAATGGTCCATGCGGGCCGCAGGACCGAAAAAACGAATGAACATCATCGCGTTCACGGCATAAAGCCGCAATACGGTATCGTCAGGAATCTTCTCCCCCGCGATCCGTGTGGTCTGTCCCATACGGTCACCGGCTTTTTTGGTTTTGATAAACATCAAAACCAATGCTGCCAATGGCCTTTTTCTTTGCCCTTTTGTCTCAGGCCACCCCGATCAGCGCGATTTGGCGGCCATAATCGGCCTCGCCCGCATGGGTGGCGCGGCGAAAGGAATAGAATCGGCTCGCATCATCATAGGTGTCCAGCCCCAGCCCCTCCACCACGGCGACTCCATATTCCGCCAGCCGATCAGCGACATAGGCTTCGAGCGCGAATTGATAATGCCCCTCGCGCCCGGCGATGAAGAAGCGATCATGGCGCGCGGCCTGCGCGAGGAAACGCGCGCGAAAAGCCTCGTCCACCTCATAGGATTTTTGTGCGATGCACGGCCCGATGGCGGCCGCAATTCTTTCGCGCCGCGCGCCAAGGGCCTCCATCGCGTCGACCGTGGCCTCGCAAACACCCGTAAAGGCGCCCTTCCACCCGGCATGGGCCGCGCCCACCACGCCCGCCTGCACATCGGCAAACAGCACCGGCGCGCAATCGGCCGTCAGCACGCCCAGCACAAGACCGCACCGGTCGGTCACCAGCGCATCGGCATGGGGGCGCTCGGCATCGGGCCATTCCTGCGCCACCACACAGACCGCCGAATGCACCTGATAGCAGGTGGCCAGAAACGCGCCGGGCAACACGCTATCGGCCGCCAGCCGCCGGTTTTGCGCCACCGCCGCCGGATCATCCGCGCTGCCCAGCCCGACATTGAGCCCTGCCACCGCGCCCACCGACACGCCCCCGCGCCGCCCGAGAAACCCGTGCGGCACACCGGCCAGAGCCGCAGCCTGAATAACCTCAACCAAGGCTCTTGCTCACCTGCTCGAACACATCCTTGGACAGGCCGCGCGTGGCCAATATCCGGTCGAGCTGCGCCTTCATCAAAGCGCTGCGCCCCGCCTCCACCCGCCGCCAGCGGCCCAGCGAGGGCACGAAACGCGCCGCCGTCTGGGCATTGATCGGGTCGAGCGCAAGGATCAGATCGCCGATCAGCCGATAGCCCTCGCCCCCCGCATCATGGAAGCCCGCCGGATTGACAGCCAGCGCCATATACAGCGCCCGCGCCCGGTTGGGATTGTGGATGGTGAAATCGGGGTGCTGCGCCAGCGCTTTGACATGATCCAGCACATCGGGATGCAGCGATCCGGCCTGAAGCGAGAACCACTTGTCGATCACCAGCGCATTGCCCTCATGCCGCTTGTGGAAATCGGCCAGCTTTGCCTCGCGCAGCGGGCTGTCCAATCCGCACAGCACCATCAGCGCGCCCTGTCGGTCGGTCATATTGGTGGCGGCATCATATTGCGCGGCGGCGCGCGGGGCGGCCCCGGCGCCCTGCGCGGCGGCCAGATAGACCAGCGCCTGCGTCTTGACCTTGCGCGCGCCCTTGGCCGCCGCGTCGAGGCCAAAAGGCACCGCGCTCGCCCGGTCATGCAGCGCGGCAAAGGCATCGCCCAATTCGCCGCCCAGCCATGCCTTCAAACCCTCACGCTCGCCATGCAGCAGGCCCGGATCAACCACCGGCAATTGCTCGGCCAGATAGGCATAGGGCGGCAGGATCAGCAATTCGCCGCGCATCAGATCGTCGATCGCCGGATCGTTCAGGATCGCCAGCATCGCCTCGCCAATCGCCTTGCGCTCGGCGGCGCGGCGGGACTCGTCCATCGCGCCGGCTGCGGCCGCCACCAGATGGCGCACCATCAGGCTCTGCATCGCCTCATAGCGGGCAAAGGGATCATCATCATGCGCGGCCAGAAACACCAGATCATCCAGACTGGTGTCCGCCTCGATGGTCACGGGCGCGGAAAAGCCCCGGTTGATCGACAGCACAGGCCGCGTGGGCCAGCCGGAAAAGCGATGCTCCTCCTGCGCGGCGGTCATCACGATCAGCTCCTCGCCGCGATGCGCGCCCGTGGCCGGATCAAACAGCGCAAGGCGCAGTGGAATCGGCACCGGCAATTTGTCCGGCTGCCCCGGCGTGGGCGGCACCTGCTGGCTCAGGCGCAGCACCGCCTCCTCGCCCTCATGGGTAAAGCTGACCCCCACGCGCGGCGTCCCGGCCTGCGCATACCACAGCCGGAATTGCGTCAGGTCCAGCCCTGCGCCTTCCTCGATGGCGCGGATGAAATCCTCGCAGGTCGCCGCCTCGCCGTCATGGCGGGCGAAATAGAGGTCGGTGCCTTTGCGGAAACGCTCTGCTCCGGCCATGACCCGCATCATGCGGATCACCTCGGCGCCCTTGTTATAGACGGTCGCGGTGTAGAAATTGCTGATTTCCTGATAGGAATCGGGGCGGATCGGATGGGCCAGCGGCCCGCTGTCCTCGGGAAACTGGGCGCTGCGCAGGATGCGCACATCCTCGATGCGCTTGACCGGCTCGGACCCCATATCCGCGCTGAACATCTGATCGCGCAGCACGGTGAAGCCTTCCTTCAGGCTCAATTGGAACCAGTCGCGGCAGGTGATGCGATTGCCCGACCAGTTGTGGAAATATTCATGGCCAATGACGCCTTCCACCGCGTCATAATCGCCATCGGTCGCCGTTTCCGGGTCGGCCAGAACATAGCGCGTGTTGAAGACGTTGAGCCCCTTGTTCTCCATCGCCCCCATGTTGAAATCGGACACGGCCACGATGTTGAACAGATCAAGGTCATAGGCGCGACCAAAGACCTCCTCGTCCCATTTCATCGAGTTGATGAGGCTGCGCATCGCATGATCGGTCCGCCCCTCGTCCCCCTTGCGGGTATAGATGTTGAGCGTGACCTCGCGCCCCTCCATCGTGGTGAAATGGTCGGTTGTCGCCACCAGATCGCCCGCTACCAAAGCAAACAGATAGGACGGCTTGGGCCATGGATCGTGCCATTCGGCCCAATGGTTGCCATCGCCGCAATCACCCTGCGCCACCGGATTGCCGTTGCACAGCAGGATCGGGAAAGCTTCGCGGCTGCCCTCCATCCGCACGCGATAGATGCTCAGCACATCGGGGCGGTCGGGGTGAAACGCGATGCGGCGAAAGCCTTCGGCCTCGCATTGCGTGCAAAGCATCCCGCCCGAGGCGTAAAGGCCCATCAACTGGCTGTTGGCGGCGGGGTGGATCGCGGTTTCCACCACGATCTCATGATTGTCGTCGGCCAGATCGATCAGCAGATCGTCCCCCTCCATCCGCCAGTCATTGCGCACCACCTCGTCCACCTCGACCAGCAGCGCGGTCAGCCCGTCGCCCTTCAGCCGGATCGTCTGATCGCCCTGCGCGGCGGGATTGCGGCGCACGGACAATTGCGCGCGCACCCGCGTTTCCTCCAGCCCGAGGCGAAATTCCAGATCGACCTGCGGCACCAGCCACGCAGGCGGCAGATAGTCCTCGCGGCGGATCACGGCGGGGGCAACAGGGGCGGCGGGGGCGTTCATGGCATCCATCATGCCTTCCTTATTAGGCCAAGCCTTTCCGAATGCCAGTATTTCCGATTATGGTTTGCCCCATGAAAACCATGCTGATCTTTGGTCTGGGCTACACCGCCCGCGCAATCGCCCGCCGTCTGGCCGATGACGGATGGCATATCGAGGCGACGGGCCGCGCCGGAACGCTCGATTTCGCCGATGAGGAGGGGGTGCGCGCGGCGCTTGCCCGCGCCGATGCGGTCCTGTCCAGCGTGCCGCCAGCCGAGGATGTTGATCCGGTATTGGTGCGCTATGGGGCGAATCTGGCGGGTATCGGCTGGCTGGGCTATCTCTCCTCCACCGGGGTCTATGGCGATTGCGGCGGGGCGTGGGTCGATGAAAGCGCGCCCGTCGTCGGACTGGGCGGATCGGGCCGCCGCGCCGCGCGCGCGCTGGCCGATGCGGCATGGCTGGAACGGGATGCGCGGGTGCTGCGCCTGCCGGGGATCTATGGGCCGGACCGCTCCGCCTTCGACCGCCTTCGCGAGGGCCGCGCCCACCGCGTCGACCTGCCCGGCCAGATCTTCAGCCGCATCCATGTCGAGGATATTGCACGCGCCGCCCACGCCGCCCTCTCCGCCCCGCCCGGCGCCTATAATATCGCCGACGATAGGCCCGCCCCGCAAAACGCCGTCATCGAGGAAGCCTGCCGCATCTCCGGCCTCCCCCTGCCCCCCCTGCTGGCCGAGCAGGACGTGCCCCCCGCCTCGCGCGCCTTCTATGCCGAGAACCGCCGCGTGGCCAATGGCAAGGCCCGGCGGGTGTTGGGGTGGCGGCCTGTGTTCGCCGATTATCGCGCGGGGTTGCGGGGGATTTGGGAGGGGGAATTATAGGCCTCCGGCGGGCGCTTTTTGCCTCCGGCGGGCAAAGGGACTTGTCCCTTTGCAATCCCGTTATTGTATAGGGTGTGCCATGGGGTCGACGCCTGGTGTCGGACGCGCTGTGGGATTTTGAAAGCCTGCGGCGCCTGCCTATCCGCGCCGCAGGCTTTATATTTCATATTTCATAGGGCGCGTCCGACACATGAGGCCGAACCCATCGCGCAACCCAGACAGTAACGGGAGCGCGAGGGACGAGTCCCTCGCATCATCCCTTCAATCTTCTTCACAACCCCCGCAAAGCCTTGGCCAAAGCCATCACCTCCCCCTCCTCGCTGTTCCACGCGGTCACGAAACGCGCGGCCGTCTCGTCCCAATCGTAGAACGCAAAACCGGCCTCGCGCAAAACCGCCCGCTCGGCTGCCGAGAGCGCGACAAACACCTCATTGGCCTGCACCGGATGGATCAGCCTGTCCCCCGCCGCCGCCGCGATTTCGCCCGCTGCCGCATTGGCGCGGCGGGCATTGTCCAGCCACAGGTCGCCCTTGAGCATGGCGAGGAGCTGCGCGGCCAGATAGCGCCCCTTGGATTGCAGATGCCCGGCGCGCTTGCGGTTATAGCGGGTGACCTCGATCATGTCGGGGGCGAAGAAGATCAGCGCCTCGGCCCCCATCCCGCCGTTTTTGACAAAGCCGAAGGAGAGCGCCTCGACCCCGCCCTCAGAGCTGGCCGCGGCGGGCGAGCATTCCAGATGCGCCACCGCATTGGCAAAGCGCGCGCCGTCCATATGGAAACGCAGCCCCTTTTCCCGCGCAAAAGCCCCCATCGCCGCCACTTCGCCGGGCGTATAGACGCATCCCGCCTCGTTGGCCTGGGTGATGGAAAGCGCCGTCACAGGCGTATGCTCCACCCCCACGCCCACCCTAGCCAGCCGCGCGCGGGCGGTCTCGGGCGTCATTTTCGCATGCTCCCCGCCAGCCAGAATCAGCTTGGCCCCATGCGTGAAGAACGCCGGCGCCCCGCATTCGTCCCGCTCGATATGCGCCAGTTCATGGCACAGCACAGCCTCATAGGGCCGCACCATAGCGGCCAGCGCAAGGCAATTGGCCGCCGTCCCGCTGGCCACCCAGATCGCGGCGCAGGGCCGCCCGAACAGCGCGGAAAAGGCATCATCAAGCGCAGCGCTCAAACTGTCGCCATCATAGGGCGGCTGGGGGGCGTCGGCGGCCTGCATCGCGGCCCATACGGCGGGATGAACAGGGGCGGCATTGTCAGACATAAAAGGCATGGCGCGCTTGTGCGGGTGCCGCCCGGGCGCGTCAATACGTCGGATGGACCCGGCTCCAACCCTTTATTAGCTTTGCCTCGATAAGAGAGCGGCAAACGGCAACAAAGGGTTTTTGGGCAATGAAGGTTCTGGTTACGGGCGCGGCGGGTTTCATCGGCTACAGCCTTGCGGTCAAACTGCTGGCGCGCGGCGATTCCGTCATCGGCCTCGATATCGTCAATGATTACTATGACGTCACGCTCAAGGAAGCCCGCCTCGCCCGCCTGCGCGAGTTGGGCGGCGACCGCTTCACCTTTGTCCGCGCCGATTTCGCCCAATACGAACCGCTGGTCGAGGCGCTCTCGGGCCTGGAATTCGACCGCATCGTCCATCTGGGCGCGCAGGCGGGCGTGCGCTTTTCGATCACCAACCCCCACGCCTATCTGCATTCCAACCTTGCCGGGCATTTGAACATGCTGGAAATCGGGCGGCATCGCGGCGTGGAAAACATGGTCTATGCCTCCTCCTCCTCGGTCTATGGCGGCAACACCAAACTGCCCTTCGCCGTCGAAGACCGCGTTGACCAGCCCATCAGCCTCTATGCCGCCACCAAAAAGGCCGACGAGCTGATGAGCGAAACCTACGCCCATCTCTACCGCCTGCCGCTGACGGGCCTGCGCTTCTTCACCGTGTATGGTCCTTGGGGGCGGCCCGACATGATGATGTGGATCTTTACCAAGGCCATCGCCGCGGGCCAGCCGATCCCCGTCTTCAACAATGGCGATATGTACCGCGACTTCACCTATATCGACGACATCATCGCGGGCGTCATGGCCAGCCTCGACAACCCCGCCCCCGACGACGGCGAGGTCAAGGCAGGCGGATCGACCAAGCCCCACCGCCTCTACAACATCGGCAACCACAAGAGCGAACACCTGATGCGCGTGGTCGAAATCCTCGAAGAACAGATCGGCAAAAAAGCCATCATCGACTTCCAGCCCATGCAGCCGGGCGACGTGCGCCAGTCCTTCGCCGACATCGACGCCATCGCCCGCGACCACGGATACGCCCCCACCACCAGCATCGACGTGGGCGTGCCCAAGTTTATCGAGTGGTATAAGTTGTATCATGGGATTTGATTTTAGGGGGTTTTAGGGATGCCTCCGGCGGGCAAAGGGCGGAAGCCCTTTGCAATCCCGTTACTGTCGGCGGTGCGCTATGGGGGCGGTGTAGTGTTTGGATGGCGGTTTTGAAGGCCGCTGCGCGGCGAGGGACGTCAAGTTGGCGGGAACGGATTTAGCTACCCATCAAAACCGCTTCCTCAGTCGCGCCTTTTATCAACTGAGCAATGTCAAGATGGAAAGTCTCTAATTCAGGATAGTTCGTGAGGAAAAATCCTCGCGCTCGATACTGAGGTTCAACATCGTCCGCGACTTCAAACCTTACGGCAAGATTACCTCTGCTATCGAAGGGCACGATTTCCAATCGAATGATAAGATCATTACCTTCCAGAAAATTGAATCCCCATTGCGCAACGACAGGTTGCCCCTCCGTAATAGGAAACCTTGCAAGGGCCTCTCCAAACTCCTGCACATCTTGCCACTGAGCCCAAAATCCACCTTTGCCAGAGAAGCGATCCGTTTCCACCGCAATCCACAGTCGTCCAAAGTCGTCACGCGGCAAATCGTGATCAAAGAAGCTTGGATCATGTCTGTATCGAAGGGTGAGCTTGCTCATCATTAGGATGTTGCAGGTAGGCGCAATGACCGCAATGGCCCCGCCTCCGAAATGCCTTTTTTTCTTTCCGCGAAGCGGCCTAACCGTCATTCACAACGCCGCCCCCATCTCACCCACCGCCCCAACAACGCCCCACCCCGACAATATCGGGATTGCAAAGGGCCCCCGCCCTTTGCCCGCCGGAGGCACCTTCAATCCTTAAACCCCGGAACACCCGTGCCAAACACCAAAAAGGCCGCGCAAGGCATCACGCCCCACGCGGCCCTTTGATGGGAAAAACGCTTGGCCTAAATCAGGCCGCCGTAAATCAGGCCAGGGCCAGTTCCTGCGTGTCGGCCAGCACGCCGCGATAGTGGCGGGCACGCTTCAGGTGCCGGTCGCGCTTTTCCGGGTGCCGGGCGCAGGCGGCCAGCAGATAGCAGCGGTCGATACGGCGGATCAGAAAATCGGCGCTCCATGCTTGTGCCATTGGACCATCTCCTGTGCTTATATCTCTACTGATGGAATAGACATAGTGTGTCGCGAATCGGCGCTTTGTTTCAACCCCCATGCGCCGGATCGAGGGGAGATTGCGTTGACCTGAACCAATCCGCAATAAAAAAATCTGTCCTACAGAAACCATATGGGTTATTCAACCCGCCATCCGCAACCGTCCTTATGCGCAGGGACCAATGCGGTAATTCAGGCCGGCGCCGCTGGGCCGGGATCATGGCGAAAGCGTCAAAAAAGCCGTGGACCACGCCACACAGCGCCAACCGGAAAGGACGGGCCAAGCACCGTCATGGCAGGCTTTGCGAGCCCACCTGTCATGGCCGCCCGATCCGCCGATGCGGGCCGAATCGGGCTGTGAAGCAAGGCGGCTACCCGATCATTCGCACGCGCACGCGGCCCTTTCGCGCCCGGCATTCAAGGGCGTCCGGGGGCGTCGGCCTGATCCCTCAAGCCAAACGCCGGTCTTCTGGCCGACGGGCATTTGTCATGCCCGCCGGAAACAGCCGGATCTTACTTGGCGCTTTCCGCCGCCGATGCCGCATCGGCCGGAGCCGCCGCCGCATCACCCGCAGGCGCCGCCGCAGCAGGAGCCGCAGGCAGAGGCAGGTTCGAACCTTGCTGGTTCAGATAAACCATGACCGCCGCGCGATCCTCGGCCGATTCCAGACCCGCAAAGGTCATCTTGGTGCCATCGGCAAAGGCGCGCGGATTCTTCAGCCACTCGTTCATTTTGGCGAAGTCCCACTTGCCGCCCTTGGCCGACAGGCCCGCCGAGAAGGCAAAGCCCCCGCGCCCATGGCCGATTTCATCGCCAAGGATGCCATGGATATTCGGACCGATCCCATTGGGGCCGCCCGCCGTAATCGTATGGCACGATGCGCATTTGGCGAAGACCTGCGCGCCCTTGGCGGGGTCCGCCTTGGCCAGCAGTTCCTCGATCGGCGCCTCGGCGGGGCCGGATTTGGCCCCCGACACGCCTTCGATAGGAAAGCCCATGTTTTCGGGGCGGTTTTCCTTGTCGGCGCGGAAATAGTGGCCCGACAGGCTGGAAAGCCCCAGCGCAACCACAGCAGAACCCAAAACCCAACCGGCAATGGTATTGAAACGACCGCTCATCAACAATGCCCCGTCCCATATGCTTCCAAGGGAGAAATCCCCGGAAGGCGTTTTGCCCTCTGGTGTAGAGAGCGTGAAACCCAAGCGCAAGGCGGATTTCACCCGTGCGCCAGTATTCCGCCCGCAACCGATACAATGCCCGATACAATTCGCATCGAACAGACTATCGGCAAAGCCCACTGGCGCGCGGCGTAAAATCGGCCTAAGCGCCAGACCGCTATGCACAGCTATCCTACGCCCGCTCTGATCCAGGTCAAAGAACTGACCGCCCAAGCCGCTGAAAATCCTGCACGCGCCGTTGCGTTTCAGGGTGCGCCGGGGTGCAATTCGCACCGCGCGGCGCTGGAATACGCGCCGCAATGCGCGCCCTTGCCCTGTTTCAGCTTTGAGGACGCGCTGGATGCTGTGAAGGAAGGCCGGGCCGACCGGGCCATCATCCCCATCGAAAACAGCCAGCATGGCCGCGTGGCCGACATCCATTTCCTGCTGCCTGAAAGCGGGCTGTCGATTGTGGGCGAACATTTCCTCTCGATCGAACATGCGCTGATGGCGCTGCCCGGCGCGAAGGGTCCTTTCGCCGCCGCCTATTCCCACCCTCAGGCGCTGGGCCAGTCGCGCCATTATCTGCGCGCGCGCGGCATCGTGCCGATGGCCTATGCCGACACGGCCGGGGCCGCCGCCTTTGTCAAGGAACAGGGCGATCCGGCCGCCGCCGCCATCGCGCCTGCGCTGGCCGCCTCGCTCTATGGCCTCGATATTGTCGAGCATAATGTCGAGGATGCCGCCGACAACACCACGCGCTTTGTCGTGCTGGCCCGCGCCCCGCTCGATCCGGCAACCATCGAGGGCACCGCGATGACCACGATGATCTTCGAGGTGCGCAACGTCTCGGCCGCGCTTTACAAGGCGCTGGGCGGCTTTGCCACCAACGGGGTCAACATGACCAAGCTGGAATCCTATCAAAAGGGCGCCAGCTTCTCGGCCACGATGTTCTTTGTCGATATTGTGGGCAAACCGGGCGAGGAACCGGTGGACCGCGCGCTCGAAGAAGTCGCTTTCCATTGCAAGGACCTGCGCCTTTTGGGCAGCTATGCGCAAAGTCGTCCAAGAGGGTAGGCTGATCGCTTGCGCTCGGCCTGAGGGCGTGTAAGAATCTGTCCGCGATGGCAATTCGGGACAGAGACGTCAGGTGAGCGCAGCGGCGTCCAATTCCGTCCATCAGGCATGGCGCGCGGTCCGCGATGCGCGCGACCTGCAGTTCACCCCCGTCCCCAACTGGACCCCGGCGCCCACGCCCGACTGGCTCAAGGCGCTGGCCCGTTTCCTGCGCGATCTGTTCGAGCCGGTGGGCCGGGCGCTGGGCATGTCATGGCCGGTGATGGAAAAGATCCTGATCGGCCTGCTCGCGCTGGGCGTGGCGCTGCTGCTCTGGCGGATTGCGGCGCGGCTGTGGGCGATGCGCCGCGCCGCCCCCGCCGCCCCAGAATGGAGCCCCGACGCCGCCGCCGCCCGCGCCCTGCTGGACGATGCCGATGCGCTGGCCGCGCAGGGCCGGTTTGACGAGGCGACCCACCTGCTCCTGCTGCGCAGCCTTGAGCATATTGCCGAGGCCCGCCCGGCCGCCCTGACACCCGCCAGCACCGCGCGCGAGATTGCCGCGCTGAGTTCTCTTTCCGCCCCGGCCCGCGCCACCTTTGGCCGGATCGCCGCGCTGGTCGAACAGGGGCGCTATGCGCTGCGCCCGCTGGAGGCGCCGGACTGGGCCGCCGCCCGCGCCGCTTATGCCGACTTTGCCGAACAGCGCCTCGCATGAACAGCCGCAGCCCCTTTTCGCCCCTTTCGGCGCTGGCGCTGGTGCTGGCAGGCGGGGCCTTGCTGGTGGCGATGCTGTGGATGATCGGCGCGGGCGTGGCGGCGGGCGACATCAATGATGGCGGCGCGCATGGCGGCGGGCGGGGGCTCAACGGCTATGGCGCCCTCTATCGCCTGCTCGAAGCGACCGGCCATGACACCGACTATGCCCGCGACGACAATGGCCTGCGCCGCCCCGGCCTGCTGATCCTGACCCCGCCGCATGAGGCGCAGGGGGCCGATATCAGCCGCATCGTCGCCCTGCATCGCGGCCATGGCCCGGTGCTGATCATCACCCCCAAATGGGCGGCGGCCCCGGCCGACACAAGGCAGCCCGGCGTGCAGGACGGCTGGGTCCGGCTGGGCGAGGCGCGCACGCCGGAATGGGAAGGCTTTCTCGACGATGTGGGGGTGGCCATTGGCCCCGCCGCCGCCCCGGTGCGCGATGCCCATGGCGCGCGGGCGGTGCTGCCCTATCCGGCGCGGGTGATGAGCGGGACGGGCAAGCGCCTTTCGCCCAGCGTCGAGGACGGGCGGGGCCGCATTCTGGCCGCCACCTATGAAGAGCCGGACCAGAACGCCCTGCTAGCGCTGATCTTTGAACCGGATCTGGCCAACAATGCCGGTTTTGCCCATGAGGAAAATGCCGCAGTCACCCTGCGCCTGATCGAGGACCTGCTGCCCGCCGATCAGAAGCAGGTGATGTTCGATCTCACGCTCAACGGCCTGGGGCGCGAACCCAATCTGCTCACGCTGGCCTTTACCCCGCCCTATCTGGCGGTCACGCTGGCGCTGATGCTGGCCGGGGTGGCGGTTTTGTGGCGGGCCTATGCGCGCTTTGGCCCGCCTTTGGCGCCGGTGCGCGACATCGCCTTTGGCAAGCGGGCGCTGGCGGAAAATTCGGCCGGGCTGATCGCGCGGGCGCGGCGGTTTCATCTGTTGCCCGCGCCCTATGCCGATGCGGCGCGAGGGCGGATCGCGGCGGCGCTGGGCCTTGCCCCCCATGGCGATGCGGCGATGATCGACGCCGCCATCGAGCGCGCCCTGTCGGCCCGCGCGCCGGAATTGAGCTATACCGCCGCCAGCGCCGCCCTGCGCGCGGCGCGGCGCCCCTCCGAAATCCTGCGCGCCGCGCGCCAGTTGCATGATGTCGAAAGGTTGTTGACCCGATGAGCGAAGCCCTCTCCCTTTCCGCCCTCTCGGATCTGGCCGGGGCCATCCGCGAAAGAATCGCGCGCGCCGTGGTCGGACAGGACAGCGCGGTCGATCATCTGCTGGTGGCGCTTTTCGCGCGGGGCCATGTCCTGCTCGAAGGCCCGCCGGGCACCGCCAAGACGCTGCTGGCGCAAAGCTTTGCCGCCACGCTGGGCCTGCAATTCGGGCGGATCCAGTTCACCCCCGATCTGATGCCGGGCGATATTCTCGGCTCCAACCTGTTCAATTTCCAGACCAGCCAGTTCACCCTGACGCGCGGCCCGATCTTTTGCGACCTGCTGCTGGGTGATGAAATCAACCGCACCCCGCCCAAGACGCAGGCCGCCCTGCTCGAAGCCATGCAGGAGCGGCGGGTGACGCTGGACGGGACGGCGCACCGCCTGCCCGATCATTTCATGGTGGTGGCCACGCAAAACCCTATCGAATCGCAAGGCGTCTATCCCCTGCCCGAGGCGCAGCTCGACCGTTTCCTGTTCAAGCTGACCATCCCCTATCCCGATGCGCAGGAGGAGGCGCGGATCATCGCCCGCTATGGCGCGCAAGGTTCGCCCGAACCCATCACGCCGATCCTCTCGCGCGATCAACTGGCCGCCGCCGACGCCACCGTGGCGGGCATCACGCTGGCCCAGCCGCTGGTCGATTACATCGTCCGCCTGATCCGCGCCACGCGTGAAAGCGCGGACCTTTCCTGCGGCGCTTCCCCACGCGCGGGCGTGCTGCTGGCCCATGCGGCGCGGGCGCGGGCGGCGCTGGCGGGGCGCGATTATGTGTTGCCCGATGATGTGAAGGCGCTGGCCCCGGCTGTGCTGCGCCATCGCCTGCTGCTCTCCCCCGCCGCCGAAATCGAGGGGCGTCAGGCCGAGGGTCTGGTGGCCGAGATCATTGCCCGGACCGAGGCGCCGCGCTGAGGTGATACGCCGCCTCGCCTCCGGATTGCGCCTTGCCGCCGCTCTGATGCGCCCCGGCGTGGCGCCCGCTCCGCGCTGCGTGCTGGCGCTGGTCGCGCTGGGGCCGGTGGGGCTGGTGCTGGCCGGGTTTGTTCCCGCGCTGTGGATTGCCGCGCCTTTGCTGGGCCTGTTGCTGCTGGCGCTGGTGCTGGTCGATGGGGCGCTGGCCGGGCGGCTGGAGGATGTTCATGTCACCGTCCCTGCGCAGGCCGAGATCGGCCAGAGCGCGGCGATCACCATCCGCGCCCGCCTGTCGCGCCCCGCCCCGATGGAGGCCGCCCTCGCCCTCGACCCGCGCCTTGCGGCGGGGGGCAAGCTGAGCGCCACCCTGACGGGCGAGGAGGCGCAGGCCCCTTTCACCCCCAGCCGCCGATGCCATGGCGCGATCGACACGCTCTGGCTGCGCTGGCGGGGGCCGCTGGGCCTGGCCATGCGGATCGAGCGGCGCGAGGTCGATGCCTCGGTGCGGGTGCTGCCCTCGGTGGCGGCGCTGCGCGGGCCCGCGATGCAGGTCTATCTGCGCGACGCCTCGCTGGGCCTGATCGCGCGGCGGCTGCGCGGCGAGGGGCAGATGTTCGAAACGCTGACCGAATATCAGCCCGGCATGGATCGCCGCCGCATCGACTGGAAAGTCTCGGCCCGCCACGCCCATCTCTATGCCAAGGAATATGAGGTCGAGCGCAACAACCCCATCGTGCTGGCGATGGATTGCGGGGCGGCCATGTGCGAGCCGGTGGCCGGCCTGCCAAGGCTGGACCGGGCGGTCAGCGCGGCGCTGCAGATGGCATGGGTCGCGCTCAAGGGGGGCGACCGGGTCTCGCTGTTCGGCTTTGCCGCGCGGGTGATCGTCTCGACGCCCTTTGTGGCCGACACGCGCGATTTCCATCGCCTGCGCAGCGCGGCGGCCGATCTGGATTACACCGCGCGCGAGGCCAATTTCACGCTGGCGCTCTCCACACTGGCCCAGCAACTGGCGCGGCGCTCGCTCATCGTGGTCTTTTCCGAATTTGCCGATTCCACCAGCGCCGAACTGATGGTTGAATCCATCGGGCGGCTGATCGCGCGCCACCGGGTGCTGTTCGTCTGCCTGCGCGATGAGGAACTCGAAACGCTGGCGGGGGGCGAGGTGGTCGATATGGAGGCGCTGGGCGGGTCGGTGGCGGCCAGCGCCCTGCTGCGTCAGCGCGAATGGGTGCTGATGCGGCTGCGCGCGATGGGGGTCGATGTGGTCGAGGCCGCCCATGATGCGGTGGGCGCCCGCCTGCTCGACGCCTATATGGCCATCCGCAGCCGGGGAGGGATCGGATGAAGGATTGGCCCAACCGTCTCCTCGCCCGTTTTCGCCGGGGCGCGGCGCAAGAACAGCACATCGCCCCCGCCACCCTGCGCTCCGACCGTTTCCGTCAGGCGCGCGAGGGCGACTGGCGGCGGCTGGAGGCGATTGTCACGGCGGTGGAGAAAGGGCGGCTGGGGCGCCTGTCGGATGCCGATCTGCTCGATCTGCCGGTGCTCTATCGCCAATTGGCCTCCAGCCTGGCGGTAGCGCGCGAAACCAGCCTTGATGCCGCAGCCCTCGCCTATCTGGAGGCGCTGGCGCAAAGGGCATGGTTTATCACCTATGGCCCGCGTGAGAATTTCCGCGGCTGGTTCATGGGCTTTATCCTTGGCGGGTGGAGCCGGGCGGTACGAGCCATCCGCTTTGACATTCTGATCGCGCTGGCGCTGATGGTGGCGGGCGTGGCGGTGGGCTGGATGATGGTGGCGCATGATCCGGCCTTCTACGCCATGCTGGCCGGACAGGACCCGGCGCGCAATCCTGCATCCAGCGCGAAGCAATTGCGCGAAACCCTGTTCGGCGGGCAGGATCAGGACGCGCTGGCCGCCTTTGCCGCCTATCTGTTTGGCCATAATGCCCAGATCGCCATCCTGTGTTTCGCGCTGGGCTTTGCCATCGGCCTGCCCAGCGTGCTGCTGTTGCTGCAAAACAGCGGGATGCTGGGCGCGATGCTCTGGCTGTTTCACGGCAAGGGGCTGCTGCTCGACTTTTCGGCATGGATCGCAATCCATGGCACGACGGAATTGTTCGCCATCCTGCTGGCCGGGGCGGGCGGCATCCATATCGGGCGCGCCATTGCCTTTCCGGGCGAGCTATCGGTGATGGAAAGCGTGGCGGCGGCGGGGCGGCGGACCGCGCCGGTCATGCTGGGCGTGGTGCTGATGCTGCTGGTGGCCGGGATGCTGGAGGGGTTTGCGCGGCAATTGATCGATTCGACGCCGCAAAGGCTCCTCGTCGGGGGCTTTATGCTGACCTTCTGGCTGGTCTATTTCTTTGTCTTCGGGGCCCGCAAATGAGCCCCCAGAACCACTTGCGCCCCGATCAGCGCGAAATCATCACGCCCGAGGGGCTGAGCCTGCGCCTGACGCTGGCGGGGCGTTCGGCGCGGCTGGGGGCGCTGGCGGTGGATCTGGCCTGTATCGGGGCGATCCTGCTGGGGGCGGTGCTGGCGCTGGTCTATACGCAGGCGGGGCTGGGCCAGTGGACGAAGCGGCCCGAGGCCCACCATGCCGCGCAATTCCTGTTCATTCTGTGGACCGCGCTGATGTTTCTGCTGCGTAACGGCTGGTTCCTGATCTTTGAACTGGGGCCGCGCGGGGCGACGCCGGGCAAAAGGATGCTGGGCCTGCGCATTGCCGCGCGCGATGGGGCGCGGCTGACGACCGAAATGGTGCTGGCGCGCAATCTGCTGCGCGATATCGAGATCTTTCTGCCGATGGTCGCGGTGCTGTCCGCGCTGGGCACGCCTTCGTCGAGCATGGTCAATTGGGCGGCGGCGGGATGGTTCCTGCTCTTTGCGCTGTTTCCCCTGTTCAACCGCGACCGTTTGCGCGCGGGCGACATGATCGCGGGCACATGGGTGGTCGAGGCCCCCCGCGCCCGGCTGGAGCAGGCCCTGAGCGCCCAAGCCGCAAGGCCCGACTATGCCTTCGGCCCGGCTGAGCTGGCGATCTATGGCGAATATGAATTGCAGACGCTGGAGCGGGTTTTGCGTGACGCCTCGCCCGCCGCGATGGAGGCGGTGGCCCGCGCGATCTGCGCCAAGATCGGCTGGAGCGCGCCGCAGGGCGATGAGGTCCGCCGCTTTCTCGACGCCTATTACACAGCGTTGCGGGCGCGGCTTGAACAGGGGCTGCGTTTCGGTCGGCGCAAGGTGAACAAACATGACGGAGCAGCGCGATGAACATCCGTGAGGACGACCTGAGCGGGCCGGAGATCGCCCGCCTGCTGACATATCATCTCGAGCAGATGCACCGCTGGTCGCCCGCCGACAAGGTTCATGCGATGCCCATCGAGCGGCTGCGCGCTCCCGATGTCACCTTCTATTCGGCATGGGTGGATGGGCAATTGGCCGGATGCGGCGCGATACGGCATCTGGACCCGGCGCGCGGCGAGTTGAAATCCATGCGCGTCGCGCCCGAATTTCTGGGGCGCGGCATCGGGCGGGCTATCCTGCATCACCTGATCGAGGTGGCGCGCGGGCGCGGATATCGCCAGGTCCTGCTGGAAACCGGCAAGCCCGAAGCCTTCATTCCGGCGCGGCGACTGTATGAAAGCGAGGGCTTTAGCCAATGCCCCGCCTTTGCCGGATACACCACCGATGATTACAGCCTGTGCATGAGCCGGGATCTGTAATCACCTCTTCGCATTTGCGGCGCATCGCCAATGCGCTATAGGGCCAGAGCAAAGGAGTTGCCCCCATGTCCTCAGTCCGTCCCTGGCGTGATATCGCCCGCCGTCAAAGCCGTCAGATCATGGTCGGCAAGGTTCCCATCGGCGGCGATGCGCCCATCGCGGTCCAGACCATGACCAACACGCTGACCAGCGATGCTGTCGCCACGATCGACCAGATCCGGCGCTGCGAAGAAGCGGGCGCCGATATTGTGCGCGTATCCTGCCCCGATGTCGAATCGACGGCGGCCTTCAAGCAGATCGCGCGGGCCTCGCGCGTGCCTTTGGTCGCCGACATCCATTTCCACTATAAGCGCGCGCTGGAAGCGGCCGATGCGGGCGCGGCCTGTCTGCGCATCAATCCCGGCAATATCGGCGGGTCGGACCGCGTGGCCGAAGTGGTGCGCGCGGCCAAGGCCAATGGCTGCTCGATCCGCATCGGCGTGAACGCAGGGTCGCTGGAAAAGGATCTGCTGGAAAAATATGGCGAGCCCTGCCCCGAAGCGCTGATCGAATCGGCGCTCGATCATATCAAGCTGCTGCAGGACCATGACTTCCACGAATATAAGGTGGCGGTGAAGGCTTCGGACGTGTTCCTGGCCGTCTCTGCCTATATGGGGCTGGCCGAGGCGGTCGATTGCCCGCTGCATCTGGGCATCACCGAGGCGGGCGGGTTGATCGGCGGCACCGTGAAGAGCGCCATCGGCATGGGCAACCTGCTGTGGGCCGGGATCGGCGACACGATCCGCGTTTCGCTCTCGGCCCCGCCGGAAGAAGAAGTGCGCGTCGGCTTTGAGATCCTCAAGTCGCTGGGCCTGCGTACGCGCGGCGTCCGGGTGGTTTCCTGCCCGTCCTGCGCGCGTCAGGGTTTTGACGTGATCAAGACCGTCGAGGCGCTGGAAACCCGCCTCAGCCATATCAAGACCCCGCTCTCGCTCTCGGTGCTGGGCTGCGTGGTCAATGGTCCGGGCGAGGCGCGCGAGACCGACATCGGCCTGACCGGCGGCGGCAATGGCAAGCATATGGTCTATCTCTCGGGCGTGACCGACCACACCGTGCAGAGCGAGGATATGCTCGAACATATCGTCAAGCTGGTCGAGGCCAAGGCGGCCGAGATCGAGGCGGCGCAGGTGGAAACCGAAGCGGCCGAATAATCCCTTTTCGAGGTGGATTGGCAGGGGTGGCCTGCTGCCGGTTTGATGGACACCGAGATAGGCTTCTTTAGGCTACCCCAGCCTGGCGCTCGAAGTCGATAGGGCTGAGATAGCCCAAGG
>NZ_MKVS01000050.1:0-3477 GCF_001898925.1 Novosphingobium sp. 63-713
TGCAACCCATGTTCGATCGCCGGCATCCGGTGGAGCGCGTGGACCTCGTCGAAGAGATACCACATCCGCAGATCACGGGTGCGCGGCATGCCCATCAGTGCATTGACCGCGAGATCCATCCAGAGGGTGAGAAGCGCGCGGTTGAGCGTCAAATCGGTATGGGTCGAGGTGATGAACAGGATCGAGCCCGGAACCGGCTCCTCTTGTACCCAGCGCCGGATCGAGAAGGGTGGCCGCTCTCCCGGCACTGGATCAGGCAGAAATCGGATCGCCTGGGCATTGGTGTTGAACACGGCGCGGATGGATTCCGCCATGCGCGCCGCCTCAGTGGCAGTCAGTGGGCTGGCGATCGTGTTGGCGAGTTTGGCGTGAACGGCCTTGAGGTCGGCTGACATGAGGTGATGAGCAATGGCACCATTGGTGGTTTCACCGGATGCCGCGAGTTTCACGCACATTTCGACAAAGAGCGTGCGCGCGGCCATGGCCCAGAAGGGCTCGGCATTGCCGCCATCGCTGGGGATCAGCGCGGCGGCGGCCGAGATGTAATCAGCATAGTTCTGGCAATCGTTGAAGATGGTCCATGGCGGGCAGCGCTGGTCCATGGGGTTAAGAATATGATCGCGGCCTTCCTCGTAGAAGGCTTCGACGAAAGCCCCAGTGAGATCGAAGACCACACAGCGCTGGCCCCGCTCGCGCGCCTCGGTCACCAGCTTGCGGAGCTGCGTCGTCTTGCCGGCGCCGGTTGTGCCGATGAGCATAGCGTGGGTCTGCTCAAGCCGCCAGGGATAGGCGATCCCTGCCATGGCATAGGGCACATGCAAGCCCAGCGCGACACGCTCGGCAATGGTGGCCGCAGCAACACGTTCCGCCACCATAGTTGGGTGACGCTCGGCCAATTCGGCGGTGAATTCGGCGGCGTTATGCGCATCGATCTCGCCCGCCAGCACTGCGGCGCTGACCAGCATGGCACCACGCTCGTGGCGCTCCTTCAGGATGTCTACGCCGATCCTCTGCGATAGGCGGACAAACCATGTCGCCAGCGGGCCGCTGAAAAACAGCGAACCTGCCAAAGCCACAATCATGCAGCGCATGAATTTGGTCCAGGCCTGCGCGACATCGGGATAGTCGGGCACGTCACCGATGGTCATCGGCACCACGCTGTCGTCCGGCAAAGTCAGGTTAACGCTGTGGCCGGGGTCGAGATCGACCAGATCCCAAATGTCGGCGAAGAGGCGCATCTCTACGAGTTGCACCTCATGCTCGCGCATAAGCAGCGCCAGCAGAATGACCAACAGCAGGCTGAAGCTGAGGACCGCTGCCAGGATCGGCCAGCGCAGCCCTTCCATCATCATCATGTAGCGCAGCCGGATAAGCTGCGACCCTCGGGTGAAAGCCCCGACGTTGCGGACGATCTCGCCGCGCGCCGATTCATGTTCGACCGCTACGGGGCGCCGGTCGAAACGAATGTCCCCATCACGCGCCATGGTAGGTCTGCGCATGTTCGATGGCGAGGTCGAGCAGGCGGTCCGCCTCATCAGGCGCAGCCTTCTGCACCAGCGTGTCGAGCGCGAGCGTGTTGAACTCGAGCATAGTGATCAGCCGGGCGAAATCGACCTTCTGGCCCAGTTCAAACAGCGGCAGGGCAAAGTCGATCATCGAGCGAATGCACTCGGACTGACGACGACCGTGTTGCTGGGCTAGCCGCTTGATGCGCTCGTATTGCGGCGGGCTGACGCTCAAGCCGCATTGGATCAGTTTGGTCACAACGGCTCCTCACTAGGAGAAGCCTGGTCCGGTTATCGCAAGGCAATGTTTAGCTTACTGACGAACCTTGCGCAAGCGGGTGGCCTTCCGCAGGCGGAATGATGACTGAAGGGCTATTCTGCCTACGGAATAATAATTCAAGGATATATCAATGCTTTATTGAGAGCTAGTCTCGGCATAGGCAGCCATGGGCTTGCTCAGGGCATTTTATTCCAGCGACGGAATTCGCATTTTTGCTATTCCAGTGGTGGAATGCAACAAGCATACTATTGTTTTTACATGAATTATCTGGCCATAGACCGCCCCTTCTCCGAGCGGTGCTGCCGCGTTCGGTGTGCTGCGTCAATAGGAACTTTGAGAGGCATCCAAGCTAGCTGGGCGATGTGGGAAAAGTGACGGAAAAATGGGGTCTTGCGGTGCATGTTAGCCCCGATAGGGGACGCTAATCGAGGGGCGTCCTCGAACGAAAGTTCGATCCTTGTTCCGTTTTGGGGACCAGATAGCCATCATAGGCCTACTCGCTCAGAGCCAAGCAGTGACTGCGCTTCTACAGTAAGCGTCCGGCAAGGCCCGGCGGTATCAGAAAACGTCCGAAGCGATCGCTCAGCGGGTCACCGTTTGAAAGGTCACTCTGACGCCGTTTACATCGGTCACCCGTTTAAAAACCCGCGATTTTGCAGCGTATTTCACGAGAAGGTGGTCAGCGCTTAGCCAGTTTATCTCAGCCCAAGGTCCGCCCCATGCTCCGGCTTGTGCGGCCCCATGGTCGTCGTCAGCTTGGAATGTGTTGCCTCCACCAGACAGCTTTTCACTTGTCGCCGTGATTGAAATCTGTGTCGAGAAGCCTGTGGTTGCGCCACAGTCCCGCTGAAACAATTCAGCTTTGTGCTGTCCGTCAGGCGCAACGACACTTGTGACCAAGGTGCTTGTGCACACATCCGAACATCCGCCGAGGGCGGATACAAGAGCGGCAATGACGAAAAATCGCATGTTGCCAACTTACTGTCTGGCGGCGACTCGTCAACGTCAGCCTCCACCTGAAGTGCGTATTCACGTTTGCGAGGTAGGCCAGTTCCACGGCAAAAGTTCATCGATCCGATTGATCGGATGCCCTTTGCCGATGCGATCGAGTACATCGGCCAGCCATTCCTGTGGGTTGAGACCATTGAGCTTGGCGGTTTCCAGCAGCGAATACATGGCGGCGGCGCGCTCCCCGCCGCAGTCGGCGCCGGCAAAAAGCCAATTTTTACGGCCCAGACATATCCCTCGCAGCGCGTTCTCTGCCGGATTGTTGTCGATCTCCAGCCTGCCGTCCTCTGTGTAGGTCAGCAGTTGAGGCTTGAGCTTTACGGCATAGCGCAGCGCCTCTGCCAGCGGGGAGCGGGCTGATGCCTTGGACAGCACATCATCGGCCCAGGCGAAGAACTCCAGTGCCTTGGCTTTCGATGCCATGCGGGCCTGCCGCCGTTCCTGCGCCGACACATCGTCGATCTGGCGTTCGATGGCGTAAAGATCGCGGATCATGTCCAACCCTTGGCTGGCCACCGAATGCCCATCCGCCTTAAATACGTCATGCAGCTTGCGCCGGGCATGGGCCTTATGCCGAGCTCGGCATAAGGCGCATTATCCAGAGCATGGTTTTATCTGGGGTAACGCGATTCTCACGTCCGGGATTGACGGAAAAGGTCAGCGTCGAGCTCGTGATAAAATCAA
>NZ_MKVS01000051.1:0-21432 GCF_001898925.1 Novosphingobium sp. 63-713
TGGGGCGCGTGATATCCATCCGTCGCGAATATCCGCCCCATTGTACCGGAGGTGCTCTCGCTAAGACAGACTCACAGAGTCTGGATAAGATCAAAGCGCTGGAATCGCTGATCCAGATATGGCGCCGGTTTCCGCGCAGCCATTGATCCATCAGGATCGCGGCCAGTTGCCGACCCTTCCCTGCCCCGGTGCCGTCGCCGAGGAAGAAGCCTCGCCGGTAGATATCGCCTTCGGCATGCGGCCGAAGCTCAACGCCCTTCTCGGGCACGATATAGCGACCCGGCAGATCCTGCGATGTTGCGTCGAGCACGTGGACCAGCGTTTCAAGCTGGGCGGTGCTGAGCAGGCCTTGCTCGATGACCTTCCTCGGCAGTTTGGGAATGACGCTGGGCGCGGGCAAAGCAACCGAGGCCATGGCTGCGGACTCCACAAGCGGGCTCGGATGCGCGGAGCCGATGGGGAAGACCAGTCTTTGCGGGCGGAAGTCGGTGTAGATACCGACATCCTGGCCGATCTCCGCAATATCCTCGCGCAGCGTATAGGGAAGGTCCATGGCTTCCATCCCTCCGGCATCGGATCGCACAACCGGGCGGGCAACGGTGCGCGGCGCGCTGAAAGCCTTGAATAGACCTCCGGACGTAGCGGGTTTCGGGGCCACGGTTCGCGTAACTTCCGTGAGAACCTCTGCGCAGCGCGCCGGGGCCTGGGTGATGTGGGGCGGAATATCGCGCAGCGAGTTCCTGTTGATCACCGATGTCTCGAGGGATCCCGGCACTTTATCCACCACGAGCAGGCGGATCGGGATCGACGCGCCATGTTTGGTGAAGGCCCCCTCCACACGCAGGTGCAGGCAGACATGACTTCCTTGCAGAACCCGCATGAAGGTCTCGCGACCCCTGCCGTGATTGGAAAATCCGTCGGGCATGACTGCGACCAATCGGCCGCCGGGGCGAAGGGCTGCGAGCGCGGACAGGAGATGGCGTGCTGCCGCATCGCTGTCGGCATGACCCGATGCCGAGCGGGCAAAAGGCGGGTTCATCACAATGACGCTTGGCCGATTGGTGGTGTGGCTGGCAATCCGCGCGGCGTCGAAGCTGGTCACGGTGGCTTGCGGGAACAAGGCGGCAAGCGTCTCGGCGCGCAGAGGATCGATTTCGTTGAGGTACCGCCCCTTGCCCGCGCCAAGCCATTGGGCCAGCATTCCGGTTCCGGCGCTGGGTTCGAGCACCACATCGTGCGCTTCAATAGCGGCCAGATGGCCCATGATCCAACTAAGGGCCAGCGGTGTCGAGAAATGCTGGAGAGCGACCTGCTCCTCGGATCGCACGGTCTGGGTTGGGAGGCGTGCTTCCAGTTGCGTGAGGAATTCGATCGCAGCAACCGTATCTGCAGGGAAAGACATTTCCCGCAAAGCGAGGATGGTAGCAACTTCCAGCATCTGGAAGCTGTCGCGCTGGGTCCAAGTACCTTCAGCTGAGCTTGTTCCAAAGGCTTCGGACATGGCCTGATTGATGACGGGGCGAGAGATGGCCTCGTTGTCTGAAATCAGCGGCGCGATCCGATGCGCAGCCTTAATCAAAGCAGTGATTGCGGGTTGAGGGGTGGCTGAGAGTGTCACGGTGAAGGTCCTTTCGATCTGAAACTGGATCGAAAACCTCCCCTCCCCCTCTACTTTTGCCGCTTCATCGAAGCGAATAGTGCGCCGCTAGGCGCAGGCCAGAAACTATATATTTGTAATATAACACTTTATTATTCTTTCAGATTCAGCTAGACGCAATTTTCACCCTATCACTGCCCGCCTTGCTGTTTTGAATGTTTTTTGCCATACACTGCAACAACATCATTCAAAGTTCGCGAACGGGGAACATTATGAATTCAGTCGTCGATCAAATTGGCGATCTGGCTGAGGCTGGCGAGAAAATGATCGAGCGCTTGCGGCGCAAGGCCTTTCTGCCAGACAGTCGCAAAGGTCTCAACGTTCGTCTTGGTATTGCCGAAGTAGCGCAGTTGCTGGGCTGTTCGACGAATCGGATCCGGATGGCCGAGGATGACGGGCGCCTCCCGCCTCCCCCTGCTGGCGAAACTGGGCGACGACTAGGCTATACGATGGAAGACCTGCTGCATATGCGCGAAGTGCTCGATGCCTCGCCAAAGCGCGGGCCGGGTGATGCGCCCGCCATGATCGCAGTCCAGAATTTCAAAGGTGGCGTCGGGAAATCGACGGTCACGACACATTTGGCCCATTATTTTGCGATCCATGGCTATCGGGTACTCGTCGTTGACTGCGACAGTCAGGCGACCACCACCACCCTTTTCGGCTTCAACCCACATTTCAATATCACGCGCGAAGAAACGCTCTACCCGTATCTTTCGATCGATCCGACACAGACAGACCTCCTCTATGCGGTCAAGCGCACGCCCTGGCCCAATGTTGATCTGATCCCGTCGAACCTTGAACTCTTCGATGTGGAATATGAACTAGCGGCATCGGGCGCCGATGGGCAGGCCGTCTTGGCAGCGCGTTTCCGCAAATTGAAACAAGGCCTGCTCGACCTGGCCAGCGATTATGATGTGGTCATTCTCGACCCGCCCCCGGCGCTTGGCACGATCAGCTTGGCCGTGATGCAAGCCGCCAATGCTCTGCTAGTGCCGCTGGCAGCAACAACCCCGGATTTCTGCTCGACCGTCCAGTTCCTCTCGATGATGGACCAGGTGATCAGTCAGTTGAACGAAGCGGGCATTGCCGTGGACTATCAATTTGTCCGGCTTATCAACTCAAAGTTCGACGCTAATGATCCTAGCCATGCGATGGTCCGCACGATCATGGAACAGACCTTTGGCCCAGCCCTGTTGCCAGTACCCATTCTGGAATCGGCGGAAATCAGCCATGCAGCTTTGCGGATGATGACAATCTACGAGTTGGAGCGCCCGATCGGCACGTCCAAGACCAACAAAAGGTGCCGGGCTAATCTCAACGAGGCGCTTGGACAGATTGAGCAATTGGTACGAACGAATTGGGGGCGCGTCGCTCCTGTTGCAGAGGAGGAGTTGATCCATGGCGCGTAAACAATCGGACTATCTCAACGCCCTGCTCGCAGAAGATGATGCTATCGAGACGCCCGCTTCGCCTACCCCGGTTCAGGAAGCCCCCTCCCCGACCCCTGCGCGTGAAAGGTTGCGCGGTACGACTTTGCTCGGTCGTGAAAGCGCCCTTGCCCGCGTGGCCAGTGGAGAGGTCAGGCAAGTCACGCAAATGTTGCTCGATCCAGCGCGGGTGCGGGTCTGGCCGGGTAATGCTCGTTCCTATGCTCATCTTTCCGAGGAAAGCTGCCGTGAACTGATCGACTCGATCATTGCTGAAGGCGGCCAGAAAGTGCCCGCTGTGGTTCGCCGGATAGAGAATGATCCGGCCCATGATTACGAGGTCATCGCTGGAACGCGCCGGCACTGGGTAATCAGTTGGCTTCGGGCCAACTCGTATCCGGATATGCAATTCGTAGCTCAGGTCGCGGTGCTGGACGATGAAGCGGCCTTTCGCCTTGCCGACATCGAGAACCGGGCCCGCAAGGACGTTTCCGACCTCGAAAGGGCTCGCAATTATGCCGAAGCGCTGAAGGCTCATTATGGCAATCACTTGACTCGTATGGCTGAACGTCTGCGCGTTTCAAAGGGCTGGCTGTCGAAGATGCTCAAGGTTGCGGCTGTGCCCGAAGGCATTTGGGGGGCCTTTGCTTCGCCCGCCGATGTCCTGCTTAAGCCTGGCTATACTCTGGCCCAAATGCTGGATGACGCGTCGACCGCGCAGGCAATTTTGGCCGAAGCCAAGGCATTGACCAAGGAACAGGCCAGTAGGCGCGAGCGCAACCTTCCCTGCTTGAATGCTGCTGAAGTCATGAAGCGCTTGCTGGATGCACCAAAGGCGGGCCGCGAAAGCCCCCCTCCCCTGTTCAGTTGGTCAACCTCTATTGGACGCCCTGCCCTGACAGTCCAGTCCGCTAACCGTCAGGGCGCAACCATTCGCCTCCATGCTGGTGCAGGCGCCAGCACGGATGATTTAGTTGCCGCGTTCCGTGCAGCGCTGGAGTCGCTGGAAGAGCAAGGCAAGGCACCGCGCAAATAGCGCTGATGTTCAAGCATAGGTCTGGAGGATGTTTCCCCGGGGAAACATCCTCCGTCGCCCTTTTTACAAAGACACAGATATGACTCGTTCCCGCAAACCTTCCGGCGATAAATCGGCTGAACAGTTCGACCTGTTCCTGCCCTATATTGCCGACCTGCCCATGCGCGATCAGCGCGAAATGATGGAGCGCCCCTTCTTCAGCCTCGCAAAAACCAAGCGCGTCAAGTCGATAGATTATACCAGCCCGGACGGCAAACTCTGGGTGAATGTCTCGGCCAATCCGTCGTTTGGGATGGCCACAATCTGGGATGCCGACATCCTGATCTATTGCGCCAGCATTCTGGCCGATATGGCGCGCCGGGGGATCAACGATGTCCCGCGCAAGCTACATATCATGCCCTATGACCTATTACGTTCTATCGGACGTCCCACCACTGGCAGAGCCTATGAGTTGTTGGCTCAAGCCCTAGACCGATTGGTGGCGACCACGATCAAAACAAACATCCGCGCCGAGAACCGCCGCGAAGCAACATTTAGCTGGCTCGATGGCTGGAACCAATTGGTCGATGAGAAGACCGAGCGTTCACGCGGGATGACGATCGAGTTATCCAACTGGTTCTGGGAAGGCGTCATGATGAAGGGCGGCGTTCTCTCGATCGACCGAGCCTATTTCGACATTACTGGCGGACGGGAACGGTGGCTCTATAAGGTCGCCCGTAAGCACGCGGGTGGGGCGGGAGAAACTGGATTTGCCATTTCCATGCCTGTGCTTTTCGAAAAGTCCGGCGCAGAAGGACAGTATCGCCGCTTCAAATTTGAGATGCTCAAACTCGTCGAAAAAAATGACCTCCCTGGATACGAGTTGGCGGTAGAGCCCGGAAAGACGGGCGAACCGAATATAAGAATGAAGCGCGTTGATGGGAAAGATGGGGCTACTGACGCCCTGCCCTCGCTCGCACCAAGTGTCGAACGATCAGCCTTAGTTGAAAACTCGCATATCGAAGATGTTTCCCCGGGGAAACATTCGCCCAAAAATCCAGTTGCCTCACCCACAGATCAAATCGATGCCCGGCAATTGATCAAATCTACGGTCGTTGGCCTCTCAACCGCTGCAACCCGCGGCTTCATGACAGACGACACTATCACCTATCTGCGCGAGAAATGCCCCGGCTGGGATCTTTATACATTGCATGCCGATTTTGAGCGATGGGTAGCATCAGATCCCGAACGAACCCCTGCTGACTGGCAACGGGCCTTCATCGGCTTTGTGAAGCGTCATCACGACCAGCATCGAAATATGACACGGCCCTGATAAAGGCACTGATAAATATGCGGCCATGGCACTTCGAACAAGGATCATGGCCGCAAAGCACCCTGGCATTTCGTGCCGTTTTGCAAATTTCTGCTGCATTTGGCAGCTAGAAGCTCAATATCAAAGATGGTTAGCAGCGACGCATCGGAGTGATATTGGCCGCCGAGCATCAGATAGCCGCGGCTGCTTTTTGCCGCGAGTGAGCACTGTCAATGAGCCTGCTCCTCTCCCTAGTCCGCAATTTGACAGAACTTTTGTAAGCCTAGCGCTGAAGCGTGCTGTTCCTGAAGTGTCGGGCGAGGAGCGATCCAAGTTGAACTATCGGCGCACTCTGACTTCGCAGAATCGGCATTGAACGTTCTCTAGGCTCAAGGCGAAAAAAGTGATTCAAAGCAGGCGCTCCAAACCTTAGATTGCCGGAAGCATCGACACTCTGGGAACAGAATTTTGGTCAGAATGCCTCGCTGATCACCTCATGCCCGGAATTATCGACACTCTAGGTACACTTCAACGTCACATCAGGAACGCCCCATTCAACACATCAGGAACGCATCAACGATCTTTCAGGAACGTGCAGTTTCACCGACTCAGCGGAAATCCACGAGTCTTCAATTGCCCCCAAGCCCCTAACTTTTCTAACAGATCTAAATAACCCATCTAACCGCCCAGAAATCTCTTTAGATCCTGATTTTTTGATGTTTCCCTTCGAGAGTGCAATTTTCGCTAGGCATCGTTGATAGTACTTTGATCCCCAGCTACTCCGAACCTGCGATACCCGACCACTCACCCTGAAAGGTGAGTAAGAATGAAAAATCCCATTTTGGCCAGCTTGGCCGTATTCGCAACGCTGACTGGCCCAAGCCAAGCTCGAACGATCAGCTACCTCGATTTTCAACCGCCGAAGCAGGTCCAGCCCGCCCTCGACGAAAACCTCGTCGACGATTTCCATAACTGGGCCAGTGCGGCCACGGAGCGGGTAGACAGCCAGATTGCTCTGCCAACCCAATCCAATTGCACAGCATCCCACTGGAAACCCCTGGGTCTCAAACCCGTCATCGAACTTCGTCGCGCGCGATACTTTCCAGCGATGGTCTACGCAGCCTGCGCTCACGGCATTCCCGTCGATCTCTTTGATGCCCTCATCATCCAGGAAAGCGGCTACAGCCCCCTTGCGCAAAGCAACAAAGGCGCTGCAGGTCTCACCCAACTGATGCCCGACACCGCAAAGTCGCAAGGCATTACCAACGTCTGGAACGTCGACCAGAACCTTGCCGGCGGCGCGCGCGTGCTCAAAGCCCACCTTGCAGAATTCGGCCGCTACGATCTTGCTCTGGCTGCCTACAACGCAGGCCCCGGCCGCGTGCGGCCTCGGCATTCCGTCCCCGCCATCACAGAAACTCAGGCCTACGTCTCCGCAATCCTCTCCCGTCTCGAACGCAATGCAATCCATCGGGAAAATATGGCGCTGGCCGACCGTCAAAATGACCGCCTCCACGTGATCGCCTTCTGACACTGCGCTGCTGACAGCTCGGGCGCCCTGCGCATCGCAAAGATCGTGTGTCCAAGATTGAGATCCCCCGTCCGAGCCTTGCGGCAAAGCCCGGCAAAATAGGCCGTCGGGCTCGCCTTAATCTTGCCATCGAGCGATCGCTCGGCTGTGAGCAGCAACATGAGCAGCGCAGCCAGCCCGCCAAAGGCGCCCACCGCCTGCTCAAAATGCCGTAATGGCAGCCCAATCGCCGGGCACAGCATCCGGATCATCGCCGGCAAATCGCGTTGCCGGTTCCCGGAAAGCCGGACGGAGGTCGGGAAGAGGGTAGGGATCTCGAGCACGCTAAAACCCACCAGTTCAATTCCAAACGCATCGTAGATTTCTGAAGGATCTGGCAAATGCGCGGACCTCGCCGGAGATGGGCCGCCCTGGCCGCTTTCACGCTCTGCCGCGCCGCTACTTACAATCTGGTTTGATTCCGGATTGTATATGGGGAGGGGGATTTCCCCCTGTTGGAGGGGGGAAGTATCCCCCTCCTGGCTGTCGTTTTCCACAGCCCGCCAGGCGCAGAGACAGTCATGAAGATTGCGGCACTGGCCGCGCAACTGCGCCAAAGCGGCAACCTTGCTCACGGAGGTCGCAGCAAAGACCTGTGCCAGATCCTCGGCTTGCTCTTTGAAGGCTATGATGGCGGGGCAGGGGAGGGCAGTTTCGATCATGATATTCGCCTCGGTCAGGAGTTCGCGGATTTCGCCGGTGAGTTGGCGCCGGTCACGCTGCAGGGTGATCTCGGTGTCGAGCAAAGCCTCGAGCGCATCGATGCCAAGAATGAGCGGCGCCAGACTCCAGCCGCTGCCAATGGCTCGTTCCTCATCGGTGCCGGCAAACAACACCCGGAAGGATCGCCGGCCATTGGGACGGGGACGGTGCAATGCCACCAGCCCATGGCGAAGCAGCGGGGCGACGGCCTCGGCAACATCAACGACCCCAAGATATTCAGCCAAACAACGCAGCGATGCGCCCAGGATCGGCCCGGTCGGACTGGCCCAGTCCTGCGGCCGCGCGCAGAATTTGGCGAGCGCCAGCAGCCGTAACCACTGCGAGCGTGTCACTACCGTATTGACCGTTCCCCGTATCGCCAGTTGCTCGAGCACGCGCAGCACACGCTTCCTGAGCACGGCGCCCACCGCCTTGCGCTCTTCCAGCAAGGAGGGGCAGGGGTGGCACCGCAGGGCCTCCTCGACCTCGCTGCCATAATCCACCTGCTCGGCGCGGCTCGCGAGCTGGAGAGGTAGGGCAGGGGCCTCGTGCAGGCACAGAGGGGCAATCCCGCCGACGAGGTCGCCGACAGGCTGTCTTGAGGCAGCAGTCATTCATTCGCTCCTTGTAGGGACAAGGAACGGGGGGAGGGCGAACGCCATCGCTCGGCGCCGAGGAGACGCCGGCATGGGTTGTAAAGAGGAGGGAGCGTCCCTGGCTTCAGCCAGTCCGATCAGGGTCGTAAGGTGGCCAACGCTAACTCGGAAGCGATCCCGATAAGTCCGGCCCCTGGCCGGGTTTTCTTCTGCCCTGCAGCCCCGCGTCCTTCAATCCAGTGTCATGTTTGGGAAGGGGAGGGGCAGCGCCGCACTCCCCGGCATAAATATGGTCTCGGAATTGGTCACCAGCGGCGCCCCGCCGCCGGCGACCTCAAGAGCATCCTAAAAATCCCGAAAATTCTCCCGGGCCATTTCGACGCGCTGATAATGCATCAGCATCTTTTCAAAGAGGCGCTCGGCTACCGCGTCGTACACGACCGGGCGCATCGGCTCGATGATGTCGTAAAGCTGCCGCCCACGAGATTTCCAGATCGCGGCAAAAGACTTGAGGATATTTGCCATGTTGGCAAAGATTGGGCTGCGGTAGGCCTCTGCGCCATGTTCGAGGCCATAGGTGGCAAACAGACGATGCGCGTCGATCTCGAGATAGTTGAGCAGGCGCTCGACCTCGGCGTAGCTGAGCGCGCCTTTCTCCAACCGCTCACGGAAACCCGTGCGCTTGCGGATAATTCCTTCACGATAGAGCGCGCGGGCCGTCAGATCGCGCCGGTCGATTTCAGCTGCGATGATACCGCCGCAATGACGCTTGAGCGTATTGGGATCGAAAAGCGATTCCCCGGCAATCCTCAGGGCCTGGATATCTTCAGGCAGCGTTTCACGCGCGCACGGCTCCGCGCCGTTGAGCGGGACAGGCTCAGCGTTCATAATCCCCCACTTTCAATAGTATAGGTTTTGCTTGGACCGGTTCGTTAGAGGAGCGCGGCTTTGCGATTCAAGAGTTAAAATTTGCAAAGGGTTAGCGCAGGATGGCGCTATTCCGCTTGAAGACCGACTGGATGGCCATGGTCATCATGACGCTTGTTTGAGGCCTGAATGGTGCTTGTTGGACAGGCTCGCGACGAGCCTGAATCTGCCCGTCAAAGGTGCGGACGGAATGGGTGAGCCAATGCTTCCGTGCATTCGATTTCCGAGCATTTATGGCGGAATTTGAAAGGCTTATCTATATCCAATGAAATATAGATTGCGTCCTGCGGGCGGCTCCATGGCCCATCGGAAAAACCGAATTTACCGTGATCTATGGGTCTGCCAAAGCGGCCAATCACCGCCTTGCCAGTGACCGCCATTTATAAGAAATGACCCTCGGCTCCAGAAAATCTGGTTGATGAAGTTAAATAGAATATCCACAGAAAATAAGCCTTTATGGGTTTTCTATAGACAGCCGTGGCACCGGAAACGCGCCCAGTGTGGACACCAAATGAATGCAGGTGGCACCCTGTAGGGAGCCACCCTGGAGCATAATCTTCCCATTTGATTCGAATGATCACTTTTCTGATTCGCGATGCCTTTTCCGGCGCTTGGATCGAGCGGCAATTGCGCCTTCAACGGTGGCGACGCAACTGTGAGCGTCAGGCTCAATTGTGAGGCTTATCGATGAACAGACACAAGATCGCCGCTCTCCTCGAGCGGCATGGTGACAAGGCGATGGTGGCCGCAGCCATAATGGCAGGCGCGGCCGTGCTGGGGGCCGATGCGGCCATGGCCGGCACGGATGATACATTCACCACCGCGCTCACCATGTTCACCAATTTCCTGCAGGGCTCAGGCGGCAAGATCATCACCGTGCTCAGTCTTGCGGGCGGTATCGTCGGGCTGGCCTCGGGCCGTTTCTCATTGGGACAGGTCGCCATTCCCGTCGGTGTCGGCGTCGGGGCAGGCACCGGCATTCCCATCGTCACTTCGACGGTGACCGCGACGATCTAAGGCGCCTGTTTGCCCGGCCGGAGGCCGATGTCTTCCTGCTCCGCATTCCTGTGCTGTCAAAATGGTCGGGGACGATGGTCTGACCCGATTTCTTCGTCCCTGTCTCCCAGGCCTGCCGGTCTTTTCCCATCCCGCCTGGCCGGCAGGCCGCTCCTTACGGGCCACCTTTTACGGGCCTCGTTCGGGGCCTTCGACGCCTCATTGGTTTTTTCGCATCACCGGTTGCCGGGAGTATCTCATGATCAAATATGAAATCGCCCGGCATCTCGATGATCCCGAACTCATCGGCTTTTGGACGCTCGATGAGTTCCTGGTGATGGTGGCGCCCTTTGTCTGGGGGGTGATCAGCGGGCATATCGTGATTGGTCTATCCGCAAGCGTATCAACGTGGTTTGGGTATCGCAAACTTAAAGCCGGACGTTCCATGTCCTGGATAATCCACGCGGCCTACTGGCATCTGCCCGGTCCGATTTTCGGGCTCAAAGTGTGTCCACCATCCCATCTGCGCGTCATGGCGGGCTGAAATGGATCTCAATCTCCATCACCGTCAGGCCCAGCAGGTCCTCAAACAACGCAACGCGCTCGCGATCGCCGTGCTGGTGCTCACCGTGCTGCTGGTCGCGACCTTTTCGGTCGCTTCGACGCGCGAGCGCGAGGTCGTGCTGATGCCGATCGGGCGTCAGAGCTTCACGCTCTCCTCCAAGGGCGTGTCGCGCGATTATCTCGAAATGGTGACCCGCGACACGGCGCTGCTCGCACTCAACCGATCGCCCGAAGGCCTGCACTATTGGATGAACAGCCTGCTCGAGATCGCCGACCCGCAAAGCCGGGGCGCGCTCAAGGTCTCGCTGCTCAAGATCTATCAGGAGCAGGCAGGCTCGCAGATTTCTCAGTTTTTCACGCCCGACTGGATGGAAGTCCACCCCGAGACGCTGAGCAGCGAAATCGGCGGCACGGTCCACACGATGGCGGCCAATAAGGAAGTAAGCGTGCAACACCGGACTTTCCGCTTTGCCTGGTCCTACAATGGCATTTCCTTGAAATTGCGCAGCTTTGGCGCTGTGGTCAAAGCCGAGCCCGCGTCGTGAGGGCGGGCTTTCGCAAGATGATGGCGGTCGCTGATGCCATGTCACGCCAGCCCACACGCCGCCCGGCCATGCTCGCTGGTGGCATGATTGGCATGGCCCTCATGGCTGCATCGCCTGCCCGGGCGGGTGATCAGAACCTACTCGCGCTCGACAACGGCACGGTGCGCTGCGAGGCGTCCTTGAAGGACCTGACCCGCATATCGCTCAAAGGCGACAAATTCGCCTCGGTCTCCAAAATCCAGACCGGCAATCCGGGCGAGGAATTCCAGATCGTCAATGAGCCGATCCGCGGCGATATCTATCTCTCGGTGGGCGATGGCTTCAAAAAGCCGATGCTCTCCTTCTTCGGCATTACCCAGCGCGGCCATGTCTATAAATTCCTCTGCGCGGTCGCCGGCGATGAGGCCAAACAGGTCTTCGTGGCCAATGCGGACGCTGAGCAGGGCGACAAGGTTGCTGCGGTCCAATTGCCTGTTTCCATGAACATCGGTGACAAGGCCGCGCATCTCATTAAGGCGATGTACGAGCAGGCCGCTGTCGAGGGTTTCGAGCAGGACTGGCGCCCGCTCACCCCGGTGCAGGTGGGCGCGCTCAGCGTCCAGCTGATCGGCCTCTATCGCGGTGCTGCGCTCGTTGGCGAAATGCTGCGCGTCGAGAACCGCGGCGAGAGGCAGGCAGACCTTACCGAAGAGCAGATCGCTCCCAAAGGCGCCCTCGCGGTCTCGATCGTCCATCCGCGCCTTGCGCCCCATGAGGCGACCACCGTCTTTGTTGTCGAAGCTCCGGGAGGCCATGCGTCATGAAGCTCTTTGGCAAGAAGCGCGGCGAGGCCGGCACGAATGATCCGGGCGCGAGCGATCCGGCTACGCAGAGCGGCGCGGGCGCCAGCGACAATCTCGATCTCGCGCGCAACACGCGCGCCCAGAAGCATCAGGCTTTGGCGCTTTATGCCGCGCTCGGTCTGATGGCGGCAGGCGGGATTTCCTATGTGCTGGGTTCCAATGACGCGGAGAAAGAGAAAGTCGCCAAGCTCCAGCAGACTAGGACCAAGATCTCGACCGACGATATGGTCGGGCGGGGCCTTTCGGAAAAGGAATGGATGGGCCTTTCGCAGGGCCAGATTGACAGCCAGGGCCAGCAGATCAAGAGCCTTGAAAGCCAGACCAGCCGTCTCGATCAGCTGCAAAAGCAGGTCGAAGCGCTCTCGGCGGAAAATTCCGGCCTCAAACAGGACGGGACGCAGGTGCTGCAGGCCTATTCGGCCGAGAACCGCAATCTGAAAGCCGAGATCGACGAACTCAAAGCCCAGCAGCAGCGTCTGGCGAGTGCCGGTCCCAACCAGTTCTACGGCGCGGGCGGCCCGGCCACCTATCAACGCGCGCCCGGCTCGCCACTGAACTCGCCCGCTTCGCAGCCGGCGGGCGCTGCCGCCAATGGTGCAAGCGCGCCCGTCGGCGCGGGTAGTCTGGGCGGCGCCCATGAAATCAAGCTGATTACATTTGCCGGCGAGGGTGCTGGCGGCACCGCTGCTCGCATCGAGAAGGGCAAGACCCAGTTCACTGACAGCGAGAATTACCTGCCGCCCAATTCGATTGCGCCTGCCACCGTGGTGGTGGGCGTCGATGCGACGACCGCGGTCAAGAGCCAGCACGATCCCTTGCCGGTGGTGCTGCGCATCACCGGCCCGGCGCGCTCGGTCTATAGCGAGGGCAAATTGCAGCGCACAAATCTGACCGGCTGCATGGTCAATGGCGCTGCGATGGCCGACCTTTCTTCGGAAAAAGTCTATGTCAAATTGCAGCGCATGACCTGCCCGCAACCGGGTGGCCGCATCGCGGTCAGCGAGGTCAAAGGCTTCATCGCCTTTGGCGGCAAGACCGGGGTGCGCGGCCATGTGGTGAGCCGCGCGGGCAATCTGGTCAGCAAAGCCTTTGTCGCCGGGATCTTTGGCGGCGTCGGGCGCGGGGCTTCGACCAATGCGAGCGCCTTTCTCACCTCGCCCACGGTCAGCGTGAGCGGCACGCGCTCGACGCTCTCGCCCGGCGATATTGCCACCGGCGGGATCGGACAGGGGCTCGCGTCCAGCGCCGATATGGTCTCGAAATATCTCATCGAACGGGCCGAACAATATCAGCCGGTCGTCGAAATGCCGACCGGGATCAAAGTCGAGGTCGTGTTCCTCGAAGGCACGTTCATCCGCAATTGATGGAGCATTCTATGCGTGGATTGTCACTCGCGCGGGCCCTGGCTGTGCCTGCGCTGCTCGGAATTCCGGGCGTTCCTGCCCTTCAGGCCAAGGCTACGGTCCGTGCCTCGCCCAATGCTGCGCCCAATGCAGCAGTCGCCAAAGCCCTGCACCAGCGCTTTCCCCAGACAAGGGTCGGCAAGGTCGACTGTCAACTGGTCGCAGGCCTGTGCGAAGTGCGTGCGGGCGCCAATATCTTCTATGTCGACCGCAGTGCGCGCTACCTCGTTATCGGGCGGGTCTATGATCTGGAAAAGCGCCTCGATCTGACGGCCGCGAGCCAGATGGCGCTCGGGCCGCAGGTGTTGATGGCGAACAGCGTGATGCGGTCCGATAGCGGCGCGGGCGAAGCCGACACTGGCCTCGCCGCCAAAGTTGAGCGCAATGCCGGCCCTGCGCTGGGTCGCGGTGTCCCGGCCGAGAAGGCCGAAGGCCCTCCCGCGCCTGATAGCGCCCCCGATAAAGTCTCGCTGGCCGGCCTTCCCGCCAGTGGCGCGGTGGTCTGGGGCGGCAGCGGAGAGGCGGTGACGGTCTTTTCCGACTTCCATTGCTCCTATTGCCGCTTGCTGCATGGGACTTTGAAGGATCTCGGCGTTCGGGTCGAGGAGCGCCCAATTTCGATCCTGGGCACGCGGAGCCTGTCCGATGCGGTGCTCTGTTCGCCCGATAAGGCGGCGGCGCTCGAGCGCGCCTATGCGGGGGAGGCGGTCAGCGCCAAGGCGTGTGACACGGCGGGCCTCGATGCCAATGAGGCTTTTGCCGTCCGACACGGGTTTTCAGGAACGCCGGTGATCGTGCGCAGCGATGGCGCGGTGCTGCGCGGCTACCGTCCGCGCGAATTCCTTGCCGTCTGGCTCAAGGCCTCGCGGCCATGAGGAATGTGACCCTTACGGGCCACCGCGCCCAAACGCTTCTGTTGGGAGGGGCGCTGGCGCTTACTGCGGGTTGCTCGGCGGTCCAGTCCAATGTGCGCGGCGGCTTTGCCTGCGGCGCGCCGGGCGGCACCTGCGCGCCGTCGACGACGATCGATGATGCAGCGGTAAGCGCCATCCATCGGAGTGAGCGCGCGCAGGCATCGGCGCGTGACAAAGCTGATGGGCCTGATCTGGTGCTGGCCGACGACGCCGCGCCGGAGGAAGACGCGATCCTCGTTAAGGCTTTGCCCGTCTCCCGGCGCAACCCGTCGGCGGATCGCGGGCCGCCGCCCGGTCCTGCGCTCAAGGTTGTCTATCCTGCGTATCAGGACCGCAATGGTGAGATTCATCCGCGCCGGCTCGCCTATGCGCTGGTTGATAGCTCGGCTTGGGTGGGCGCGCTCAGAGGGCGCGGCCACACGGGGGATTCAGCCAATCCGCCAATGCCGTTGGACGGCCTGCTTGGCGCCGCGCTCCATGCCCCGCCGTTTGGCGCGCTGGAGTTTGTGCGCGAGGATGGCAATGTTCCGGCAAACCGGCCATCGGACCTTGGCGAAGGGCAGGTGGCTGACGTGGCCCCGGTTGTCTCGCCCGCTGCGGCAGGATCACGCCCGGCAGTAAGCAGCCCTGCAACCGGCAACGCCGGTGGCAAGCCTGACACCACGGTGGGCGGCAAGGTGGTCAACCCGACCGCACAGATCGAAGCCGAAGTCTCCGCGATGCTCGCGCGGCGCAAGCCTGCGAGCGCGGGCACTTTTTCCGGCAAGGTGGAGTAGCCCCAAATGTTCTCGCGCCTTTTTGAAATGATCACCGGCGACGCGCGCCTGCCCGAACGCAAGGCAGCGATTGGCGATGTACCGATGCTGGCTGATCGCATCGGCTACCGCGCCTATGATCCCGACAAGCAATTGTTCCATCTCACCCAGTCCAAAGGCTTCATCCTCGAGATCTGCCCCCTGAACGGTGCTGACGAGCGGGTCGGCGATATTCTGACCACGATCTTTGCCGATCAGCTGCTTCCCGGCAGCGAGTTTCAGGTGATCAACTTTGCCTCGCCCCGCGTCGCAGAAAACCTGCAAGGCTGGGCGTGGGAGCGGGTCAAGGCGGGCGGGGTGTTCGATCGGCTCGCGCGCTATCGTCTTGATCTGCTGCGCGGCGGGGCCTGGCAGAGCCTCGCCAGCGATGGTCCCTTTGTCCTGCGCAATTTTCGCGTGCTCCTGAGCGTCGGCGCGCGTGAGGGGGCTGGGTTGACCAGCGAAGATCTCCTGCAAATGCGCGAGGGGCTGATCTCGGCGCTTGATTCGATCGATGTGGCAAGCCGGATCCTCGATCCGACTGATCTCATCCGCTATATTGACGATCTGCTCTGCCCCTCGAGCGGGGCGGGCGATGACGTGCCCGACTGGTCGCCGCGCGATCCGATCAACGAGCAATGCGTGCGCCGCGATCTCGTCACGCGGGTCGACAAGGACCGGGTGGTTCTTGAAGCCCCTTCTTTGCGCGCCACCGGCGAACTGGTCGATGGCATGCCTGAACTGGCCGATTATGCGCCCGACCGCTTTGATGTGCGGACCTTTGCCGTGCGCCATTGGCCGCGCGTCTGGACGCCCTGGGATGCGACCCGCGTCGTCGGCGATCTTTTCAACCCCAAAATGTGCCTGCCTTGCCCTGTGGTGCAATGCCTCTCCGGAATCATGCCCTCGCTCGAAAGTTCGGAAACCAATGCGGGCTATAAATTTGCCCGCACGCGCTCGCTCGCTGACGGCACCGGCGCCAAGCTCGTCCCCTCCATCCGCACAGCGGCCGCCGAATGGGAACATGTCCAGCAGCAGGTCCTGCTCGGGCAAAAGCTGGTGCAGATCTATTACTGCGTGACCATGCTCGCGCCGATGGGCAAGGGCGATACTCATGCCCGCACGATCAAGGCGCTTTACAAAGCCTGCGGCTGGGATCTGGCGGATGAGACCTATCTCCATCTGCTCGGCCTGTTCGCCGCTATGCCTTTGCTGCTGCCCGACGGCCTGTCGAGCGACCTCAGACGCTTCAAGCGGCTGCGCAAGGTCTTGTCCGAAAACATCGCCGCGCTTGCCCCCTTGCAGGGTGAATATAATGGCGGGCCGATCCCGCATCTCCTGCTTGTCG
The DNA here is from genome assembly GCF_001898925.1 of Novosphingobium sp. 63-713. Taxonomy (NCBI): domain Bacteria; kingdom Pseudomonadati; phylum Pseudomonadota; class Alphaproteobacteria; order Sphingomonadales; family Sphingomonadaceae; genus Novosphingobium; species Novosphingobium sp. 63-713. The sequence continues at coordinate 16,613 of NZ_MKVS01000051.1, forward strand.
GGCGGCGCGGGCAGCCGCAATATTGGTCGCCCTTCCAGAATGCTTCGGGCAACCACAATGTCGCGATTGCCGGCAAATCGGGTTCGGGCAAATCGGTGCTGCTTCAGGATCTGACCGCCAGCCTTGCCGGGGTGCGCGCCAAAGTCATCGTCATCGATGATGGCCGCTCGTTTGAACATATGGCGCTGGCGCTGGGCGGACGGTTCACCGAGTTCAACATTGCCGCCGGCATCTCGATCAACCCGTTCCGGATGATCGATGCGGCACTCGCCGGCGAAGATGAGGATTATCTCGTCGATTGCCTGGCGATGCTCAAAGCGATCATTGCCCAGATGGCGCGGTTTGAGGACCGGCTGAATGACACCGAGCGCGGTCTCATCGACAAAGCGGTCAACACGGTCTGGGCGGCCTCGGGGCGCGACGGCACGGTTGATCAGATCATTGCCGTGCTGAGCGACGAGGGCGATCACCCGCTGGCGCGCGATCTGGCGCTCGGGCTCCACCCTTTTTCTGCGCAAGGCACGTATGGGCGCTTCTTTCTGGGCGAGGCCAATCTCGATCTCTCGGCCGATCTCACCGTCTTTGAACTCTCCGATCTGGCCTCGCGGCGCGAGCTGCGCAGCGTGGTGCTGACCGCGATCATGTTTGTCGCTTCGCAAGCGATGCGCAAGCTCGACCGGCAAATTCCCAAAGCGCTGATCATCGATGAGGCCTGGCAGATGCTGGTGGGCGGGGCGATGGCCGATTTTGTCGAGGCCTATGCGCGCACCTGCCGCAAATATGGCGCTTCGCTGGTCACCGCGACCCAGTCGGTCAACGACTTCTACAAATCCGCCGGATCGCAGGCTGCCTTTGAAAACTCTGACTGGGCGCTGCTGCTCCAGCAGAAGGCCGAGAGCATTGCCGATATCCGCAAATCTGCACGCTTCGACATGAGCACCTATACCGAGACGCTGCTCAGGAGCCTCAAGCGTCAGGGTTCGGAATATTCCGATATTCTGGTGCGCGGCCCCGATGGCGAATTCGTCGGGCGGCTGGTGCTCGATCTTTATTCAGCCACGCTCTATTCCTCGAGCCCCAAGACTTTTCAGCGGATCGAGGCGGCGGTGGCCGCAGGGTACGGCATGGCCAACGCCATCGAGATCGTCGCCTTTGACCGGGATCTGGCCGGGGAGGCGGCGGCATGAGGTTCACGCCTATCCAACCCCCGCGCTGGGGCGCGGCTGTTGCGCAAGGCATCCAGCTTGCTGCCTGGCTTGCTTTCAATCTGCTCGCCGCTTTGGGCTTCCTCGCGCTCGCCGCATTGGCGATCGGCAGTTTCACGCTCGATGGGCTGATGCTGCAACTGGCCAACCTTGCGACCCGCTATGTTGCGGCCAATGCTGCGCGGCAGGCACAGTTCAACGAAATCCTGATCGGCGCCTTTGGCGTCTCGGTGCTGATCTTCAGCCTGCTGCGCAGCGGCAGCGCGCTCGGCATTCTTTTTCCGCGGCAGAGCGTGGCACGCCATGGAAACCGTCCATGAGCGTGCCAATGGAAGAGCTGCCCCAGCCTGAAATCGAAGCACCCACGCAGGCGCTCGTCACACCGGTCCCGCCCGCAACACCCGCGCCTCCCAGCGATACCGGCCTCCTTGCCCGCATAGTGGCCGGCCAGCCTCTGCGCCGCTGGTTGCTGCTGACAGGGGCGGGCGCCGTCGCGGTCTGGGGCGTCTGGACGACGAGGCTGCTCGTCGAGCTTGCGCGCGAGCGCCACACGCTGGTGCAGGTCCGCCTCTCGGAAATCGTCGGCGACTATGTCCAAAAGGCCACACGTTCGAGCCTGCCGCCCGAAGAAGTCAGCCGACAGACTGCGCGCTTCCTGAAAGTCCTGAACGACGTGGTGAGCGAGCAGGGCAGCGGGCGGCGGATCGTCCTGCTCGGCAATGCGGTGGTGAGCGGCGAGCTTCCCGATATCACGCAGGAGGTGAGCGATCAGGTCTATGCGCGCGTGTCGCGTCCGATCCCGGCGGCGGCTGTGCCCGCACCTGCGCCAGCAGGCGATGTGGCGGGGCAGATGCGACAGTATATCGGCAGCGACGGTGCTGCCGCTACCGCCTCGGCCCCAGCCTCGCCAGGAGACGGTCGTGTCGAGCCTCGCTGAGCCGATCTCCCTTCCGGTGAGCAGGCGCTGGCGCCGCCGGTTGCTCGCGCTGGCGCTGGTCGGCGCAAGCTTGGCCGCCTGGCAGGGGCTGCGCGACTGGAGCCGGCATCACGGCCTCTTCATCAATGCGAGCGCCTCGCTGCCCAATTGGGCCTTTCTGGTCGAGCTGGGCCGCTTTCCGGCGCGCGGCGATGTTGTGCTCTTCGACCCTGGCCGCGATCCGCTGGTCGTCCGTCATTTTGGCGCCGCACCTCGCCCCTTTGCCAAGATTGCTTACGGCCTGCCCGGGGACTTGATCACCCGGCACGGCGAGGAGGTGGCGGTCAATGGCCTACCGGTCGCGCGGCTCAAACCCTTCACAAGGCAGGGCGAGGCGCTGATCCCTGGCCCATTGGGAGTGGTCCCGCGCGGCTGTGTCTTTGCCGCGAGCCCGCACCGCGATGGCTTCGACAGCCGCTACGCTGTGATCGGCTTTGTCTGCCGCGACCGCTTGCTCGGCACCGGAAAGGCCATTCTGTGAGGGGGCGGGGGGCCCTTTCGCTCCGGCGGCTCGTTGGTATGGTTGGGTTTGGTGCGCTCAGCCTGTCGGCTCCTGCGGCGATGGCCAGAGATTACGGCAAGGCCGGTCCGACCTGGCGCATTGCCGAGCCCGATCTGCTTGAAGTGATCCGCGCCCGTCTTCTCCGCGCCCAGAGCTCAGGCGAATGGGCGCGGATCAATCACAAATTTGCGACCCTTGCCGAGCAGCAGGTCTCGCGCCCCAAGCCTGTCGCCGGGATCGGCCACGCCCGCGAAAGCCGCCAATGGGATTATGATCCGACGATCACCATCGCCGATGATATCCGCGACACGCGCGGGCGGTTGATTGCCGCGAAGGGCCAGCGCTTCAATCCGCTCGACCATTTGCCGCTCAGCCACGAACTGGCTTTTATCGATGGCGACAGCGAAGCGCAGCTGCGCTGGGCGATGGACCTTGGTGGCGGCGGGAACAGTGGTGGTGCCAGCGGCAGGGATGGCGAGGATCAAAAGCGCGGTGCCAGATCTTCGTCCGGGCTGAGGAAATCCTCTGATCGCATCTGGATCGTCATGGTCAAAGGCTCGCCGATGGAGCGCATGAAGGCACTCAAAAGGCGCTTCTATTTCGATCAGGCGGGCGAACTCACCGCGCGCTTCGGCATCGAACATGTCCCCGCGCTGGTCCGCCAGAAGGGCAGGGTGCTCACCATCACCGAAACCGCACTGCCCGAGGAGGGGAAACCATGAGGCGCTTCTCACTGGCAACGTGCCTCACCACCCTGCGTGCGAGCCTTGCCCGCCATCTGCCCGTCCCGCTCGCGGCGCCGGAAAGCGTGGGCCTTGCCGCAGCGCGCCGCCGGGTGATCCTCGCATTGCTGCTGCTGGCTTTCATTGGCCTCGGTGCTGATGCGCTCTGCGCGTGGAGCCCGCTGCTGACGGCGGGGTTGGTGGCAGGGACACTCACCTTCCTAGCGCTCCAGACCCCGCTGTGGCTGCGGGCCAAGGCGCGGGCTGACCATGAATGGCTGATGCGGGAGCCCGGGGAGGACGAGAGCGATGACTAGGTTCCTCGGCAGTCTCATCGCCTTCCTGCTGCTCGTTGCCGGGCAAAGCGCGCAGGCGCAGGTCAATGCCACCTGCCATGGCCATTTCCCCAACCCGATCACCGATGTCTGCTGGGGCTGCTTTTTCCCGCTGACGATTGGCCCGGCCACGCTCTGGGGTTCCGAGCGCGCCGATGCTTCGGACAATCCCGTGCTGCCGATATGTCTGTGCGGTTCGCCGATCCCGCGCATCGGGCTTTCCTTCGGCTTCTGGGAGCCGGTGCGGATGATCGATGTCACCACCAAACCCTTCTGTTTTCCCAATCTGGGCGGGCTCAAGCTCAATCCGGGTCTCTCGCTCGGCAATGGTCAGGTCAAACATGCTCAGATGAAAGGCGGTGGCGGGCAGTTCTCGGCCAATCTGCAGGTCCATTATTACGTCTTCCCGCTGTTCTATCTCCTTGAACTCCTGAATGACTTTCTCTGCTTCGAGCAGGCCTCGTTTGATGTCGCCTATCTCTCCGAGATCGACCCGACCTGGGGCGATGATGCGCTGGCCGCTCTGGTCTATCCCGAAGGCGCGCTGTTCGCCTTTCCGATCGCGCAGGCGGCCTGCGCTGCCGATTGCGTGGCGGCCACCGCCCATCTGCCGCTCGACCAGCTCTTCTGGTGCTCAGGCTGCAATGGCGCGATGTATCCGCTTGCCGGCAATATCGGCAATGCGGTGACGATGGAGCAGTCGATGCGGCTCGCGGCCGAACGCATGGTCTATAAGATGCACCGCACCGCGCTCGCCTGGGGCACGATGGGAAGCCGGGGCCTGTGCGGCAAATATGTGATGCCGATGCTCAGGAAGCAGCAATACCGGCTCCAGATGATCAATCCTAACCCGACAGTCTCGGGCCGGGAGGCTTGCTCGCCGCTCGGCGGTTCGACCGCGCTCCCGCAATCGGGCCATACCTATCCGGTGGTCGGCGAGGATGTGGGCTATCTGCTGTGGCGCAAGCGCAATTGCTGCGCGCGAGCGCCGTGACGGCGCAGAAAGGAAATATGTATGTAGAACAACATCATATCCTTTCAATCGTCTTGCTGACGATTGACCGGTGGCTGCAATGCCAC
>NZ_MKVS01000052.1:0-206204 GCF_001898925.1 Novosphingobium sp. 63-713
CGAGCAGCTTTCGACCGACGCGTTCCGCCCGCGCGCGCTGTTCGATCGGTATAATATCGAGGTGATCGCGACGACCGAAAGCCCGCTCGATGATCTGGCGCATCACGCCGCGATTATGGCCGAGAATAGGGCCGGTGGCTGGCAGGGCCGGGTGGTGACCGCCTATCGCCCGGACCCAGTGGTCGATCCCGAGTTCGAAGGCTTCCGCGATAATCTCAAGCGTTTCAGCGCAATAACCGGCGAGAATTGCCTGACGTGGCAGGGCTATCTGGCCGCCCATCGCCAGCGCCGCGCCTTTTTTGCCGCCCATGGCGCGACCAGCACCGACCACGGCCACCCCACCGCGCAGACCGCCAACCTGTCCTCGGCTGAGGCGGAGGCGCTGTTCGACCGCGTGACCAAGGGCGCGTTTACACCCGCCGATGCCGAACTGTTCCGCGCGCAAATGCTGACCGAAATGGCGGGCATGAGCCTTGAGGACGGGCTGGTGATGCAGATCCACCCCGGATCTTTCCGCAATCACAACCGGAGCCTGTTCGAGAATTTCGGCCGCGACAAGGGCGCCGATATTCCGATGCGCACCGATTATGTCAACGCTTTGAAGCCCTTGCTCGACGTGTTCGGCAATGAGGCGAGCCTGTCCATCATCCTGTTTACGCTCGATGAATCGACCTATGCCCGCGAATTGGCGCCGCTGGCCGGGCATTATCCCTGCCTGAAACTGGGCCCGGCATGGTGGTTCCACGACAGCCCCGAAGGGATGCGCCGCTTCCGCCATGCCACCACCGAAACGGCCGGCTTCTACAACACCGTCGGCTTTAACGATGACACGCGGGCCTTCCTCTCGATCCCGGCGCGCCACGATGTGGCCCGGCGGATCGACTGCGGTTTCCTGGCGCAAATGGTGGTCGAACACCGGATGGCCGATTGGGAAGCGGCCGAATTGGCACAGGACCTGACCTATAATCTGGTGAAAAAGGCCTATAAGCTGTGAGCCGGATTTCCGCACAGAACCTGCCCGACAATGTCGCCCAAGTTGCCGCCTTACCCGCCTATGATCGGGCGGCCAAGCGCATCGGCATCGTCCATTTCGGCCTCGGCGCCTTCACCCGCGCGCATCAGGCGTGGTACACGGATCGCGCGATGGAGAGCCCCCTTGAAACTGGTGGGGGTGGTGATTGGCTGATCGCGGGCATTTCGCTGCGCAGCCCTACCGTTGGCGAGCAATTGAACCCGCAGGACGGGCTCTACACGTTGGCCGAAAAATCGGGCGAGGGGACCAGGCTGCGCGTGATCGGCAGCGTGGCCGAGGTGATCGTCGCGCCGGAAAACCCGTCGCGGATCAAAGCGTTGCTGAGCGCTCCGACCACCCATATCGTCACGTTCACCGTGACCGAAAAGGGCTATTGCCGCAAGGCGGACGGGGGCCTTGATCTTACCCTTGCAGCGGGCGGTTTCTATCCGCTGCTGGCCGAAGCGCTGGCTGCGCGCAAGGCGGCGGGGATCGGCGGGCTGACGCTGCTGTCCTGCGACAATCTGGCCGACAATGGGCATCAGCTCAAACGCCTGATGGGTGAGTATCTGGCCGCGCATCATCCCGATCTGGTGGATTGGGTCGCGGCTCATTGCACCTTTCCGTGCAGCATGGTTGACCGCATCGTGCCCTCGACCACGGACGCTGACCGCGCCGAGGTCGAGGGCCTGCTGGCCCTGCGCGACGAGGGTGTGGTGATGACCGAGCCCTTCAGCCAGTGGGTGATCGAGGACAGTTTTGCCGGTCCGCGCCCGGCATGGGAGGCTGTGGGCGCGCAGATCGTGGCCGATGTGGCGCCCTATGAAACGGCGAAGCTGCGGATGCTCAACGGCGCGCATTCGGCGCTGGCCTATTGCGGGTTGGCGGCCGGATATACCTATGTTCATCAGGCTGTTGGCGATCCCGCCTTGCGCGACATGGCCCTGCGCCTGATGCGCGAGGAGGCAGCGCCCACCATTCCCGCCCCCGAGGGCATGGATCTTGCCGCCTATGCCGCCGCGCTGATCGAGCGCTTCGACAATCCCGCGCTCAACCACCGCCTGATCCAGATCGCGATGGACGGCAGCCAGAAGATCCCCCAGCGCTGGCTCGCCACCCTGGCCGCCAATCAGGCGCAGGGCCGATCCTGCCCCGCGATCCTCTCGGCCATCGCCGCCTGGATCAAACACCTGCGCGGCCAAAACGGCCCACTCGATGACCCAAGGGCTGCCGAATTGAGCGAAGTGGCGCAAAACGCAGAGCCGGTCCCCGGACTCTTCGGTCCCAATGGCCTGATCGAGAGCGATTGGGTGCCCAACTCGGCGGAAGTGGCGCTGATTATGGAAGGATTGGCGCGATGACCAAGGATCGTTCTGGCCCTGTCGTCTGTTTCGGCGAGGTGATGCTTCGCTTTGCCACGCCTGGCGGAAGGGTGATTGCCGATGCGCAATCGCTTGACCTGACCATCGGCGGGGCGGAGGCCAATGTCGGCGTGGCGCTGGTGGCGATGGGGCATCAGGCGCGGTTCGTGTCCAAGGTTCCGGCCAACGCGCTGGGCGACAAGGCCCGCGCGGCGCTGGCGGGCGCAGGCGTCGATGTCGCGCATTTCGTGCGCGGGGATGGCCGCATGGGCCTGTATTTCCTAGAAGTCGGCGGTTCGCTGCGGCCCAGCGCGATCACCTATGACCGCGCCGGTTCGGCCTTTGCCACTGCGCGGTCGGAGGAATTCGATTTCGCCGCCGCGCTGGATGGTGCATCGCTGTTCCACATTTCTGGCATCACCGCCGCGCTTGGCCCGGGCGGCGTTGACCTCGCCCGCGCCGGGATCAGGGCGGCCCGCGCGGCAGGCGTTCCGGTCAGTTTCGACTGCAATTTCCGCGAGAAATTGTGGGGCGCGTGGGACAGCAATCCGCGCGAGATCCTGCTGGAATTGCTGGCGGACGCGACGATCATGTTCGGCAACCACCGCGATATGACGCTGCTGCTGCAAAAGCCTTTCTCCGGCGATGGCGCGGAACGGAGGCGCGAGGCGGTCGAGGCTGCCTTCGCCACCTTTCCCAACCTTCAGGTCATGGCCAGCACCGCGCGCCATCCGATCACCCAGACCCACCACCGCCTCTCGGCCCGCGTCGATCTGCGCGAGGATCGGCATCAGACGCCGGAAATCGAGATCACCGATATCATCGACCGCGTAGGATCGGGCGATGCCTTTGCCGCAGGGGTCCTGACGGGCTGGCTGGAGGGCGGCGATGCCAGGAAAATGGCGCAGCTCGGCCTCGCCATGAATGCCCTCAAACATTCCCTCCACGGCGACTGGCTCCGCCTGCCGCGCGCCGAGGTCGACAGCTTTACCGGCAATTCCGGCGATGTTCGGCGGTAAGATAAAATCATAATCGGGACAGGATAGACATGAAGCACCGCGCGCTGGCCGCCCTTGCCGCCCTTATGGCGTTCCCCATCGCCGCTCAGGCCCAGCCCCGCGCGGTGGTGGAGCAGGGCGCCCTCGTAGGGCAGACGCAGGATGGCGTCACCTCGTTCAAGGGCATTCCCTTTGCCGCCCCGCCGGTGGGGGCGCTGCGCTGGCGCGCGCCGCAGCCCGCCGGGCCGTGGCAGGGCGACCGAGATGCGGCCAATTTCGGCCATGACTGCATGCAGGTCTATCAGCCCAACCCCTTGCCCCCCGGCTCGGAACATTCCGAGGACTGCCTCTATCTCAATATCTGGCGCCTGGCGGGGGAGGCGCGCAAACTGCCTGTTCTGGTGTGGATCTATGGCGGGGGCTTTGTGAATGGCTCGGCCTCGCGCTGGATCTATGCGGGCGACAGGCTGGCGCGGCGCGGGGTGATGCTGGTCAGCTTCAATTACCGCCTAGGCCGGTTCGGCACCTTTGCCCATCCCGCGCTGACCCGCGCCGATGAGGACAAGGGGCAGTTGGGCAATTATGGCTATATGGACCAGATTGCCGCGATGCGCTGGATCCGGCGCAATATTGCGGCTTTTGGCGGCGATCCGGCCAATATCACCATCATGGGCGAGAGCGCGGGCGGCATGTCGGTGCATAATCTGCTGACCTCGCCGCAATCGCAGGGGCTGTTTGCCCGCGCGATCATCGCTTCGGGCGGGGATGGCCATTTCATCGGCGACCCCACGCTGGCCGGGGCCGAGGCGATCGGCAAGGCTTTTGGCGAGGAGCAGGGGATCGGCGCGCAGGATGCCGATGCTCTGGCGCGGCTGCGCGCGGTTCCGGCGGACAAGGTGCTGGGCGGGATCAAGATGTCGGCGGTGATGGGGCCGGGGCCGCGCAAGTTCAGCAGCCCCTTTCCCGATGGGCGAGTGACGGTCGATCCGCTGGCGGCCTATCGCGCGGGGGCGTTCAACCGCGTGCCGGTGATGGTGGGCGCGACCAGCGGCGATATGGGCGGGCGCGAGGGGATGATGGTCAAGGGCGCGCGCGAGATGGCTGATCTGTTCGCCGCCAAGGGGTTGCCGACCTATTATTACCGCTTTTCCTATGTGGCCGATGCCGCGCCCACGCCCAAGAGCGATGGGGCGATCCATGCCGATGATCTGCCTTATTATTTCGACACGGTGGATGTGAAATATGGCGACAGGACGCGCCCTGCCGACGCCGCGATGGGCCATATTATCGCTGATTATGTTGTCAATTTCGCCAAGACCGGCGTGCCTTTCGCGCCCGGCCAAGCCCCATGGCCGGCCTATCGTGCCAAGACCCGCGTGATGATGGATTTCAGCGCGGCGGGCCGGGCCACGCCGGGGCGCGATCCATGGGCGGATGGCGCGGCGGTGGCGGAAAAGTCCGGCCCGCGCCGCCTGTTCAACGATGATGGTAGTCCGATGCGTTAAAAGGCGCGGCCTTCGCTCGATCTGGTCAAAGGTTGATAGGGCCGCTTGGCCGCCACCGCCTCGTTCAGCACCGTGCCAAGGCCGGGGCGGTCGGACAATTCGCAAAAGCCGTTGACGATTTTTGGGGTCTGCCCCTCGTGCAGGTCCAGTTCGAATTGCGAGGTGTAGTCGCGCACTTCCTGCGCATAGAAGGCGGTGGTTGAGGCGTCGAAGTGGAAATTGGCCAGCGCGCCCGCCGTTTCATGCGGTCCGTGGGGGGCGATCTGGATGCGGTTGGCCTCGCACAGGGCGGCGATTTTGCGCGCTTCGGTGATGCCGCCGCATGCCGCCAGATCGGGCTGGGCAAAGTCGATCAGATGGCGATTGAGGTAAGGCGCGAAGCCCCATTTGGTCAGCACCCTTTCACCGGTCGCGATGGCGGTGGTGGTATGGGCGCGCAGATGCGCCCAGTCTTCGATATCGTCCATCTGGATCGGTTCTTCGACCCAGAGCAGGTTCAGATCCTCGACCCCGTGGAGATATTGCAGCGCATCGCGCGTGGTCAGCGTGCCATCCATATGCACGGCAAGCTGATGATCGGGGCTGACAATCTCGCGCCAGCGGCGGGTGGTGGCGATCATCTGGGGGATGCTGCCCTTGGGGGCCTGAACGCGGGTGACGGTGATGCCCTGCGCCTTTTGCGCCTCAAAAATGGCGGGGGTCATGTCCATCGTGCTGCCGTAAATCCGCAGGCGACTGGCACCTGACCCGCCCAGCAAAGTGTAGATCGGCGCGCCCAGCGCTTGCCCCAGAATGTCCCAAAAGGCGATGTCGAGCGCGCTGATCGCGGCCGTCAGCGGCCCGCCGCGCCAGCGTGGGGTTTGATAGAGTTCGTTCCACAGGCTCTCGATCTGGGTGGGATCGCGCCCAACAAGCACACGTTCGCATTCCATGATCGCGGCGGCGGTGGCCATTTCCTTGGATGTCTGGATCGCCACGCCCAGCCCGGTAAGGCCCTGATTGGTATAGACCTTCACAAAGATCGAGCGCGGGGCGACGAGGAAAGTCTTGAGCCCCGTGATCTTCAGCCCCAACGCGCCCGCCCGCGCCCGCGTTTCGGCCATCGCCATATCGCCCAGCCCCGCCAGCGGCAGTCCCGCCAGCATGGCTGTCATACCGCCCAGTGCGGCGCGGCGAGTGATGGGCATCGTCTCTCTCCCTCTTGTCTTTGGCCGGGACAGTAGCGCGGCGGAGCGCGCCGTCCCATTGCTGAAACAGGATGGATCGATCCGCATATGGCATGGGATGAAAGCGGTTGCGCATTGGAGGCCCGCGCGCAGGTGGCGCAACATGCCCGCGAGGCGGGGCAGGCCCGCCCGGCAAGGGAGAGAGCGATGCGGTCGAGATTGAGAATGGCGTTATTGTCGGCGCTGGCCATGGGTGGTGCGCTGCATGCGCAATCGCGCACACCGCCTGTGGCGACCTATCCGAAGATGGCCGAATTTCCCAAGGAGAACAAGGCGCTGGCGGCGGAGTATCTGGCCCGCGCTCGCGCCGCTGCGGGCGATGACCTGTTCGGCGATTTCGTCCACCGCTGCATTGCCGATCCGCGTTTCCGCCAGCGGGTCAATGCCTTGCAGATGAACGCCCTGCTGCCTCCCGCCAAGGTGTTCGATCAGCTTTATTTCGTCGGCCAGAATGCCGAATCCGCTTGGGCGCTCGATACGGCCGAGGGCATCGTGCTGTTTGATGCGCTGGAGAATGAGGAGCAGGCCCGCGAGATCATCCTTCCGGGGCTGAAGGCGGTGGGACTGGACCCGGCGCGGCTGCGCTATATCGTTATCACTCATGCCCATGGCGATCATTACGGCGGGGCGGAATTCCTGCGCAATGCCTATGGCGCGCGGCTGATTTCCTCAGGCCCCGATTGGGTGGCGATGGACGCGATGCGCGCGCGAGGCAAGGCCGAAGGGCCGGAAGGCGCCCCGATGCCCCCCGCCCGCATCGAGGGCAAGGACCGGACCATTGCCGATGGCGAGGCGCTGAAACTGGGCGCGACCACGCTGCATTTCTATGTCACGCCGGGCCATACGGCGGGGACGGTTTCGACGATCTTTGACGTGACCGACCATGGCAAGCGCCATGTCGCGGCCTTCTTTGGCGGGTTTGGCGCGCCGCGCGATCCGCTGCAGCGTTATCCCCATATCGCCTCGATGCGTCGCTTTGCCGATCTGGCGGCGCGGGCCGGGGCCGATGTCATGCTGGCCAACCATCCGGTGCAGGATGGCGCGTTTGAAAAGCTTGAATTGCTGAACTATCGCCGTGCGGGCGATGCCAATCCCTTTGTGGTGGGGCCCGATAAATTGGCGCGCTATTACAAGGTTCAGGAAACATGCAGCCAGCTTGGGCTGGTGCGCGCGGGATTGGACCCGGAAAAGCCATAAGAAAAGGCCCGCCCTCCGGCCAAGGAGGGCGGGCCTTAAAATCACCTCGCCAAGGATTACATCGCGACCCGCACGCCAAGGCGGAACATGCGGCCGATCGGATCATAGAGCACCGAGCCGCCAAAGGGCGGAGCGCGGTGGTTGAACACATTGTCGACCTTGAAATAGACCTGTGCGGATTTGCCCAGCTTGTAATTGCCGCCGATGTCCAGATAGGCGGCGCCGGGGATATCGTTGAAATTATAGGTCGGGTTCTGCACCGTCGAGGCCGGGCAATTGCTCGAACAAACAATGGCATTGGGATCGATATAGCCCGCGCTGATGATGCGCTCGGTCAGCGTCAGCGAGACCGGGCCCTTTTCCCAATTTTGCTGCAGCATGATCTTCCACTTGGGCACGCCATTGCCATTGTCGGTGTTGTTGCCCGCCAGTTGCGCGATCTGTTGCCCCGCAATGCCGGTGTTGCTGACCATCGAGATCGCATGGGTGGCCAGAGCGCGCAGTGTCAACGTGCCTGCCTTGCCCAGATTGCGGCGATAGGCGGCTTCGATGTCAAAGCCGCGCATGTTGAGCGAGGCCAGATTGAAGGGCTGCGAGATCACATAGGGATAGTCGGACGTGCCGAGAACCCCGGTGAATTTCACGTTGGAACAATAGGTTGTATTGCCATTATAGCACAGGTCGATCACCTGCTGGTTGGTCAGGGTCGAGATCGCCTGATTGAGGCGGATGTCGTAATAGTCGAAGGAGATGCTCAGCTCCGGAATGAAGTCAGGCCGATAGACCGCGCCCACATCGATGGTCTTGGCGATTTCGGGCTTGAGCGCCGGATTGCCCAGCGTGGTCGAAACCACCTGCACCGTGCCGCCGGTGGCGCGGTTGATGACCGGCTGGTTGGCGGTTTGCGGCGCGGCGAAAAGTTCGGACAGGTTGGGCGCGCGCAGATCGCGCGACACCACCCCGCGCAGCTTCAGACCCGAGAGCGGCGTATCCCATGTCGCGCCCACTTTCCACGTATTGGCATTGCCCGCCGTGCTGTAATGGGCGGTGCGACCTGACAGGCTCAGGTCGATCTTGCCGATCTCCTTGCTGTTGAGCAGCGGAAGGCCGATCTCAAGGAAAGCCTCGCGCACGTTGAACGCGCCCGAGCCATTGTGGTAATTACCCGCAAACCAGTTGTTGCCCCCGGTGGAGAGCAGGGGGTCGGCCGGATAGGCGGCGGTGTTGGGCGTGTCGGCGGTCACGCCATTGCCGTAAGGATCAGAAATCGTGTTGTAATATTCATTGCGCCATTCCGCGCCCAGCGCCACCGAAACGTCGCCTGCCCAGTTGTGGAAAGGCGTGGCGTTAAAGGCGATGCTGGCCGCGTCCTCCTTGAAGGTGCTGTATTGATACGGGCCTGTGCCCCCCGTCAGCCAGGCAAAGGCGGCATCAGAAATCTTGGCGCCCGAAAAGATGTTGATCGGAATGCATCCCGCCGCCCGCGCCGTGGCCGAGGAACAGACGATATTGCCGCTGGAATCGCGCACGGCGTTGATGGCCGCATTATAGCGCCCGTTCAGCGTCATGTTGCGGATATCGACATGCACATTGTTGGTGCCATGCTGATAATAGGCGTCGAATTTGATCGGCGTCGCACCGATGTTGAACGAGCCCTCAGTGCCGATCACGAAGCGATACTGGCGGCGGACCGAATAGATCGTTTCCTTGCCCGGCATGATCGCATTGGCCGTGCCATAGGAGAAGCTGGTGATGCCCTTGGACGCGCAGAGCGCCGGGATGGTGGTCGAGGCCAGATAGGCGTTCGAACATTGCATGGTCAGATTGCCCGGCTTGCGCGGATAGGCGATCGGCGTGTTGCTGGTGCGCACCTCGGACACATTGGCCGTGGCATAGATTTCGATATTGGGCGTCAGGTCAAAACCGATGCGGCCATAGCCGACCACGCGGTTGATCGGATTGTCGATCGTGTTGGTGGTGATGTAATTGTCCTGCTGCCCGCCGACGCAGGTGCCCGAGACGCAGCCGGTGCCATATTGAAAGGCATAGGGATTGCCGCTGATGTCAAAGGCGGTGCCCGAGAGCGGGCCTGCGGTGATCAGGCCCACGCTGCCCAGCGTGGTGGTCTGGGCATTATAGGGATAGGCGTAGAATTGCGGCGAGCCCGCCGATTGCGCGCCCAGCGCATAGGAGGTTGTGCCCGAGCGATAGGCATCGGGGCGGCCATTGGGCTGCGCCCCGCCCACTTCGCCGCCCGGCACGCCCGAATTGCGGAAATATTCGCCCGCGATCTCGATATGCATCCGGTCGCCCAGCAGCCCCCAGCCCGCAGCGGCCTGCGCCAGCACGCTCTGGTCGTCGCCATAGGTCGATGTGCCGCCCGACAGGTTGGCCTTATAGCCCTTGAACGTCTTGTCGGTAACGAAATTGACCACGCCCGCCACCGCGTCCGAACCCCATGAGGCCGAGGCGCCGCCCGTCACCACATCGACCCGCTTGATGAGCAATTGCGGGAACTGGCTGACGTCGGCAATGCCGGTGATATAGGCGGGCACGACGCGCTGACCGTCGAGCAGGGTCAGCGTGCGGATCGAGCCAAGGCCGCGCAGGTTGAGCGCCGACAAGCCGTTGTTGCCGAAACTGGTGCCGCCGTTCTGGCGCGTGTTGGCGGTGCCCACGCTGCCCTGAAGGGCGGGCAATTGCGCGATGGAATCGAACAGGTTGGGCTGGGCCGCCTGCTGCAATTGCTCGATGGAAACCACGGTGGTGGGCGTGGGCGCGTTGAAACCGCTGGCCGTGATGCGCGATCCGGTGACGATGATCTCGGCCGCGCCCGGCACATTGGCAGGCGCAGGCGTCGTTTGCGCATGGACCGCAGCGGGCAGGATAAGCGCGGCAAGGCTGCTGCCCAAAATCAGGCGGTTGCGATTGGCAATAAGGCGCATGGTGCGGGCATTTTTCATGATGGCATCCCCCATTCACAGCACCATCCCGCCGGGCGGCATGGTGCTGACATCCTCTGGCCCGAGGCTGTTGCCCCAGGTTCTTTCCCCCACGCGCCGCATCTTTGTCTCGGCGCTATGGCTTGTGGCCCTGTTATGCCGCGCCTTTTGCCTGCGACCATTCCCGGTTGGGCATGGAACAATGCCCAACCGGCACTGATGGCCGGGGCCTTGCGGCAAATCCGCTGTTTTACATTGCAATTTGGCGTTATGATCGCCTCGAAAATGGCTGATATGCGCGACGATGGCCAAGCGATGCCGATCCAGCATGAATTGAACCAGGAATGGATATGGACGCATCGCGCCTTCTGGTCCTAGCCCAAAGGCAAGGATCAACCAGAACACAGGATGGCGAGAGATGATGGCCCCACAGGACATGGCAAAGGTAATTGGCTCGGGGTTGCTGTCCTTTCCGGTCACGCATTTCGATGCGGACCTGCGCTTTGATGACGCGCCCTATCGGCAGCATTGCGGATGGATGCTCGAACATGACGTGGCGGCGCTGTTTGCCGCCGGGGGCACGGGCGAGTTCTTCTCGCTGACGCCTGCCGAAACGGTGCAGGTGGTGCGTGCGGCGGTGGAAGAGACTGCCGCCCGGGTGCCGGTCATTTCGGGCTGCGGCTATGGCACGGCGATTGCGGTTGAAATTGCGCAGGGCGTGGAAAAGGCCGGGGCCGACGGCATCCTGCTGCTCCCGCAATATCTGGTGGGGGCGAAACAGGAAGGTCTGGCCGCGCATATCGAGGCGGTGTGCCGTTCGACCAATCTGGGCGTGATCGTCTATAACCGCGACAATGCGATTGTGAACGAGGATACGCTGGCCCGCCTGTGCGAGCGCAATCCCAATCTTGTGGGATATAAGGACGGGGTGGGCGACATCGAGCTGATGATGCGCGTCTATTGCAAGCTGGGCGACCGGCTGACCTATATCGGCGGGTTGCCCACGGCGGAGACTTTTGCGCCCGCCTATCTGGAAATGGGCGTGACGACCTATTCCTCGGCCATCTATAATTTCATGCCGGAATGGGCAGTGGCCTTTTACAAGGCCGCCCGCGCGCGCGATCATGCCAAGGTGCATCAGATGCTGCGCGATTTCGTGCTGCCCTATATTGCGCTGCGCAATCGCGGGCGGGGCTATGCGGTGTCGATCGTGAAGGCAGGGATGAATGTCATCGGTCGCCCCGCTGGCCCGGTGCGCACGCCCTTGACGGATCTTTCGGCGGCGGAACATGAAGAACTGGCCGCGCTGGTGGCCAAGGCGAAGGCAAGCATCTGATGGGTTCGGCTCCGATTATTGCTGAAATGCGCGTTGTGCCGGTGGCGGGGCATGATGCGATGCTGCTCAACCTGTCGGGCGCGCATGCGCCTTTCTTCACCCGCAACATCGTCATCCTGACCGACAGTGATGGGCGTCAGGGCCTAGGCGAAGTGCCCGGCGGCGAGGCGATCCGGGAGACGCTGGAGGATGCGCGGGGGCTGGTCGTGGGCCGCCCCCTCGGCACTCATGCCAGTGTGGTGGCTCAGGTGGGCCGCGCCTTTGCCTCGCGCGATGCGGGCGGGCGGGGTTTGCAGACCTTTGACCTGCGCACGACGATCCACGCCCAGACCGCGATCGAGGCGGCGATGCTCGACCTGCTGGGCCAGCATGTCGGCGTGGCGGTCGCGGATCTGCTCGGCACCGGGCGGCATCGCGACCGGGTGGAGATGCTGGGCTATCTCTTCTATATCGCCGACCCCAAAAAGACCGATCTGCCCTATCGCGATGAAAGCGACAGCGCGGATGAATGGGAACGCTTGCGCAACCGCGAGGCGCTGACGCCCGAAGCCGTGGTGGCCCTGGCCCGCGCGGCGCAGGCGCGATACGGTTTCCGCGATTTCAAGCTGAAGGGCGGCGCTCTGGTGGGTGATGAGGAAGTGCTGGCGGTGCGGGCCTTGAAGGAGGCTTTCCCGCAGGCGCGCATCACGCTTGACCCCAATGGCGCGTGGAGCTTGTCCGAGGCGGTCCGCCTGATGAAGCCGCTGGGCGAAGTGCTGGCCTATGCCGAGGATCCTTGCGGGGCCGAGAATGGCTTTTCCGGGCGCGAGGTGATGGCCGAATTCCGCCGCGCCACCGGACTGCCCACCGCGACGAACATGATCGCCACCGACTGGCGCCAGATGGCCCATTCGCTCTCGCTGCAATCGGTGGACATCCCGCTGGCCGACCCGCATTTCTGGACGATGGAGGGCGCGGTGCGCGTGGCGCATCTGTGCGATGCTTTCGGCCTGACATGGGGTAGCCATTCGAACAACCATTTCGACATTTCGCTGGCCATGTTCACGCATTGCGCCGCCGCCGCGCCGGGCAAGGTCACCGCCATCGACACGCATTGGATCTGGCAGGACGGCGAATGTCTGACCAAGAACCCGCCGCGCATTGAGGACGGCCATGTTGCCATCAGCGACAAGCCGGGTCTGGGGATCGAGATCGACGAGGACGCGCTGATACGCGGGCATGAACTGTATCAGCAGCATGGGCTGGGTGCGCGCAATGACGCGATGGGGATGCAATATCTAATCCCCGGCTGGACCTTTGACAACAAGCGGCCCTGTCTGGTGCGCTAAGTTTTACGCCCCAGTTTTACGCCAAAGTGCGTTGAACAGGAGGGAGCCATCCACCCGGCTCTCTCCTGTTTTTTTGGCCTGTTTTTTACCCCGAATAATGCGCCGCCGCCTGCATCAGCCCGCGAATATGGCCATAGGCAAAGGCGAAACTCTCGCCCTCGGCTTCCGGGTGGCCGGGGATGATCGGCACATGGTCGGGCATCAGCATCCCGTCATAGCCCACCTCGGCATAGGTCAGCAGCGCGCGATAGAGATCGACATCGCCCTCATCTGGGAACGCCTCGCGGAAATGGCCGCGCCCGCCCACGATGTTGCGGAAATGGACGTTGAAGATCTTCTTGCGGCTGCCGAAATAGCGGATCACGTCGAAGATCTGCTCGGCCGGTTTGGGCAGATTTTCGCTCACTGTGCCCTGACAGAAATTGAAACCGTGATAGGCGCTCTCGCGGATGGTGATAAAGCGTTTCATGCCATCAATCGTGCCTAGCACGCGGTGGATGCCCTGATAGCCCTGCGGCGGGGTGCCGGGGTCGTGGGGGTGACAGGCGATGCGGATCTTATACTCATTGGCCACGGGCACGACATGGTCGAGGAACCATGTGATCCGCTCCCAAAACGCATCCTCGCTGACCGCGCCCGCGCGGGTGAGGGGCTTGGCCGGGTCCAGCCTGGCCGCGTCATATTCGGAGAACACCGCATCGCCGCGCGCCTGCACCCGCCCGGTGCGGATCACGCCCAGCAGGCTCATATTATACTTGATGCAGGGCACGCCCGCTGCCGCGCAGGCGCGGATCTGGTTCTGAAATGCTTCGACCTCGCGCTCGCGCTCCGGACTGGTGGCCAGCATGATGCCGGGGTTCTTTTCCCGGTCGATATGGGACGAGGGCAGCAGCAGCGGATCGAGGATCGCAAGCGTCAACTTATGCTTCTCGGCCAGATCGCGCAGGGACTTGACCTCGTCAGCGGTGGAATAGAGCGCGCCCTCGGCCGATTTAGCCCGCGCGGCCACATGGGTCACGCCATAGCGGGCGAGGAAGGCGAAATGATCGTCGGTCGCCGGGCCGCTCTGACACCCCAGCTTCATTTTTAGCGCCGGGCGCTTGGGGCCCGCAGATTTGCGCCCCGCCGCCTGCGCCATGGGCGCGGCGCCGGCCAGCGCTCCCGCCCCGATAGTGGTCAGAAAATCACGCCTTTCCATGGCACTCTCCCATTTATGGTTTTGGGGGAGCGTAACCTGTCCAAGGCGCGTTCGGCCAATCGCGTATGGCGATCAAGCGATGCTGCCCCAGTATTAATCGGACCCGCACAATTCCATCAAGCGCGGGATCAGCGCCAGCAGTGCCGGATTATCCGCATCGCGCCGCCATGTGGCCTGCAATTCGACAATCGGCTCGCCATCCTCCAGTTCGGAAAAGACCACGCCATCGGGGTGCAGCCGCCGCGAGCTTTCCGGCACCAGCGCATAGCCATGCCCGGCCCCCACCAGCATCAGCGCGGTGTGGATCTGGGCCAGATATTGCACAAAGCGGGGTTCGGCCCGCGCGCCTGCGAAAAGGCCCGCCAGCAGATCGTGGAAATAGCGAGCCTTATCCGGCGCATAGGTGATGAAGGGCAGGCGGTCGAAATTGGCCAGACGGCGCGGGCGTTCCTCCTCCGGCACGCTGGCCGGAGAGCAGATGATGAAACGTTCGCGCAGCACTTCCTGCGAGACCATCGCGGGATGCCGCACCGGCGGGCGCAGAAAGCCCAGATCGATCCGGCCCGAGAGCAGGCTCTCGACCTGCTCGTCGCTGACCATTTCTTTCAGCACAAAGCGCACATCGGGCAGGA
Source organism: Novosphingobium sp. 63-713 (assembly GCF_001898925.1). NCBI lineage: Bacteria > Pseudomonadati > Pseudomonadota > Alphaproteobacteria > Sphingomonadales > Sphingomonadaceae > Novosphingobium > Novosphingobium sp. 63-713. The sequence continues at coordinate 14,736 of NZ_MKVS01000052.1, forward strand.
TTTTCTGCACATTGGCGATGAAGCGCGGCAGAAAGGAATAGCCCGAGGCGGCGGTAAAGCCCAGGCTGACCAGCCCATGCCGTCCCTCGGCCGCCGCGCGCGCGGTGGCCACGGCGCTGTCGGCCAGCTGCACCACACGCCGCGCCTCGACCAGAAAGGCCGAGCCCGCCGCCGTCAGCTTCACCGTCCGGCTGGAACGGTAGAACAGCGGCACCTTCATCACCCGTTCCAGCACCTGAATATGGCGCGAGAGCGGCGGCTGGGTCATGTTGAGGCGCCCCGCGGCGCGGCCAAAATGCAGCTCCTCGGCCACGGCCACAAAGCAGCGCAACTGGATCAGTTCAAACAAGGCCTCTTCCCCCCGTCATGCGACGGGCGGGGCCGGTCGCGCGACATATTCAATATCTTGGCTTTTTCCCGGTGAAAGCCTTATCATATTTCCGCATCTGGCCCAAGTCATCGCGGGTGCGGATTGTTATGCGGTTGAACATCGCATGGGCGCGCGCCAGCCTTTGCGCGTCCAGTTCGACGCCGATGCCGGGCGTGTCGGTGATGCGCACACAGCCGCCGGTGATGGGGATCTTGCCCCCCGCGATCACCTCATCCTCTTCTTCCACCCACGGATAATGCGTGTCGCAGGCATAGGTGAGGTTGCGCGTGGTCGCGGCCAGATGGGTCATCGCCATCAGGCTGATGCCCAGATGCGAATTGGAGTGCATTGAAAGACCCAGCCCGAACGTGTCGCACATGGCGGCCAGATGCTGCGTTGCGCGTAATCCGCCCCAGTAATGATGGTCCGACAGCACGATCTGCACCGAATTTTTCGCCACGCTTTCCTTGAAGCCCGGAAAGTCGATAACGATCATATTGGTGGCCAGCGGCAATCCTGTTTTCCGGTGCAGTTCCGCCATATCGTCATGGCCCGCCACCGGGTCCTCGTAATATTCGATCAGCGGCCCCAGCTTTTCCGCCGCCTTCAACGCCGTTTCCATCGCCCAGGCCCCATTGGGGTCGATCCGCAGCGGCAGGCCGGGAAAGGCGTGGGACAGCGCCTCGATGCTGGCGACCTCGATATCGGGGGGCAGGGTGCCCGCCTTCAGCTTGATCGAGCCGAAGCCATAGAGGTCGATCATGCGCTGCGCCTGCGCAACGATCCCTTCGGGAGTAATGGTCTCGCCCCATTGGTCGGGGGCTTCCTCCGGCTCGATATGGCAGGCATATTTGAAGAAGAGATAGGCCGAAAAGGGCACCTCTTGCCGCACCGCACCGCCCAGCAATTCATGCAAAGGCACGCCCGCCACCTTGGCCTGAAGATCGAGCAGCGCGACCTCGAAGGCGGAAAAGCAATTGCCCAGCAGGCGCGAGGGCTGCGATCCGGGCGCGAGTTCGGCCCCGGCCTGCGCGGCGGGCAGGCGGGCCAGCGCCGAGGCGAGCCGGTCATGCAGCCCATTGAGATCATAGATCGACAGCCCCACCAGATCCGGCGCGGCCTGCGTCAACGCCGCCAGCACCGGCGCATCGCCATAGCTTTCGCCAAGCCCTGTAAGGCCGCCCGCCTCAACCTCGATGATCGAGCGCAGCGCATAAGGCTCGTGGATCCCGGCGGCGTTGAGCAGCGGCGGATCCCGAAAGGCAATCGGCGTCACGCGCAGCGCGGTGATCTGCATCAGGCACTCTCCATTTTGTTCTTTCCACCCGCATGGCCCGATGCGCTCTCCAAGACCAATGCGAATTTCCTATCGACCGATGCCGCCTTGGCGATTGATTGCGCATCGATCCCCCGCGATCATGGCCTGCAATAGAAAAGGCCCGGAGAGGACATCCATGCCCACCGATACGATTTCCGCCATCACGCTCAGCCTCGCCTGGGTGCCTCTGGCCACGCCGATTTCCGATGCCAAGGTGTTTACCGGCCGCCAAAAGCCGCTGACCCGCGTGGCCATGCTGTTTGCCGAGATCGAGACGAAGGATGGCCACACCGGCCTCGGCTTTTCCTATTCCAAGCGCGCGGGCGGGCCGGGCATGTATGCCCATGCGCGCGAGGTGGCCGACAGCCTGATCGGGGAAAATCCCGCCGATATTGGCCGCCTGTGGAACAAGCTGGTTTGGGCCGGGGCGTCGGTGGGGCGTTCGGGCCTTTCGACGCAGGCGATTGCCGCCATCGACATCGCCCTGTGGGATCTGAAGGCCAAGCGCGCGGGCCTGCCCTTGGGCCGGTTGCTGGGCGCATGGCGCGATGGCGTGCCCAGCTATAACACATCGGGCGGCTTTCTCTCCTCGCCTCTGCCCGAAGTGCTGGACAATGTGGAGGCCTCGATCGCCGGCGGGATCGGCGGGATCAAGATCAAGGTTGGCCATCCCGACCCCAAGGTCGATCTCACCCGCCTTGAGGCCGTGGCCAAGCAGATCGACGGGCGCGTGGCGCTGATGGTGGACGCCAATCAGCAATGGGACCGCCCCACGGCTCTGCGCATGTGCCGCGCGATGGAGCAATATGGCCTGGTCTGGATCGAGGAGCCGCTCGACGCCTATGATATAGAGGGCCACGCGGCCCTTGCCGCCGCCATCGACACGCCCATCGCCTCGGGCGAGATGCTGGTAAGCGCGGCGGAGCATTTCGCGATGATCGACGCGCGCGCGGTGGATTTCATCCAGCCCGATGCGGCCCGCGTGGGCGGCATCACGCAATTCCAGCGCGTGACCGCGCGCGCCGAGCAGGCAGGCCTGATGATGGCCCCCCATTTCGCGATGGAAATCCATGTCCATGTCTCCGCCGCCTATCCGCTGGGCACATGGGTCGAACATTTCGACTGGCTCGACCCGCTGTTCAACGAGCGCCAGATCCTTGAGGGCGGCAGGATGATGCTCTCCACTCGCCCCGGCCTTGGCGTCACCTTGTCGGATCAGGCGCGGGCGTGGACCGAGGCCAGTTGCCGCATCGACGCCAAAGGCTGTACCGATAAAGTCCACGGCTGATGGAGGCGCTGCACAAGATCGGGCGCCTGCGCTGGGCGGTGCTGGGGATGCTGTTTGGCGTCACCATCATCAACTATGCGGTGCGCGCGGCGCTCTCGCTGGCGGCCCCTTCGCTGTCCAAGGATCTGGGCATTGACCCGCTGCAACTGGGCATCGTCTTTTCCGCTTTCGGCTGGTCCTATGTCATCGCGCAGGTGCCGGGGGGCTGGCTGCTCGACCGGTTTGGCGCGCCGCGCGTCTATCTCTGGGTGATCGTTGCATGGTCGATCATCACAGTGGCCCATGGCACGGTGGTCTGGCTGAGCGGCACGGCGGCGGTGACGGCGCTGTTTGCCCTGCGCTTTCTGGTGGGGCTGGCCGAAGCGCCCAGTTTCCCCGCCAATGCCCGCGTGGTGGCCAGTTGGTTTCCTGCGCGCGAACGGGGTACGGCCTCGGCGGTGTTCAATGCGGCGCAATATTTCGCCACCGTGCTGTTTGCCCCGCTGATGGGGTGGATCGTGGCCGATTTCGGCTGGCCATGGGTGTTTGTGGCGATGGGCGGGCTGGGGCTGGTGGCCTCGCTGTTCTGGCCGCGGGTGGTGCGCGATCCGCGCGACCATCCGCGCCTCCGGGCGGGCGAACTGGGCCTGTTGGTCGAGGGCGGGGCGCTGGTTGATCCGGTGGCGCAGCCTTTGGTGGACCGCGCGGCGGCCAAGGCCGAAAACCGCCGCAAGATGCGCGTTTTGCTGACCACGCCCACACTCTGGGGCCTCTATTCGGGCCAGTTCTTCATCAACACGCTGACCTATTTCTTCATCACCTGGTTCCCGGTCTATCTGGTTCAGGAGCGCGGGCTTTCGGTAATGAAGGCCGGGCTGTTCGCCACGATGCCTGCGGTCTGCGGCTTTATCGGCGGGGTGCTGGGCGGGATCTGGTCGGACTGGCTGCTGCGGCGCGGCGTGTCGCTGACATGGGCGCGCAAGGTGCCAGTGGTGGCGGGGATGCTGGGGGCGCTGACCATCCTTGGCTGCAATTTCGTCCATTCGAACACGCTGGTGCTGCTGTTCATGAGCCTTGCCTTCTTTGGCAAGGGCGTGGGCGCGCTGGGCTGGGCGGTGGTGGCCGATGTGGCGCCGCGCGACAGTGCGGGGCTTTCGGGCGGCATTTTCAATATGTTCGGCAATATTTCCTCGATCACCACGCCGATCCTGATCGGCTGGATCCTGAAGGAAACGGGTTCCTTCGATCTCGTGCTGATGCTGGTGGCGGGCAGCGCGCTGGCCGCCGCGCTCTCCTACCTCTTCCTTGTCGGCAAGATCGAGCGGATCGGCGCGCTGGCATAAAGAAACCCCCGCTTCCGGTCCTTCGGAAGCGGGGGTTTTCTTGTGCCCGGATTATTCGGCCGCTTCGCCCATCCGGGCCAGTTGCACCCGGCTGCAGGCGCTCATAATGCCCATATAGCGCTGATATTTGTCCACGCCGTAGATGAAGGGATTGTTGCCCCCGGTGGCGCCATAGCGGATCAGCGCCTCCTTCTCGGTCGCGGCCATATGCACCGGATGGTTGGTCACCAGCACATCGACACCCGCCGCTTTGGTGATCCCCTGCCAGCGGGTCAGCGAGGCGATCTGCTGGCGCGCGGCCTCGGCGGTGCTGCCCCCGCCGGTGCCGCCCATCAGGCCCGCATTATGGCGTACGCCTTTGTCAAACACCGGAAAGACGAGCGAGAGCGTGCCCGGCGTATGGCCCGGCGTGATATAGGTCTTCATCGTGAAATCGCCCAGCGTCACGCTGTCGCCGTCCTTGACCTCGATGTCATGCTTTGGCGGCACCAGCGAAGCGAATGGCCCGCCCCCGCGCGATGGGCTTTCCATCATCCCCCAATCCGTGGCCGAGGCGACGACCCGCGCGCTATAGGTGTCCTGAAGGAATTTGGCTCCGCCCCAATGGTCGCCATGGCCATGGGTGATGACGACATATTTGATGCGCTTGGGGTCCAGCCCCAGTTTTTCCATATTGGGCACGAGGATGTCGCGGGCCTCGTCCGGGCTGTTGAGCGCGTCGATGACGATGATGCCCTGCGGCGTGTCGATGGCCCATGCCGAGACAGCGTTCTGGCCGATGGCGTAGAGATTGTCGAAGACGCGCGTGGCGGGCACCAACCCGTCATGCTGGACGCCAAAGACGAGGTTCTTGTCGAGCGGGCTGATGAGACAGCGCCAGTTGAAATCGGCCTCCAGATCGGCCCCGGCCAGCTTGCGCCCCTCGGCCAGATAGCGGCCGACCGCCTCGCGGTTCTCCTTGGGATAGGCCGCCTGCGCCGGATAGGCAGCAGGGCTGGCGGGATGGGGCGGCGGCATTTGCGCCATGGCCGCGCTGCCCGCGCATAGAGCGGCGAGCAGGGCGATGGAACGGTAGGTGGTCCTCTCCACAGGTGGTCCTTTCGTTGGCCGGATGGTGCGGCGTGGGACTTTGGGTCACACCTGGGTATCGCGCGGGCCGGGGCGCAACCAATGTTTTGCCCGCATGATGCGATGTGCTTTCGGTATAGAGGGGCACAGAACTGCTATTGGTTCAACGGGCGTGTGGCACGATGATCCCGGCGGGGGGCCTCTCAAGCGGAGGGATCTTTTTCCGTAACGAGCCGGTCCACAACAGTTCTGACCGCCTCGCGCCAGGGTGGCAGCCGCAGGCCATAGGCTTCGGCCAGACGGTCGCCGCAGAGGCGCGAATTGGCGGGGCGCGCGGCGGGGGTGGGGTAATCGGCGGTGGCGATGCGGCGCACGCGCGCGCATGGTCCGCCTCGCGCGGTGCTGGCGGCAAACACCGCCTCGGCCAGATCGGCCCAACTGCCCTCGCCGCTGCCGCTCATGTGAAAGATGCCGCGCGGGGCCTGATCGGGCGCGCTATACAATCGATACGCCACGGCCAGCACCGTATCGGCAATGTCGAGCGCGCTGGTCGGATTGCCGATCTGGTCGTCCACCACGCCCAATTCCCTGCGCGTTTGCGCCAGACGCAGCATGGTTTTCACGAAATTGGCGCCGAATGGGCTGTAGACCCACGCCGTGCGCAGGATCACGGCATCGGGCGCGGCGGCGATCACCGCCTGCTCGCCCGCCAGCTTGGATCGGCCATAGACGCCCAGCGGCGCGACAGGGTCGCTCTCCACATAGGGCTCGGGCTTGGTGCCGTCGAAGACGTAATCGGTGGAAAGATGGATCACCGGCACGCCCAGCGCCCTGGCCGCCGCCGCCACGGCCCCCGCCCCTGCGGCATTGAGGGCAAAGGCGGCCTCCTCCTCGCTCTCGGCTCGGTCCACGGCGGTATAGGCCGCGGCCGAGACCACCACATCGGGCCGCGCCGCCATAATCGCCGGGGCAATCGTGGCCGGATCGCCCAGATCCAGTTCCGGCCGCCCCAGCGCGATGATCTCCACCCCCATGCCCGCCTGCTCGATCAGCGAAGACACCACCTGCCCGGCCCGGCCCGTCACCGCGATCCTCATGCCATTTTCTCCAGCAGGCCAAGTCTGTGCGAGGCCAGATTGCCCGCATAGGTCAGCGCATCAATGGTCAGCACATCATGGCCATGCTTCTGCACCAGAGGACGCACCAGCGCTGAACCGATGAACCCGGCCCCGCCGGTGACTCTAACGCGCATATGATCAATCCTTTACGCTAAACTGAGGCAGCAGATCGGCCAACAGCGGCTGCACCCGGTCCTTGCCCGAAAGCATCTCTGCATCGGCCAGATGAGGCCAGATGATCCCAATGGCCGGATCGTCCCACAGTAAACCCTTGTCATGCTCGGCGTTGTAATGGCTAGTCGCCTTAATAGGTTACGATATTGTTGAGCGGCGGAGGAAATGCCATTCATCCATCAACACCTTTAGTGGTGTGATTGTAGATGCTGTAGCTTATAAGCATAAGCTCAATGGGATCCATGGTAACCAATAGGTATTATTTTGATGTCATCGGGTCTGATTGTCCTGATTGTGCTCGATCCTAAACTTTCCGCTCATATCGGTCGCGCCCCACAGGGCGGCGGGCCGTTGCAAGGAAAGGTTTTGTCATGGACAATCACTCCACGCCCCGCATTCCGGCGGCCGGAAATCCGGGGCGCGAAACGACACGCGATGTTGCACATCCGGCCCCGCGCTTTCGCGGCCCGGCGGTGGTCCAGCCCGATTATGCAAGGCTGGGTCTGGGAAACGCCTGGGAGGCTGAAGGGCGCAATTGATGGCCATAGGCGCCCCGCCGCCGGACGGGGCGCCATTCCTTCAGCGTTTGCGGGCGAAATAGTGGCTCAGCACCTGATATTTGGCTGAGGTGGCCAGCGGCTGATCCTGCCAGTTCAGCATGCCGTGGCCACCGGCAGTCGGCGGCATCACGTCGCAGAAATGGTTGAACAGCGTCGTGCCCTGCGCAAACTGTATGTCAAGCAGGCGACGATAGGCCTCGGCGATCTTCGGGTCCGCCTGCACCTGGGCGAACAGAGCATCAATTTTGGCCCGGAAAGGCGCCGGAACCATGCCCGTTTCAAAATCGGTGCCTCCTTCATAAACCACCATCCCCAAACCATAGCGCCGGGCAATGCTGCCATGGACAGCGATGGATGCGGCTGATGCGGTGATCGCCTGATTGAGGCTGGCCATCACCTCGGCAGGCGTGCGGGTGGCGATCCGGCTTGCCGCTTCGGGATTGGACATATCGCGATAGGGATAGGCCGAAACATAGCCGCCCACCGCCAGCACATCGGCTTTGCGATAGGTGTCGCGATAGGACAGGATGATTTCTGCCTCGCGCGGCCAGTTTTGCTGCCCGGCAATGACATGGGCGATCTTGCCGGCATCGCGGCCATAGACGGCATTCCAGATGTCGAACATTTGCGTGGCGCGCAAGGCGTACCAATAGAGTCCGGCATTGGCGTGATTCTGCGAGGAATCCAGCTCCATCAGCGTGCCCATCTCGCGCGCATAGTGATAGTCGGCGGCAAAGCGGCCGTTCCAGATTTCATTGGAAAATTCGATATAGGGATGCAGGTCGGGCCGCAGATGGCTGTGCACATAGATCGCCATCTGGCGAATGTAATCGTCCGAGGCGCGGACCGGCACGTTCAGCCACGGATCGGCGCCGAGCCGGTTGGCCAGCGCGATCTGAAATTCCAGCGCCACGCCGGTGCGCGTAACGGGCTCGGTGGTGGGCGAGAAGCTTAGCGCCTGCGTGGCATAGTCAGCCGGGCGGCGTTCTGACCATTCCACCACATCGGACCGCGCAATCCCGGCCCATGGCATAAAGCGGATCGTGCCAAAAGGTTTGAGCGCCCGCAGGAAAGGCGGATAGAAAGGATCGCGCCGATAGGTCTGTTCAAATCCCGGCAGGATGACCCGGATGTTGCGGATGGGATCTTCCGGGGCTGTGGCGTTCTCGATCAGACAGATGCCGCTCTTGGTCGGATTGGCGCTTGGGGTGACGTCGAGCAGAAGGCGGCCGGGCCGATCCTCGACAATCTTGAGGCTGCCGCGCGCGGTTAGCTCGCCCCGGCCATCATACAGCACCGTATAGCGGCCCGCCGGATAATGGCCCTGATTGAAACGCTGAAAGGTGCAGGCCTGTGCAGTTTGTCCGGCGGCCAATTCGGTGACCCAGCCATTGACCAGAGTTGTCTTGCCGTAAAGCGCGGTACCCCGGATGATCCAGGGGTCGAACTGTTTGAAAACATCAACGAAAGGGATCTCGGGAAAGGGGCTTCCCAGCATCGACAGGTTGATGCCCAGGCGGGGGGTGTCTGGTCGCCATCCGCGCGGCGCGGCGGGCGATGAAGCCGGCACGGTGCATGATACACTGGCGGCCAGGGAAACAAGGCAGGCGAGGCGGGTTCGGATCATGGAAAGTCCCCATGAGAAAAAGGCACCGCAAGGGAATTGACCCATGCGATGCCTTTTTCAGATTGGCATGTCGTGCAAGGAACAGGTCACTTTATCAAGCGGCCAGATCTTTTGCCTTCATGCGATAACGGCCCGCGATAAACAGCAGGACCATCAGCAACAGCGCCAGCGGCAGTTTGGCCCCGTCGATTTCCGGCGCGGCCACGGTCGTGGTGAAGTTGGTGATTTTCAGGGTCGCCGTCGAATTGGTACTGCCCTTGGTATAGGTCAGCAGCCAGCCGAACGTATCGCCTGCGCTCAGATTGTAGGCATAGGTACCCGGCGAACTGGTCAAGGCCGTCGAAACACCGTTTACCACAAAGTGAAGCGTGTAATTGACCGCCGAAGTCGAGTTGGTCACCACCGAATAATCGAAGTTGAACAACCCGTTGGCCAGCGCCGTATAGCTGACGCCCGCAATCGAGCTTTTGCTGGCGTTGGTCTTCGTTGCCGCCACCGAAATGAGGGAGTCGGTCGAAGAAGTAGGTGCGGTCTTGTTGTTATAGGTATTGCGCGAGTAAGTATAGTCGGTGAAGTCAAACAGCGGTGTTGTTGCTGCCGACGCCAACGACGGAAAGGCAACGGCAAACGCCAGAAAAAACAGCGCCGCCAGCCTTGTAAAGATTCCATTTTTCATGAAAATCTCCCGTTGGTTGGGTGATTGGCCAAAGAATTACAGGTAAATCCATTGGCCGGTGGACAGGGCATACAGGCACAAGCATGCATTGGTCACGCAATGCGCCAGTATTGCGTCGGCGTATTGGCCACGACGCATTTGGACTGCGCCATAGACCAGGCCTGCTGCAATCCCCGCCAGAACGTCTGCATGCACCAGGCCAAAGACGATCGACGTTGCCAGCAAGGCGCTGACGCGGGCGATCGGACGGGGAAGGGTGATCTGTGCGCGGTCGGCCAGCCAGGGCAGCAGAAAGCCTCGAAAGGCCATTTCTTCCACCAGCGGCGCCAGCAGCACCGATCCGGCCAGGCGAAACACCAGCCAGAGACAGCTTGCGATAATGGGCGCGTCAAACAGCGCGGATTCAAAACGGGCCGAGACCAGAGGATCGGCGGGTACCAGCGCCAGCCACAGGCCAAAAGCGCTCAGCCCGGCCAGCATCGGCAGAAGCGTTACCTGCCATTTGGCCAGGGGGCGCAGATCCTTCATCCGCCACAGCAGAGTACCCACTACGATCACGCCGACCGGATAGGGCCAGTCGAATTCACCTGACACCAATCCCAGCAACAGCAGGCAGGCGATCATCACCATCTGTGGGACGATCAGTCGGATATCATAATGCGCGATCTGCGGCCGAGCCCCCGTCTCTGCCATGCGCGGCCCGTGATCCGGGGCCGCGCCAGGGGCCGGCGTGCGACTGGCGAAGCGGCGGATTGCTATGGTGAAGGCAGCGCAGACGACCACCAGTGTCAACACGCCGAAATTGCTGTGAAATCCGGTGAGGGCGATTTCAGGCGACCAATGATCGCCAATATAGAACAGCAGTGCCAGACGCAGCCCATTAATGACAAAGGTCAACCCCGCCGCGACCGCGATCAGCCCCAGCGCGCGGCCAACATAAAGTCGGTGCCGCTCCAGCACGACCAGCGTCAACAGCAGGGCGATAGTCAGCAACAGTCCCTCGATCCCTGCACAGGCCGGGGCGATTGAGACGGTGATGTCACCGGTCTGATAAAGCGGCCAGCCCCTTTCGTTGATACCGATCGGCTGGATGGGATTGCCGACAAGCAGGCTGAACCAGGAGGCAATCGTCACGCAGGCATCGGTGATCGCATAGGAATTGGCGCTTTGCGTGCGATCCACATACTGCCAGGCGAACATGGCCAGCGTGATCGTGCCGCAAAGCGCGAAGGTGTCTCCCTGCCGCCGCGTATCATCAAGCGCATGGGCCGGGATGGCAACCAGCCAGCCTGTGGCCAGATAGGCCAGCCACAGAACCGGGGCGACCAGATAAAACAGTAATGCGGCATTCGGGCCGGACATGTCCAGCGCCATCAGGGGCGGCGTCATTATCGATCCGGCAACCAGCACCAGTCCGATGACCCCATGCATCAGCGCCAGCACAGGGGGCACCGGCGCCGTCATCACGCGCACGATCAATCCCGCATCATTCGTAGCCGCATAGACCAGCCCTGCCGCGCCGCCCAGCACCAGTCCCTGGATCAAGGCGGGCAGCCAGGTCAGCAACTGCTGCAACAGACCGCCCGACAGGTCCGGGTTGGCATATTTCGTGTCCGAGGCCAGCACAACCAAAGCCAGCAGCACAATCTGCGCCAGCGCGGCCAGCGCGCGGGGGCCATGGATCGCCAACCTCCACCCGGCAGCAGGCGGCAGGACAGGGTCGGGCCCGCGCTCAAGGGAGGAGACGCCCACTAGAACACACTCGCCAGCAGGGTGATCTGGGCCGCCAGCAACATGATCAAGCCGTAGCGGCGGCGGCGCAATACATGGCGCAGACCGCTCGCATGGCGCCATGCCATCACCGCCAGAGCCGCCGAGCAAAGTGTCAGGCCGGCTATGACGGGCGTGTCAATGGCCGGCCTGACGATGGGATTGGCTCCCAACACCACCAGCCCCAAAAAGGCGATGCCCAAAGGCAACAGCAGCGCGCAGGTGATCCGCACATAACGTTCGTAGCTGATGAGCACGAGATAGGAGGGCGCACGATATTTATGGCTTCGCTTGGTCAAAATAAGCACCGCGCAGCCGACCGAGCCCAGCAGGGTCAGTATCTGGGCCGCCCATATCAGGCGTCGCTGCATTGCATGTTCGTCGCGGGTCAAGGACGATGCGGCGCGGGCCATGGCCGCCGCCATGGCGGCATCGTCGACCTTCACATCGGCCCGCGCGAGCAGTTCCGTATTGGCCTGTTCGATTACCTGTGCCGATTTGGCCTGATGGAGCTGAGCTGCCAGCGCATTACGCACCAGAGCCGGATCGACAGGATCCGGATAGGAGCCATGCAGCACGAGAAGGTGGCAATTGTCGCCTTTGCATTGCACGCTGATCTTGCCGGGCGCGGCGTCGAGCTGTTGGAGCACGGCCAGATCCTCGGCCGGGATCTGCTCGCTGCCGTCCCAATTGCGCGACATGCTGATGCGGAAGGCCGGGTTCTGGGCCCAGACCAGATTGAGCTGGAATTCACCGGGGGTCATCGCGGCCTGCTTGCGCCATTCGGGCAGGCGGCTGGTCATTTCCACCTGTGCGTTGCGGGTCAGTGCGGTCAGGTCGGCGCGTGAATAGTGATAGGTGCGGCGCCCGGCAAAATAATCGGGATGGGCGGCGATGAAATCGTCCACCTCGCGCGGAGAAACATCGATCCCCTGCAGGCGGCTGCTGTCATAGGCGGCCAGTACGAATTTGCGCCGCTGGGATTCCAGCGCGGCCTGCAATTGCGGATCGCTCTTGATCGCCTTGCCAAAGGCGGCATCGACCGCGACCTCGGCCATCATGGTCTTGAGCGTCTGCAGGCGCACATCCTGCGACACGGAGGAGGGCCCGTGCTCTTCCTGGAGGCGGCGCGAGAGATCCTCGTCAAAGATCCGGATACCATTGACAGTGGCGATCACGGCTCCGTTTCGTCCATTATTACTGGCCGCATAGCCGGTTGCACCATTGGATACAGCATTGCCTTGGGCGTTGGCTCCGTCATGGGCGCCAATCGACAAGAAAAAGGCGACCGTCGCCGTCAGCTTACGCAAATTGAACAAGACATCTCCATCCGCCTGGCTCAAAATCGTCGAGCTTCATCGATATGGCCCGGTAAGGGCCTTCGATGATGGTGGCATCCGGTTGGCACAGTAATGGACGATGTGGGAGCAGGGCTATTGCACATCCGGTTTAGTACGTAGTCTTTCCGATTATGCGGTGAGTGCGAAATAGGGTAAATACGGGATAAATACGGTCTTCAAAGAATTGAGAAAATAAAATTCCGCATCGCAATAGGAATCGGTCGGATCAACGGCTCTTGGGAAAGCTCGTTACAGTATAGCCCATGATTCTGGACTTGAGGGGCGGCACAGGATCGGCGGCCAGTGTCTGCAGATCGGCCTTGGCCGTCTGCGAGGGTCCCGGTTGAGCGAGCGACAGGGGAGGCGCGGCAAAGGAGGCTGCGACAACAAGCGCAAACAGAGCGGTGCGGATGGTCATCGGGTCCTCCTGCGTCAAAAGGCCCGCGCGTGGATCAGCACGCGCAAAGTACCCAAAATGATGGCTATGTCGCGCCATATCGTCCAGCCATCCAGATATTCCAGATCGGCCTTCAAACGCTGCGTGAGATCGCTTTCGGTCTGGGTTGCGCCGCGCAATCCCCGCATCTGGGCCAGCCCGGTCAGCCCCGGCTTGACCGCATGGCGCAGCCAGTAGCGGCGATCGACATCCCAGAACAATTGTTCGCCCGCCAATGAGCCGATGGCGTGGGGGCGCGGCCCCACAATGCTCATATGTCCGCGCAGGACATTGAAGAGTTGGGGCAATTCATCAATGCTGCTGCGCCGGATCAGGCGGCCGATGGGGGTGATGCGATCATCGTCGCGGCTGGCCGAACGGGCGCCGGCAGCATCGGTGCGCTCCACCCGCATCGAGCGGAATTTGTAGATCGGAAAGAAGCGGTTGTTGCGCCCGGTCCGGTTCTGCACAAACAGCACCGGCCCGCCATCGCCCAGCCGGATCAACAAGGCGACCACCGCCAGCAAGGGCGCCAGCGCCAGAATGGCTCCGCCCGCCACCACCATGTCGAAGGCGCGTTTGGTCGCGCGCTGGCTCATCGATAAAGGCTGGACGGACACCACCAGAGCGCCGTAATCGGCACCCCGGCGCGACCCCAGAACATCGAGCATATGCACATCGGCATCCAGGATCTCGCCCGATACATTGGCGCTTTTGAACACCAGCGACCATGCCTCGCGCCGATGGGGCGGGCAGGCAACGAGAACACGGTCCACATCTTCCATATAGCGGCCAAGCCGGTCGAGCATATGCGGATCGCCCAGATCGGGGCGCAGACCATGCGTGCGGGCATGGATGCGAACGCCATGGGCGATGGCGGGCAATTCGCCGCCATCGTCAATCATCAGCAGGTTTTGCGCATGCGTACCGCAGCGGCGGCGGATGATTGGGCGCAGTATCAGGCGCAGCGCGAACATCAGCGCGATGGCCAGCCCCATTCCCGCCCCCACGGCCAGCGCGTCATCGCCGCCCTGACGCATGCCATGGGTCAGCAGCGTGGCCGAATGGGCCGTCAACAGCGCGCCATGGGCCAGCAACAGCGCGGCGATGGCCTTGCCCGGTGCCAGCAGGCGACCGGTCAGCGTGGGCAGTGAATAGGCGGGCAGGATCAGCGCAATCGTCCAGTAGATCGGCAAAAGCACTTCGGCATGGACGGGCGAGGGCGGGCCGAGGCGCGCGGCGGCGGCCAGACCGAGCACAATGGCCAGCCCATCAGCCAGCATCAATGCCAGATAGGACTGCAGCCGCCTTTGCCGCATGGGGGGCAATTGAGGCGGCACGGCCGGGGCAGGGCTCAGGTGGGGCATCGCCGGGGAACGGACGACGGCCCGGCCTGTGGGGGCATCGTTCAGCAAGCCGAATGAGGTGGGGCGCATGAGACCGCTCTCCTGTGGTTCGGTTGAAAGGTGAATGCTCAGGATTTCAAAATGGCCAGATTCGCGGGGTCGGGGTGAAGAATGGCGCTGCGGTCGCGGCGCCATGTCCGGCCGAGCGCTTCCATATCCATTTCCCACCAGCGCGAGGCCTCGATGGCCGCGATCGTTTCGGGCTCGAAGCGCATCCGCATGACCCGCGCGGGCACTCCGGCCACCACGCTGTAGGCGGGCACATTGCGGGTGACGATGGAGCCCGCGCCGATCACGGCTCCGCGTCCGATGAATTTGCAGCCGGGCAAGATGATCGCATGATGGCCGATCCACACATCATCCTCTATCACCAACGTTTCGGCATGGATTGTGTCGCGCTCGACGACGCCGAAGCGGGCTTCATAGACCAGCGGATGGGTTGTAAGCGCATGGAGATCGTGATTGGCATCGACCACCCGGCAGGTTTTGGAAAAGGAACAATAGCGGCCGATCCGCAAAGGACCCGGAATCCGCCAGCGGTCAAAGCAGCCATAGGAATAGAGCCCGACATCGATATTATATTTCCGGCGAAACTCGCTGCGCACCCATGGGTCGAAGGGCTGCTGCTTGCGCCGCAGGAAGAATTTTGCACGAAAGAGCAGATCTTTTATCAAGGCAGGGTCCTGAATTGGGGGCTGATGGTGTCCAATGTGGTTTGCGGGGCCGGAGACCTTGGATGGCCCAGACGCATCGCGGGCCGTTCGACCAGCTTCCAGCTGATCCAGCCGGCAATCAGCGCAAGGCATGCTGTCAGGGCGGCGTTCAGCCAGATGTTCATCTGCGGGTTGTAAAGGAACAACAGTTTGCCGATGGGGAAAGCATAGAGATAGACGCCGTAAGAAATGTCCTCTTTGGCGTTGATGCGCAGGAAGAGCGGATTTTTTACGCTAAACGCCAGCCAGAGCAGCCCGTAACCGCCCAGTGTCACCAGCGCCGTTTCAGCCAGCGCATGGGAAAACATTGCCGGGATCAGCAAGAGCGCCGCCCCCAGCGCAATCTTGGATCGGAACGGGGGTGAAAGTACGCGAAAGCAACTGCCCGCCATATAGGCCAGCGCTAGCCGGAGTAGATCCTCGGGTCTGCCCAGTACCGCAATGAACAGTTTCGGCGCAACAGGCAGCGAGTGGCTCTGAGCCCAAATGTGAAGCAGCCCCAGCGCTCCGGTAATGCTCAACAGCATACGGGGGCGCTTGAGAATCCCGGCTAAGCCCAGCAGGCACGTGAGCAGATAGCAGCCGAATTCAAAGCGGATGGTCCACATCGAACCATTGAGTGCGGCATAATGCGATCCATCGAAAACATGGTTCAACTGAGGGGGGCGAAGCGAGGAAATATGCAGCCCGACCGCACTCCATTCGCGGAGCGACAAAGCGCTCAGATTGGCTCCCGCCAACGGGCCAACGATAAACACGCAGAATGCGCTTGCCACAACAAATCCGGGATAGATGCGCATGATGCGGCGCCGCAGAAAACCCTTGCTGTTCGAAAGCATGCTGGCCGAAATCAGGTAGCCGCTGATGATGAAAAAGCCATCGACGGCCAGATCGCCGAAACTGAGCGTACCAAACAGGTGCGTCAGGATTTCACGGTGGCGATCCCCATCGGCCATTTCCGGAGCATGGCTGAGGATGACGAGCAGCGCGAGCATCAGGCGTAGCGCGCCAAAGCCATTCTTTCGGGACATGGATGAATTTCCATTTATCATAAAGGTTTGCTGCGATGGTGGGCCGAGGGGCGCAGCCGAGACCAAACGGCACAGCCGCCGATGATCACCGTCAGCGCGATGTCGATGATGTGATGCAGGTGCAGCGGCCCAATTTGCTGATAAAGGATGGCATCGGTGCCATGCAGGGAAATGATGCGCATGACCGCCAACGCGGCCAGCCCCATCGCCGCGACCCATGCGATTGTTGCCCGCCCCCGGCGAAGAGATCCCCCCCACCGGCGCCAAGCGAGATAAAGCAGCCCCAGCGCCAGATAAAGCACCGGCACCTGCACCAGCCGCCGTTCTTCATAAAGCGTGGTGGCCTGGCTCCACTCGCGCAGCGACTGGATAAGCCAGCCTTGCGCCCCCAGCAGCCGCCAGACCGCCAGCAGCCCCAGCAGCACCGCAATCCGTCGCCACAGCCGCCCGCTATGGGGCCCGCCGCGGCGTCCGGCATTAAGCGCGGCCAGCGCCGCCACCACCAGGTAGGCTGCGCTCATCGCGATAGCAGGCACTGTCTGGCCCATGGGCGGTTACCCCGAGGTCTTGCCCGAGGGATAGCCATGGCGCCATTCCTCCCGCTGGGCCCAGGCCGCGCGCCAATTGGCGGCAACGTCGCCAAACCGGGCGGGCCGCAGCCATGCCGCCAGCCCATAGCCGATCCGCCGGATCAGCACATTGGCCACGATGGTGGCCGCACCGAAATTGCGCCAGCCCCATGGATAATGCTGCTTGATGATCGCTATATGGGCAGCCGAGATCTGGCAGATCTTGCGTGTATGGCTGCGCGTGCTGCCGCCGCCGTAATGGACGATGGTGGCCGATGGGGTGATCATCGGCTTGGCCCCCAGACGGATCGCGCGGGCGCAAAGATCGGTGTCGTCGCCATACATGAAATAGCCCGCGTTAAAGCCGCCCAGTTCTTCCCAGAACGATTTTTCGATCAGCAAAAGGCAGCCGGTGACAATGTCGACCCGCCTCTCGCTGTCGCGCAGCCATCCCGGATAGGCGCGTGGGTTGAAGAAGGGCGAGCGTGGAAACAGCGCGGTCAGGCCCAGCGCCTGGCTGAGCTGGTTCCATGGCGTCAGTCGCCCATAGCACGAGGTGGGGTTGAGCGAGCGATCACCAAACAACGTGCGCCCGCCCCAGATTTTTGCCTGAGGCTGGCGGCGGCTGAAAGCCATCAGATTGTCGATCGCCCGGTCCAGCACCACCGTATCGGTATTGAGCAGCAGGATCTTTTCACCCTTTGCCTGTGGCACCTGCAGATTGGTGCCCACCGAAAAGCCGTGGTTGACCGTTTCGGCCATCACCACGACATCGGGGAATTGTTCGCGGATCGCCTCGACCGAACCGTCGGAGGAGGCATTGTCGAGAACGATGATCTCAAAGCTGGTATCGTGGGTCTGTTCATAGACCGAGGCGATGCAGTCCAGCGTCATCTGCTTTGTGTTCCAGCTGATCAGCAGGATCGAGAGTTCGGGCGCGGGTGCGGTGTCCACGTCGGGCGTCCTTTCATGATGAGGGTGCAGCGGTTCAGACCGCACGATAGATGCGGTTGCGATAGGCAAGGCGATAGGGAACGGTTTCTACCAACCAGTGGACCACCCAGCCCCCCGCCAGCGACAAGCCCAGCGCGAGGACAAGGTAGGCCGGCATGGTCAGCACCCATGGCAGGCGTTCGACATGCAGCCTGTGTCCGGCCATGCGCAGCGCCATGTAGACATAGGGATGGGTCAGATAGAGCGAATAGCTGATCGTGCCCAGAAAGGTGAAAGGGCGGCTCATCAACAGGCGGGCCAGCGGATTGCGTTCATCCAACACATCGTGAACCGCCACCAGCGTGGCGGCCAGCAGCACCAGCGCGATCAGTTGCGTGCCGGTTTGCGAGAAATAGGAGCGCGGATCGAAATCGAAGAAAGTGGCAATGACCAGAATTGCCGCCACGGCCAGCACAAAGGGCAGATTGCGGCGCGGCGCGCGCGGGCGCTCCATCTTGGCCACCATGAAATAGAGCACGACGCCCCCGATGAAATAGGCGGTGATGTCATAGGCGGTCAGCACCAGCAGCGAGAGGGCCACGGCGCAAAGCGCACGGATCGGGCGGAAATCTTCACGTCGCCGGATAAAGGCGTCGATGACCAGATAAGAGCAGATATAATACCAGATCTCCAACGTGATCGACCATGCATTGGGGCTGAGCGCCTGGGTGCCGGCAAACATGTCGACAAAGAACAGATTGGCCAGCAGATCGGTGGGCGATCCCCGGTCAGGCGCGATATGCAGCGCGCGATTGGCGACAAAATAGAACAGCGTAAACAGCGCAAAGACCGGATAGATCCGCATGAAGCGTCGCCCGGCAAATTCGCGCGGGCTGTATTTCAGACAGCTTTGCGTGATGACATAGCCGCTGATGACGAAGAACAGTTCGACACCATAAGTACCCAGATTGGCCAGACGCGGCATGACGGCTGTCAGCAGCGGATCCTCATGATAAAAATGGTCGTAAAAGCCGTAGGAGACATGGGCACACAGCACCATGAAGGAGGCAAGGCCGCGAAGGCCGTGCAATGGGCGACTGAACATCGTTTGGGCTTTCACAAGGGACGGGCGCAAAGGATTGGGCGCAATAGATCAGGATGCGGCGCTGCAGGATGCGAGCAGGCGGTCCTGTTCGATCCTTTTCGCCATGGCGCGGGCCATGAGCTCGGCGCCGGCGGGGGTGAAATGGCGCGCGCCGGTGGAGTAGAAGAGATGCTGCCCCCCGGCCGCGGCGGTGCGAAAACCGGCCAGCGGCGAGATGGGTGGCAGTTGCTGTTGCACCGATGCGGGCAGCAAGGTGTAGGATGAGGTCAGATTCCGGTTGGGAATGTCGAAAGTGGCGAAATTGGCCCCGTCAGAATGGACCACATCGCGGGCATGGAGCAGCAGGGCCGCCGACAGCCGGATCTGGGCCGGGCTGATGGCGTAATCGCCATTCTCCACCTCGCCGCCATCCTTAGCGTCTGCGGCCTGCCTCTTGCTGAAAAGTGCGAGCAATTGCTTGCCGCGCCAGCCGATCTGTTCGCGCGCGAAATTGTAGAACTGGCTGTGATCGGCCAGCAGGCGATAGAGGCGCCAGCGCATCAGCCGGTCCTGCACCGCTACGCCGGGCAGATAGGCCGCACGGCCCGGCACCAGATGATCGCCGTCGAGCCGGTAAAGCCCGGCGCGCGAATTGTCGTCATAATCGGTGACCTGCCACTGCATCAGCACCAGATCGGGATGAAACCGTCGCCCGATGCTTTCATAGGCGCGCAGATTTTCCGCCGTGCCAAAGCCCGAGACGCCGAAGTTGAGCACCTCGACCGGACGATCCGGCCGCGAAAGCAAGGCTTCCAGGCGCTTGGCATAGGTGGCGGCCAAGGGCAGTTCGTAACCGATCGTATAGCTGTCGCCGAACAGCGCGATGCGGCAGGTACGCGGCGGCTTGGCCAGAGGATAGTCACGGTCATCGCGCATGCCCTGCGCGTTGATGCGATAGGTGACGTCGACTTCGGGCGTGACATGGGCATAGGTGGCGTTCGGAATATTGCCGCGAATGCCCGATGGCGTGCCCGTTACATAGCGGGGCATCAAGGCTTGCGGCGCGACAAGGCGCACAAAAACTTCGGCGACCAGCGCGGTCCACAGAGCCAGCGCCGCAATCCGGGCAATCCGGCCCAACAGGGAGGATGACATGAAAAAGCGCCCCGCTTGTCAGAAATCGAAATAGATGAATTGCTGGCCCGCCGAGGCGACCAGCACGAGATTGGCCAGCACCAGCACGACCACAGCTGTGTAGCGCAGCAGAAAGGGCAGTCGCGCAAAGGCAAAGGCTCGATCCTCAGCCAGTCGCATCGCGCCCTCGATTGCAAAGAGCGGAAGCGCATAGAAGGCGAAACCAGCCCAGGGGCCCTGCGCCAAACCATGCATGTTCAGAATGCCCGTGACGATGACATTGCCGGTTTCAACGCCGTTGGCGCGGAAATAGGTCCATGTCAGCGCGATCAGCGGCATCAGCACCGCCCATGCGACTATGCTTCGCAGCCATGTGCGATCGGGCCGGAACACATAGTCATCGACCCGCGCCACGCGGTAAAGCACCAGAATTAGGCCGTGCAGAAAGCCCCAGACGATGAAGGTCCATGCCGCCCCATGCCACAGTCCGCCCAGCACCATGGTAAGCATCAGATTGCGGCAGGTGTTCCACGCCCCGCCCCGATTACCGCCCAGCGCGATATAGAGATAATCGCGCAGCCATTGCGAGAGGCTGATATGCCACCGCCGCCAGAACTCGGACGGCGTGCGCGAGAAATAGGGCAGGGCAAAGTTGATCCGCAGATCAAAGCCCATCAGCGCGGCAAGGCCCCGCGCCATATCGCTGTAGCCGGAAAAGTCGCCATAGATCTGGAAACTGAAGGCCAGAACGCCCACCAGCAATTCGCCCGATGACAGGCCGTGGGGCGCATGAAACACCGGATTGGCCAGCACCGCCAGATTGTCGGCCACCACCTGTTTCTTGAACAGGCCCCACAGGAACAGCACAATGCCTTGCCGCGCCAGCGCCCAACTGATTGTCTGCACATGGCGGAATTGGGGCAGCATATGGGCGGCGCGCTCGATGGGGCCGGCCAGGATTTGCGGAAAGAAGGTGAGGAAGGTGGCGAATTCGATGAAATCGTCCGAAGGCTCCAACCGCCCGCGCGAGACGTCGATGGTGCGGCCGATGGACTGAAACGTGTGAAACGAAATGCCCAGCGGCAGAATGATGGCAAGGGACACATATCCTAAATGCACGCCCAGTGCGGACAGGCCATGATCGAGAGATTCCCCAAAGAAATTCATATATTTGAAGAAACACAGCACCGCCAGATTGACGATCACGCAGGCATGGAGCCACCGGCGGCGGCGGACCGCTTCATCCTTGATCCCGTTCAGCGCATAGGTCAGCCCCGTATAAAGCAGCAGCGCGGCCAGCACGGGCAGGGTCATCAGCGTGAGTTGATGTCCATGGTTGGCCGCCAGCGCCAACAGCCCGACCCCGCCCAAAAACAGGCAGCTCTTGGACCATTGCTCGCGGGTGATCCGCCGACCGGCTGCGCCGAGCGCGCTCAGGTAATCGAGCCCGACCGTGAAGGCCAGCAGCGTGCTGAAACGCACATCCCACCAACCGTAAAAGATGAAGGCCGCCACGATCAGCAGCACATTGCGCGCCCTGACCCGTCGCCGCAGCATCAGGAACGCCGGATAGAACAGCGCAAAGAAGACCGCGAAGGGCCATGTGAAGAACAGCATCCGGGAAACGGCTTTCGGAAAAAAGAAGGATCAGCTGCAGGACGGATCGGCTCGGTGGTTGATCACCCCAAAAGGATCGGAGCCGTAGCGCACCTGAATGGGCCCGATCAGGACGCGGCGCTCGGTCACTTTCGGATCGGCGCCGTCATAGTGCCAGCTCGATTCATAGATCCCGGCTTTCAGATAAGGACCAAGATAGTCACGATGGGCGTTGGGCCCCTTATCATCGGTCACGATCCTGTCGCCCAGCCACAGGCGCAGGCGGCCCTGGGCCGTGCTGGACCACAGGGCGCTGACCGTCCAGCATTGCCAGCTCCCCTTGGTAAGGGGAGCCTGGCCGATTTCGCTGATGCCTTGGACCGCGCCATGAGGCGGGGTGGCAATCCGGTTGTCCCAGCTCTTGTGGATGGTCCAGTGGTCGCTCTCGATGCCAATGTCGAGCGGAGGGTATTTGCCCGGTTCGAGCAGCAGGACGTCGCGGGACCCATGCCATTGAAAGATGATGGAATGGCGCGGTGAAGGCACCCAGTCCTCTGGGATGAAGACCGAGACGCGATACCACACTTCCTGGCCCAGGGCGTTGGGGCGCAGGCGCAGCTCGGCGCGGTGATTGCCTTTGACAAGCGGTTCGGTCGGCGCGACGCGGAATTCGCGCACCATCCGCTGGGGATTGAGCGGGTTCGCCACCAGCCGCGTGGATGTCGCACAGCAATATTGCAGCGCATAATCGGCCTTGCCCAACATCAGATCGGTTTCGCTGGTGCCTGCCGGTTCGTCCGCGCGGAACGTGACATCCACCGGCTGGCCATAGGCCAGCGTGAAATGGTGCGCCGCCAGCGCAGCGCCGCCCGCCAGTGCGAAACCGGCCACAGCCCCAGAGGCCAGGCGGCGCAAACGAAAGGAAGCCATCGAAATAAGTCCTTTGACAGAATGGTTTGTCAGGCAGCCGCAGAGCGGGTGTGCTGTTCGATATTTCGGGCGCGCTGCTCGGCGACCACGCGGCTTTGGCGCAATTTGTGCTGGCCGCGGGCAAAGAGCGCGCAATTGGCGCCGCAGCCCAGCAGAACCGCAAACCAGATCTGCACGCCGCTGAACAGAGCCACGAAAAAGCCACCCAGCGTCACCACGCTGATGGTCATGCACAGGCCACGCAAGAAGTAAGAGTCGGTCCGGTCGACCAGGCGGCTGCCCTGACCCAATTGAAACATGATCGAAATCGTGGCCAGCAACTGTGCGGCGGGCACGGCATAGCCGTAGCGCACGGCCAGCAGCAGCCAGTAATTGTCGATTGTGTCCGAAACCATCCAGACCGGGCGCGCAAAATGCCCGTCACCCAGCCCGAAGACCGGATGCGCGGCCACTGCGGCGCCGGCAAATTGCCAAGTCAGAGAACGATAATAGGCGGTATTGCCATCCATCGCCAGTTTTACCGTCAGACCGATCAGTCCATGCGAGCTGAACAATTGATAGGCGGTCAGACTGAGTCCCACCATGAGCAACAGTCCTTGCCAGCGGATGCCTTGCAGCATGCGGGTCAGCCAATCATAGAACAGCAGGCCGATGCTGAGCGCCAGCATCATGAAAGCGGTGGAACTGACCGAAAAAAAGGCAAGACAGCCAGCCAGCAGCCCGACCTTGCCCGGCCAACCGCGCAGATGGGAAGTGAAAAACAGTGGTACCACCGACGCCAGATACAGTCCGCCCAGAATGGGATGGGGAAAGGCACCCACCCCGCGAAACAGCCCCATGCGGGTCTGATAATTCGCCAGCGAAGTCATGACGATGCCCATCGCCTCGATATTGGGAAAGATCTTTTGCACCACTGGCTGGACGATGAGTCCGTGCGTCAGGCTTTCGGCCATGACCAGCAGTCCGGCCAGCAGGAAAAAAGGCGCCATGATGACCAGAAGGCGGCGCAGGTCGTTGATGCTGGCGATCGAGGCGCGCGCGACGATATAGCCCAGCAACAGGTCCATCGCCACCGAAAGGCTTCGCTGAATGCCTGCGGCCAGCCCCTGATTGGCCACCATCGCGGCGACCATCCAGACAGCGGAGAACAGAACGATCAGATCTGAAGGCACGGGCTTGCGCACATTGGCGGGCGCATGGCGTACGATAAAGGGCAGCAGCAGCAAAAAGGCGAGACGATAGGAAAACAGCTCGATCCCCGCCACGGTAACGCGCACTTCGGGCGGCAACAGTGTGGTGAACAGGATGATCGCGGCAATCCAAACCGACCCGCGAACCTCGGTCCGGGGCGGTGTGGCAATGGGGGAGGCGGGCGTCATGACAGGATTCCAATCGGGGCGGAAAATCGGGCGGAGCGCAGCATCCTGCGCAAGGCTTGAGGCAAAGGTAGCCGATTGAGCAGATCCTCGGGCATCACCAGCAGCGCAGCCAGCGTGGAGATCAGACCCACAACTGCGGCCAGCGCGATTTGGGAAGGAAGGGCCAGAACCGGACCAAGCGTCAGCCATGCCTCAAGGCCGAGCAAGGCCGCCAGCGTGCAGACCATCAGCCTCAGACGGGGAAAGCCGGTGTCGGCAAACCAGGACAGCAGTACGCCATCAACCACCATGCGTATGAAGAAGGCCCAAGCCCCGCCTGCCAGCCCAAAACTTTTGAGCGACCAGTACAGGCCCGCGATATAGGGCAGCAATTCTGCCGCCATGATCTTGGTGACCAGATCGGGGCGCCCGCCCGCCTGCAACCGGGTAAATGGAATTTGCAGGAAAGTATTGAGCCAATAGGCGAGCATGAAAATACGGGCAAGCGGCGCGGCCTGCGCCCCGATATCCTGGCCCAGCCACAGGCGCATCAGCGGGTCCATCAGCACCAGCCCCACCGCCATTGCGGGCGTGACCAGCGTATAGAGCAGATCCGCGCCATAGGTGGCCAGCTTGACCGCTTCCTCGCGCCCCTCGGTGGCGAAGCGGGGGAACAGGGCGCTGGCGACCGATCCGGCAACACCCGTGACGCGCTTTACAGCCTCGCTCGGGACATTGTAGATGGTGACCGCCACCGGGCCGAGGATCGAGCCGATCAGGAACCGGTCGGTAAAGGCCAGAAACGGAATGGTCATGGACGAGAGCGTCATCCAGCTGCCGTAACGCAGCAGGCGCAGCAGCTGCGCGCGGTCCCAAGCCACAGGCTCGTCCAGGGCGAATTCGCGCCGACATGCCCGCCACAGCGAAACGACCGCAAAGCCACGCGCCAGCAGCGAGGCCGTCACCAGCATTCGCAGATCCACCCCCACGCGCCATGCCACCAGCAAGGGCAGGATCTGGAACAGCGTGGTTGATGTGGCTGAAATGCGGTTGGTCAGCAGGAATTTCTCGCGCCCCATCAACGCGCCGCTCAGCACGCCCAGCGTGGTGGCGATGGGCAGGGCCAGGGCGACGAGAGGGGTTGCCGAAACGGCCTCGGCGCGCAGATCGGGGGCAAGCGCGACCACGCGCGAAAAGATGACATAGGCCGCAGCCCACAGAATCAGGCAACCGACTACGCCGATCGCCAGGTTGGTTATCAGCGCGGTATGAAAGGCCTTGGCGCGCTCGGCGCGGGGTGCGTCGCGCAATTCGGCAATGCGCTGGGTAGTGGCGCGGCCAAGGCCCAGATCGAACAGGCCGAAATAGCCCAGGATCAGCCACACCAGCGACAGCACACCATAGCGTGCCGCGCCGATCAGATGAATATAGGCTGGCACCGTGGCCAGTCCCAGCACCGTGGGGATAATGAAACCCACGAGATTATAGGCGGTGTTCTTGCCGATGCTCATACAGCGTGTCCGTTGGTTGCAAGGGCGAGGGAGAGCCCATTTGCAAAAGTGTCGGCGATGGCGGCGCGGGTGAAACGGGTGGCCTCGCCCGCATTCTGCCATTGCGCCAGCACGGCTTTGAGGGCGGCCTCGTCGCGCACCAGCCGGGCCAGCCCCTCGGCGATGGAGGCGCTGCTTTGCGGATCGACCGGGATGGCAAAGGCCTGCCCGTCAAAATAGCCGTCGATGGCGCGGCCTTGGGGATAGACCACCGGCAGCCCCGCCATCATCGCTTCGATAAAGACCATGCCGAAACTTTCGCGCAGGCTGGGGAGGGCAAGGCCTATGGCGGCATTGAAGCTTTCGGGAATGGCGGCATTGGCCACCGCCCCGCGCAGGGAGATGCCGTTGCGCGCGCCGACGAGTTGTTTGACCCGCAGGTGGTCACGCTCGCCGCCGCCGCCCAGAATATGCAGTTCGACATCGGGGCGATCCGCGCGCAAGGTCTGGTGTGCATCAACAAGGCGGGCCAGATTCTTGCGCCGCGCATTGCGCAGGTGAAAGGCGGTCACAATCGCATTGCCGCCCACGCGCGGGGGCATGATGCGGTCGGCAGCAAGCGGGCAGGGCAGCATGATGGACTGGCCTTCACGCGCGCCCAGCCGGGCCTCGACCGCCCGCAGCGACCACGGAGCCAGCGAAAAAACCACGCTGGCGCCGTGAAACACGCGGGCAAAAGCGGGGCGAAGATCGGGCCGGGCAGACAGAATCTTGGTGTCGGTATCGCCCTGAATGGTCAGGGCATAGGGCACACCCATTCGCGCCCCGATGCGGGCGGCGACCAGACCTTCGACCGTCAGCTTGTGTCCGACGATCAGCGCCGGGCGCGGCCCCCGCGTGATCCGATCGAGCAAGGCATCGGCCAGACGGCGCAGCATCGTATGATGCCACATGCCCCGCCCCGGCGCTCGATAGGCCAGCGTGGCAAATGGGCCGTCGGTTCCGTGGTTTTGGATCGGGGGCTCGAACAGCGGATTGCGGCCCAGCAGCGTGGCGATGGTGCCAGCCGGGCCGGGCGCGATGCGGTTGAGGGAAAAGACCTGCTGATCGAAACGATCCTCGACCAGTTCGACCAGCGTCTGGATGGCGCGGGTCTTTGTGGCGTCGAACCGGTCGGGAAAATCGGCGGATAGGTGAAGGATGGGGCCGTGCATTGGCTTTGTCACCGTGCGGGAGCTATGAAGCGCAGGGTGGGCGCCGAGATCGGCCCTTCGCCCCCGGCCAGCGTCAGCCATGGAGTGGGGCAGGCCGCAGTGATGGTGAAAGCCTGACGCGGACGGAGCGCCTCGGTGGGAGCAGGCATCGGGTTGAGGCCGCAGGACAGGCCCCAGCGCCAGCCCAGTGCTGCGTCGCCCGGCGCGCCGGTGGACAGGAGATAGGCTCCCGGTGCCAGCAACAGGCGCCTTACCGCCACGCCCACACCTTCCGATGCGGGCGAAAGCAGGCCGTCGGACAGGGCCATGTCGGGCGCAATGGTCCAGTCGAAAGCGGTTGGATAAAGTCGCGCCCCCACACCGGGCCAGTCGAGGCGGTTGGGGGCGGAGGTCGTTTCACCGGCCTGTTGCCACAGGTTGTATGCCTCCACCGACTGGCCCTTGGCCAGACGCTGGTCGACGAGCGGTGCCCATGTCTCGCGCCCCGGATGAATGGCGGCCACGATCTGGCTCTGTATGGCCGGGGACAGGTCTGCCCCATGGCGGCGCAGCCATGCCGGAGCCCATGGTTCCCCATGGCGCATCAACGCGAGCAGGGCGGGCTGGCAGGCGGGCAGGGCGGCCGCGTGGGTGACGGCCGGGGCCAGCGTGTCGAACCCCACTCCCTGACGCATCAGCGCCGAGGCATAGGACAGCGCCGCAGGGCAGTTGCCATGACGCACCGCCATGGCATAAAGCCTGCGCTGTGTTTCGGCATCGCGCCAGCCCAGCCTCGCGCTGAGCGCCAGAAGACGATCACCGCGCGGCCTCGCTTCGTTGAGCGCGAGATGGGTCAGTGCGGGTTGCACGATAGTGCTTTCCCGCAAGGCCCGAGCAGACAGTTCAACCGAGAGATCGCGCGCATCGGCCGAGCGTGCCGCAATCGCCGCCCCCATCGGCACAGCCGCCGCCGCATCGACCAGCTTTACGCTGATCAATGCATTGGCAAGCGACACGCTCAGCACCGCAGCCAAAGCCGGGATGCCGACCGCGCCCGCCAGCAGGCGACGGCGGTGCAGAGAGGGCGGCGTCATGCTCATCAGGCCGTTTCGCCTTCGGGCAGGGCACGCTCATAGCGATAGTTGTAGTAGTAATAATAACCGGTGCTCTGGCCATAGCCGGATTCAACCGGGTTGAACTTGGTGAGCACAGCGCCCAGCACATGGGCACCATTGTCGCGCAGACGGCGCAGGGCGATTTTGGCCTGACCGTTATGCGCACGGCCCGCTTCGGCAATGAAGATCACCGCGTCCATATGACGCGCCAGCAGCAGCGCGTCGGCCAGACCCATAACCGGCGGCGCATCGACGATCACCACGTCGAACATCTCCTTCAGGCGGTTCAGGAAGGGCGCGATGACATCCGAGGACAGCAGATGCGCCGGATTGGCCGGACGCGCGCCGAGCGGCATGAAATAGAGGTCGGGCGTTTCGCTCTGGTGGATGGTTTCGGTGAAGGGCTTCTGATGCACTATGCTATCGGTCAGACCGCTCAGATTGCGGGCATGTTTGAGCAGGCGATGCTGCGAGGGCGCGCGCGTATCGGCATCTACCAGCAGCACCCGGCGTCCGGCGCGGGCAAAATCCTGCGCCAGAGCATAGGCTGTGGTCGATTTGCCTTCGGCGGGCGAACTGGAGGTGATGAGAATGAGCTTTTTCACATCGCCGCCCGAGGCATAGTCGATCGTGCTGCGCACTGAATAATAGGCTTCGGCAAGACCCGATTTCCCATCGTTGAGGCTGTCGAGCACATTGGTCAGCGTGGCCGGAACCACACCCAGCAGCGGAAGGCGCAGCTTGTCCTCGACATCTTCGGGGCGCTGGAGCGTTTCATCGAACAATTCGCGCAGCAGGGCCGTCGAAATCGCCAGCGTCACACCGGCGACCAGACCGATCAGCAGGTTGCGCCACATGATCGGCGAGACCGGATCATCGGGCACGCGGGCCTTGTCGATGATGGCGATATTGTTTGTATCGACATCGGCGGCGGATTCGATCTGGTTCAGGCGCGTCAGAAGATCGCCCAACTGGCGGCGCAATGTGTCGGCATCGCGCACGATCAGGTTGAGCTGAACCCGGCGTTCCTGTTCGCCCAGCGACTGGGCCGAGAGATCGGAACGGCTTTTGGCCAGTTCCTGTTCCTTGTGCAGTGCGCCCAGATATTCGGCGCGGATAGAGGCGCGGATGTTCTGGCCCACAGTGGCGATCTGGCTCTCGATCGAGGCGAGCTGGGCGGCCGCTTCCTGCACCTCGGGGCGATTGGCGGCATAGCGCTTGCGCAATTGAGCCAGTTGGGATGCGGTGGCGGCACGGCTTTGCATCAGGCCTTGTATGCTGGGGCTGTTGCGCCCCTCAGGCAGGTCGAGCGGCGAGGCGGACTGGGCCACGTGCCAACGGCCCTCGGCGGCGATACGCTCGGCCTGCGCCGCCGCATAGGCGTCATTGATGGCCACCAGATTGGCGGTAACGATCGAGCGACCGTTGCCGGTGTCTTTGGTGCCGCCATTGCCCTTGCCTTCATCGGCGCCCGACGCGGCATCGCCAATGTCTATCAGGTGATACTGGCGGGCGTAGTCGATGGCCTTCTGTTCGGCCGCCCGCAATTCCTGTTGGGTCTGCGTCACCTGATTTTTCAGAATCTTGCGGGCATAGGCGTTCATTTCATAACGCTGCAGCACATTCTGGCCGATATATTTGTCGGCATAGGTGTTTGCCACTTGCGCGGCGATCTGCGGATTGCGGCTGCGGAAGGAAATGGTGGCCACGCGATTGTCGGTGGGGGTGGCCATCTTCACCGTCTGCTGCAAAAGGGTGATGACCTGTTCGCGTCGGGCGGCATCGGCATCCTTCTTGCTAAGCCCATCGTTTTTGACCTTCTTGCCCATGCTCAGCAAAAAGCGGTCATCGCGCGCCAGCGCCATTTCATCGGCCACCTGCGTAGCCAGCGAACGGCTGGTCACGATGCTGGCCTGCGTGGCCAGATAGCGCCCGGTGTCACTGGTGGTCACTGT
The DNA here is from genome assembly GCF_001898925.1 of Novosphingobium sp. 63-713. Taxonomy (NCBI): domain Bacteria; kingdom Pseudomonadati; phylum Pseudomonadota; class Alphaproteobacteria; order Sphingomonadales; family Sphingomonadaceae; genus Novosphingobium; species Novosphingobium sp. 63-713. The sequence goes on from NZ_MKVS01000052.1 coordinate 44,310, forward strand.
AGGGTCCAGATCCTGGCCTTCCAGGATCTTGGCGCGCTCATTGTCGATTTTGACCGAGACCGTGCCTTCGTAGATCGCGGGCATCATCCATGTGACGCCCAGCGCCAGCACCGGACCTGCCACGATCGTCGGAAAGATCAGCTTGCGCTGACGATAGAGCATCGCCCGGATTTCGGACATGGTGATGCCATTGTTTTCAAGCGGTTCGGCCGAAGAGAAATTCGGCAGGAAACGGTCGATCAGGCTGGTAGCAAGCGAGGGTTCTTGGGCATTGGCCATGATGGGAATTCCTGTACCCGGTCAGAAACGGGTGAAGACGTTGAAGACGGGGGCGGATTGCAGGAAGTCCTGCCAGACCTGGGTCAGGCCCGAGAAGCCGACCTGTATCCGGTCGCCGGGCATCAGGCGCGGATTGGACATGCGCCCTGCCCGGACAAGTTTGAAATCGAACACCGCGACGCTGCGGACATCGCCTTCGGTGCGGAAAATCGCCACACGGTCCAGCTTGGCAACGCGTTGCGGGCCATGGGCCAGCGCGATGGCATCCACCAGCGTGGCGCCCACCGGATATTGATAGATGCCCGGATTGGTCACCGCGCCTTCCACCGTAACCCGGCGCGATGCGCGTTCGACGATGTTGATCGAGACCTGCGGCTGATTGATGTAATTGGCGGACAGGCTGGCGGCAATCTGGCGGGCCAGTTCGTCGGGCGTGTGGCCGGTGGCCTTGATGCGGCCGACGCCGGGCATCGAGAATGTGCCGTTGGCGTCGATCATCACACTGGCCGCGCTCAGATCGGGCTCACGCGCGACCACGATGGCAATTTTGTCGTCCGGGCCCAGCGTGCCGGGATCGGCGGGCGGGGCGGGCATGTCGAGGGGCGCCGTCATGCGCTTGGCCAGGCGCGGTGGGTCGGTCAGTTCATACTTTGGCCCGGCCATGCATCCGCTCATCATGGGCAATGCGGTGCCAAGCAACGCCAAGGATCGCAATGTCGCTAAGTGTTTCAAGGTATATGACCTTTTTTCAGGAACCGGGTTGTTCAGTGGGAGGGTTGTGGGTGATGCGGTTGGCGGCCATCGCCCAGCACAGCAGCACAAGCGCGCCTATGGCATGGGTCCGGGCCGGATAATCGAGGAAGGAATGCAGCGCGATCAGCGCCGGGGGCAGCAGGGTCAGGATCACTTCCATGCGCTGTCGCTCGCTGCGCGCGCTGCGATTGTTGCGCCATGCGGTGGCCAGCGTCAGCCACAGCGCGCCGGCAACAAAGACCAGCCCGGGCAGACCGGCCTCCAGCGCCACATCGAGGTAATCGTTGTGCGCATGGTTGAGATAGCGTTCCGAAACGCTGGCCAACGGCTCATGCATCGCAAAAGCCTCGACGAAGGTGCCGATGCCCGATCCCACCGGCCAGAAAGCGGCGGCGGCATGGGACACATCGCGCCAGAAAGTCCAGCGCTGGTCCTGCTCCATCGCGCCGCGCAGGAACGGCGCGGCGAGGCGTTCGGCGCCATTGGTGGTCATGAACCAGATGCACAGCACAATCAGACCCATCGGCAGCATGCTGCGCATGATCCATTGCGCCCCGGCCTGCGGTGATTGGCGCTGCCATGCCATGCTGGTTCCGGCCATTGAGAGGACCAGCAGTGCCACCCCCGCGCGCGATCCGGTGATCAGGCACAGTGCCGTGACCAGCCCGGCAGCCGCCAGCAGCACGGTGTCCTTGCTCTGTCCCATCAATCGCGCCCGGGCCTTGGCCGGGTTCAGCCGACCCAGCCACAGGGCCAGCAAAGGCAGCATACAGGCCAGAAAAGCGGCCTGATGATTGTGGTTGGCGAAAAAGCCGATGGGGAAATCATAATCCCCCAACGGATAAAGTCGAAGCCACCCTCTCTGGCCCAGCGTGAGTTGGGCAAAGGCGATCATGCCCGAGGCGACAAAGGCGATCGGCATCGCATCAAGCAGCGCGGCAATACGCTCTCTGGGCGCGGTACGGATCGCCAGGTAAATGCTGAAAGGCGGCAACAGCGAGACCAGCGCCCCCAGCGTCGCGCCCGGATCTAGCGTCAAAGACCGCCAGCGCGCGGTAGGCGGCAGGGCATCGTCAATATCGCGCGCCACATCGCGCCCTGGCAGGGCATGCCAAAGCACAGGTGGCAGCGGCAAAAGCTGCAGCGCAATCAGCCCCAGCACGGCGATCAGAAAGCGGTCTTGCCCCACCAGAGGTCGGGACAGAACACTGTGGCGCGAACCTAGAGCGCATATGATCACCGCGCATGCGGTCAATTGAGCCACAAAGCCGGGCAATGGCATCGTCCAGTTGCCGCCGCCCATCAGAATGATGGTGAGCAGCGCCAATGTCCAACTGCGGCGGGGCCAAGGGATGGTTTCGGACACAGTCGCGCGATCAGGAAGACGAGCCGGGGACCGGTTGGCCGGCCGGCCGGGCGATCGGGCTGGCGCCTGCACGGCCCTTGCCCAGCGCATGCCAATAGGCCGCGATCAGCGGGGCCTTTTGGCGATCCCACGAAAATTCCGCCTCGACGCGGGCGCGGCCATAGCGGCCCATCTGCTCGCGCAATTCGGGATTGTCGATCAGATGGAGGATCTTGTCGGCCATATCGAGCGCATCATTGGGCCGGGCATAAAGCGATGCCTCGCCCGCCGAGAACCGGCCTTCCTTGACGTCGAATTGGACCTGAGCCTTGCTGAAGGCCATGTATTCCAAGACCTTGTTCATGGTGGACTGGTCATTCATCGGGTTCACCCGATCCGGGTTCACACAGACATCGGCGGTGGAAAGCACACCGAAGAGCACATCATCGGGCGCGCGGCCGGTGAAATGGACATGGTCGCCAAGCCCCATGTCCTGCGCCATGGCCTGTAGTGATTTCAGGCTGGAGCCGCCGCCCACAAGGCAAAAGCCGATGTCCTGACGCCCGTGCTCCAGCACGATATGGCGTGCTGCTTCCAGCAGCAGGTCGATGCCTTCCTGCTCGCCCATCACGCCGACATAGCCGATCAGATGCTTGCGCCCCTGCCTGAGGCTTTCGACGGGAGCGCGCTGTTTCAGCCGGGCAAGGTTGGGACCCGAGCGCACCACAAAGACATCGCCCTCGGCCACGCCCCCGCGCCGCATGGCGATCGAGCGATAGGAATTGTTGGTTGAAATCACCACATCGGCAAAGCGGAAGTTCAGCTTCTCCGCCCAGCTGATCAGCTTCCAGCCGAAACCGCGTTTGCCGAATTTGGCCTCATACAGTTCCGGGTTGATGTCGTGATGGTCGAAGATGTAGCGTCGCCCCAGCCAGCGGAACTGAAGCGCGATGACAAAGCCCAGATCGGGCGGATTGCACACCTGAAGCACATCAAAGCCGCGCCCGAAAAAGATCCGCCAAGCCAGCAGCGTCTGCCAGAACAGGGCGATGCCATATTCCAGCAGATAGCCCGGCGCACTGGCCGCATCGCGATAGAGCGGGTGGCGATGGATATGAATGCCGTCGCGCAATTCATAGCGCGCCTCATAGCCGGGCGCCGTGGGGCAGATGATCGACACCGTGGCCCCGGCTTCCTGCAGCGTGGTCGCCTCCTGCCAAACCCGCCTGTCGAAGGGGACAGGCAGGTTTTCAACGATGATGAGCAGGCGCTTGCCCTGCAGTTCGCGGGTTTCAGGCGCAGGTTTGGGCCCAATGTCGAGCACAGTGTCGGGCATGAGGCGGCGCTCCCTTAGATCTTGCTGAGATCGACGACCGGACGATTGGCAAGGTCGAGCTTCTTGCCCGTGCCGTTGCACATCACGATGCGGTCAAAGGCGATGGCATTGGCCTGCTCGGCGCTGAGCAGCAGGCGCTCGATCTGGGGGATACGGGCATAGATATAGCCCAGATTGGCGCCCACCAGCTTGCCCCCGTCGATGGCGGGGTCAAAGATCGAGAGTTCATATCCCGCGCTCAGCAACATGCGGGCAAGGTCCACATTGGGACTTTCGCGCAGGTCGTCAGTTTCCGCCTTGAAGGCCAGACCCGCGAGCAGGATCTTCGCGCCCGGCTCCAGCCCTTCGCTGGCGCGGGCAAACATGCGGTGCTTGTGTGCATCGTTGGAACGCAGCAGCGAGTCCACCAGATGGGTGTTGGCCCCGCATTCGGCGGCGATGCGTTGCAGCGCACGCACGTCCTTGGGCAGGCATGAGCCGCCGAAAGGGCTGCCCGGGCGCAGGTAATGCTTGGAAATGTTCAGCTTGGTGTCGGAAACGAAGATGTCATAGACATCCTTCGCATTGATCCCCAACCCAAGGCAGACCCGGCCGATTTCGTTGCCAAAGGCGACCTTGACGGCATGCCATGTGTTGTCGACGAATTTGGTCGCCTCGGCCTCGCGGAAGCGGACGTAGAAACGTGGCGCCTCGATCGCGGCATAGAGCGCGTCCATCGTAGCCGAGGGCTTGCCGTCGGCGGTGCCGATGACGATCTTGGGCGGGGCGAAATAGTCGTAAACCGCCGTCGCCTCGCGCAGGAATTCGGGGTTATAGACCAGTTCGATCAGGCGGTCGGTGTCGGCCCCGTGGCGCGCGGCAAAGATCGGGTGGACCAGATCGTCCATCGTGCCGGGGCGGATGGTCGAGCGGAACACCACCGTCAGCGGCGTTTCGCGCGCGGTGTCCACCGCCGCCGCGATCTGGCGCGAGACATCGGCGATATAGCGCATGTCATGGCTGCCGTCCGGGCCGCTGGGCGTGCCGACGCAGACCAGCGCCAGATCGGTATCCTTGAGCGCTTCGATTACGTTGGTGGTGGCCGTGATCAGCCCGTCGGCCAGCCCCTGCGCCAGCATCTCGTCGACCTTCGGCTCGGTGATGGGCGAGCGACCGGCGAGAATGTCGGCAATCTTGGAGTCGCTGACATCAACGCCAACGACATGGTGCCCTTCGCTGGCGATGCAGCAGGCGGCGGTGAAACCAACATAACCCAAACCGAAGATAGCGATTTTCACAGGGCAGGAACCTTACGATGATGGAGCGGGACATCGCGGCGCGCGCAGACAGGGGCCTTGCGCCCGTCTTTGCGCCGCGATTGCGTGATGATGTGGGGGAGGGGCGGAGCCTTAGCCGACCGGGGCTTCTTCCTGCGCAAGCTGGCGCAGATAGCGGCCATATTCGGACTTGCCCTGAAGGCGGGCGCCTGCATGAAGCCCTTCGGCGTCGATCCAGCCCTGACGGAAGGCGATTTCCTCGGGGCAGCCCACCTGCATCCCCTGCCTTTCGCAAAGGGTCCGCACGAAATTGCCCGCATCCAGCAGCGAGCCATGCGTGCCCGTGTCGAGCCATGCAAAACCGCGCCCCATCAGCTCAACGCTGAGCGTGCCGTCGGCCAGATAGCTTTCGAGCAGTGTGGTGATCTCCAGCTCTCCGCGCGGCGAGGGAGCCACCTGGCGCGCGCGCGCCGGGGCCTCGCCGTCCAGCACATAGAGGCCGGTAACGGCGTAGGAGGAAGGCGGCGTCTCTGGCTTTTCGATGATCTGATTGACCGTGCCGTCGCCGTCGAAGCCGACCACGCCGTAGCGGTGCGGATCGGCCACGTGATAACCAAAGACCGTGCCGCCCGCGGGCTTTTCATCGGCCGCGCGCAGCATGTCGGGCAGGCCGTGGCCAAAGAAGATATTGTCGCCCAGCACCATGATCGAGGGCGCGCCGTCGAGGAAATCCTCGGCCAGAATGTATGCCTGCGCCAGACCGTCGGGCGAGGGCTGGACGATATATTCCAGCCGCATACCCCATTGCGATCCATCGCCCAGCAGGCGGCGGAACTGGTCCTGATCGGCGGGTGTGGTGATGACTGCCACTTCGCGCACGCCAGCCAGCATCAGCACCGAAAGCGGGTAGTAGATCATTGGCTTGTCATAGATCGGCATAAGCTGTTTCGAGACAGCCAGCGTCAGCGGATAAAGCCTTGTGCCGGAGCCTCCGGCCAGAATGATGCCTTTGCGTTGGGTCATTGCGGTTCCCTTGCGGCAAGTGAAAAGGGGAGGGTCAGGCGTTCGTGCCCAGACGCTGGCCAACGCCGTGGCGTTGTTGCAGCGGGCGCCACCAGGCCTCGTTGTCGAGATACCATTGCACCGTGCGCTCAAGCCCTTCGCTGACCGTGACAGACGGACGCCAGCCCAGTTCTTCACGGATGCGGGCGGGGGCGATGGCATAGCGCGCATCATGACCGGGGCGGTCGGTGACAAAGCGGATCTGGTCGGCATAGGAGCCGGTGGGCAGCGGACGTTTGACATCGAGGATCGCGCAGATCTCGCGCACGAGGTCCAGATTGCTGCGCTCGTTCTCGCCGCCGATATTATAACTGCGGCCCACCTCTCCATTGGAGAGCACCAGCAGGAGCGCGCGGGCATGATCCTCGACATAGAGCCAGTCGCGCACATTGCTGCCGTCGCCATAGACCGGGATCTCATGGCCCGCGATGGCGTTGAGAATGACCACCGGGATCAGCTTTTCCGGGAAATGATAAGGCCCGTAATTGTTCGAGCAATTGGTCAGCAATACCGGCAACCCGTAGGTTTCATGCCAGGCCCGCGCCAGATGGTCCGAGGACGCCTTGCTGGCCGAATAGGGCGAGCGCGGGTCATAGGGCGTGGTCTCGGTAAATTTGCCTTCCTTGCCCAGCGAGCCGAACACCTCGTCGGTCGAGACATGCAGAAAGCGGAAGCTTTCCGGACGCCCGCGCGAGACCCAGTAATGGCGCGCGGCATTGAGCAGGTTGAACGTGCCCACGATATTGGTGGTAATGAAATCGCCCGGCCCGTCGATCGAGCGATCGACATGGCTTTCGGCGGCCAGATGCAGCACCGCATCGGGTTCTTCGGTTTCGAACACCCGCGCCAGCGCTTCGGGATCGCGGATGTCGACATGGGCAAAACGATAGAGCGGGCTGTCGGCCACCATGGCGACATTGTTCGTGCAGGCCGCATAAGTCAGCGCATCGAGGTTCACCACCTGAGCCCCGCGCGAGACGGCAAGCCGGACCACCGCCGATCCGATGAAACCGGCGCCGCCGGTCACAAGAAGTTTCATGATGTTACGCGGCCTCATAAATAAAGGGGCTGTCGAACTGATCGAAGGGAGTGGCCGCAGCATCCTTGTCTGAGAGCGAAGGGGCGGGCAGGCCATCAAGCGGCCAGTCGATGCCGCAACTGTCCCAGCGCACCGCACCGTCGCAGTCGGGCGCGTAATAATCCGAGCATTTGTAGAGTAGCTCGCAATCGGGTTCGAGCGTCATGAAGCCATGCAGGAACCCGGCGGGAATGAAGAGCTGCAACCCGTTTTCGGCGCTCAGCTCGACGGTCACCGAGCGGCCGTAGGTGGGCGAGCCGCAGCGGATATCGACCGCCACATCCAGCAACCGCCCTCGGCCGCAGCGCACCAGTTTGGCCTGTGCATGGGGCGGGCGTTGATAGTGCAGACCGCGCACGGTGCCCGGCTGGGCGGAATAGGAATGGTTGTCCTGTACGAAAACGGCATCGATTCCGGCCTGGCGCAGGCTGCGCGGGTTCCAGGTTTCGGTGAAGTGGCCGCGCGCATCATAATGCCGACGCGGCGCCACGATCATAACGCCTTCGATCGAGGTGGCAGTAACGAATTCGACAACGGGGATCATGGCGCGTTCTTCTGTTGTGACAGGTGGATGGGCAGGCGCATGAAGGAGGCAAAGCTACCGCACTGCGTGAGAATCACTCCACGCAGGGCCGACTTGCTGAACCTCTCGCGCGCTGAATCAGGCGGCGGTGTCGATGCAGGTCTTGGGCATGACCACCGCAACCTGGGTGTTCAGCCAGCTCAACAGGACGCGGATGCGATCCTGTGAGAGCATGTCCTCGAATGTGGCCGGGATGCCTGCGAAGGCTCCGGTTATGACGTTGACGGGATCGCCGGGGCGAAGGCGGCATTCGGGCACGTAATGGGCGCCCTGGGGAAAACGTTGAAACAGTTCATCCATCACCGGCGGGGGAACCGCCGAGGGCAGCGCCCCGCGCGGGCCGACCAGATAGCGGATGCCGAATGTGCCGTTGATCGATTGCCAGCGGATCCGCTGCGGGTTGAGTCCGACGAAAATATATCCGGGAAACAGCGGACTGACGGTCTTGCCGCCTCCGGGTGACCGGGTGCGGTGCAGCAGGGGATAGAAAGTGGCGAAACCCTGATTATGCAGGTTCGCAAGTGCAAAACGCTCCTTGCGGGGCATGGCCGCCGCCACATACCAGTCGATCCGGCTCGCCAGGCCTTGTGCTGCATATGCAGCAGCGACCTGCGCCTCCGTACCGGAAGCGGCAGGAGCAAGGCATTCCGAATTTCCGGGGAGAGGCCGTTTTATGGTCATGGCCTATGTCTAACTACGTAACTGGCGCGGGCTCAATAACCTCTAAAGCTGCTGTTTTGCTTCGCTGGATTACTGAGTAACCGCCAAGTTTACATGATTCCGCCATAAGGTTAGCGGCGTAATTTTGTTGCACCGCGTCATGACGAGCAGGGCAGCTTTGTGCGCGAATGAAAATCCGACTCAGCGATTTAGCCGTCTGAGGAGTTTTCGTTGCTTTCCATCATTGTGCGAACGCGAATGAAGCGGAGTGACGGCTTTGCGCCGCTGTCGGCTGGACAAGCCGCGTGGCGGACCATGATTGTTCCCGTGTCGCCATGGGTAAGGTCTACGTATTATTACATGCAGGCCTTTTGCAGCGAACCATTGTCCAATGGCTTAGCCAGGGCCTGCTCTACTCTATATGTCTAAGCCGAAAAATCGGATTAAATGTTGAGCTTACAGACAATATAGAGATTCTGGCATGAACAAAGCATCCGCCATTTTTAAGATGGACAGTGAGGTATCTTGTTCCGATCATGAGGCCGATGGCGTCATAGAAAAACCGGATCCGGGCCTGGGCCTGTCCGATATTGTGTTTCGTGTCATGTCTCTTCAGGACAACGGCCGGGAAGAGCGCTTGCAATGGCTGAAGCAAGGTATCACCCAATTCCAGGACTATGTTTATCGCGAGGGCGAAACCAATTTCCTGTCCGTCGTCGAGCGTGATTATGACGTCATGATCGTGGCGGGGAATGATGTTCAGCGTATGAAGCGCATTATTACCCGCAATCGGGTGGCGCTCCATCGCAAGCTCAAGATCTGCATGATGAACCAGAGCCTGCCTGCCGACAGGGCCCAGCTGCTGATGGCCGGGTTCGACGATGTGATTGATATAGGACGCATTTTGTGGCCGGAATTCACGGCGCGGGTGCGTGCCATGCATTTGCGTCTGATGATTTCCATCGGGCGATATGACGCCAAGCAACTGGAAATCATACAGCTGAACCAGATATGCAATCAGCGCCGACTGACTTGGCGCGAGCAGGATTTATTGCTGAGCCTGATGCAGGCGCGCGACATGACCGCATCGGCGATTACCTTGCGATGCAGCATCAGTCCGGCCCATTCCATGGTCAGCGAATTGCATCTGCGCGTTCTCATTTCGCAATTGCGGCGCAAATTGTTTGATCATGTCGAGATCTGCAATGTTCGCGGCGCTGGCTACCAGTTGGTAATTCATCCTCGGTCGACCAGCGACGCCAATTAAAGCATATTTTGCTTAATATTTATGATGGATCATGTGTGTTGTAAGATGGATCGAGTTTAATACTAAATTTTTACAACATACTGGCTTCAGAAGAGAAATTCTTCTTTTCTCCCACCATGGTGATCATACGGACCAATGCGGCCGAAGAGGATGCGCCCACTTTATTCATGATGCGGTAACGATGAATTTTTACCGTATTCTCGCTTCTCTCCATCATCGCTGCGATCTGCTTGGTTAGATAGCCGCGCGCGATCAGATTGGCGACTTTACGCTCTGTCGGCGTCAGGCGGGCAAGCACCTCCTCGATCTTGCCGGAATTGGAAATCTCGCAATAACGCATTCGCGAACGCGAAATGGCTGAGATGACCGCTGAGCTCAGCTCTGCTTCCTTGGCGGGCTTCAGCAGGAAATTATGCGCCCCCAGGCGCATACATTCTACCGCGGTTGCAACATCGGCGGTGGCCGACAGGAAAACCGTGGGTGCGATGCAATGCACCGAGCGTAGCCAGTTGTGCAGCGACGGCCCGTCAAACTGGGGGATGCGCACGTCGAGGATTACGCATCCCACTATCATTGCGGGCGCGGCCTTTTGAAATTCGAAAGGATTGTCAAAGCAGGCCACCGGCGTGCCAATCCAGGCGAGCATTTCACTCGCCTCTTTCAGAAAACCCTTGTCGCCGTCAACGATATAGATCTTTTCGTTGGGGCTGTGGCAGATCGGATGCCGGGGAACCGGCAGGTCGATATCAGTCCCGCGCGGCAAAGACTGGCAGGGGCGGTTAATCGCATTGATCCCGCAGCGGGTTGCCATAGCCCCCGATTTCAGACTTGCATCATTCATTGTGTAAATGCCCCAATTCCGCAGATCATAGACTTTGGATTGAAAGTTTAAGCAACCTTTCCGGAATCCACAGTAGGCTCAACCGGGGTGATGATCAACGCTAACATAAGTATTACCCTATACCACGTTACACTTACTATAAAGAAAACTTAAATATGGTTAATTAATTATTATTATTTTTAACCCTGATTTATAAAATAAAGATCTCATTAGATTGAGAATATATTTGATAATTTCTTGTGTAACGGGTCAAATATTTTATTTAAACTTGATTAACATCCAAAAAAATTTCTACATAATTTCAATGGGCAAACGTTTAAGCGTCTAGAGAAGCAACCTTTCTCTGCAGGCGATACATATCGAGAATTCCCGAAACATCGCGGTCTGCAAAAAAATAGGTTATACATTAATAAAGTGCGATGCTGCGCCGCATCCTCCCGCCCGGCCTTAAGCCTCCAAAGGTTAAGTCTTTCATTTACCCCATTTTATGGTGACCAGGCCATTGACATAGGCCCCTACCCAACGGAGCACCCGTGATTCCTCGAATGCTCTTTGCAGGTGGTGATCTGCCGGAGCCGGTTTTTTGCGCCTTGCTCAATGATTTGATCCGCTTGCCCGTCGGGTCCGGCGATCGACAGCGCCCACCATTTCCTGGCATTCGTATGGATGTCAAAGTTCGAAAATAGACTGGCTGCAAGGCGCTGCCTTATGCCAAAGGCATTCTCTGCCGAAGTGACATGGGGCATCGAAATCGCCCCTTGCAGAGGGTGATGACATGATCCTGCGTAGCGATGAGAAAATGGACGTGCTGGTGCCCGGCGGGGGCACGATGCGGATGCATATGTTCCGGCCCGCGATCGAAGGCCGGTTTCCCGGCGTTCTGCTGTTCTCGGAGATCTATCAGGTCACCAATCCCATTCGCAGGCTGGCGGCCATTCTGGCGGGCCATGGCTATGTCGTTGCCGTGCCTGAGGTCTATCATGAGTTCGAGCCTGCCGGCACGGTTCTCGAATATGATCCGGTCGGAACGGATCGCGGCAATGAGCTGAAATATCTCAAACCGCTTGCGGGGTACGATGCCGACGCAAAGGCCGGGATCAGCGCTCTTATCGACCATCCCGCCTGCGACGGCCGGGTGGCGAGTTTTGGCGTATGCCTTGGGGGGCATCTGGCCTATCGGGCGGCGCTCGACCCGCGTGTGTCCGCGGCGGCCTGTTTCTATCCCACTGACATCCATTCCGGCAGTCTGGGCCTTGGCCGCGCGGATGACAGTCTGGCGCGCATGGCGGATCTGAAGGCCGAGACGATGTTCGTCTGGGGGCGGCAGGATCCCCATGTCCCCTACGCGGGGCGCATGGCCATCCGTGATCGTCTGGAAGCTGTCGGGGCAAGCTATGAATGGCACGAGGTCAACGCGCAGCACGCGTTCCTGCGCGACGAAGGCCCCCGTTATGATCCCGCACTGTTTTTCCAGGGGCTTGCGTGGACCTTGGCGCTCTATCACCGGGCCTTTGCGCGGAACTGATGGCGATGGCGGGCGGCGCGCACCGCCCGCCATCGCCATCAGATCGAGCCCAGCGCCCGATACAATCCGATCATTCCCAGCAAGGCGCCTGCCCGCGTGGAGAGCAGGGTCTGGCGCGCGGAATAGGCGCTGCGCTGGGCGTCGAGCAGTTCGAGGCGGCTGTCCACCCCCGCCTGATAGCGCAGTTTCGACAGGTTGACGCGCCGGTCGGCGGCATCGGCGGCGGCATCCTGCGCCTTGATCTGCGGGCCATAGGTCTGCTGGGCCGAAATGCCGTCGGCCACTTCGGCAAAGGCGGTCTGGATCGCCTTTTCATAAGTGGCAACCGCAATCCCCTGCTGCGCCTTGGCTTGGCGCAGGGTGCCCCGCAGCGAGGTGTTGGGGAACAGCGGCAAGGAGACCGCAGGCGCATAATTCCACGCCTTGTTCGCCCCCGAAAACAGCCCCGACAGGCCCGGACTGACCGCCCCCAGCGCCCCGGTCAGCGACAGGCGGGGGAAGAAGGCGGCGCGCGCGGCATTCACATCGGCTTGCGCCGCGCGCAGATTATATTCCGCCTGCATGATGTCGGGCCGCCGGGTCAGCAGGTCCGAGGGCAGGCCTGCCCCCAGATGATCGGGCATCGAGGCCAGCATCAGCCCGATCGGCGCAGGCAGATCGTCCGGCAAGGGCGCGCCCACCGCCAGAGACAGCGCATGGGCGGCCGTTTCGCGCTCGCGCTGGCGCTGGGCCAGATCGGCCTCGGCCTGCCGCACCAGCCCTTCGGCCTGCGCCAGATCGCTGCCGCTGGCTTGGCCCGCATCATGGAGCCGCCGCGTGAGATCAAGCGACACGCGCCAGTCGGCCAGCGTCGAGGAGGTCAGTTGCCATTGCTCCTGCGCCAGCCTTTCGGCCACATAGGCCTCGGCCACCGCCCCCACTACTGTCAGCTCGCTGGCCCGTCGTCCGGCCTCGCTGGCCAGATAGCGGTCGAAGGCGGCGCGGCTCTGCGCGCGAAGGCGCCCGAACAGGTCGATCTCGAAACTGGTCAGCGCGATCTGGCCGCTCAACTGATCGTAGCGAAAGCCGCCAAAACCGCCGCCTGCGGTCTGCGCCCCGGTAAAGCTGCCCTGCGCCTCCAGCGAGGGCAATTGCGCGCCGCGCGCCACCGACAAGGCCCCGCGCGCGGCCTGAGCGTTGAGCACGGCAATCCGCAAATCGCGGTTCTCGTTCAGGGCCAGCGCGATCAGCCTCTGCAGCCGCGCATCGGCAAAGAACTCCTGCCATGTCAGCGGGGTCAATGCCTCCGTCACCGCAAAACTCGCGGCCACCGGAGCCTTGGGCAGCGGCGCTTTCTCCGCCGCACATCCACCCAAGGCCAGCGCCAACATCAGAACCTTACGCATCGGCCTGCTCCTGCTTCTTCTTCTTGCGCAAGCCGCCAAAGCCCAGACGCTCACTTATTCCCATAGCCACCACAAAGAACACCGGCACAAAGAACACCGCCAGTACCGTGCCCGAAATCATGCCGCCAAACACGCCCGTGCCGATGGCCGCCTGCGTTTCGGCGCTGGCCCCGGTGGAAAGCATCAGCGGCACCACGCCCAGCGTAAAGGCCAGCGAGGTCATCACGATGGGGCGCAGGCGGACCTTGGCCGCCGCCATCGCGCTTTCCACCAGGCCCATGCCGGAGGCGCGGTAATGGCGGGCAAATTCGACGATCAGGATCGCATTTTTCGCCGACAGCCCGATGATGGTGATCAGGCCCACCTTGAAGAACACGTCATTGGCCATGCCGCGCAAGGAGACCGCCGTCACCGCGCCGATCAGCCCCAGCGGCACCACCAGCATCACCGCCAGCGGCACGGCGAAACTGTCATACATCGCCGCCAGCACCAGAAACACCGCCAGCATCGACAAGGCCAGCAGCATCGGGGCCTGCGCGCCCGATTGCTGTTCCTGATAGGAAAGGCCGGTCCATTCGATGGCGAAACCGGGCGGCAATTGCTTGGCCAGTTGCTCCATCTCGGCCATGGCGTCGCCGCTTGATACACCCGGCGCGGCCATGCCCGACAGGCGCAGCGCCGGATAGCCATTGTAACGCACCAATTGCAGCGGGGTCTGCTCCCAGTCCGCCTTGACCACTTCGGACAGGGGCACCATCGAGCCGGCATTATTGCGCAGGTTCAAACGCATCATGTCGGGCAGGTTCATGCGATAGGCCGCATCGGCCTGCACGATTACCTGCTGCATACGCCCGGCATTGGGGTAATCGCCGACATAGGCCGAACCCATCGCGGCCGAAAGCGTATCGCTGATCCGGTTGAAGGGCACGCCCAGCGCCTCGGCCTTTTGCCGGTCGATGGACAGGTGGATGCTGGTGCCCGCGGGCAGACCGTCGGGATAGACGCCGACCACCTTCTTGCTCTGCCCCGCGAGGCCCAGCAATTGGTATTGCGCGGCCACCAGCGCCTCATGCCCGCGCCCGGCGCGATCCTCCAGCCGCATGGCAAAGCCCGAAGAATTGCCCAGCTCGTCAATCGCGGGGGGCACAAGGCTCATGATGATACCTTCCTTGATGACGCTCATCGCGGCCATCGTGCGGGCAACCTCATCCTTGACGGTGGCCCCGCCACGCTCGCCCCAGTCCTTGAGGACGGTGAACACAATCGCCGCATTTGGCCCCGCGCCCGAGAAACCAAAGCCCAGGATCGCCTCATTGCCCTTGGTCGAAGGGCGCGTGGCGGTGTGGCGCTCCAGCACCTGCACGGCTTCGCGGGTGCGCTCGGCGGTGGCGTCGGCGGGCAATTGGAAGGCGGTCATATAATAGCCCTGATCCTCCTCGGGCATAAAGGCCGTGGGTAGGCGCCAGAAGGCAAAGCCCAGCAGCGCCACCACCATGCCCAGCGCCACCATCGCCCGCCCGCCGCGCCGGATAATGCGCGCAACCCATCCGCCATAGCCGTGGGTCATGCGCTCAAACAGGCGGTCGAACGCGGCAAAGAAACGCGGTTTTTGGGCATGGCCCGAAATGGGCTTCAACACCGTTGCGCAAAGCGCAGGCGTGAGCGAAAGCGCCAGAATGGCCGAGATCAGAATGCTGATCGCCATTGACATGGCAAACTGGCGATAGATCACGCCGACAGAGCCGCTGGCGAAGGCCATCGGAATGAACACCGAAACCAGCACCAGCGTGATGCCGATGACGGCCCCGGTGATTTCGCTCATCGCCTTTTTGGTGGCCTCGAACGGGGAGAGCTCTTCCTCGGCCATGATGCGTTCGACATTTTCAACCACGACGATGGCATCGTCCACGATGATGCCGATGGCCAGCACCATGCCAAACATGGTCAGCACATTGAGCGAATAGCCCGAAAGCGACATGACCGCGATCGTGCCCAGCAGCGCGATGGGCGCCACCACGGCGGGCACCAGCGTATAGCGCATGTTCTGCAAAAACAGATACATGACGAGGAAGACCAGCACCATCGCCTCAAGCAGCGTGTGCAGCACCTTCTCGATGGAGACGCGCACGAAAGGCGCGGTGTCGAAGGGCACCGTCCATTCCATGCCGCCCGGCATCGCGCGGCCAATCTCGGCCATGCGCGCGCGCACCGCGTCCGACACCTGCACCGCATT
This sequence comes from Novosphingobium sp. 63-713, assembly GCF_001898925.1. Lineage (NCBI taxonomy): Bacteria > Pseudomonadati > Pseudomonadota > Alphaproteobacteria > Sphingomonadales > Sphingomonadaceae > Novosphingobium > Novosphingobium sp. 63-713. The sequence continues at coordinate 59,913 of NZ_MKVS01000052.1, forward strand.
GGCCCCCGGCGCCAGTTGCACCGCCGCCGAGGCCCCCGCGCGGCCATTCTCGCGGGTGGACATCATGTAATTCTGCTGGCCGATCTCGACCCGCGCCACATCGCCCAGCGTCACCGTGCCGCCATTGGTGTTGGCTTTCAGCACGATCTGCTCGAACTCCTGCGGGCTGGTCAACTGCCCGCTGGCCGTCAGCGGCACCAGCACGCGCTGGCCCGCCACGGCCGGCTCAGCACCCAGCGTGCCGGGCGCGATCTGGATATTCTGGGCGGCAATGGCCCCCGTCACATCGGCCATGGCCAGATCATAGGCGATCAGTTTCGCCGGATCGACCCAGACCCGCATCGCCTTTTCCGCCGAAAAGCTCTGGACGCGGCCAACGCCGGGAATGCGCTTCAATTCATTGACAACATTGCGCGCCAGATAATCGCCCAGTGAGGCCCCATCATAACGCCCATCGGGCGAATTGAGGCCCACCAGCAGCAGGAACCCGCTGTTGGCCACCTCGACCGCCAGACCATATTGCCGCACGGTCTGGGGCAGGCGCGGCTCGATCAGCTTCAACCGGTTCTGCACATCCACCAGCGCCAGTTCGGGGTTCGTGCCGGGCTGGAACGTGGCGGTGATCGTGGCCGAACCCGAAGTATCGGTGCTGGACTCGAAATAGAGCAGGCGTTTGGCGCCCGACAATTCGCGCTCGATCAGTTCGACCACGCCGTCATTCATCGTTTGCGGCGTGGCGCCGGGATAGGTGGCCGTGATCGTCACCGATGGCGGCGCCACCGAGGGAAAACGCGCCACCGGAACCGAGGGCAGGGCGATCAGCCCCGCCAGCGCGATGGCAATCGCCACCACCCAGGCAAAGACCGGTCTCTGAATGAAAAATTGAGGGATCATGATTGGCGCTCCCTCAGCGTGTTGCCGGCTGGCGCCAGGGCAGCGCCTTGACCGGCGCGCCGGGCAGCACGCGGTCCATGCCGACCACGACCACCTTTTCGCCCGCCTTCAGGCCCTTGAGGATGATGGTCGTGCCATCGACCACATCGCCCGCTTCGATCTGGCGCTCCTCGATGGCGCGGCCGTTCCAGACATGGATGACCGCGCGGCCCGCCGCATCATGGCCCACCGCCTGTTGCGGCACGATGATCGCATGGGGCATCCGCAGACGCGGCAGGCGCGCCCGCACGAACATGCCCGGCAAGAGCCGGTTGCCCGGATTTTCGACCAGCACGCGCACCACCGCATTGCCGGTGCCCGGATCAACCGTGACATCGGAGAACAGCAACCGGCCCTTGACCGGATGCGGCTGGCCCGAGGCGGTGATGATCTCCACCGGGGCCGCGCCCGCGCCCGCGCCTTCGGCCACCGCCGCGCGCAGCGCGTCGAGCCGGGCCGCAGGCTGGCGCACGTCGACGTAAACCTTGTCGATCTGCTGCACCGTGGCCATCGGATTGGTGTCGGTGGTGGCCACCAGCGCGCCCTCGGTCACGGTGGCCGCGCCGATCTGGCCCGCGATGGGCGAGGTGACGCGGGCAAAGCCCAGATCGAGACGACGCCGGTCGAGCGCGGCGCGCGCCTGCGCCACATCGGCGGCGGCCTGATCACGCGCCACGGTGGCATCGTCAAAGGTCTGGCGGCTGATCGCATCCACGCCCACCAGCGGTTTCAACCGATCCGCCTGCGTTTTCGCGCGGGCATAGGTGGCCTGCGCGCGGGCGAGGGTGGCCGAGGCGCTGGCCGCATCGGCGCGGAAGGGGGCCGGGTTGATCTGGAACAGCGGCTGGCCTTGGGCCACCATCGCGCCTTCGGTGAACAGGCGGCGCTGGACGATGCCGCCCACCTGCGGCCGGATCTCGGCGGTGCGGAAGGCCACCACGCGGCCCGGCAATTCATCGGCCAGCGCGATGGGGCGATCCTGCGCAGGCGTAATCAGCACTTCGGCGGGCGGGGGCGCGGTGGGCGCACCATCGCCGCCACATGCGGCCAGCAGGAGGGTGGAAAGGGGAAGGGCAAATCGGAAGTGATCGTATCGCATGATGCCCCCATGCACCCTTAGCATTGCCCTTGTGTGGAGGTTTTGTGGAGATTGTGTGGAGGCATCTGGCCGCATACCAATGGGCAATGATACACGGAGGCCATGACAGCGCTTGCCCTGATTGCCGAAGACGATGGCGATATTGCCGACATTCTGCGCGCCTATCTGGAGCGTGAAGGGTTTCGCACGGTGCATGCCGGAGACGGCCGCGTGGCGCTTGATCTCCACCGGGCATTGCGGCCTGATATCGTGCTGCTCGATGTGGGGATGCCGCATATCGACGGCTGGGAAGTGTTGGCCCAGATCCGGCGCGAGGCCGAAACGCCGGTGATCATGATCACCGCGCTGGACCAGGATATCGACAAATTGCAGGCCCTGCGCATCGGCGCGGATGATTATGTGGTCAAACCCTTCAACCCGGTCGAGGTGGTGGCGCGGCTGCGCGCGATCCTGCGGCGGACGGGCGGCGCGGGCGGCGGGGCGGTGCTGCGGGTGGGGCCGGTGGAAATCGACACCGAGAGCCATATCGCCCGCGTCGAGGGGCGAGAAATTCCCCTGACGCTGACCGAATTTCGCCTGTTGGTGCATATGGCGCGCAGCCCGCACCGGGTGTTTTCGCGCGGTGATCTGGTCGATGCCTGCCTGCCCGGATCGGAAGCTTTGGATCGCACGGTGGACAGTCATATCAGCAAACTGCGCCGCAAGCTGGAGGAGGCCGGTGTTTCAGGCATGCCTGCGGGCGTGCGCGGGGTCGGCTATCGGTTGGGCAGCGGGGCATGAAGGTGAAATTCGACATCTCGCGCCATCTGACGCTGGCCATGGCGACGGTGGCGATTGCCACGGTGCTGTTCGCCTTTATCGTCTTTTATCTCGTTTATACGATTGCCATCTGGTGCGCGCCCAAACTGTTTCCTCCCGATTTTTCGGCGGTGCCCAATGGGTGGGATCTGGTCATCATGGGGGTGGTGACCTGCATGGGCATCGGGTTGGGCGCGTGGATCGCGGCGGGCATGGCGCGCCATATCGTCGGGCCGATGCATGCGGTGGGCCGCGCCGCGCGGGCGATTGCCGATGGCGATCTTTCGGCCCGCGCCGCGTCCGACATCGAGGCGCCGGGCGAGACGGCCAAGCTGGTTGAGGATTTCAACGCGATGGCCGGGCGGCTGGAAAAGGCGGCCCATGATGCGATCAGTTGGAACGCCCAGATCGCCCATGAATTGCGCACCCCGCTCACCATCCTCAAAGGGCGGCTGCAGGGCGTGTCGGACGGCGTGTTCGTGATGGATGACATGCTGTTGCGCGGACTGCTGACGCAGGTGGACGGGCTGGCGCGGCTGGTCGAGGATCTGCGCTGCGTCAGTCTGGCCGACATCGGGCGGCTGGAATTGCAGGTGGCCGAGGTGGATCTGCGCGTCGGGTTGGAGGAATGGGCCTCGATGATGGCCCCCACGGTCGAGCGGGCGGGCTTCAGCCTGAGCGTTGAAAGCGCGGCGATCCGGGCAAGGGTGGATATGGCGCGGCTGCGTCAGGCGCTGCTGGCGCTGGTCGACAACGCGCTCCATTATGCCGATCCCTGCGCCTTGCGGCTGGTGGTCCGGCATCAGGGCGGGGGCGTGGCGATCCATCTGATCGACAAGGGGCCGGGCGTGCCGCCGGACCAGCGGGCCGATCTGTTCAGCGTCTTTACCCGCGGCACGGCGGCGCGTGAGACCCATCGCACCGGATCGGGCCTTGGGCTGGCCGTGGTGCAGGCGATTGCCCAGGCGCATGGCGGGGCGGCCCAATACCGCTGGCAGGACGGGCATTCGCATTTCATCGTCACGCTGGGCGCCTGAAAAAACGCGCATACCGATACAGGCAGGCAAAATAATTTCCCTCTGGCGCGAAGGATTTTGCGCGCCCATGTCTCTTATGCGGCCAAAGGGGGAAAACCCCGGCGACAGGGGGAGGGTGTGACGCAGGGCGAGGTGATCAACGCATTGGCGCGCAGGCGCATGCTGGCCGCATGGATGGCGCGCGAGATCGTGCCGCATGAGGCCGGTATGCGGGCATGGCTGGCCCGTGCGCGGGTGTCGGCAGAGGATATTGATGAGCTTATGCAGGAAGCCTATTGCCAGATCGTTTCCCTGCCGTCGGTGGACCATATCACCGCGCCGCGCGCCTATTTCATGGCCAGTTTGCGCCACATGATGCTGCGCCGGATCAAGCGGGCGCAGGTGGTCGCGCTCGACGCGATCGGTGAGATCGAGAACTGGCGCGATGAAAGCATGGTCTCGCCCGAGGATGAGGCGGGCAGCCGGATCACATGTCAGCGGGTGATGGCGATCATCGCCGCCCTGCCCGAACGGTGCCGCCGCGTGGTGGAATTGCGCAAGATCGAAGGGTGGTCGCAAAAGGACATCGCGGCCCATCTGGGCATGAGCGAGAAGGCGGTGGAAAAGCAGGTCTGGGTCGGTGTGCGCGCTATCCGCGCCGCATGGGCCAGCGCCGAGGCGCAGAGCGCCCAGCGCATGGATCAGGCCGAGCGCGGCATGGGGGCTGGGCGATGACACCGGCCACCGAACATGACCGCGATATGGCCGCCCGCTTTGTCGCGCGGATGGATGGCGAGAACTGGGGCGAGGCCGATGAGGCCGAGTTGCAGCTCTGGCTTGACGGCGGCGCGGGGCGCGAAGGGCTGCTGCTTCAGGTCCATGCGGCATGGGTGGCGGCAACGCCGGTGGCGCAGGAGGAAATTGTCGAGGAGGCCCCGGCGGCTCCGGCTTTCTGGCGGCGGCGCGGGTTTCTGGGGGCGATGGCGGCCTCGGTCGCGGCGGTGGTGGGGGCCGGGCGCTGGCTCGATGCGCGCAGCAGCTTTGCCACCCGCGTGGGCGAGATCCGCCGCGTGCCTCTGGCCGATGGCAGTGTGATGACGATCAATTCCGGCTCCGAACTGACCGTGCGCATGGCCAAGGGCAGCCGCGAGATCGAGATCGCCCAGGGCGAGGCATGGTTCGATGTGGCCAAGGATGCCGCGCGGCCCTTCACCGTGGCGGCGGGCAAAGTGCGTGCGCGTGCGGTCGGCACGGCCTTTTCGGTGCGGCGGCGCGAGACGGGCGTCGAGGTGCTGGTGACCGAGGGTGTGGTGGAAAGCTGGTCCGAGGAGGATGAGAGCCTGCGCCTGCGCCTTGTTGCTGGCGAGCGTGCTTTGCTGAGCGATACGGCCGTGGTTCATCATGAGAGCGACCGAGCCTCGGCGGTGGACCGCTCTTTGGCATGGCGCAGCGGTATGATCGACCTCAACGGCACCAGTCTGAGCGAGGCGGCCGATGAGTTCAACCGCTATAACCAGCGCCAGATCATCATCGCGGACCCGGTGGTGGCCGATGAACAATTTGATGGCCTGTTTCGTATCAATGATCCGCAAGGTTTTGCCGAGGCAGTCAAGGCCAGTTTGAATGTGGGGATTGATGAGAGCGATCCGCGCGTGATCCGTTTGGTGAAATCGAAATAATGAATGGAGGATGAATTTTTTGGCGAAGGATTTTTATTCGTCATGTCTCTTTAAGGCTGCTGACAAAAGCGAGCCATGAAGGCGGGATATTCGGGAGGGATTGATGATGCATTCCACTATGCGTGGAGTTTTTCTTGCGTCGAGCGCGATGGTTGTGCTGGCCGCGATGCCGGCCCATGCTGCGGGCCAGACGCGCCAATTTGCCATCGAGGCGCAATCGGCCACCACGGCCATCGGCGCGCTGGGCCATCAGGGGGATGTCCAGATCATCGCCCCGCGCAAATTCACGCAAAGCGTGCGCACCAATGCCGTGCGCGGCGACATGACGGTGGACGAGGCGCTGGGCCGCATGCTGGCGGGCACCGGGCTGGTGGCGCAGCAGATCGGGCCGCATTCCTACGCCATCACCATGCGCTCGGCCGCGCCCGCGCTGCAGCCAGTGCGCGCAGTGTCGGTCCATCCGGGGCCCGCACTGATGACCGGCGAGCGCGCCGCCATGACCGAGGCCGCGCCGATGGCGGCCGAGGCTCTCTCCGGGCCAGATGAGGCGCCCGCCGCCGACATTATCGTCAAGGGCTTTCGCCGCACGCTGATGAAGGCGCAGGATATCAAGCGCTCGGCGGTGAACCTGACGGAAAGCATCGTGGCCGAGGATATGGCCAAGATGCCCGATCTCAACCTGTCGGAATCGATCCAGCGCCTGCCGGGCGTGGCCATCACCCGCGAGGGCGGCGAGGGGCGCAACATCACCCTGCGCGGCTTTTCGCCCGATTTTACCCGCACGACCCTGAACGGCATGGAGGTTCCGGCCAGCTCGGACGGGCTGGACTCGGGCGGCTTTACGCTGAACGCGGGCCGTGCCTTTGACTTCCATGTCTTTGCCTCGGAACTGTTCAACCGCATTGATGTCAACAAGACCCAGCGCGCCTCCATCGAGGAGGGCGGGATTGCCGGTACGGTCGATCTCTATTCGGCCAAGCCTTTTGACTTCAAAGGCTTTCACTTTGTCGCCAGCGGGCAGGGCGGCTATAATGCGATGACCCGCAAGGTCGATCCGCGCGTGACGGTGATGCTCTCGAACACTTTTGCCGATGACCGGATCGGGGTGCTGGTCTCGGCGGCCTATTCGCGCCGCACCGTATATCAGGAGGGCTTTTCCAGCGTGCTCTGGACGACGCCCTATATCAATGGCGACAGTTGGGCCAACAGCAACCCCACCGTGACCGGCAAGCCCGCCCCATGCGGCGCGGCCAAGGCCACCGATTGCCTCTGGGCGCCGCGCCTGCCGCGTTCGGATTTCTTTGGCAATGACCAAAAGCGCCTAGGCGTCACCGGATCGTTGCAGTTCAAGCCGACCGACCGGATGCTGATCAGCTTTGACGTGCTCTATTCACAGCTCGACAATGATCGCTACAGCTATAATTCGATGGAATGGCTGCTGACCCATGGCGCGCCCGGCAATTTCGTGGGCCAGACGCCTTTGTCCTTCACGGTCGCGCCCGATGGCAAGCAATTGGTGGCTGCATCCTTCAACGATGTGACTTCATGGTATGAAAGCCGCCACCAGACCTCGCTGTCGAAGTTCCAGCAATATGTGCTCTCGGGCGACTATCGCTTCTCCGACAAACTGAAGTTTGACGCGATGGCGGGGACTGCGCGCGATGCGGCCGATCGCACCGAATTGCGCTTCTATGCGCGCTCGTCGCCCCATTTCTATTCCTATGACTACACCGGCAACCCGGACGTGGCCAAGGTCGGCTACGGCAGCTATGATCCCAACAACACCGCCAATTATATCAATGCCCTGACGGCGGCGAACCGGCTCAACAATGTGGTGAAGGACAACTTCACCACCAAGGCCAACCTGACCTATACCGACAACAAGTTCAACGCCAAGATCGGCGTGGCCTTCAACCGCCGCATGGTGCGCTACAGCGAGGCGCAGGGCGATCTGCCCAGCTTTGCGCCTTCCTCCTATATGCAGGCGTTCCCGATTGCCCATTTCGGCGATGGCGTGGTTTCGGGCGGCCTGCCCACCTTTGCGGTTATGAATTTCGACGCCATTGCGCGCTCGGGCCTGATTTCCTCCAATTATGTCGATAATACCAGCGCTGACTGGACCGTGATCGAAAAGACCATGGGCGGCTATGGCGAAGTCAACGGCGAATTTGACATCGGTGGCATGACGCTGCGCGCCAATGCGGGTGCGCGTTATGTGCGCACCGATCTTACTTCGCGCGCGGTCCTTGCCGGGTCGCCGGTTCAGGTCGAGCGTTCCTATGGCAATTTCCTGCCGGCGGCCAATCTGGTGCTGAACATCACGCCCGATTTTCTGGCGCGCTTTTCCTATGCCCGTTCGATGACGCGGCCGGGCCTTTCCTCGCTCAATATCGCCAGCCCGACCTTTGAATATACCACGCGCACCGTGGGCAATCTGGGCAATCCGGAATTGAAGCCCTATCAATCCAATGATTTCGACGTCAATTTCGAATGGTATTTCGGCAAAGGCGGCCTGATCGCGGTGGGCGCGTTCAAGAAGGATATTGTCACCTCGCTGACCAATTCGGTGGTGACCAAGATGGTGCCGCAGGAATTCTGGGCCGCGATCTATGCCGATCCGCGCTACAGCCCCTCCTATCAGGCTGATCCGGCCAAGGTGCCCTATACGTTCGCCACAGCGGTCAACGCGCCGGGCGGCAACAGCGTGAAGGGGCTGGAAGTCACGCTCAACGTGCCTTTCACCTTCCTCAAGGGCTGGTGGTCGAATTTTGGCATTGCCTCGAACTATACCTATGTTTCGGCGCGGGATTCGACCGGCCTTTCGCCCAATTCGTACAATTTCACCGGCTATTATGACACCGGTAAACTTGGTGTCCGCGTCTCGATCAACAAGCGTGACGATTATCTGCTCAGCCAGCCCGGCGGCAATGGCAATGTGCAGGAGCGTAAATATGGCCCGACGCAGGTGGATTTCTCGGCCTATTACAACCTCACCAAGCGGCTGAGCCTGAACGTTCAGGGCATCAACATCACCAATGAAAAAGAGCGTATCTATGATACCGGCGATGGGACACAATATCTGCCGCGGGAATTTACCAAGACCGGCGCGCAATGGTTTGTCGGGGCGCGCTATCAGTTCTGAACTTTTTGTCCGGATATGACTCCCAAATACTCCCATATCCGGGCAAGAAAGGGGGCCGCCGGCGCGCGTTGCGTCGGCGGCCCCCGCTTTCATGCGCGGCATCAGGAGAAGTCTGTTGCGTTTTGACACCGGTTTCCTAGTGATTGCCAGCTTGGCCTTCAGCTTGCCCGTTCAGGCCCATGAGGTGGATGAAAGCTACAGCATCGCCCGCCGCTTTGCCCAATATGGCGCGCAATATCCCGGCATCGCTTGGCCCGCGATCCGGCCGCAGACCGGGCAACAGATTCTGCCCGACCGCGTGTATAAAACCATGGGCGAGCGCGATCTCCTGATCGACATTTTCCGCCCGGTCAAGGCGCGCTCGCGCGGGGTGGGCATCGTGCTGGTCCATGGCGGCGCATGGCGTTCGGGCGCGCGCAGCCATTTTTATCCCATCGCCAATCTGCTGGCCCAGCGCGGGTTTACCGTGTTCATCCCGCAATACCGCCTCTCGCCCGAGGCACCCTATCCGGCGGGCGCGCAGGATATTCACGATGCGATGGTGTGGGCGCAGGATCATGCGCGCGACTATGGCGTCAGGCCCGACCGTATCGCGCTGGGCGGGGCCTCGTCGGGCGGGCAACTGGCCTCGCTGGTGGCTTATGGCGATGGGATGTTTGGCGCGGGCGGCCATCCTTACGCGCTGATCGACATGGACGGCGTGCTGGATTTCACCACGCCCGAGGCGCTGAAATATGAAAATGCCGCCGGGTCCGGATCATCGGCGGCCAAATGGCTCGGCGGATCCTATGAACAGGCCCCCGACCGCTGGCGCGAGGCGAGCGCGGCATCCCATGTCGGCCCGCAATCCCCGCCCACGCTCATCATCAGCAGCGGCAACCCGCGCTTTACCGCAGGCAAGGATAAGGTGCTGGCCGAACTGGCGCAGTATAAGATCCCCGCTCAATGGTACGCCTTCGCCAAGGCGCCGCATGATATCTGGTTCTTCGATCCCTTTCTGACCACCACGGCCGACAGAATCGCCGCTTTCCTGCAATCGCTGCCCCAACGCTGAAAGACCTGCCGATGCTTGCTCCGCTTTTGCTCGCCGCTGCTCTTGCCGCCCCGACGCACTATGACGTGCGTCCCGCCTGCGGCGCGACCCCTGCGCCTTGCTATACACGCATCCAATCCGCCTTGGACGCCGCCGTGCGGGATAAAACAGAGCGCTGGATCACCATCCGCGTGGCGCCGGGCGATTATCACGAAAAGCCGGTGATCGCCCGGCCCCGCCTGCGCCTGATCGGGGCGGACCGGGCCAGGACCCGCATCCATTTCGGCGCAGTGGCGCAGACGGCCAAGGAATATCACCGCAATGGCTGGGGCACGCCCGGTTCGGCCACGCTGACCATCGATGCCGACGAGGTCGAGGTGCGCGGTATCACCATCGAAAACACCTATGATTATCTGGCCAATGATCGCATTCCCTATGGCGATCCGGCCCGCATCGGCAATCCGCAGGCCGCAGCCGTGCTGTTCGACATTCACGCCGACCGGGTGCTGATGCGCGGTGTGGCCATGCTGGGCTATCAGGATACGGTCTTTACCAACGGCGGGCGGGCGCTGGTGCAGGACAGTCTGATCGCGGGCAATATCGACTTCATCTTCGGCAATGGCCAATTGCTGATCGAGCACAGCGAGATCCGCAGCCGCCCCCGCGCCCAGCCGCCCGGTCCCGATGGGTTCCAGTCCTTTGTCGCCGCGCCCTCGACGCCTTTGTCGCAGCCGACCGGGATTGTGTTCTATGCGTCTCATCTGACGCGCGAAAAGGGCGTGCCCGATGGCGCGGTGGCATTGGGGCGGCCATGGCATCCCACCACGCGCTTTGCCGATGGGCGCTATGCCGATCCTGCGGCGGTGGGCATGGCGCTTTACATTGACTGCGTGATGGACCGACATATCCATGCCGATCGCTGGACCACGATGAACGGCACCTCGCGCGATGGCACCGTGGCCACGGTGTTCCGCCCGCAGGATTCACGCTTTGGCGAGGTCGGTTCGTCCGGCCCCGGCGCGCAAGGCAAGGGCGTGGCCATCGCATGGAAAGAGGAGCGGACCTATGCCCAGATCCGCTCGCAATTCCTGTCCGGCTGGGCGCTTACTGACAGGTGAAGGAACTGGCCTTCTCGCTGTCCCCATCCTGGCGGTGGGGCCGCGCGGGGAAGGGGCAGAGCAGGCGTTCGCGGCCCGGCCAAGGCGTGTCGGCGCCCGCGGTGGCGGTGATCGCGCCGGGCTTCACGCCCTTTTCGCGCCATGCCACCAGTTGGGAGAAAATGTCGAAGCGATCCGTCGCCGGGCCGCCGCGCCCATGGTTCATGCCCGGCACGGCATAGAATTGCACGAAGCGCCCCGCCTTGCCCTTCTCGCGCTTGTTCACCGTATCGAGCCAGCGGATCGTGTCCAGCACCGAGAACACCGGATCGCTGACTCCGTGGAACAGGATGATCTTGCCCCCGCGCCGGGTGAAAGGCGAAAGGTCGGTGGCATCGGCATGCATGAAATCGACCGGCGCTTCCTTCAATTCGCCCCATTTTACATGGGCCGCGGCATAGGCTTCGTCGATATTCGCGTTCAAGGCATAGCGGGTGAGCGAGGTGACATCATCGGCCACATCGAGCGGCGGCGAGCGGAAAACCGCCGAATTGGACGGCGCGCCCAGGCGCAGCAGCGCGCCATTGTTGATGGCCGAGGCATAGCCGCCCATCTTCCAGATCCGCCAGCCCTGCGTCACGCCCTGCGCGGTTTTGGCTCCGATCCCGGCGTCCCATGCCCAGTCGGAATAAATGGCCTTGCCATCCTTGGTCAGCGGGCCGCCCATCACGCGGCGCATCGCGGCAATCTGCATCGGCAGGAGGCAGGCATTGGTCTTGTCGGCCATATTGTCGCTCTTACAGGCGATTTTCATCATTTCGGGCATGACGCGCGCCGTGGTGCAGGCGATGAAATGCTCGATCATGCCATCCTTCGTGCCGTCCAGCGCATCGCAGGCATTCAGGATCGCGCCCTGCGCCAACAGGATATCCTCATCGCTCATCGCCTTGTTGACCAGCGGCAATCCGTCCGCGCCGATCTGGCCCATGGCCTTGGCGACAGCGCCGAACGCCTGCCCATCCCACAATTGCGCGATCGAGGCATGGGCCAGATGGAAGCCGGGATAGCCGATCAGCGCGGCGTCAAATTCGCCCGGAAAGCGCTGGACCGCCATCATCGCTTCCTGTCCGCCCTTGGACCCGCCGACGAAATAGGTGAAGGCCGCCGCCCGGCCATAATAGGCGCGGATCAGCGCCTTGCCCGCGCGCGCCACCGGGCCGATATAGCCAAAGCCGTAATTGTGGCGGGCGATGGCGTCATGGCCGAAAGTCACCACGCCTTGCCGAGCGGGATCATTGTTCACCGCATTGTCATGGCCCGAATCCGAAGACACCACCGCATAGCCCTTGGCGAGCGCGGTCACGCCGGGCTGGCTGGAAAATCCGCCATTGGCATCGCCCAGAAAGCCATCCGATCCGCCGCCGCCCTGAAACACAAAACGCCCGTTCCATTCGGTGGGCAGGCGCAGGTGGAACTTGATCGCATAGGTCTGGCCATTGGCGCCCTGCCGCTCCTGCATCTTGCCGATGATTTCGCAATGGGCGGGCATGGCGGGCGCGGGCGGGATTGGCCCATTGCCGCGTGCCTCGGCCGGGCTTGCCTCGCGCAGGGCGGCCAGGGTGATCACGCTAGAGCGGTCCGGCATGGCCGCCTTGGCCAGCGCCGCGCAATCGGCGGCCGCCTGGGCCGTGCCGCTGGTGGCGGCGAACAGAATGGCCATGGCAAGAGCGTGATGGGTGGTGGGCAAATTCATGGCCGATCCTCTCTTATGCGGTGGGTAGCGTGAATTATGCAGAATAACATAGCGCATGCCAGCGCGGTTTTGTATCGAATGGTACAAAGGCGTCCGAGAGGCGCCATGGGGAGCCTGATGGACAATCCTTTAAGCAATTTTCCCGGCTATCTGCTGCGCCGAGCCTCCAAAAGCCGGATGGCCCAACTCTTGCAACATCTCGAACCTCTGGGCGTGGGCGTATCGGAGGGATCGATCCTCGTGCTGGTCGGCCGCAATCCGGGGATCTCGCAGGCCGAATGCGGGCGGATGCTCTCGATCAAGCGGCCCAACCTCAACCCGATCATCCGCCGCTTCATCGACCGCGACCTGATCATCAGCACCAAGGGTCAGGGGCGCATCCAATGCCTGAACCTGAGCGAGAGCGGCAAGGCGCTTGCCAAGCGAATCATGGCGGAATTTGAAGCGCAGGAGGCGCGCATCCATGAGGCGGTGCCCGAACATCTGCGCGATGAACTGGTGCCTCTGCTGCGCGCCCTCTGGTGGTCGGAATAACATCCCCGACAGGCCGCATGACCCGCCGGGGATAGGCCTGGATCAGAACTTCTTGGTCACGCGCACGCCATACTCGCGCGGCGCGCCATAGAGTTCGTTACGACCGCTCTGACCAGCCACATAGAATTTGTTGGCCAGATTGGTGCCGTAGATTTCACCCTTCCAGGTGCCCTTGTCCAGCGTGATGCTGCCCTGCCACAGGCCGCGCGCGTTGATGAGGTCCGTGCCGGTCTGATAGGTGGGATAGGCCCACTGCGAGCCGATATAGGCATAGCCGACGCGCGGGGTGATCGAGACGCCCTCGGGCAATTCGATGCGGTACGAGGCGGCAAGGTTCCACGTCCACTTCGGGCTGTACAGATTCGAACCGCCGCTGGTGGTGACGCTGGTCCCGGTATAGTCGAAGCAGCGCGCCGAATTGCTGCCGTTGCACTGGGGGAAGCCGTTGGAGGCGGCGGGAACCAGCCATTTGTTGATCAGCGTAAAGCCCGAAAGGCTGCTGTCGACATAGGACAGGCCGCCGTCGATCGAGAGGGCATTGATCTTGGCCTGGAAGCTGGCCTCGAAGCCCTTGATTTCCGAATTGGCCAGATTGACCACGCCGTTCTGGCCCGACACCGGATTGGTCACGTCCATCTGGAAGTTATTGTACTTCATATAGAACGCGCCGATCTGCGTGCGCAGGTGACGGTTGAACAGCGTCGATTTCCAGCCCGCTTCGTAATCCATCACGGTTTCGGGGGCAAAGGTGCCGGTGGGCGGATTGATGCCGCCGTTCTTGTAGCCGCGCGCAACAAAGGCATAGATCAGATTGTCGGCATCGGGCTTGTAGTTCAGCGCGATCTTGCCCGTTGCGCGGCCGTCGCTTTCATGGCCGGTCTGGGGGGCAAGGATGGTGGCGCCCACCGGCGGATCGCCGATGATCATGGCCATCGTGCTGCCCGGCGCCGCGCTGTACACCGCGTTCGAGCCGGTCACTTCAAAGCGCGAATAGCGCAGGCCCGCATCCACCGAGAGCTTGTCCGTCAACTGATAGGTCGCCTGACCAAAGGCGCCCAGCAGCAGCTTGCTGGTGTTGGGATGGGGCAGGGTTGTGAAATTGCCGGCGCTGCTGTTCCAGTTGCGCAGGTCGACCTTGTTGCGCTGGGCATAGCCGCCGATGACATATTTGAACTTGCCCGTATCGGGCGAGATGATGTTGATTTCCTGGCTGTAAACGCGCTCGCGCACATTGTTGCCGCCCGCCAGCGCGGCGCGCGTCGTCAGCGAGGTGGCGTCCGTGTCGCTGACAGCGGCCAGACGCTTGTTCTGATAGGCGGTGAGCGAGCGCAGGGTCAGGCCACCGGCAAATTCATACTTCAGCTCCAGCACCGTGGCGAAGGAACGCTCGAAGTTCGACACCGGCGTGTCGAAGCTGACGGTGAAGGGCGTGTTGGTGCGGCCCGTGACATAGGGGTTGGTGGTCGTGGAGGTGTTGATCGGCTGCAGGGCAAAACCGCCGGTCTTGCGCTGCGTGGCCTCGACCTTCACATTGGCCTGGAAACCGCCCGACTTGTAGAGCGCCTGGATGCGACCGTCGATTTCGGCCAGACGTTCGGGCTGGTTGTTGGCCGGGCCGACGTCCTTGAACCATGCGTCATGCTGGTTGAACAGGCCGGATGCGCGCACGGCCAGCTTCTCGCCGAAGGGCAGGTTGAACGCGCCGTTCACGCCGACATTGTTGTAATTGCCGTAATTGCCCGAAATATAGCCGCTGGTTTCGCCCAGCTTGGGGCGCTGCGTGGTCAGATAGATCGCGCCGCCGGTCGAGTTGGCGCCCGAGAGCGTGCCCTGCGGGCCGCGCAGCACTTCGGCGCCGGCCATGTCATAGAACTGGCCGTTCGACACGATGGGCGGCTGGAACACACCGTCGATATAGGTCGCCACGCCATTGGTCACCTGGGGCGAACCCGAGGCCAGGCCGATGCCGCGAATGTTGAACGAATCGGTCACGCCCGAACGCGAGATCGTCAGGCCGGGTGCGGCGGTCTGAAGGTCGATCGCGCGGGTGATCTTCTTGTCCACCAGCGCATCGCCCGACAGCGCGGTCACGGCGATATTGACGTTCTGGACATTTTCACGGCGGCGCTGCGCGGTGACGACGATGTCCTTGTCGGGGTTCTCGGCGCCTGAAGTTGTGGGGGCAGGGGCGTCTGCGGCAAAGGCGGGCGTTGCGGCCAGCGAGGTGGTGGCCAGCAGAGCGGAGGCGAGCCACGGGGCGACGCGGTTGATTTTCATATGTCCTCTCCAGAATCCCGGCGCGCTTTGGCGCCTCATGAATTATGTTGTATAACATTACAGTTTTCCCGCAACTGCCCGATGGTATCACTCGCTATGATAGGTGTGCGGATGTGCCTTTTGCGCCACAGTTCATTTTGGCGGGAAAGGCTGATTGATTGGCAAAGCGACATGATCGGATTAATCCATACCAATGTCACGCACCCCCAGCCTTTCCAGCCTCCGCCTCTTCCTCCAGGTCGCCCGCTCGCTCAGCTTCAGCGAGACCGCGCGCATGGCCAACCTCTCGCAGCCCGCGCTCAGCCGGACGATCAAGCTGCTGGAGGAGGATCTGGGCGTGCGCCTGTTCGACCGCAATTCGCGCAATGTCCGCCTCTCCAGCGCCGGGGCCGCCCTCCTTCCCACCGTCGAGCGCCTGACCGGGGATTTCGATCAGGCGTTCCGCGAATTGAAACAGACCTTTGAAGGGCAGAGGGGGCGCGTGGTGGTGGGCGCCTTGCCCTCGGTGGCGGCCAATCTCCTGCCGCGCGTCATCGCGCGTTTTCGCCAGAGCCATCCCCATGTCGAGATCATTCTGCGCGAGAATCTCACCTCGGGCCTGTATCAAAGCCTACAGGACCGGATGATCGACTTTGCCATCTCGATCGAGCCCAACGCCCAGGCCGAGATCGACTTTATGCCGATGCTGGAGGATGCCTGCGTGCTGGTGTGCCATGCGCGCGATGCAGGCGCGATTCCCGATCCCGCGCCATGGTCGGTCTTCCGCGACATGCCCTTCATCGGCATGGAGCCGCGCAGCAGCGTGCGCATGTTGACTGACGCCGCCTTTGCCCGCGCCGATATTGTCACGCCCGCCTTGTTCGAATGTTCGCAACTGGCAACGGTCGGCGGGCTGATCGCGGCCGGGCTGGGCATTTCGCTTCTGCCGCAATCGACGCTGCCCTTGCTGGCCAACAATCCCGATATTGCCTGGCGCGCGATGCAGCCGCCGCTGGCCTCGCGCCGGATCGGCGTGTCGCGCATGGCCGGGCGCACTCTGTCTCCGGCGGCGCAGGCCTTCCTTGATGCGATGGTTTCCTGCGATCAATGCGGAGACGTTATAGAAAGATAGAATAAGTCGAATTGTTGCATCAATATAATTGCGGCATGGTGGCGCGGCATAATTATTCAGGGGCGAGAGGATCATGCTTGAAACCGTGGCTGCGGCCACCATTCTGGGCCTGTTGGTCGCGATCCTGTCGCAACGCGTCTCGCCGCTGGTTGCGCTGATTCTGGCGCCGGTGCTAGGCGCTCTGGTCATCGGCGCAGGGGCGCATATGCCTGCCTATATGATCGCGGGCATCACGCGGATCGCGCCGGTGGCGGGCATGTTCGTGTTTGCCATCCTGTTTTTCGGCCTGCTGGGCGATGCGGGCGTTTTGAAGCCGCTGGTTTCGGGCGTGCTGCGCGCGGTGGGCAAGGACCCTAAGCGCATCACTGTGGGTACCGCCCTGCTGGCGCTGATTATCCATCTCGACGGTTCGGGGGCGGTGTGTTTCCTGATTACGATCCCCGCGTTGCGGCCTCTGTATGACGAATTGGGCATGGACCGGCGCGTGCTGGCCTGCACAGCCTCGATGGCGGCGGGGGTCAATTTCCTGCCGTGGACCGGGCCAACGATCCGGGCGGGATCGGCGCTGAAATTGCCGGTGAGTACGATTTTCACGCCGATGATCGGGGTGCAGGTGGTGGGCCTGGCCTTCGTCTTTGCCGTCGCATGGTGGCTGGGCCTGCGGGAACAGCGCCGTCTTGGCCTGACGCCCGCGCGCGCGGCTGCCCCGCTTGATCGCGCGCCATTGCCTCGCTTTTTCTGGATCAACTGTTTGCTGGCGCTCATCGTGGTGGGCGTCATGGTCTCGGGCAAGGTCGAGCCGGTGGTGGTCTTTATGATCGGCACGGCGCTGGTGCTGCTGCTCAACTTTCCCGCCCCCGCGCTCCAGCGTGAGCGGATCGAGTCCCACGCGGGCGCCGCGCTGCAGATGGTGGGCGTGCTGATGGCGGCGGGCGTGTTCACCGGCATCATGAATGAGAGCGGGATGATCAAGGCCATCGCCGGCGCTGCAGCCGCCCATATGCCCGCCGCGCTGGGGCCGCATCTGCCCCCGGTGGTGGCGGTGCTGTCCATGCCGCTCAGCCTGATTTTCGACCCTGACAGTTTCTATTTCGGCGTCCTGCCCGTGCTGGCCGAGGTCGCGGCGCATTTCGGCCTGCCCCCGGTGCAGGTCGCGCAGGCCGCGCTGCTGGGCCAGATGACCACCGGTTTCCCGGTCAGCCCCCTCACGCCCGCCACTTTCCTTGTTGCAGGTCTGTCGGGGGTCGAACTGGCCGCGCATCAACGCTTTGCCATTCCATGGCTGTTCGCCGCCTCGCTGGTGATGACGGCCGCCGCGCTTGTTCTGGGAGTTTTCAGCCTGTGACCCGTTCGACCTTGCGCATTGGCGCCGGCGCCGGATTTTCGGGCGACCGCATCGAGCCCGCGCTCGATCTGATCGAGCATGGGGATCTTGATTACCTTGCCTTTGAATGCCTTGCCGAACGCACCATCGGTCTGGCGCAGGCCGCCCGCGCCGCAGATCCGCAGGCCGGTTTCGATCCCCTGCTGGAAACAAGGATGCGTCGCGCCCTGCCGCTGGCCGCGCCGCGCGGGGTGCGGATCGTGACGAATATGGGCGCGGCCAATACGCTGGGCGCGGCGCGCAAGGTGACGGAAATCGCCCGCGAACTGGGCCTGTCGGGCTATCGCACGGCGGCGGTGACGGGTGACGATGTGCTCGATCTGGTGCTGGCGGGCGATTATCCGCTGATCGACCGGCCCGGCACCAGCCGCGATCTGGGCGATGCCATCGTTTCGGCCAATGCCTATCTTGGCGCGCAGGGCATCGTCATGGCGTTGAGCCAAGGTGCCGATACGGTGATCACCGGGCGGGTCTGCGATCCGGCGCTGTTTCTGGGGCCGCTGGCGCATGAACTGGGCTGGTCCTTCGACGATCACGCGATGATGGGGCAGGGCACGGTGATCGGCCATCTGCTCGAATGCGCTGGGCAGGTGTGCGGCGGCTATTTCGCCGATCCGGGGGTCAAGGATGTGCCCGACCTGGCCCGCCTTGGCTTTCCTTATGCCGATGTGGCCCGCGATGGTGTGGCCGTTCTGGGCAAGCTGGCGGGCAGCGGCGGGCGGATCGACACGGCCACGGTCAAGGAGCAATTGCTCTATGAAATCCTCGACCCCGCCGCCTATCTGCAGGCCGATGTCAGCGCCGATTTCCGCCATGTGCGGATCGAGCAGACCGGCCCGGACCGGGTGCGCGTATCAGGCGGCACGGGCGCGCCCGCGCCTGATAAGCTCAAAGTCTCGATCGCTTATCACGACGGCTATGTCGGCGAGGGGCAGATTTCCTATGCCGGACCCGGCGCGGCGGCGCGGGGGCGTCTGGCCATTGAGATCATCCGCGAACGCTTGCGGATCATCGGGGCGCAAGTCGAGGAACTGCGCTGCGACCTGATCGGCATGGATGCGGTGGACCGGCGCGGGGCGGGCGGCGATCCGGCCGAGGTGCGCGTCCGCATCGCCGGGCGCGCATCCTGTGTGCAGGCCGCCACCGCCATCGGGGCCGAGGTCGAGGCGCTTTACACCAATGGCCCGATGGGCGGGGGCGGCGTGACGCGCTCGGTGCGTCAGGTTCTGGCGGTGGCCTCGACGCTGATCGCGCGCGAGCTGGTTGCGCCGCGCGTCCATCTGGAGATTGCCTGATATGGCCGGAATTCTGCGCGACATTGCCCATGTGCGCACGGGCGACAAAGGTGACATTTCGCAAATCGCCGTCTTTGCCCTGCGCGATGCGGATTATCCCCGCTTGCTGGCCGCCGTTACGCCCGATCGCGTGGCGGCGCATTTGCCGGGCCTGCGCCCCCGGCTGATCCGGCGCTATGAATTGCCCGCGCTGGCGGCGGTCAATCTGGTGCTGGAAGGGGCGCTGCAAGGCGGCGTCACCCGTTCCCTTTCGCTCGACGCGCATGGCAAGACGCTGGGCGCGCAATTGCTCGATCTTCCTCTTTTGCCGGAGTGATCCGATGATGAAGCCTGTGCGCTACGCCCTCTTGGGCGCGACGATGTTTATGTCCCATGGTGCCGATGCGCGCCTGACCCGGATCGAGGTGGAAAAGACCGCACCGGACAAACCGGGCTATGAAACGATCAGCGGGCGTTTCTATGGCGAGGTTTCGCCAACCGATCCGCATAATACCATCATCACCGATATTGCCGCCGCCCCGCGCAATGCGCGCGGCATGGTCGAATATTCGGCCACTTTCGCCATCACACGGCCGTTGGGGGGCAGCGATACGTTGTTTTATGATGTGCCCAATCGCGGCAACATCCTGCGTGATCCCGATCCGATGGGTTTCGTTCGTGTCGTCTCGGGATGGCAGGGTGATTTGCCCGAGGATGCCGGATTGCAGACCGCCCGCGTGCCGGTGGCCAAGGGGCTGACCGGGCCGGTGTTGGCGCGCTTTGTCGATATGCCCGCCGGGGTAACGAGCCTGCCCATCACCGGCAGCATCGGCCGCCCCACGCCGCGCCCGCTGCCGGTGTCGCTGGATACGACCAAGGCGCGGCTGATGCGGCTGAAGGGCGACAGCGCGCCGCTGGAAACGATCAAGCCCTCCGACTGGGCCTTTGCCGATTGCCGGACGGTGCCTTTCCCCGGCACGCCCGATCCGGCGCGGATCTGCCTGCGTGGCGGGTTCGATCCGAAATTCGCCTATACGCTGGCCTATGAGGGCAAAGACCCGCTGGTGCTGGGCCTCGGCTTTGCCGCGACACGCGATCTGGTGGCCTTTCTGCGCCACGCCGACAAGGATGATGCGGGCCACCCCAATCCGGCGGGCAAGATCGCCTATGCCATCGCCAGCGGCACATCGCAGTCGGGCAATTATGTCCGCACTTTCGTCCATTTGGGCTTTAACGAGGATGAGGCGGGGCGCCGCGTGTTCGACGGGGTGAACCCCAATATTGCCGCGCGTCAGGTGCCGCTCAACCTGCGCTTTGGCGTGCCGGGCGGCGCGGCGGGCCTGTTCGAGCCGGGCAGCGAGGGGACGCTGTGGTGGACGCGTTATAATGACAAGGCGCGCGGGCGCGGCGTGTCGAGCCTCCTCGACCGTTGCCATGCCAGCGATACCTGCCCCAAGGTGGTGGAGACTTTCGGTTCGGCCGAATTCTGGGGCCTGCGCATGTCGCCCGGCCTGATCGGCACGGATGGGCGCGCCGATCTGCCCTTACCGCCCGAAGTGCGCCGCTATTATTTCCCCAGCACGACCCATGGCGGATCGTGGAGCGGCGGCTTTCCGACGGCAGGTGATCCGACCCCGGCGGGATGCGCGCTGCCGGGCAATGCGGTTTCCTCGATGGAGAGCCTGCGCGCGGCGCAGATGATGCTGGTGGCCTGGGTGCGGGAAGGCAAGGCGCCTTTGCCGAGCCGCTATCCCACGCTGAAGGGCGGCGATCTGGTGGCGGCAACGGCCAAGGCTATGGGCTGGCCTGCTATTGCTGGCGCGCCGGTGCCCGATGGCAAGCTCAACTCGCTGCTCAACTATGATTTCGGGCCGGGGTACAAAACCCATGATACCAGCGGCGTGATCGGCAAGCAGCCTCCGCGCGTGCTCGGTGCTTTGCCCCAGCGGGTGCCGCGGGTGAACGCGGATGGCAATGAAACCTCGGGCGTTCCGGCGGTGGCCTTGCAGGTGCCGCTGGGCAGCCATCTGGGCTGGAATGTGAAGGCGGACGGTTATGAGGCGGGCGGCGGCTGCGGCTTTGCCGGGGGCTTCATTCCCTTTGCCCGGACCAAGGCGGAAAGGCTGGCCAGGCATGATCCGCGCCTTTCGCTGGAGGAGCGCTATCACGATCACGCCGGTTTCGTGGAGGCCGTGCGCAAGGCTGTGGCACGGCAGAAAGCGGCGGGATGGTTGCTGGAGGCCGATGCGCAAAAGCTGATCGCGCAGGCGGAGGCAAGCAAGGTGCTGACCGACTGAGCCTTTTGCCGGATGGGATAGATGAGGCCATCGCGCAGACCTTGCGCGGTGGCCTTTTTCTTGGGGTTTTGCCGGATTTGATAACCCAGACGCATCAATCAATCAGAATATTATATTTCCGTTCTTGAACCAATTTCGCCATGTTCAAACCCAGAAATTGGACAACCCCGCCGACGGGGATCAGGGACCAAGAGGCTGTCAAAAAGGAACGGGACCGCGCTGTTTTCGGCGCGTTTGCCTGTGCCCGATTGCATTCTCGCCCCTCTCGGCGCGGTGTGCAGGGAGGGCGAAATCATGAATTCTTCGACAAGGGCGCTATTGATGGGCGGGCTGTCCGGCCTGGCCTTGGCGGGTGCGCCCGCGATGGCGCAGACCGCGCCTGAAACCAAGCCGCAGGAAATCATCGTTACCGGGTCGTATCTGGGCAATGTGCGTCAGGAAGACCGCGCTTCGCCCATCGTGTCGGTGGACAGCAAGGCGCTGGAAAAGACCGGCGTGGCCTCGATTGGCGACCTGACGCGCTTTATCCCGCAGAATGTCGGCTCGACGGGCGGTATGCAGGATCTGCAAAAGGGCGGGGCGGACACGCGCGACACGCGCTCGGCCAACCTGCGCGGGCTGGGCTCGGGCGCAACATTGGTGCTGCTCAACGGCCGACGCGTGACGCCGCAGGCGGGCGACGGCTATGTCAACTTGAACTCGCTGACGCCTGATATTGCGGTCAACCGGGTGGAAACGGTGCTGGATGGCGCCTCGTCCACCTATGGCGCGGATGCGGTGGCGGGCGTGTTCAACCTGATCACCAACACCAAATTCACCGGCGTCAAAATGTCGGCCCAATTCATCAGCATGGACAAGTCGCCCGCCTGGAATGTGCAGGCGATGGTGGGCCTTGGCAATGACCGCATTCACAGCGTGTTTTCGGCCAGCTATCGTTTTCAGGACAATCTGCAGAACGGCGACCGCGCGGTCACCAATTTCTTCAACGCCTCGACGACCGGCTATCCGGGCCGCTTCGTCCTTTATGGCCGCCCGCAGACCAGCACCGGTGGCAATGTCATCATCAACGGCAACAATTACACCGCGCTGTATGACGCCAATAAGGCCGCCAATGGCACGCTGACCGTGGTGGACCCCAATTGCGGCCTGTCGGGCACGTCGAGCCTCTATCTGCCCACGGCGGGCGCGACGTTTGGCCTTGGCAATTGCGCCTATTCCTATCAGGCGCAAAACCCGATCCGGCCCCAGTCGAAGAGCCTGAACATTCACAATGACACGACCTTCGAGGTCGCACCCGGCCATACTATCTATGCCGAGCTGAGCTATTACCATCAGGATTCCAGCCGTTACGGCGTGCCCTCCTATGCCCAGACGCATAATGGCGCGACCCCGCCGCTGATGCCCGCGAGCAATCCGTACAATCCCTTTGGCGTGACCATCGGCTTTCTTGGCCGCGCCATCGGCGCACAGGGCTTTGCCGGCACCTATCAATATCGCGTGATGCGCGACACCGTGGACCAGCAGCATTACGTGCTGGGCGCGCGGGGCAAGCTGTTCAACGACTGGAAATATGCGGTCTCGGCCACCTATTCGGGCAGCCACACGATCGCCCGCGACAAAGACACCGACATGAACCTGTTTCAGGCCGCGCTGAACGGTTATGGCGGGCCGAATTGCAACATCCGCTTTAACGGTGCAGGCTCTGGCGCGGTGGCCGGTGCGGGCAATTGCCTCTATTACAGCCCGTTCCAGTCGGACAATGCCAAGCAGGATCCCTCGCTGCTCTATAATCTGCAGACCGACGAGTTTTCCGATTACAAGAACGAATATTTCGTGGGCGAGGCGGTGGCCAATGGCTCGCTGGTGACGATCAACGGGCATAGCCTTGACGTGGCCGTGGGCGTTCAGGCCCGTAAGGAAAAGTCGCGCGGGATCTATTCGGATCTGCTGCTGTCGGGCTTTGGCGGCTTTATCGGCCCGGCCCGCAACTATTCCTATACGCGCAATGTCAAAAGCGCCTTTGTCGAGGCCAATTACGAGGTGATCGACGGGCTGAACGTCAATGCGGCGGCGCGTTATGAAGATTACGGCGGCTTCAACTCCACCGCGCCGAAACTGGCGGTCAACTGGCGCGTGCTGCCCCAGATCTCGCTGCGCGGTTCGCTCAGCCGGGCGTTTCAGGCCCCCGCGATTGCCAACAGCTCGAACGCTTTGATCAGCACGGGCGTGGGCAATATCACCGACCCCAAGGACGGCACCACCACGTTCCGCACCATCGCCACCTATGGCAACCCGAACCTGAAGCCCCAGACGGCGGATGTGTTCAACTTTGGTGCGACCTTCCTGCCCGTGCCCAAAATGCGCCTGTCGGTCGATTTCTGGCAATTCAAATATAACAACCAGATCCAGACGCAGGGCGCGCAGGCCGTCATCAGCGCCAATCCGAACTCGAGCGCGGTGATCCGCGACACGACGACCGGTTCGGCCCAGACCATCAACGTCACCAGCTTTAACGCCACCAGCGGCACCAAGACGTCGGGCATCGACGTTGCCGCGCAATATGGGTTCAATGTAGGCAAAGTGCAGGTGACGCTGCGCGATGCGGTGACCTATCTGCTCAAATATGACATCGACACGGGCAGCGTGGTCTATGACGGCATCGGCTATCGCAACGCCTTCAACCAGTCGCCCGGTTCGGCCTCGGCCGCGCCCCGCTGGCGCAGCGTGGCGGGCGCGGATTTCGCCTATGGCACGCATGATCTCTCGATCACATGGCGCTATACGTCGGGCGTGCTCGACGATTACGGGCTGAACCTTGGCGCGGCGCCCACCGACCGGATCAAGGCCTTCTCGGTGTTCGACGTGCAATATACCAAGAGCTTTGGCGCCGATGACCGCTTCAGCTTTACCGCGGGCATGATCAACGCCTTTGACACGGCCCCCGGTTTTGCCAAGTTCAACGGCTATCTGCCCTCGATCTCGGACCCCTTCGGGCGCCAGATCTATGCAAGGGTCGGTGCAAAGTTCTAATCGGATGGCGGGCGCGGGGAGAATATCCCGCGCCCGTTTTCATTTCTGGCGCATCGGGCGCGCTGTGCTAAGCGCGCCGCCGCAACACCAGAAACGGATACCTCCCCCCATGAAAACCAAGCACACTCTTGAAACCGCCGATGTGAAGGCGATCCTGGCCGCCGCCGAGGCCGAAGCTCTTGCCAACGGCTGGGCGGTGTCGATTGCGGTGGTGGACGATGGCGGGCATCTGCTGGGCCAACTGCGCCTCGACGGCGCCTCGGCCAGCACCGCGCATATGGCGCCTGCCAAGGCCGTCACCTCGATTTTGGGCCGCCGCGAGAGCAAGGTTTACGAGGATCTGATCCTCAACGGCCGCGTTTCGATGCTGACGGCGCCAGCCCTGCAGGCGATGCTCGAAGGCGGCGTGCCGATTGTGGTCGATGGTGATTTCGTCGGCGCGGTGGGCGTGTCGGGCGTGAAATCGGAACAGGATGTTCAGATCGCGCGCGCCGGGATTGCCGCGATCCTGTGATGATGGCTCCGGCCGGGGGGCTATTCCCCCTCGGCCAGCAATTGTGCGCGGATTGCCTGCAATTGTCCGCGCTGTTCCAGCGAGATTTCAGGGTATTCCGGCCGTAGCCCTTCCAGCGCATCCAGCACGATCTGCGAGACGATCAGCCGGGCATTTTCCTTGTCATCGGCGGGCACGACATACCACGGCGCCTCCTTGGTGCTGGTCGCCTCGATGCAGGCCTCATAGGCGCGGCGATAGTCCTTCCAGAACTGGCGCTCCTCAATATCGGCCGGGGTCATTTTCCAGTTCTTGTGCGCCTCATCGATGCGGGCCAGAAAGCGCTGGCGCTGCTCCTCCTTTGAAACATGCAGGAAGATCTTGACGATCCGCGTGCCGTTGACATGCAGATGGCGTTCGAAATCGCGGATCGAGCGATAGCGGTCCTGCCAGAGCTGGGCGCCCGGCGCGCCATCGGGGCCGATTTCGTCCCTCAGGCTGTTGCGGTGGACCTTCACCACCAGAACGCTTTCGTAATAGGACCGGTTGAAGATCGCGATTTCGCCGCGCGCGGGCAATTTGCCGACTGCGCGCCACAGGAAATCATGCTCCAGTTCGGTATCGCTGGGCCGTTTGAAGGCGAATACCCCGCAGCCCTGCGGCCCTACGCCCGACATGACATGGCGGATCACGCCATCCTTGCCCGCCGCATCCATCGCCTGAAAGATGATCAGCAGCCCATGGGCATTGGCGGCATAATGGCGCTGTTGCAGGTCAGCCAGACGGGCGACATGGTCGGCAAGAATCGCCTCGTAATCGGCCTTGGATTCATAAACCGGGCTGACATGGGTCTTGCGCTTTTTGAGGTCGACGCTTTTACCCTCGGGAATGCGATAGGTTTTCAGGGCGATTTCCATGGGCTTGGCTCTCCGGGCTACAGGCGGCCTTTATGCGCCTGCAAAAGGCGCGGCGAAAGGGTGATCGTCACACCTGCGCCATCAGGGCCGCATTGCCCCCGGCTGCCGTGGTGTTGATCGAGACAGTCTGCTCCTCGACCAGCCAGTCGGGGCGATAATGCCCTTGATCATCGCCCTGCTGGATCAGCGGGATCGGCCCCTCCATCGCCGCGATCTGCTGCATCAGGGCATTGGTGTTTGGCCCCGGCTTGATCAGCACCGCGCCATAGGGATTGATCCGGGGCAGCGCCGCTATCGCACCAACCGGAGCCGGGCCTTCGCCCAGCCAGAGCAGGTCAACCTGATTGCCCGCCGCGTGCGCCGCCGCCATCTGCGCCGCCATGCCCTCCTGGCTATGCGCCGCCGCCAGCACGCGCCCGCGCGGATGCAGGCGGTAAAGGTTGCGTTCGCCCACCGGGCCTGGCAGTTCTGCGGTCCCATCAGGGGGCAGATCCAGCGCGGGCCTTTCCCGTACCAGCCGCCCCAGATAGAGCGGCCCGCCCGCCTTGGGTCCGGTGCCTGAAAGGCCGCGCCCGCCAAAGGGCTGCACCCCCACCACCGCGCCGATCGTGTTGCGGTTGACATAAATGTTGCCCGCCGCGATCCGGCCCGTCACCTCGGCGATGGTCTCGTCCAGCCGTGTATGCAGCCCGAAGGTCAGGCCATAGCCGGTGGCATTGATCGCCTCGACCACCGCGCCCAGATCCTCGCGGGCATAGCGCAGGACATGGAGCACCGGGCCAAAGACCTCGCCGCCGATCTGGTCGATGCTTTCGATCTCGATGATGGTGGGTGCGATGAAGCTGCCATGGCCGGTTTCCTCGCCCAGCGGGGCCTGCCAGACGGGGCATCCCGATGCCCGCAGGCGCTCGATATGGGCGGCGATGGCCTCGCGCGCTTCCTCGGTGATGACCGGGCCGATGTCGGTGGAGAGGCGATCGGGATTGCCGATCCGCAATTCGCCCAAGGCGCCTTTCAGCATCGTCAACTGCCGCTCGGCAATATCCTCCTGAAGGCACAGGATGCGCAGCGCCGAGCAGCGCTGCCCCGCGCTGTCGAAGGCGGAGGACAGAACATCGCCGGTCACCTGTTCGGCCAGCGCCGAGGAATCGACGATCATCGCATTGAGCCCGCCCGTTTCCGCGACGAGGGGGATGGGCGGCCCGTCATGGCGCGCCAATTCGCGCTGGATAAGCTTGGCCACCTGCGTCGATCCGGTGAACAGCACGCCCGCCACATCAGGGTGGGCCACCAGCGCCGCGCCGATTTCGCCCGCCCCGGTCAGCAATTGCAGCACCCCCATCGGCACGCCCGCCTGATGCAGGATCTGCGCCACCTGCGCGGCGATCAGCGGGGTTTCCTCGGCCGGTTTGGCCAGCACCGGGTTGCCCGCAGCCAGTGCGGCGGCGATTTGCCCGACAAAGATCGCCAGCGGGAAATTCCATGGCGAAATGCAGACTACCGGGCCGATGGGCGTATGGGCTTCGTTCAGCGTCGCGCGCGCCTGATCGGCATAATAGCGCAGGAAATCGACCGCCTCGCGGATTTCGGCCACAGCATTACCCGCCGATTTCCCTGCCTCGCGGATGATGAGGCCCAGCAAAAGCCCGGCCTGCTCCTCCAGCAGATCGGCGGCGCGCTCCAGCATCGCGGCTCTTTGCGCAGGGGGCATTTCGCGCCAGCCCTGCGCCGCCCGCCGCGCATTGGCAAAAGCCAGCGGTACATCGCGCTCCAGCGTCAGGCTGACCCGTCCCACCAGGTCGCGCCGGTCGGCCGGATTGCGCAGATCCTGCGGCGGCCGGATGACGGACAGGCCGGGGATCATCGGATCGGCCCGCCATTCCCGGCCCGCGCTGGCCTGTAAATCGCGCGAAAGCGCTACCAATGCGCTCTCGCTGGCCAGATCGAGCCCGGCGGAATTGCGCCTTTGCCCATAGAGATGCGCGGGCAGGGCGACCACCGGATGGGGGGAGCCAAAAGGTTCGATGGCCAGCGCTTCCTGCGCCGGAGCCTGCGCCAGATCCTCCGGGCTCAGGCTCTCTTCCCAGATGCGGTGGACGAAGGAGGAATTGGCGCCATTTTCCAGCAGGCGCCGCACCAGATAGGCCAGCAAGGTTTCATGCGTGCCCACCGGCGCATAGATCCGGCAGGGGCGGTTCAATTTGCCCGCGCCCACGACCTCTTCATACAGCGGCTCGCCCATGCCGTGCAGGCATTGGAATTCCCAATCGCCGGGCGTGAAATCCGGTCCGGCCAGATGGTAGATGGTCGCCAAAGTCTGGGCATTATGGGTGGCGAATTGGGGGAACACCGCATCGCACGCCTCCAGCAAACGCCGCGCGCAGGCGATATAGGACACATCGGTATGAACCTTGCGGGTAAAGACCGGGAAATCGGCCTGCCCATCGACCTGCGCCTTCTTGATCTCGCTGTCCCAATAGGCGCCCTTGACCAACCGCACCATGATCCGCCTGTTGGCCGTTTGTTGAGTGCGGCGCGCCAGATCAATGATCCAGTCGATGACATGCGGGCAGCGCTTGCCATAGGCCTGTACCACAAAGCCCAGCCCGTTCCATCCCGCCAGATCGGGATCGAGCGCGAGGGCTTCGAGAATGTCGAGGCTGATTTCCAGCCTCTCAGCCTCCTCGGCGTCGATATTGAGGCCGATGTCATAATCGCGCGCCAGAATGGCCAACGCCCGCACGCGGGGCAGGAGTTCGCCCATCACCCGGTCCTGCTGCGCGCGGGCATAGCGGGGGTGGAGCGCGGAGAGCTTGATGGAAATGCCCGGCCCGGCATAGGGGCCGCGCGCCGCCGCCGCCTTGCCGATGGCGTGCAGGGCGTTTTCATAATCGCGCCAATAGCGCTCCGCATCCGCCGCCGTGGTCGCCGCCTCGCCCAGCATGTCATAGCTATAGGCAAAGCCCTGCGCCTCCAGCCTGCGGGCGCGTTTCAAAGCCTCCTCGATGGTTTCGCCGGTGACGAATTGCTCGCCCATCAGTTCCATCGCCAGATCGACCCCGCGCCGGATCAGCGGCTCGCCCGCCCGCGCGATCAGCCGCGTCAGCGCCGCGCCCAGCGAACCGTCGCTGTTGGCCCCCACCAGCCGCCCGGTGACGATGAGGCCCCATGTGGCCGCATTGACGAACAATTTGCGCCCCGCGCCCAGGTGGGCCTGCCATTGCCCCCGCGCGATCTTGTCGCGGATCAGCGCGTCGCGCGTGGCATTGTCGGGAATGCGCAGCAGCGCCTCGGCCAGACACATCAGCGCCACGCCCTCCTGGCTGGAAAGCGCATATTCCTTGACTAGGCTTTCAACGCCCCCACGCTGCCCCTTGGCGCGCAGGGCGGACACCAGCGCGCAGGCGGTCTGCGCAATCGCTGGTTGCATCGCCTCGGGCGCGGTCGCCGCCTCGATCAGCTTGGCGATGCAATCGGCTTCGGCCCGGCGCGTGGCATCCGTGATTGCGCGGCGCAGAGGGGAGGGCGCGGCCAGTGCGGGGGCGAAATGGGCAAAAGGAGCATCGGTCATCGGCGCATTTCCGTCATGGGGTGGACGGGGCAAGCCTATCGCATCGCGTCTCGGCGTTTCGACCAAAGGAGCCTATCATGCCATGCCAATCGGATAAAGATGGGCCGTAATTTAGGCCGATAATGGAGATCCGCGATGGACAATAGCCCGATCGACCAGATCGACCGCAAAATGATTGAGGAACTGCGCATTGATGCGCGCATGACGGTGGCCGAATTGTCGCGGCGGGTGGGCCTGTCCAAGACGCCTTGCCAGATCCGGCTGAAGCGATTGGTCGATGACGGCTATATACGCGGCTTTCGTGCGGTGATCGACCCGGTTCGGCTGGGCATGGGCCATATCGCCTTTGCCGAGGTCAAATTGTCGGACACGCGCGAAAAGGCGCTTGAAGCCTTCCGCCGCGCGGTGTTGCAGGTGGAGGAGGTCGAGGAATGCCATATGTTGGCCAGCCATTTTGACTATCTGCTTAAGGTCCGCACCTCCGACATCACCGCCTATCGGGCAGTGCTGGGCGAAAAGATCTCCAGCCTGCCTCATGTGGCCAGCACATCGACCTTTGTCGTGATGGAAACCATCGTCGATCAGATCGGCTGACAAGGCGATTCTTGGGCCGGTCAGGGGTTCATCCGCCCCAGCGGCGGAAGAACCAGACCTTCACCATATGGGTGAGCACGCCGTAAGCCAGCAGGAAACCCGCCAGTATCGGCCAGTAGAGTGCAGGCAGCGGCTTGAACCCCAGCGTTGCCCCCAGCGGCGAGAAAGGCAGCGCCACGCCGATCGCGCAGATGATCAGCGTGGTGGCGATCAGCGCATTGCTGGCCCGGCTTTGCAGGAAGGGGATGCGCGCGGTGCGGATGATGTGGATGATCAGCGTTTGCGTGAGCAGCGATTCCACGAACCAGCCGGTCTGGAACAGCGCCGGATCGGCCCAAGCGTTAAAGATGAAAAGCATGGTGAAATAGGTGGCGTAATCGAAGATCGAACTCATCGGCCCGATGAAGAGCATGAAGCGCGCGATATTGCCGATTTCCCAGCGGCGCGGCGTGGCCAGATATTCCGGATCGACATTGTCGGTGGGAATGGTGGTCTGGGAAAAGTCATAGAGCAGATTGTTGGTCAGCACCTGCAGGGGCGCCATCGGCAGGAAGGGCAGGATGATCGAGGCGCCCAGCACGCTGAACATATTGCCGAAATTCGAGCTGGCGCCCATGCGGATATATTTGATGATATTGGCAAAGACCCGCCGCCCCTCGGTCACGCCATCACCCAGTACGGCAAGGCTCTTTTCCAGCAGGATGATGTCGGCCGATTCCTTGGCAATATCGACCGCCGTATCGACCGAGATGCCCACATCGGCCACCTTGAGCGCGGGCCCATCGTTGATCCCGTCGCCCAGAAAGCCCACGACATGGCCATTGGCTTGAAGTGCGGCAATGATGCGGGCCTTTTGCGTGGGCGAAACCTTGGCAAAGACCTGCGTGACCTCGGCTTGCGCGGCGAGTTCCGCATCGCTCATCGCCTCGATCTGGCGGCCCAGCAGCAATTGGTCGACGTCCAGCCCGACGTCCCGGCAGATCTTGGCCGTGACCAGATCATTGTCGCCGGTCAGCACCTTGACCGTGATGCCCGCCTTTTGCAGATCGGCAATCGCCGGGCCTGCGGTTTCCTTGGGCGGATCGAGGAAGGCGGTAAAGCCGATCAGTGTCAGATCGCGCTCATCCTCCACCGAATACTGCCCCTCGGCCAGCGCTGGCATGGTGCGGCAGGCAATGGCCAGCACGCGGAAGCCGTCGCGGTTCAGCCCTTCGGCCACGGCATGGATCGCTTCGGCCTGCGGCCCGGCAAAGGGCATCACCTCCTCGCCCTTGCGGAATTGGGTGCAGATGCCCAGCACCTCCTCGACCGCCCCCTTGCAGACCAGCAGCGCCTCGCCCTCAGGGCGGCGCACCACCACGGAAACGCGGCGGCGCACGAAATCGAACGGCAATTCGTCCAGCTTGGCATAATCGCCCGCCGAGATCGGATGCTCTTCCTGCCCCCCATGTTCGAGGATCGCCTCGTCCATCAGATTGCGCAGCCCGCTTTCAAACCGGCTGTTGAGCCAGGCATAGGCCAGCACATCGCGATTATCGCGACCTTCAACATCCAGATGGAGCTTCAGCACCACCCGGTCCTGCGTCAGCGTGCCGGTCTTGTCGGTGCACAGCACATCCATCGCGCCGAAATTCTGGATCGCGTTCAACCGCTTGACGATGGCCCGCTTGCGCGACATGGCAATCGCCCCGCGCGCCAGATTCATGGTCACCACCATCGGCAGCATTTCGGGCGCCAGCCCCACCGCCACCGCCACGGCAAAGAACAAGGCCTCCAGCCAGTTATGCTTGGTCACGCCATTGATGATGAACACCAAAGGCACCAACACCGCCATGAAGCGCAGCATCAGCGCGACAAACTGGTTAAGCCCGCGATCAAAGCTGCTGGTGGTGTCGGCGCCGGTGATCTGTTTGGCCACTTCGCCGAAATAGGTGGCGCGGCCGGTTTTCAGGATGATCCCCTCGGCAAAACCGCTGACCACGCTCGATCCCATGAAGCACAGGTTGGGCGCATCGAAGGGGGCGGCGGCATCGGCATCGGGCGAACTGCGCTTTTCGACCGGCATCGCCTCGCCGGTCAGCGAGCTTTCGTTGACATGCAGGTCATGCGCGCTGAGCAAACGCAGATCCGCCGGGATCAGATCGCCCGCCGCCAGACGCACGATATCGCCCGGCACCAGCACTTCGAGCGGCATTTCGGCAAAATCGGGCGTGGCGCGCTTCACGCTGGCATGGACCTGCACCATGCGCTTCAGCCGCGCGGCGGCCATGCTCGAACGATGCTCCTGAACATAGCCCAGCCCCACGCTGAGCAGCACCATGATGGCAATGACAATGGCCGAGCGATAATCCGAAAGCGCCCATGACGTCACCGCCAGCCCCAGCAGCAACCCGTTGAGCGGGGTCATCAACCGGCGCAGGATCTCGCGCAGGACCGAGAGGCGGACATCATCGGCAATCCGGTTGGGGCCGATGATGTCCAGCTTCTCCTGCGCCGCCTGCTCTGTCAGCCCGCCCGACGAACTGTCGAAATGGCGATAGAGCGCCGCTTCGTCCATTCTTGCCAGATCAAGCAGCCCATCGGTCATACGCTCGGCCTTTTCGCATGTTGCGCGTGCAGCGCTACGCCAGCATCCGTTTGGCCGCAATCACTTATCGCGGTGAACTAGCGACTGGCCTCGCTCAATGTCTTCATGGTCTTGAGCGCCTCGCCAAAGCGCTGCACCCGCTTTTCACGGCGCTCCTTGATGCCCGCCTCATCGCCTGCGCCCTTGTCCAGATAAAGGATCGAATAGACGAGGCGCGAGGTCGTTTTCGACACCGGCACCACCGCCAGATTGCCGTGATAGAAGCCTTGCCCCTCGACCATGCCGTCGGGCATCGCATAAGTATAGGACAGGTCGGTCCGCCCGACGATGACCTCGATGATCCGGCCATTGTTGAGATCGCGCACCGCGCCCACCTCGCCATCCTTGCCCGCAACCAAGCGGCAGGGCGTATGCAGCCATTCGCCAATATCGCAAAACTTGCCGATACGCGCCCAGACCTGCGCGGCCGGACGGGCGACATCCTGTTCGAGATGGATGGTCTGATAGGCGGGAGCCTGCGCCATTGCCGGGCTGCCCCACGCCGCCAGACCAGCCGCCATCGCCAAAGCATATGCCTTCATCATCGATCTCTCCTGTTTGTTTTTCCGCGTCAAAGCTGTTGCGATGCGCGCACGGCGGGATTAATGCTGGGCTTATCGGGATAAAGCAACCTCCCGGTCAGGCGTCAGCCCAAGTGTTGCCTTCTCCGGCCTGCCTTTGCGGGCGGAAAGGTATTGGACGCAAGATGACGGCCTCATCTCAACATCCCGATTTCTCCGAATTGCTGCGCGTATCGGCGCGCATCGGCTGCCTCAGTTTCGGCGGGCCTGCGGGGCAAATTGCGCTGATGCACCGCGAACTGGTCGAGGAACGCGGCTGGATCACCGAGGACCAATATCTCCACGCCCTCAACTTCTGCCACCTGTTGCCGGGGCCGGAGGCGCAGCAACTGGCGATCTGGATCGGATGGAAATTGCACGGCATTCGCGGAGGGCTGGCGGCGGGGCTGCTGTTTGTCATTCCCGGCGCGCTGGTCATTCTGGCGCTCTCGATGCTCTATGGCGCGGCGGCGCATCTGGCGTGGTTTGCCGCGCTGTTTCTGGGGATCAAGGCGGCGGTGCTGGCGATTGTGGTGCAGGCCGTGCTGCGCCTTGCTGGCCGCGCTTTGGGGACGCCGTTTCGTAAACTTGCGGCGGTCTTATCCTTCGTTGCATTGTTCCTGTTCAATGCGCCCTTTCCGCTGGTGGTGATCGGGGCGGGGGCGATCGGCTGGATCGCGGCGCGCTGGCGCCCGGCGCTGTTGGGGCTGAAGGGCGAGGCGGGATCGCCCCCCGATACGCCGCGCCCCTGGGGTTACAGTGTTCGCGCGGTGCTGATCGGCGCGCTGGCATGGGCCGCGCCGATGGTGGCGGTTTTCGCGCTGTTAGGCCGCGATCATGTGCTGTGGCGGGTGGGGGTGTTTTTCTCCAAGCTGGCGGTCGTCACCTTTGGCGGGGCCTATGCGGTGCTGGCCTATATGGCGCAGCAGGCGGTTTCGGCGCAGCACTGGCTGACCGCCGCTGAAATGGCCGATGGGCTGGGGCTGGCCGAAACGACGCCGGGGCCGCTGATTATGGTCACGCAATTTGTCGGCTATCTGGCTGCGTTCCGCACGCCTGCTCCCTTCACGCCGCTGGTGGCCGGATTGCTGGGGGCGGGGTTGACGACATGGGTGACGTTTGCGCCCTGCTTCCTCTGGGTCTTTGCGCTGGCCCCGTGGATCGAGCGGCTGGAGCGCGCCCAATTGCTAAAAGGCGCGCTGGCGCTGGTGACGTCCGCAATTGTGGGCGTGATCGCCAATCTCTCGGCATGGTTTGCGCTTCAGGTGCTGTTTCATGACCTGCGCCCGGTATGGCCCGGTTTCAGCCTGCCCGTTCCGGCCAGTTTCGATTGGCGGGCGGGTCTGATCGCTGCGCTATCGGCATGGGCGGTGATTGGGCGTAAATGGAATGTTATCCCCGTTCTGGCCGCTGCCGCCGCTGGCGGCTGGTTGCTCTCGCATATCTCGTGAAAGGAGTTTGACCATGACTGACATCTCCCGCCGTAACGCGCTGGGCAGCATTGCGCTGGGCATGGCCGCCGCCGCCGCGCCCATTGAGGCCAGCGCGCAGAGCGCGACCCTCGCGCCCGCCTTTGCCGGTGGACATCAGCCCAAGCCGCTGGGCTTTGATGCGACCAAACTGACCGGCCTGTCGGAAAAGCTGATCCGTTCGCATTGGGAAAACAATTATCAGGGCTCGGTTAAAGCGCTCAACATGGTTGAGGGCCGCCTTGCCGCCGCGATGGCCGACAAGGATCTGCCCCCGGTCATCTATGGCGATCTAAAACGCGAGGAATTGCACCGCACCGGCTCGGTCATCCTACATGAACTCTATTTCGAACAATTGGGCGGCGATGGACAGGCCAAGGGCGCGATCCGCGAGGCTCTGGCCAAAAGCCACGGCAGTTTCGAGGCTTGGGAAGCCGAATTCCGCCGCACCGCCATGGCGCTTGCCGGAGGGTCGGGCTGGTGCATTCTGGCCTGGAACCAATATACGAAATCTCTTCATAATTACTGGGCATGGGACCACACCAACGGGCCGGTGACGGGGACGCCGCTTCTGGTGCTGGACATGTATGAGCACGCCTTTGCCATCGATTATGGCGCGGCGGCGGCTAAATATGTCGATGCCTTCATGCATAATATCGACTGGGGCGTGGTTGATGCGCGCTATCGCAAGGCGGTCGGAAATTGATGTACTAAATAGTACATTTATCGAGGCGGCTAAGGAGAAACAGGTTTGGGCACGGGCAGGGTGGCGATGGCGATCCGCCCCGCCTGAAACGAGCCGAGCCACAATTCGCGCCCCATGATTGCGGCGGCGGACAGGCCGTTGAAATCCTTGCGCGGGGTGCCATAGGCGATGGTGGCGATCCGCCCCTGCGCCAGATCGACCTCGCCCACAATCCAGCCGCGCGGACAGAGCATCGGGTCGGCCACGCCATCCACCACTTTGCGCAGGCCCCCGCAGGCCGGTTCGTCATAACGCATCCCGGCCAGCAGCAGGCGTCCGGCGATCCAATGGATATTGTCGGGCATGAAATCAGGGGCGACGATGCGCCGCACCGGCCCGTGCGGATCGTTCCGGTCAAACACCTCTACGGCGTGTCGGCCAAAGGCGATGGTGTAGAAATGGCGTTCGTCGGGGTCGCTTTCGATGCCATTGTTGCCCGGCAGGGCGGTGCCGGGCATCTCGTGGAAGGCCGGTTCGCCCGGGCGCCATGACCATACCGCGCCGGTGTCGCGGCCCAGCACGAAATCGGCGATGGTGGTGCCCGGCCGGGTCAGTACAGTGGCCAAAATCTGCCCGTCGGCAAAGCTGGTGACGCTGTTGCCGACCTGTCCTGTAGGCATGGGGATGCAGCCGCGCCATAGAAGTCTAGGGCGGTCTGCGGCGGCGTTGATCTCAAAGACCTCGACCGATTCCCGTCCGCCATGATTGACCACCAGCAGGCGCCAGCGATCGCGCCCGATGGCGCGCAGGTTAAGCCCGCGATCATTGAGCAGCGCGGCATCGGGCGGGCCGGGGCAGTGGGGATAGGCGGCGGTATCGGGGGCGATCTGATCGGGCGAACCCTTATACCAGAATTCCATGCTGCGCGCCGCCGAATCGATCAGTTTCAGCCCGGCCCCTTTGGCAAAGCCGCTGGCGATCAGCCAGCGTGTGCCGGGCAGGGCGAGTATGTCCTCAGGCCTTTCGGCGCCGCAGACATAGGCCAGTTCCTCATCCGGGGGGCAGGCGTTCGGGGCGGCCTGCGCGGCGCGGGCGGGCAGGGGAGCGCCGGTGAAAAAGACGACGCATAACAGCGCGGTGACCATGGCGAGCGCGGCATTGGGGCGTCTTAATTTTGTGGGCATCTAACCGTTCTCCAGCGCGGCGCTCGTGTGTCTTTGCGATCACATCTTTTAGGTAACGAAACGGTTAGTTTCATATTTCATTGACCTTGGCCAGAGCCTTTTCTATCCGGCCCTCAACGCTTCAAAGAGCGCGAACGGGAGGGGTGCCAGATGTCATACGCCAGAAAGAGTCTCATTGTGTCCGCCAGCCTGATCGGCCTTTCGGCGGGCTTCTGCACGCCCGCGATGGCGGCCGACGATGCCGCCAAGGCGCAGGAAATCGTCGTTACCGGATCGCTCATCAAGCGGCCCAACAACACCGCCGTCAGCCCCATCGTTTCGGTGGGCGAGGCAACGATCAAGGAATCGGGCGCCGCCACGCTGCAGGACGCGCTCAATCAGGTGCCCAGCTTTACCGTGGGCGGCAATGCGGCCACCGGCGGTCAGGGCGGAGGCGGCCGCGCCTCGATCAACCTGCACGGGCTTGGCACCAACCGCAACCTCGTGTTGCTCGACGGCCATCGCCTGCCGGTGTCGGACATCAACGGCAATGTCGATGTCAACATCCTGCCCGATGCGATCATTTCCAGCGTCGATGCGATCACCGGGGGCGCCTCGGCGGTCTATGGTTCGGATGCCATGTCGGGCGTGGTCAATTTCAAGACTATCCGCAATTTCGAAGGCATCAAGGCCGACATCATGAACTCGATCAGCCAGCAGGGCGACGCGTTCAAGTTCAATGCTTCGCTGGCGCTGGGCACCAAGTTCGCCGATGATCGCGGCCATCTGATCGCCGCCTTCAGCTATGCCAAGCAGGACCCGGTTGCGAACAATTCGCGCTCCTTCTTCATGGACAAGGTGCCCTCGTCCTATATCGGCACCGGCACCTATGTGCCCAGCGCCAGCAACCAACCCAATCCGGCCGTGGTTCAGGGCATCTTTGCCGGCTATGGCGTGACCAGCCTGCCGGCGAATTATCAGCTGGCCAATCTTGGCTTCAACAATGACGGCACGCTGTTCGTCCAGAACGGAGCGCAGAACTACAAGGGCGCCAACGGCACCAACGGCTATGCGCTGGTGGGCAACAATGTGCGTATGCCGGTGGGCCAGCAGGGCAATCTGCTCAACGCGCTGGACCGCAAGACTGCCTTTATCAAGGGCGATTTCGAGCTGACTCCCAGCCTGACCGCCTATGGACAGTTCATGTTTGTCGATCTGTCGGTCAACACCAACAGCGGCGGCAGCCTGACCCAGTTCCCCACGCTGACCACCATTCCGGTTTCCAACCCCTTCATCCCGGGCGATCTGCGCACGATCCTTGCCTCGCGCGCCAATCCGACGGCCAATTTCAACTGGAACGCGCGTTATGTGGGCGTTCCATGGAAGAACTGGGACGAAAACTATCAGGTCCAGCAATATCTGGCCGGGTTGAAGGGGCAGATCGGCGGCGGCTGGAGCTTTGATGTTTACGCATCCTATGATCAGTCGATCCACAATCAGATCATGCACAATGCCGTGCTGAAAAGCCGGGTGCAGACCTTGCTGAACGCGGCCGATGGCGGCAATTCGATTTGCGCGGGCGGTTTCAATCCATTTGGCGATGCCAATGCGCGCTCGCTCTCGGCGGCCTGCCGCACCTATATCACCAAGGATACGTTCAGCCAGGAACGCCTGAGCCAGACGCAGGTTCAGGGCCAGGTCAACGGCTCGCTGTTTGATCTGGGTGCGGGCCCGGCGCAGATCGCGCTGGTGGCCGATTATCGCCGCAACACCTATTCCTTCACCCCCGACACCGACATGACGGCGCTGAGCGGATGGGCGCCGGGGGCCAATGTCGAAGGCTTTACCGCCACCATCGGCGTGCCGAAAAAGGCGATTTCGGTGAAGGAATTTGCCGCCCAGATCGACATCCCCCTGCTGGCCGACAAGCCTTGGGCGCAGGAACTGGCGGTGGGCGCGGCCGGGCGTATTTCCGATTATTCGGTCACCGGCTCGGTCAAATCCTATGAGGCCGATGCGCGCTGGCGCCCGCTGCGCAACCTGCTGGTGCGCGGTTCGTATCAGCGTGCGGTGCGTGCGCCCAACATCGGCGAACTGTTCTCGCCGCCCTCGGGCTCGCAGTTGGTCATCGGCACGCCGCCCTCTTCGCTCGGCGATCCTTGCGATGTGCGTTCGACGGCGCGCACCGGGGCCAATGGCGCGCAGGTCGCCACGCTCTGCGCCGCGCAGGGCGTGCCTTCGGCGCTGCTCTCGAGCTATCAGTTCCCCACCACCGCGACCGGCCAGACCGTGGCGGGCAATTCGGGTGTGACACCCGAAACCGCCGATACCTATAATATCGGCATCGTGCTCAACTCGCCGTTCCAGAGCGGGCCGCTCTCGGAACTGTCGCTGTCGGTCGATTATTACAACATCAACATCAAGAACGTGATTTCCTCGGTTCCGGGCCTGACCGTGCTGTCGAAATGCTACAATCTGGACGGCTCGAACCCCGGCTATGCGACCAATAACCCCTATTGCCAGTTGATTTCGCGTGACAGTTCGACCGGTCAATTGCTGACTGTTTCGACGCCCTATCTCAATCTGGGCGCGGTCAAGACCGATGGCATCGAGGCCCAGATCCACTGGGGCATGCGCGCCTCTAAGCTGGGCGCGGGCGGCAAGGTCTATATCGACACCGCGATCGGCTGGCTCCATGCCTATAAGGTGCAATTGCTGCCGGGCGCTGCTTTCCTCGATTACACCGGCGTCAGCGTCGGCGGGTCGAACCCCGGATCGGTGCCGCCGCGCGCCACGCCGGAATGGCGCGCCCTGACCACCTTTGGCATCAAGAATGACGTGTTCGGCGCGGGTCTGCGCTGGCGCTATCAGAGCGGGATGAAGGACACGAGCGCGGTGCTGACCCCTGCCAACACGCAGGTGGGCGTGGGTGTTTACCAGTTGTGGGACCTGTTCGGCTCGGTCAAGGTCAACAGGAACTTTGAACTGCGCGCGGGCGTGAACAACCTTTTCGACAAGAGCCTGCCCTATGTCGCCAGCTCGCAGAACGGCACGGATACGGCGCTTTATGATGCCATCGGGCGTTCGTTCTACATCGGCCTGAAACTGGCCATGTGATGATGGGGGCCGGGGCGTGATGCGCCCCGGCCCTGTTATCTGATCCTATCGCCGCCGGGCCAGCGCGCGCAGCGCGACCCCGGCGCAGATATAGGCGGCAAAGATCACCATGGCCATCGGCCGTGCCGTGCCGTCATGAAACGCCCCGGCAATCGCCGCGCCCAGCGCGCCGCCGCCAAATTGCATGAAGCCCACCAGCGCCGAGATCGACCCGGCCCTTTGCGGATCGCGGGCCAGCGCGCCGGCAATCGCATTGGCCTGGGTAAAACCGATCATCGCCACCATGAAAAACAGCGGGATGGTGATCCCCAGCAGCCCGCCAAACCCGGTAACCGCATCGGCCAGCAGCACGGCCGAGGCCATCATGCTGCCCAGATTGGCCCAGCGCAGGATCGTGTCATAGCTGATCCGCGCCAGCAGGCGGCGGTTGATCCAGTTGGTGGTCACCAGCCCCAGTCCGTTGGTGGCGATCACCCAGCCATAGGTCTGCGGCGAGAGGTGAAAGCCGGTGACCAGCACATCGGGCGAAATCGCCAGATAGGTCAGCAGGCCCATGTGCGAAAAACCGGCGGTCAGCGCATAGGCCATCACCTGCGCCTCGCCCAGAATGGCGCGATAGGCGCCAAACGGGGATTCGCTGCGCGCCTGCGCGGCGGTCTGTTCCGAGCGCGTTTCGGGCAGGCCGAAGAAAGTGGCCACCGCCACGCTCGCGCCAAACAGCGTCAGCAGCCAGAAGATCAACCGCCATGTGCCAAGCAGCAGCAGCCAACTGCCGATCAGCGGGGCGATGATCGGGGCGATGCTCATCACCAGCAGGAGAAGCGAGAAGACCTGCGCGCTTTCCTGCGGGGTGAAGCGATCACGCACCGAGGCGCGCGAAACGACCAGCCCGGCGCAGCCGCCAAAGGCCTGAACAAAGCGCGCGGCGATCAGCACCGGGATAGTGGGCGCCAGTGCCGCGCAGGCCCCCGCGCCGACATAAAGCACCAGCCCGCCCAGCAAGGGCATCCGCCGCCCGATCCGGTCGGACAGCGGGCCATGCACCAATTGCCCGAAACACAGGCCCGCAAAGAAAGAGGCCACCGTCAGCGAGGCCTGCGCCGCATTGCCTCCCAGATCACGCGCCATCACCGGCAACGCGGGCAGATACATGTCGATGGAAAGCGGGGCAAAGGCGCTGAGCCCGGCCAGCACCAGCAGCAGGCCAAAGGGAATATGCACAGGTTTGGCCGCGGTCATGGCGTTCTTTCGTAAAAGCAATGCAGGCGGGGCCATCACCCCGCCTGCATCCTTGCCACAGGGCCGAGGGCTTTAGAAGCCGAACAGCGCCTGTCGGGCAATCTTCTGCGCACCCATCGCATTCTGCCGGCTTTGCGCGGCGGCAAGCGCGTCCCAATCGAGGCGGTCGAGCGAGGCGTCGATATGTTTGAGGAAATCAATCGCCATATCGGCCGCCTCGACGCAATCCTCACGGAAGGGGAACTGGTCGAGCTGCCATACGCCTTCCCAGTTGTTCTTGCGCAAAGTGTAGAAGAATTCGAACAATTCGATGGGGTGGACGGTGCCCGCCACCATATCGTCGTCCCAGGCGCGCAGATTGTCATTCACGTCCA
The DNA here is from genome assembly GCF_001898925.1 of Novosphingobium sp. 63-713. Classification (NCBI taxonomy): domain Bacteria; kingdom Pseudomonadati; phylum Pseudomonadota; class Alphaproteobacteria; order Sphingomonadales; family Sphingomonadaceae; genus Novosphingobium; species Novosphingobium sp. 63-713. The sequence continues at coordinate 101,178 of NZ_MKVS01000052.1, forward strand.
TGCCGAACAGGCGGCCATGGTCGATGGCCAGTTGCGCCGAATCCGCCGGGCTTTCCCCGCCAAACAGTGCATGGCCGAAATCGAGCAGCACGCCCACATTGGGCACGCCCATCGCCTCGATGCCCAGCAGCGTACGCGCCATCGAGCCATAGCTCATATGCACGCGCGGCTCGCGCGGCTTATATTCGATGACGAATTTGAGATCCGGGTTCTGGCTGGCCAGTTCGCCGATGCCCTCGATGGAATGGCGCCACAATTGCTTGTGATCGACCTGAAACGGATAATCCCAGCCGTCCTGACCCGGCCAGAGCTTGACATAGGAGGCGCCAAAGCGACGCACCAGATTGGCCGCATCATTGCACACTTCATTGGCGCGGCGGCGGATGCCTGCGTCGGGGTTCGTAAAGGCGCCCTTGGAAAATTCGCGGTTATAGATTTCCGGCGTGATGCCGATCACCGAAAGGTTGTTGCGCTTCAGCGCCACTTCGACTTCATCGACCGAGACATCCGCGCTCCACGGCGCATTGATGTCCACCACCGAGAGATCGCGCACTTGTCCTGCCAGATCGATCATCTCGATCAGCGACTTGGCCGGGCCGTAGCCATCGGTGGCATAGCGGTCGACATAGGTGGCAAAGTGCCAGATACCGGCACCGAAGGTCAGCTTGCTCATCAGGATTCCCCGTTTGGATGGAATGGGTTATTTCAGCGCGAAATTGCTGAGCCGCGCGGCATTGGCGCGCGTGATCAGCAGGCAGTCCATAATCAGCTTTTCAGCCTGTCCGGTCTTGCCCTCGCGCAGATATTTGTCGGCCAGTTCGACCGCAAATTGCGCCTGACGCCATGCCGGTTGCAGCACCGTGGCTGCCGCCTTGCCGCCGGAAATCGCATCACGCACATCGTTCGAGCCATCAAAGCCCACCACCGCGACATCGCCGCGCCCCGCGCCCTGCAAGGCGGCGATCGCGCCCATGGCCATCGTGTCATTGCCCGCGATCACGCCCTTGATTTCCGGGTGCGCCTGAAGGATCGACTGGACCTTGGTAAAGGCCTCGGACTGGCTCCAGTTGGCGCTTTGCCGCGCGGTCATGCGCAGGTCGGGATATTGGTCCAGCACCTCGTGAAGGCCCTTGGAGCGGATCGCGGCATTGGTGTCCGATTCCTTGCCGACCAGTTCGACATAGGGGCCTTTCTCGCCCATCGCCTGCGCAAAAGCCTGCGCGCCCAGCATCGCGCCCTGATAATTGTTCGAAACGATCTGCGCCGTGGCGATGCCGCGCGCGGCAATCTCGCGGTCGATCAGGAACACCGGGATGCCGACATTGCGCGCCTTCTGCACCGCTGCCACACTGGATTGCGCGCCCGCATTGTCCAGAATGATGGCCGAGGCGTTGCGGGCAATGGCGGTGTCGATCAATTCGCTCTGCTTGAACGCGTCATCGCCATGGGAAAATTTCAGCGTCTGATAACCCAGTTCGCGCGCCTTGGCCTCGGCCCCTGCGGCCTCCTGGCCAAAGAAGGGATTGTCGAGCGAGGGGGTGATGATGACCATCAGCCGGGCTTGTTTGGCGTCATGCCCACATGCGCCCAGAGCGGCAAGCGCCAGCGCCATCAGCCCAATCCGTAACCCACCCGCGCGCAACCGTTTCATGCAATAATGACCTCTATACCCATGCGTTCAAAGCGGGCCTTGTCGTTGTCCGAAATGCCGCTGTCGGTGATCAGGGCGTGGATCATCGTGACCGGCCCGACCGATGAAAACGAACGCCGCCCGATTTTCGTGGAATCGACCAGCAGATAGACCTTTTCCGCGCTGGCGATCATCGCCCGCTTGATCGGCAGATCGCCCAGCGAGGGGATCGAGATGCCTTCCTCGACCGAAACGGCGGCGGCGGCCAGAAACAGGCGGCGCACGAACAGTCCGGCAAAGAACTCCGCCGATCCCTCGCCGCTGACCGAGAGGGTGGGGGCCTTGAACTGGCCGCCGGGCATATGCACGGTGATCGAGGGCTGTGCGCCCAGCATCAGCGCGATGTTCAACCCATTGGTGATGACGGTCAGATCGCGCCGCTCCAGCAGATGGGCGGCCACCTGCGTCGTGGTCGAGCCGGAATCGAGCGTGATCGTCTCGCCATCCTCGACCAGCGCCGCCGCCGCCGCGCCGATGCGGCTTTTCGCGTCCATATTCTCGTGATGCTGCAAAGCCATGGATCGGACCTGCTGTTGCACGGATTTCAGGAAAGCGCCGCCATGGACGCGCTCGACATGACCGTCGGCCTCAAGCCGTTCGAGATCCTGCCGAATGGTCACTTCCGACACGCCAAAGGCTTTGGACAATTCGCGCACGCGGGCGCTGCCTTCTTCGCGGATCCATTCCATGATTTCGGCGCGGCGGCCTTCGGCAAAGCGGGCCGTGCCGCCTTCGGACCGGCGCAGCGCCCCGCGCGGTTCGTCCTGATGGCCGCCTGCCTTCTTCGCCGCGCCTTTTTCGTTCGCCATAATCGTCAACCCAGCCTTTCCTGCAGACGGTCAAGAACCACCGCCGTCACAATGACGCCGCCTTTGATAACCATCTGCCAGAATTCGCTGATCCCCACCATGACCATTCCGTCGCCCAGCACGCCGATGACACAGGCGCCGATCAGCGTGCCGACAATCGTGCCGCGCCCGCCTGTCAGCGAGGCCCCGCCGAGCACCACGGCGGCAATGCCGTTGAGTTCGAAACTCTCGCCCGAGGCCGGATGGGCGGCAACCAGATCCGAGGCGATCAGCACGCCCACCAGCGCCGCCATGGCTCCCGAAATCGCATAGACCGCATATTTTACCCGATCGACCCGCACGCCCGAGAGCAGGGCGGCGCGCTCGCTGCCGCCCACGGCATAGACGCGGCGGCCAAAGGTGGTGGAGCCCGCCACAAAGGCCGCCCCCGCCGCAATCACCGCCAGCAGCCAAACCGGCGCCGGAATACCCAGCAACAGCCCCGCGCCGATCCGCGAAAAGCCCTCATTGCCCAGCGCCGGATTGCCGATCAGATTGGGAAAGGTCTCGCCATTCGACATCAGCATGGCCGCGCCGCGTGCCATATAGAGCGTGCCCAGCGTGGCGATAAAAGGCGCGACCTGAAATCGGTTGATGAGCAACCCGTTGAACAGCCCGATCCCTATGCCCACCAGCAGGACCAGCCCCACCACCACCGGGACCGAGGGATAGACCACCACGCCCAGCGCCGTCAGCGGCAGGCCGTTGATAATCAACGCCCCCGCCACCATCCCGGCCAGCCCCGCAATCGACCCCACCGAAAGGTCGATGCCCCCGGTCAGGATCACGAAGGACATGCCGATCGCCAGAATGGCCACGATGGCAATATGTTTGAGCATGATCAGCGCATTGGCCACGGTCAGGAAATTGGGCGCCAGCACCGCGAAGATCGCCACCACTAGCACCAGCGCCAGCACCGTGCGGAATTTCAGCAGCAGGGTCATCGCATAATCCGAGCTAACTGCCTGACCTGCGCCGTTCATTGTCAATATCTTACCTTCTGTCATGCTGCTGCTGCCGCATTGGCGGCGCGGATCAGACGCGCCTCGGTCGCCTGCGCCACCGGAATGTCGAGGGTGATGCGCCCCTTGGCGATGACGATGATCCTTTCGGCCACGGCCAGCGCTTCGAGCACATCGGAGGTGGAAAAGACCACGGCCAGCCCATCGGCGGCCAGTTGGCGGATCGTGGCGAAAACCTCGCTGCGTGCGCCCACGTCAATGCCGCGCGTGGGTTCGTCCAGCAGCAGCGCCGCAGGGCCGGGCATCAGCGCCCGCCCGATCAGCGCCTTTTGCTGATTGCCGCCCGACAGCGCGGTGATCGCCGTGCGGGCCGAGGCGGTTTTTACCCCCAGCCGGGCGATCATCCGCCCCACCGCGCCCTGCTCGCTGGCGGCCCGGATCACGCCCTTTTGCGCAAAGCTGGCCAGATCGCTGACCGCCATATTGCGGCCCACGTCCAGATTGGCGAACAGGCCCTGCGCCTTGCGATCCTCGGAAACGAAAAGCAAGCCGCGCTCGACCCTTTGCGCAATCGAAAGCCGGGTGATGTCCTCGCCTTTCAGCGTGATCGTGCCATCGCTTGCCGCGCGGGCGCCAAAGGCGACCTCCATCAATTCAGTGCGCCCCGAGCCCAGCAGCCCGTAAAGTGCGACAATGTCGCCCGCGCGCGCCTCCATCGAAATGTCGTGCAGCGCCGCCGAAGTCCGGTCGCGCGGGCGCGAAACGCCCGAAATCGCCAGAACCGTCTCGCCTTCCTCCGGCGCGAGGTCATTGGCGCGCTTCAGCCGCCCTTTCTCGCCCAGCATCTGCTCGATGATCCAGCCGACCGAGGCATCGGCCGCCTCGCTGCGCGCCACGATCCGTCCATCGCGCATCACCGTGATACTGTCGCCCACGCGCAGCAATTCCTCCAGCCGGTGCGAGATATAGACAATGCCCACGCCCGACCGTTTCAAATCACCGATGACCTCGAAGAGCACCTCGACCTCGGCCTCGCTGAGCGCGGAGGTGGGTTCGTCAAGGATCAGCACCCGGCATTCCTCGGCCAGCGCCTTGGCGATCTCGACGATCTGCTGCTCGCCGATGCTGAGCGTGGCCACGCGGCGGTCAGGGTCGATATTTTGGCGCAAACGGGCCAGCAAGGCGCGCGCCTTTTCCCTTTCGCCGGAACGGTCGAGCAGGCCCTTTCGCGAGCCGAGCAGAAAGATGTTTTCCGCCACGCTGAGGTTGGGGCAGAGGTTCAATTCCTGATGCACCATGCCGATGCCGCGCGCCGCCGCATCGCGCGCGCCGTTCAGCCGCACCGGATGGCCATCGACATGGACTTCGCCCTCGCTGGGCGTTTCAATGCCTGCCAGAATGCGCATCAGCGTCGATTTGCCCGCGCCATTCTCGCCGATCAGCACGCTGACGCGGCCAACCTCAACGGCAAAATCCACGCCATGCAGCGCGGTGACCCCGCCGTAGCGCTTTTTCACGCCGGAGGCCCGCATCAGCTCGACCATCACGCGCCCGCCACGATGCGCACCGGCATCACCTGCCACACGCCATCTTCGGACCGCTGACCCGCGCCGAGAAATTCCACTTTCATCCCCGGCTTCAATTGCTCGGCCACCGGGTGGACCTGCGCCATGGCCCGCGCATTCAGGCCCCGCGATACGGCGGCATAGGCCAGTTGATCGGGCATATCGTTAAAGGCAAAAAACGGCTGACTGTCGCGCAGAGCGGTGGAAACGATCACCGGCCCCAGCATCAACTGGACCTCGCCCACGCCCGCGACATTGACCAGCACCGATCCCTGACGCGAGGCGCGGTTGATGGCGGCGATGATGCCTTCACCGCGAACGGCATGGGCGGCATTGTCATGCGGCGCCTGCACCAGAAGGACGGCCGATTTTTCCATTCCCGGCATCACGCGCGCATTCCATGCCTCCTTCACCGCCGCGTCGGCATCAAAGGCGCCGCTCTCGCGCATGTGGATCTGGCGCGCCTCTTCAAGGCTCAGCACTTTGCAGCCCGAAAGCGCAAGGCAGCCGGGCAGGGCAATCAGCGCGACTAACGCAAGCCGCCTGCCGCGCCGGGGCGCAAACTTATTGAAGGCCACGAAAATCCTCTCCTTGCGCTGATCGCAAATGTCTTGCCCCTTGCCTAACCGGATTGCGCTTCGCCTTCAAGAGGGTTGCGGAAGAAAAGAAAGAAAAAGAAAGAAGTCAAAAGTTGTGGGATTGCCCTTTGCCTTCGCTTGATATAGTCGGACCAGCGACAAGGAGAATTTTGCGAATGCCCGAATCTCGCCCCCGTCGCGGCCAAACTCTTGCCGAACGTGCCGCTTTTGTCCGTGAACAGGCCCGCTGGATACGCAAACGCGCGCTTCGCATGGTGTTTGAGGCGCGTCAGGGGCACCCCGGCGGCGACCTTTCGGCCACGGATGTGCTGGCTGCGCTTTATTTCGATGCGATGCGCTATGATCCGGTCGATCCGCGCTGGGCGGCACGCGACCGTTTCATCCTCTCCAAGGGCCATGCCACGGGCGCGCTTTACAGCACGCTGGCGCTGGCGGGCTTCTTTCCGCAGGAAGAACTGACCACCTATATGCAGCCCCTCTCGCGGCTGAACGGGCATCCCAATCGCAACAAGATTCCGGGTGTTGAGACCAACACCGGCCCGTTGGGCCACGGCATGCCGGTGGCGGTGGGCATCGCCATTGCGGCGCAGATCGACAAGGCGGATTATCGCACCTTCATCATCACCGGCGATGGCGAATTGCAGGAAGGCAGCAATTGGGAAGCCGCGATGACCGTAGGCCACCGCAAATTGTCGAGCCTGACGCTGATCGTTGACCGCAACCGTCTGCAACAGGGCGCCGGGACCGAGGACACGGTGGGCCTCGACCCGCTGGACGACAAATTCCGCGCCTTTGGCTGGGATGTGGTCGAGGTGGACGGGCATGATATCGAGGCGCTTTTGCCGCTGCTCGACGGATCGACGCCGCATGACAGGCCGCTCTGCATCATCGCCAATACGGTGAAGGGCAAAGGCATTTCATTCATGGAAAACAAGGCGAACTGGCACCATGGCGTGCCCAATGCCGAACAATACGAACAGGCGATGAAGGAACTGGACGCATGAGCAGCCCCGCAACCCAGAAATCCGGGCTGTTCGATTGCCGCGATGCCTATGTCAAAACGCTCGAAGCGCTGGGCGCGGCGGATGAGCGCATCGTCGCCGTGGTCAATGACAGTGTGGGGTCGAGCAAGCTGGGCGGTTTCCGCGACAAATTCCCCGAGCGTCTGATCAATGTTGGCATCGCCGAACAGAATATGGTCGGCGTGGGCGCAGGCCTCGCCAATGGCGGCAAAGTGGCCTTTGTCAGCGGGGCTTCGTGCTTCCTGACCGGGCGTTCGCTTGAACAGGTGAAGGCGGATGTGGCTTATTCGCAAGCCAATGTGAAACTTTGCGGCATTTCCAGCGGCGTGGCCTATGGTGAACTTGGCCCGACGCATCACTCGATCGAGGATGTGGCATGGCTGCGCACGATGGGCGACATTACCGTCCTCGTCCCCGCCGACCCTTGGGAAACCGAGCAATGCATCCGCGCCGCCGCCGAAATGGACGGCCCGGTGTTCATCCGCATCAGCCGCATGGGCGTGCCCGCTCTGCCGCGTGCCGCGGACGCCAGCTTCACCATCGGCAAGGCCGAGACCTTGCGCGATGGCCGCGATGGCGCCATTCTGGCCAATGGCACAATGGTGTGCCGCGCGCTGGAGGCGGCCGAAACTCTGGCTGCGCAGGGCATTTCCGCGCGGGTGGTCAATATGTGCTCGATGTCGCCGATTGACGAGACCGCCATTCTGGCTGCCGCGCAGACCGGCGCGATTGTCACCGTCGAGGAGCATAGTGTACGCGGCGGTCTGGGCAGCGCGGTGGCCGAGATCGTGTCGCAGAACGCGCCCTGCCGGATGAAAATCCTTGGTTTTGCGGGTTTCCAGCCGACAGGGTCTGCCGAATTCCTGATGGAGCATTCCGGCCTGACCGCCACCAATATCGCGGCCAGCCTGCGCGGCTTGCTGGGGCGGTAAGCGGCTCGTGATGCGACCGGCGATCCTCGCTCTCGATTCCGGGACGACCAACACCAAGGCCATGCTGATCGCGCTCGACGGGGAAATCCTGTCGAGCGGGTCGGTGGCCAATGCCGTTTCCCACCCGCAACCGGGCTGGGCCGAGCAATCGGGCGAGGGCATCCTTGCCAGCGCCGATGCGGCCATTCGTCATGCCATCGCGAGGGCGCCCGATGTCGATATCCGCGCCATCGGCATTTCGAACCAGCGTGAATCCGCCCTGGTCTGGGATGCGCAGACGGGAGCGGCGCTTGGCCCCTGCATCCTGTGGCAATGCCGCCGCACCGCGCCCTTCTGCGCCGCCCTGCGTGATGCGGGGCATGGCGAAAGAGTTGAGCAACTGAGCGGCCTTGGCCTCGACCCGCTGTTTTCGGCCAGCAAATGGCGATGGCTGATCGACCATGTCGATGGCGGCGCAGATCTGCGCGGCGGGACGGTCGATAGCTGGCTCTTGTGGCATATGACCGGCGGGGCCGTCCATGCGACCGACGCCAGCAATGCCTCGCGCACGCAATTGCTCGATCTGGACGATGGCGATTGGGATGAGGAGTTGCTGGGCCTGTTTGGCGTGCCGCGTGCGATCCTTCCCCGCGTGATGGCGTCCGATGCGCTGTTTGGCCATACGGCGGGCGGGTTTGGCGGCTTGCCCGAGGGCGTGGCGATCCATGCGATGATGGGCGATTCCCATGCCGCTCTGTTCGGCCATGCGATCGCCGCGCGCGGGCGGGTCAAGGTGACGCTGGGCACGGGTTCCTCGCTGACGTGTCCCACCGGGGCGCGGGCGCGTTCGGCCCATGGCCTGTCGGGCACGATTGCCTGGCGGCGCGGCGGCGAAACGGTCTATGCGCTGGAAGGCAATATCACGGTTTCGGGCCATTCGGCGGCCTTTGGCGCGCAATTGCTGGGCCTTGGCGGGGCGCAGGAACTGGCCGATCTGGCCGCGACGGTTCGGGATAGCGATGGGGTCTATGTCGTCCCCGCGCTGGCGGGCCTCGGCGCGCCGCATTGGCAGGAGGACGCGCGCGGGATCATCTGCGGCCTCTCGCTCGGCTCGCGCCCGGCTCATGTCGCCTATGCCGTGCTGGAGGGCATCGCGCATCAGATCTGCGATCTGGTGGCCGCCATCGAGGCCGATCTGGGCGAGGATTTGCAGGCGATCTGCGTCGATGGCACGGCTGCGCGCAACGATCATCTGTTGCAGATGCTGGCCGACCTGTCGGGGCGCGCGGTCGAGCGGCCCTCGCAAACCGACCTGAGCGCGCTGGGCGCGGCGATGATGGCAGCGGCGGGTGCGGGGCTGCCCTTGTCCGACACGCTGATCGCCAAGGAGCACCATTTTGCCCCCGCCATGGCCGGGGATGCGAGGGTTGCGTCGCGCGAGGGCTGGCGTAAGGCAGTGGCGCGGGCCTGTCTCTGACGGTCAGGGCGGGTCCAAATCTCCTGCCATAGAGATGTCACGAGGGATTCTCCGTCATGAGTGTCCGGTTATTTGCAAATTGCCCTTCCTTTCATTTCAGAAATTTTTGACCTGGCTTCAGCTTTGCAGCCTGTTTGGACGGAGTTAGGATAGCTCACTATGTTTCATTTCAATAAATTTCGATATCATAGATCGATGAATGAAGCACAAACCCAAAATATGCGCCAATTATTCAGAAAAATTGACTTTTCTGTGCCTTGAAGTAAGCTGCTTGCATCCGAAAAACGAAAAAAACGAAAGAGAGGCGGAGTGTGAGCATCGGTAAAGGCAGGGCGGCGACCATCGCCCGATTCACGAGCGTATGGCTGATGGGTGCGACGGTGATCCTGACGCCCCATATGGCACAGGCAGCGGGCAAAAAGGCGCCGCCGCTCTATCTGGAAACGCCCGAGGGGCAAAAACCGCGCGTGGTCATCACCGCCGATCCCGAGCTGGACGACAACAATTCGCTGATACGCTATTTGCTCTACAGCACCGATTATCGCACCGAAGGGCTGGTCTATGCCAGCAGCCAGTTCCACTGGACTGGCGATGGCAAGGGCACGAAACTGTCGGTGCCGGGGCGCGAATATACGCGCATTCCCAATAATCCGTGCCCCTGCACCTCGTGGCGCTGGTCGCCCGATGAGAGGTTTATCGACGATGCGGTGGCCGCCTATGCCAAGGCCTATCCCAATCTGAAGGTTCACAACAAGGACTATCCGGCGCCCGAATTGCTCAAGTCAAAGATCCGCTGGGGCAATGTTCAATTCGATGGCGAGATGGACAAGGATACGCCCGGCTCAGATCTCATCAAGAAATTGCTGATCGATGATGAAGAAGCACCGATCTATTTGCACGCTTGGGGCGGGGGCAGCACGATTGCGCGCGCGCTCAAATCGATCGAGGATCAGTATAAGGGCACCAAACAATGGGCGGCAATCCGCGCCAAGGTGGTCCGCAAGGCGATCCTGCATTTTTCGGGCGATCAGGACGACACCTATGTCAAATATATCAAGCCTAATTGGCCCGATTTACGCTATCGCCAACTGGGCGGCGGGCTGATGCTGGGCTATAATGCGCAGACGTCGGTCAGCCTGGATGATGCGGCCTATTTCACCGCCGAATGGATGGAAAAGAACATCACCAGCCGTGGCCCGCTGGGCGCGCGCGAGCGCGTCTGGGGCGATGGGAAGCAGATGGTGAAGGGTGATATTTTTGATTTCTTTGGCTTCTCCGGCAAGACGGCCGACGAGCTGCGCAAGGAAGGCTATATTGTCTGGACCCCGCTGCGCGGCAAGGGCGAATTTCTGGGTGAGGGGGACACCGATACTTTCCTCAATCTGGTGAATAATGGTCTGCGCGGCTATCGCGGCAACAGTTTCGGCGGTTGGGGTGGTTATGCGAAGGCCGATCCCACCCATGGCGGCTTTGGCTCGGCCGATTTTGCCGCGATGATGGCCAGCGCGCAACGCGCAGAGCGCAAGCGGGCGCCGACCCATCCCTTCCTTGCTGCGGCCCAGCGCGATTGGGCCGCACGCTTCAAATGGGCGGTGACGCCGACCTATGCCGGGGCCAATCATAACCCCAGCGTCACCGTGGTGGGAGCGCATCAGATTGTGGCGAAACCGGGCCAAGTGCTGAAATTCTCGACAAAATCCAGCGATCCCGATGGCGACAAAATCGCCTTCAAATGGTGGAACTGGAAAGAGGCGGGAACCTATAAAGGTGATCTGGCCGTGACCGCCGAGGCGGACGGGCCCGCCCGCCTGATCATTCCTGCCGATGTAAGGCCGGGCGACACGTTCCAGATCATCGTCGAGGCCAGCGATGTCCGACCCGAGCCGCTCTCTCATTATGACAAGATTTTGATTTCCATCGCCAAATAAGCCGCAAAAGAAGATGCCAGGCCGATCAGGGCCTGGCATCTCATCATGGGGGCGCCTTGTCAGGAGAGGAGACTTTACGCCGACATGAATTTGCGAATGTCGCCGTGGGGATCGCTTTCGACCCGGCTTTCCAGATTGAAGATCATCGTCTGGCGTCGGGCCGGATCATAGGGCGGCCATGCGGGGATCGCGGCGGTCTGCGGATTGCCGGTCTTGGCAAAGGCGACCCATGCCGGATGCATCTGCGCCGACATGCGCGCCGGTTCCGGACCATTGCCGACGAAATCGCGGATATTGTCATAGGTGCCGAAAACATAGGACAATTCCGTCGCATGGCCCGCCTTCAACCGCCCGCCTAGCGTCGGCAATTCGCGGTCCATCCGATACATCCAGACCGGCGCGCCCTGACGCGATTTGCGCTCGGCCAGCGTGACCGAGTTGATCCAGAACATCCGCGCGCCATTGAGCGCGACGATCAGATCGCCCGGCGAATATCCCGGATGGGCCGCGCGCAGCGCTGAAGCAAGCCCGGCGGCATTCTTGGGATAGTCCTTGCGCACAGCGGCCTCGAAATCGGCATCGGTTGCGGTGGCCAGCGTCTTGTCGCCCAGCGCGAACATCGTGCCCTCATCCTTGTTTGTGCCGATAATCAAAGGGATATTGGCCGCCATCGCCGTCGCTTCGGGCGCAAAGGGGCCGCGCGGCAATTCCTTGCCATCGACGCTGGGGTTGAAGCCGCCCATCAGGAAGCCACCCGCGTCGCTCTTGGCCACAGCATCGATTGCGGCTTGCTGGGCCTGAAAGATCTTCTGCGTATCGACCGCCGCCAGCGCGGCCACATCGCCCGCCTTGACCCCCAGCACATCGGTCAGCGCCCCGCCCAAGCCTTGCGCATATTTGCGGGGCGTTGCGTCCAATCCGGCGCCGCTCTGGATAATCGCCTTGTGATAAAGGCCCTTGGCTGATGGCATGCCCAGCAAAAGCGAGACTTTCATTCCGCCGCCGCTTTCGCCAAAGATCGTGACATTATCCGGATCGCCGCCAAACAGCGCGATATTGGCGCGCACCCATTGCAGCGCCGCGACAATATCGAGCATCCCGGCCAACCCTGAGGAGGCGTAATCCGGCCCCCAGCTTTCGGGAAGCTGCGTATAGCCAAAGACGTTGAGGCGATGGTTGAGCGAGACCAGCACGATGCCGTCGCGCGCGAAATGGTCGCCCCAATAGGTCGGCCGCCCCGCCGCCCCGCTCGAAAATCCGCCGCCATGCAGCCAGACCATCACCGGCTTCCTGCCGGTCAGCGCGGGGGTCCAGACATTGAGGAACAGGCAGTCCTCGCTGTGTTGTTCGTCAAAAGGCATGTCATTTTGCCCATCGCTCTGGATCGCGGCGGTGCCGAATTGCGCGGCATCGGCCACTTGCGTCCATTTCTGCACCGGCTGGGGCGGGCGAAAGCGCAGCGCTCCGACCGGCGGCGCGGCATAGCGCATGCCCTTGAACGCCTGAACCCCGCCCCATTCGAAACGCCCGCGCACGGGGCCGTTGCTGGTCTGCACGATGTCGGTGGCGGCCCCCACATTGCCCGCATAAGCGCGCGTGGCCACCAAAGCGCCGGTGGCGGCCACCGATCCAAGCAAGGCGCGCCGCGTCATCCCGGAATTGACTTTCATACATGCTCTCCGCTGTTCAAAATTATCATTATTTCGCTTTACGCCGTAAATACGAAAATTATCGAAAGTCGTCAATTGTCAAACGCAGGGTCGTCTGTTAGGGACTGCGCATGCGTCCGATAGAGCGCACATAATGTTCCGCCGCCATTGAGCATAAAAACAGAGCGGATGGGTTGAAAATAGAGGGGATTTCTGATGAAAAAAATCGAAGCCAAGCGTAAAATCATGGGCTCGGTTAGCGCGCTGACCCTGATTCTGGCCGGTTCGGAGGCGGCTCTGGCACAAACGGGTGCGCAAGCGGCGGATCAGCAGGCCGATAGCGAAACCAGCAAGAACGCCGAAATCATCGTGACGGGCACGCTGCTGCGCGGCATCGCGCCGGTGGGCACCAATGTGCTCAGCGTGGGTCAGGCCGATGTGGTGGCGATCGGGGCCAAAACCTCGAACGACCTGCTGGCCAATATTCCCCAGATCAGCAATTTCAACGCCATCCCCACCGGCACCGCCGGTTTCGGCCAGCCCATCGTGCAGACCAACCTGCGCGGCCTTGGCGCCTCGGGCGGCACGACGACGCTGACGCTCATCAACGGCCACCGCGTGGTGGGTCAGGGCATCCTGCAGACCTATGTCGATCCCCAGATCATCCCCCCCGGCCTCATTGAGCGTGTCGAAGTCATCCCCGACGGCGGCTCGTCGATCTATGGTTCCGATGCGATCGGCGGCGTCATCAACTTTATCACGCGAAAGCGTATGAACGGGGTTGAGGCGACCGCACGCTACGGCTTTGCCGATGGCTATAACACGGCCGACGCTAATGTAACGGCGGGCAAGGACTGGGGCAGCGGATCGCTGATGCTGTCCTATGCCTATGCCTGGCACAACAATATTCAGGGTTACGAGCGCAGCTACGTCACCCAGAATTTCACCGGCTTTGGCGGCGCGGACAATCGCAGCATGGCCTGCACGCCGGGCAATGTCCGCATCGGCAGCACCTATTACCCGATGCCCGGCACCACGGCGGGCACCCCCAACAAGTGCAGCACCACCGATTACGCCGACATCTATCCGCGCGAAACGCGCCACTCGGTCTATGCCGTGCTGGACCAGCAACTGACCGACCACTTGAAGGCCAATATCACCGCCTATTATTCGCGCCGCGATACGGTGAACATGGAAGCCACCCTCTCGGGCAGCGGCACGATCACCAACGCCAATCCCTATTTCCGCCAGATCGGCACCGAAACCAGCCAGACGGTCTTCTTCAATTTCGAACCTGTTTTCGGCAAGGGCGTGGCCAGCCCCTCGCGCTTTGATTCATGGGGCATCACCCCCACGTTCGAGGCTGATCTTGGCCATGGCTGGCATTTGCGCGGAATGGCCAATTACGGCCACAGCTATAACAACACGATCCAGAACGCCGCCAATGCGGGCAATATCGTCGCCGCTCTGGCCGGGACGACTACGGCCACCGCGCTCAACCCCTATAATCTGAGCGCGACCGATGCCGGCGTGCTGGCCTCGATCCGCGATTACAGCAACAATTCGGTGGCCAAACAGGATCTGGCCGAAACGCGCCTTGTGGCCGATGGCAGCCTGTTCAACCTGCCGGGCGGCGATGTGCGCTTGGCCGTGGGCGGGGAATTTCATTACGAAAAGATCGCGGCCAATATCCGCTTTGGTTCTTCGGCGGCGCCTTTCCGCAATGCCTCGGCTGCCGCGCGTCAGGTTGCCTCGGTCTTTGGCGAAGTCTTCGTTCCTATCGTGGGCAGCGCCAATGCGGTGCCGGGCATTGCCGCGCTCGATCTGACGGGCTCGGTGCGTTATGACAGCTATGACGATGTGGGCGGCACGACCAACCCCAAGATCGGCTTCAACTACAAGCCGGTCGGCTGGATCACGGTGCGCGGTAATTACGGCACCTCGTTCCACGCGCCCAGCCTTGCCGATACGGTGGGTTCGGTGGACTCGCGCATTTCGTTCACTACGGCCATCGGTTATGCGGGCGGGCGGCCGATCATCTGGATTTCGGGCGGCAATCCCAATCTGAAGCCGGAAAAGGCGCGCACATGGTCGCTGGGCGCGGATATCAAGCCGCCGGTGCTGCCGGGCCTGACCCTGAGCGGGACCTATTACAACATTGACTTCTCCGACATCATCAGCGTGAACTCGGGCGGTTTCGGCAGCGCGGCCTGGTATAATGATCCGCTCAACGCGCCCTTCTTCATCACCAATCCCACCCAGGCTCAGGTCACCAGCTTTTCGGGCGGGGTCAAGCCGGACAACTTCCCCTCGCTGGGCTTCCTCTATGCCAATTACGGCACGCCCTATGCGATCCTAGACCTGCGCCGCTATAACCGTGGGCGCCTGAAGCAGGACGGCATCGACTTTAACGCCCAGTATCAGCGCCCGACCAGCTTCGGCTCGATCTCGCTCAGCTTTGGCGGCACCTATACGCTGCATCGCCGGTCCAGTCCGTCGAGCAATGGCGTCTATACCGAATTGCTGGACAATGGCGTGGGCCGCTTCAACTTTACCGCGGCGGCGGGCGCCACCGTCGGGCCGGTCACGGGCCGGGTCCAGTTGACGCATAGCGGCGGCTATCCGATCATGTTCGACGCCACGCAGACCATGGTCAAGTCTTTCGACACGGTGAACATGTATTGGGGGCTGGACCTGAACAAGATAGGGCTGAAGCAATCGGCGATGCTGACGCTCAACGTCGACAATCTGTTCGATCAGAACCCGCCCTATCGCACCTCGGGCAGCGGCTATGCCAATGGCTCGACGCTGGGCCGCACGATCACGCTGGGGATCCGCACCAAGTTCTGATGAAAAGGGAATGCCGCAACCGCCATCGCGCGGTTGCGGCATCGCTCTTTATTGGCCGTTCCACTGCGTCAAAGTGCGGAAATAGGCCAGCGTATCCTCCAGCGCGTCATTCCCTTTGGCCGACCCCATTTCGGGAAAGAAGCTGAGCTTCACAATGACCGTGCGCGTGGCCGGGTGAGCATAGATGAACTGGCCCTGCAGCCCCAGCGCGGTATAGGCCCCGGTGTCATCCAGCCGCCAGATCTGAAAACCATAGCCCGCCCGCGCCATCGGATTGGTCACCGAGGGCGGTGGAGGCGGCGCGGCGGGATCGGCATTGTTGGTCATGGTGGTGGCCTGTTCGACCCATGCGGCGGGCACGATCTGGCGCCCGTTGAACCGCCCCTTGTCCAGCATCATCGCGCCAAAGCGGGCAAAATCGCGCAACGTGGCATTATAGCCCATGCCGTTGAGTTCGCGCCCCACGCCCGGTCCGCCATCGGCAATCCAGAAGCCATGCGCCTGCGCTCCCATCGGTTGCCACAGATATTGCGCCATGAAATCGGCCAGCGGCCGCTTGGTCGCGCGCTCCAGCACCCAGCCCAGCACCGACGTGTCGAGCGTGGAATAGTTGAAACGGCTGCCGGGCGCGAATTTGCGCTTCAGGCGCGGGGCCATGTCGGCAAAGCGCTCCTTGTTGGCCACGATGGCGTTCAGAAAGATCTGCGCAGCGACACTGGGCGTCGCGCCGAAATCATAGCGCTCCTCATAATCCACGCCTGAACGCATCTGGAGCAATTGCCGGATCGTCACGCCGTCATAGCCCGAGCCTTTCAGTTCAGGGACATAGGCGACCGCCGGATCGTCGATCGAGCGGATCGCGCCTTGGCCCACCGCAATGCCCACCAGCATCGAGGTGAAGGTCTTGGCCATGGAAAAGGAGATGAAATGCGTGTCCGCATCGGTGTTGTTGCGATAGCTTTCATGCAGCACCTTGCCGTCGCGCATCACCAGCAGGGCCGAAGTATAGGTCAGATCCTCCCACGCATCCTCGCTCATCGCCTTGCCGCGAATGGTGGCGGGCGGCAGGGCGGTATCGGTGCGGGCGAGCGGGGCGACCGGGCCGGATCGCGCCACCACGCGGGTCTGGAACAGCTGATCCATATTATGGAAGGTCAGCATATTCTCAGGCGCTTCGAGCATATGCATCCGCGCGGCGGCCAACGCAGGCGGCACCGATCCATCGGGCAACACATGGGGCGGGGCGGTTTGCGCCCAAAGCGATGGCGCGGCCATGGCCAGCATGAGCGCAAGAGACAGGCGGATCGGAGAAACCATGGGTCGACCTTTGCAAAAGTGATGCTGCTGGATGGGGCATTCGCCCGACCGGTGCATCCCCCGTTTGGTATATCCTATATCATAAAGCGCCCCTTGCGCCTGCCACGGACCCGGCAATGCGGCGCACCAATTCGGATTGGCGCCCCGCGCCCGTCTTGGCCAGCACGCGTTTGAGATGCAGCCGCGCGGTGCCTTCGGTAATGCCGCGCGCGGAGGCAAATTCGCTGACGCTGCCCCCGGCGGCAAGGCAGGAGGCCAGCGCAGCCTCGGTGAGGGTGATGCCAAAGAGCAGCGCGAGATCTTCGGGTGCATAATGCACCGCGTCTTCGGGGCGGGCGATGGTCAGCAGCAGCAGATCGCGCGGCGGGCCGGAGCGCCCCGGCATGGGCGCAAAGGGACTGGCGCGCAGGTGCAGCGCGGGTTGGTCTATGCCGCCCATCGCCATGACGCCGCGGTCCGCGCGCCCCTCGATCAGCGCGGTCAGGCCTTCGTGATCGGCGCGATCCACCGCAGCCAGATGCCCATGGCGCAGAAGCAGCCTGTCCCCCTGCGCCAGCATTGTCCGCGCGGGCGCATTGCACCAATGCAGACGCAGATCGCGGTCGCAGGCCAGCATCGCCGTGCCGGTCGCATCATGGGCCTGCGCCAGCCATTCGGCCTTGGCCTCGGCCGCGCTCATCCGCATCCACAGCCTTGCGGCCTGCTGCATATGGGGCGCCATCCGCGTCAGCATGGCCTCTTCGCGCGGGTCCATATCGCGCCGGTCATCGGCATTGCGGTGAAAGATCAGCGTGAAGCGATGGTCCTTGTCCAGCCTGTGGCTCATCCAGAAGGCCGGCCCCAGTCCGCAGCGCGCCAGCCCGTCGGACAATTGGCGGCGGTCCTGCGAGGAATAGGTAAGGCTGCGCGCGTCGCTCAGGATCTCCGTTTCGAGCATCGGGGCGATGGGACGGCTGAAGCGCGGGTTGGCGGGGGTGTTGGCCCAGGAATCATGCAGGCGGCCATGGCGCTCGGAATGGCTGTCGCGCGTGCCCCAGACCGGCAAGGCCCGGCCGCCCCGCGCGGCGACCAGCAATTGCGCGGCCACGCATTCAACCTGAAAATCGCGGCGCAACAGATCCATCAGCGCGACCCAGCGCCCCGGTTCCTCGATCGCGCCATAGAGCGCGCCGATCCATTGATCGCTAATTGCCGCCATGATTGCGCTCCCCCGCCTTTAACCCATCTGGAGCGCAGGATATCCTATCGCGCCCGAACGGCAAGCGGGGCCTTTGCGGCGTCGCCGGTCTAAGTCCCCGCCACAGCCTTGCGGAACAGGGATCGGACCAGCCGATCCTCCAGCACCCGCCCGATCAGATAGAGCGCCACGAAGATCCCGGCAAAGACATAGGCCGGGGTGGGCGAGGGCTTCTTGCTCTTGGGGCCTTCCTCGTCGCCGTCATCGCCGTCGGGCTTGTCCGGGACAGGCGCGCCCAGCGCCTTGTCGATGGGGTTCATCGGCGGGACGGCCTCTTTTGCGGCGGGCTTGGGCTTGGGCTTGGCCTTTGCAGGCAGGCCGGCGGTGTGGGCGGGGCCGTGAGCGGCGGGTTTCTGAAAGTCGTTGATGGTGATGATCGTCTGCGCAAAGCCGAGAAACAGCAGCGGCGCGAGGAAGCAGTAGAGCAAAGCGCGGCTGATCAGATCATAGCGCAGCACCGAATTTTCCACCCTCAGCACGCCGCTGTCGAACACCGACATCTTGTCCTGCGCCGCCGCATCCTTTTTGCGGAAGGTCAGCGTGTCCTGATAGCGGTCATAGCTGGTGCCGGTCTGGCGGAAAAGCGGGGCCAGAAGGTCAAAGGCCTCCTCGCCCGATTGCTCCGCGGGCAGGGCGACTTCGCCGCGAATATGCCAGATCCAGTCGACGTAACGCAGCATGGAGGCTTTTTTCTGCGCCGATCCGGCGTAATCATGACGGGGCGCAGCGACAGTTCCACTCATTCGGCAGGCTCCGTCATGGGCGCCGGAACGCTGCGGCCGTATTTTTCCTTCATCGTCTTCCAGCCCTCTGTGAAGGGATAGGTCATCTGTTCGCGGATCGACATGCGGCGCCCGCCTTCCAGCCCCAGCAATTCGGCCTCGCCATCGACGCAGGTGCCGAACATGCGGTCGATGAAAATATAGGAACCGGCGTAATTGCTGCGCGTGGCCTCGAAATCCTGCGAATGGTGCAGGCTGTGATGCTCGGTCGTGTTGAACAGGAAGCGCCACCAGCGGGGCGAATTGAAGCGGACATTGATGTGCTGATACGTGCCGATAGCCAGTCCAAAGGCCCCCGCCATCAGCGCCGCGCGCGGCAGGAAATCGAAAAAGCCGCCCACGCCCAGCCCGATCAGGAACAGTTCCACCGGATTGCCGACCGCGCCTTTGTTGATATTGAGCTGGGTGATGTAATGATGCACCGAATGGGGCAGCCAGAGCGGATACCAATTGTGCATCCCCCGGTGCATCCAATATTGCCCGAAATCGAAGATGAACGAGATCAGGAAGGCCTGTACCAGCAGCGGCAGGCCGGTGAACCAGGTAGCCTTGTCCCAATGCATCGCGTGCTGGATCGCCTTGATCATCACGCCGCTGCCGATGAAACTGTTCATGATGCGGATCAGCGTATAGCCCAGCCCGACATAGAACAGGTCGGTGGCCAGCTCTTTCCACGTCAGACGCCAACTGGCGAAACGCGGATTGACCCATTCGAGCGCCAGCAGCAACACCTTGAAACCAATGCCGATATAGATCGCGGTAGAGGCCTTGGCGATGGAATTGGGCGCATAGAACCAGAAGGCCAGCATCGCAAAGAGCATGGTCGGCTGAAACCAGGTGAAGATGAATTGTTTGATCGGACCGCCCTCGACGCGGGGAATGTTTTCCCAGCCGATGGTGACGGGCGCTTCGGCCCCAATGATCCGCTTGCCTACGAGAACGCCGTTCATCTTGTCTCTACCCGAGTCCAGCCTGCAGGAGGGTAAAGTGCCTGAAATTCTGGACGGGTGTCATACGTCATCGGGCGTATAAGCCATGATAAAGAATCGCGCACGCGCGCGCTGGAGTTTCTTGCGGCCCGGGCCTAGGCTTGTCGTCACAGGGATCGCGGCAAGGGACGGGCGAATGGATCAGGGCGCGGCGGCGCGACAGGCTTTGCGGCGGGGCGACTGGGCAATGGCGCAGCGGCTGGCGGCGGGGTTGATGGTGCGCTCGCCCGCCGAGGGTCAGTTCGTGCTGGGCGTGGCGGCGGCCTCGACAGGGCGGGCGGTTGAGGCACTGGCCTATTTCCAGCAGGCCGTGATGGGCGAACCCCCAGAGGCATCACGGGGCGGCGAATATCGCGCCCAGCTCGCCCGTATGCTCAGCCTGTTGCGCCGCGATGGCGAGGCCGCGCAGGTGTTGCAGGAGGCCGAGCAGAACCTGCCGCAGGATGCGCTCAGCCTCGATACGCTGGGCTGCGTCTATGCGCGACTGGGGCGGCATGAGGCGGCCTTGCCCCATTTTCTGGCCGCCGTTGCGCGTGAGCCGGACAATCGCGAATATCGCTATAATCAGGCCGTGACGCTCAATTTCCTGGGCCGGGTGGATGAGGCGGAGGCGGCGCTGGAGGCTTTGATCGCGCTGGCTCCCGATGATGCCCGCGCACATCACCTGCTGGCCTCGCTGCGCAAGCAAAGCGTGGGGCGCAACCATATCCCGCGATTGGAAACCGCCTATGCCGGGGCGAAACCGGGGCGTGACCGGCTGCTGACCGGCTATGCGCTGGCCAAGGAACTGGAGGATATCGGCGAGGAGGCGCGCGGCTTTGCGACGCTTTGCGCGGTCAATGCCGCGCACAGGCGCGATCTGCCCTATGATCCCGCGCAGGACGCCGCCAATTTCCAGGCCATGCAGGACGGATGGCCAGCCATGGCCGAGCCGAGGGATGCGCCGGCCGATGCGCCCGTTTTCATCATCGGCATGCCGCGCACGGGCACGACTCTGGTGGACCGCATCCTGTCCTCGCATCCCGATCTGGAAAGCGCGGGCGAATTGCAGGCGATGCCGCTGGCGGTGAAGGCCATGGCGGGCACGGGCGGGCGCAATGTGCTGGACCCGGAAACGGCGCTGGCGGCGGCGCGGGGGGATATGGCGGCGCTGGGGCGCGATTATCTGCGGCGGGCGGGGCATCATCTGCGCGGCGATGCGCCTCGTTTCATCGACAAATTTCCCGGCAATTTCCATTACGCGGGTTTCATCGCGCGGGCCTTGCCCAAGGCGCGCATCGTCTGTCTGCGGCGCCATCCGATGGATACGGTGCTGGCCAATTTCCGCAATTTGTTCGCCATTTCCTCGCGTTACTATGACTACAGCTATGACCTGCTGGACATCGCCGCCTATTATGCGGGCTTTGATCGGCTGATGGCTTTCTGGCGTCATGTGCTGCCGGGGCGCGTGATGGAACTGGCCTATGAGGATCTGGTGAGCGATCAGGAGGGGCAGACGCGCGCCCTGCTGGCCCATTGCGGGCTGGAATGGGATGCGCGATGCCTGTCTTTTCAGGACAATGCCGCCCCGGTTGCCACGCCCAGCGCGGCGCAGGTGCGCAGGCCCATGTATCGCGACTCGGTGGCGCGCTGGCGGCGGCATGAAGAGGCGCTGGCCCCGGTGCGCGCCTATTTTGAAAGCGTGGGGATCGCGGTGGACTGATCGGCCTACGCCATATCGCGCATGTTTGGGGCAGGCGATGGGGCGCATTATGGCACGATGGATCTTGCGTTTCGCCTTGGTGTGATGGTGCTGGCCGCCGGTTTCGGTTCGGGGGCCATGGCCGCGCCTGCCGCCACCACGCATCTGGTGACATGCGGGGATCAGACCTGCCTGATGGTCAACGGATATCGCCAACAGCGCGAGGATGCCGTGGCGATCAACGGGCATCGCGTGGCGGTCGAAGGCGGGCGGAACTGGCGGCTGCGCTTGCCCATGGCGACCTTGCGCGCATGGTCTGCGCCCTATGCCCGCAGTCTTGCCATCGCCACGGGCGAGAGCGCCGAGCGCGAGATCAGCCTGCCCATCGGCCTGTTGGGCCATACCGATCTGGCCGCACTGGAGGTGCGCGTCCGTTAATCGCTTTGTTGTCAAACCCTGCCAATGCGCCTATGAATTTAGGACGGTCGCCAAAAGAGCGGCCCCAAAAGATTGCGCAGGAGTGGATGATGAAGATTGTATTCGCGGCTCTGGCCGCCGTCTCGCTTGCCGCCGGGGCTTCGGCGGTGCAGGCTGGAACCCCCGGCGAAAACCCCTTGGCCAGAGACAGCGCGGTGCTGCACCTCAACGGTCTGGACCTTGCCACTGTGGCCGGGCAACAACGCCTAGCGATCCGGCTGGATCAGGCGGCAGCGGCCGTTTGCGGCGACCGGCTTGCCGGTGTGCATCTGGCGCTTGAGGAACAGTCGCGCGCCTGCCGCGCCGGGGTTGTGGCCGATGTCCGCGCCCAGATCGAGCGCCGCCAGACCGCCGCTGCCAGCTCGGTCAAGTTGGCCTCGGCCCGATAAGGGGTGGGGTGGAGCCTGTGCTCCACCCGCTCATTCGCCGATCTTGGCCGGATCGGCCCAGAAAGACAGTGTGTGCTTGTCATGCGCGGTGGTCCACACGCCCATCGGCGCATAACGCAGGCCCCCGCTGCCCGCCAGCGGCCCGACGCGGGCGCGGATGGCCAGCGTTTTGGGGTCGATCACCACAAAGGTCTGATCCTCGGTACTGCGCAGCCAGACCTTGCCGCCGCCGGTGTCGATGTCGCCATATTTCAGCACTTCGCCCACCTTGACCCGGCCCGAAACCTCGCCGGTGGCGGGATCGATGCGCGCCACCGTGCCATCGCCCTGTTCCTGCACCCAGACCCCGCCTTCGCCCGCGGCAAGGAAACCGGGCTGTTTGCCCAGCGGCGTGGTTTTCGTCACGCTGTTGGTGGCCGGATCAATGCGCTGGATCAGATTGCCCTTGGCGCTGACCGCCCAAAGCGCGTTGAAGCCGAAGGCAAGGTAATAGGCGCCCGGCTCGGTGGGGATGGTGGCGATGACCTTGTTGGTCCGCGCATCAATCCGCTTGATCTCGCCCCTGGCGTCGCTGGCCACCCAGATCGAGCCGGCGCCCGCCGCCACGTTCAACTCGCCCTCCTTGCCATTGGCAAGCCCGGTGGGGATGCTGGCAATCACCTTGGCCTTGTGCAGGCTGACGCGCTTGACCACGCCTTCCTTGCAATCGGCAAACCACAGCGAGCCATGGGCGATGCTCATGCCGCCGCAGGGGCGCGGACTGGGCACTTCGGCCAGCTTCTTGTCGGCGGACCAATGTTCGACACGGCCCCGGTTGGTGGTCCACACGGTCGCGCCATCGACCGCAATGAAATCCGCAAAACCGGGGACGGGGATGACCTTCTCCACCGGCTCGGCCAGAGCGGGCGTGGCGATCAGGGCGGCAAGCAGCAGAGCTTTCATGAGCGTCTCCCCTCAGGCGCGCGAGGCGATATAGGCGCGCCAGCCACCCAGATCGGTGATGTCGGCGGCGCCCACAATCGCGCGCGGTTCGGCCACGAAACCCTTGACGCTGCTGCCGTCGGCCAGCGTGACGGTCCCGATGGCCAGCGGCGCGGGCACCTCGACCACGAAACTGCCAAACTCGGCCACGCCCAGTTCATAGACCTCAACCTTGACCGCCGCGCCATCCTCGGCATGGATCAGAGCAGGCTTGGGCGGCACGCTGTCGGCCATCGCATAGAGCCGGTAATGGGGCGCGGTTTCAAAGGCCCCGACGAAGGTGGCATCGCGGCTGGTCAATTGCCAGTGGAGCGGCATATCCTTGAGATGGGCGCCGACAACGGCCAGTTTCACGGTCTGCATTTTCGCCTCCAGATCAAGCGGTGGGAGAGGGGGAAGGTCAGCGGCGTCGAGATAGGCATCTGCCATATCCAGCAGCGCCCGATCGCAATCGGCAGGCCCGATCAGCGTGATGCCAAAGCCTGTGCCATTGTGGCGCGCGCCCGCCGGAATCGCCAGGGCGGCCATATCCAGCAGGTTTACGAAATTGGTATAGGCGCCAAGGTTGCTGTTGAGCGCGATGGGCGCGGCGGCCAATTCGACCACGCGATAGGTGGTGCCGGTGGTGGGAAAGGCGAGAATGTCGATCTCGTCCCACATCTGATCGGCATGGCGTTTCAGGGCGGCGAGGCGATAGATCCCCTGCCACAGGTCCACCGCGCCGATGTTGAGGCCCGGTTCGACCACGGCGCGCACGGTGGGGTCGATGGCATCAGGATTGTCGGCCAGCAGGCCCGCGATGGCGGCGCTGCGCTCGGCCACCCATGGGCCGCCATAGAGCAATTGCGCGGCCTCCTGCAGCGGGGCCATGTCGATCTCGACGATCCGGCCCTGTGCGGAAAGTGTTTCGAGCGCGCGGTCATAGAGATATTCGCTCTCCGCATCGCCAAAGAACAGTCGTTGGTCGCGGCGCGGAACCCCGATGGTCCGCGCCGCGCGGGGGCGGTCGGCCAAGGGTTTGGAATAGGGATCGGCGGCATCGAAACCGGCGACCACCCCGTCCACCAGCCGGGCATCCGCCGTATCATCGGTAAAGACCGTGATGCAATCCAAGGTGCGGCAGGCCGGGACAAGGCCCGAAGTGCTCCACCGCCCCTTGGTGGGCTTAAAGCCGATCAGATGGTTGAAGGCGGCGGGTACGCGCCCCGACCCTGCCGTATCCGTCCCCAGCGCAAAACCCACTAATCCGGCCGCCACCGCTACCGAGGAGCCGGAACTCGATCCCCCGCTGACATAGGCCAGATTATAGGCGTTGCGCGGGATGCCATAGGGGCTGCGCGTGCCGACAAGGCCGGTGGCGAATTGGTCGAGGTTGGTCTTGCCGACACAGATCGCGCCCGCCGCCAGCAGGCGTTCGACCACCGGGGCCGAAGCGGCGGGTCGGTAGGCAAAGGCCGGGCAGGCGGCGGTGGTTTCAAACCCCGCCACATCGATATTGTCCTTTACCGCAAAGGGGACGCCGGCAAGGGGCAGATCCTCGCCCGCCGCTACGCGCGCGTCGATGGCGGCGGCGGCGGCCAAAAGCGTTTCGGGCGATGCCCGGCTGATCCAGATCTGCGGCTGGATGGCGTCATAGGCGGCGAGGCGGGCGAGCACCTCGCGCGCCACCTCCACCGCGCTGGTTTGCCCGCTGCGGATGGCGGCGGCGATCTTGGTGGCGGCCTGTCGGTTCATGCGTGCCTCCGCAGCGCCAGCATCGGCGCGCCCGGTTGCAGGGATTGCTTTTCGGCCATGTAAAGCGCGGCGATGGTGCCGCTGCCCGGACTTTCGATCGGGCATTCCATCTTCATGGTTTCGAGGACCGCGATGGTTTCGCCCGCGCTGACCTCATCGCCTGCTGCCACCAGCAGTTTCCATACGCTGCCGCCAAAGGGCGCCTCGATCAATTCGCTGCCTTCGGGCAGGGTGATGTCGGCGGTCTGGGGGGCGTCCTCCTCGTTCAGGCTGGAAACGCGGTCGAACTCGCCCTTGCGCTGCCAGTCCTCGCGCTCTTCGGCAAAGGCGGCCTCGCGCCTTGCCTCAAATTCGGCGATGCCTTGCGCATTGTCGGCAAGGAAAGCGCGGTAATCGGCGAGGCGGAATTGCGAAGGCTCGACCCGTATCGCGCGCCGCCCCGATGGAAAATCGCGCCGCCATTCGGCCAGTTCTTCGGCGCTGACCGGATAGAAGCGGATCTGGTCGAAAAAGCGCAGCAGCCAGGGCTTGTTCTCGATGAAATCCTGCGTCTGGCGATAGGTGTTCCACACCTGAATGGTGCGGCCAAAAAGCTGATATCCGCCCGGCCCCTCCATGCCATAGATGCACATATAGGCCCCGCCGATGCCCACGACATTGGGCGGCGTCCATGTGCGCGCAGGGTTATATTTTGTGGTGACAAGGCGGTGGCGCGGATCAACCGGCGTTGCCACCGGCGCGCCAAGATAGACATCGCCAAGGCCCATCACCAGATAATTGGCCTCGAAGATCAGGTTCTCGACAGCAGCCGCATCGGGCAGGCCGTTGACGCGGCGGATGAATTCGATGTTGTCCGGACACCATGGCGCATCGTCACGCACCGCGCCCATGTATTTCTCGATGGTCTCGATGGTCGCCGGATCGCGCCAACTGAGCGGCAGGTGGACGATGCGCGAGGGGATGGTAAAATCGGCCAGATCGCCCAGCCTCTCCTCCGCCTCGATCAGTAGGGCCAGAGCCGATTTCTGGTCGATCACCGCGCCGTCGAAATGCAGTTGCAGCGAGCGGATGCCGGGCACAATGTCGATGATGCCGGGGGCGTTCATCCGCTCTAGTTCGGTCATCAGAGCATGGACACGGATGCGCAATTCGATGTCCAGCGTGATCGGGCCATATTCGACGAGGATGTTGCGGTCGCCCTGCTGGCGATAGGTGGTCCGGGGGCGGCCTGATACTGCCGGTGTCTCGGCCAGAAGAGGTGAGAGCGCCTCGATGGCGCGGGCGGGGGTATTGGCCATGGCCGTGCCGGTGGAAAGCAAGGCCTGCTGCGCGGCGTCGGCCTTGGCGGCGTCCTCAATGCTGACCGGCACGAAGCGCAAAGTGTCGCCCGCCGCCAGTTGGCCGATCTTCCACCTGTCCGCCGCGATCACCACGAAGGGACAGACGAAACCGCCCAGCGAAGGCCCGTCCGGGCCAAGGATGATCGGCATGTCGCCGGTGAAATCCACCGCGCCGATGGCATAGGGATTATCGTGGATGTTTGAGGGATGCAGCCCCGCCTCGCCGCCGTCCTTGCGCGCCCATTGCGGTTTGGGGCCGACAAGGCGCACGCCGGTGCGGTTGCTGTTGTAATGGACCTGCCATGAGGCGGCGATGATGGTGTCAATGTCGGAGGGCGTGAAGAAATCGGGCGCGCCATGCGGGCCATAAAGGACGCGGATCGCCCATTCGCCCGGCAATTCGGGCGGCGCGGCGGAGGGCAGGGGTGCTGACATGGGTTCATCGCCAAGGTGGATCGTATCGCCCGCCATCAATCGGCGCGCGGCATGGCCGCCAAATTGGCCCAGTTCAAAAGTGCTGCGGCTGCCCAGATAGGGGGCGAGGTCAAAGCCGCCCGCAAACAGGATATAGCCGCGCATCCCGCCGCCGCGCGCCCGGCCCATGGCGAGGGTCTGGCCTGCGGCGACCGCGATGGGTTGGCCGCGCTCGATGGGGGCGCCATCCAGCGCGGCGCCGAAATCCGCGCCCATCAGGCAGATCGTGGCGGGTGCGGTAAAGCTGAGCGTCGGGCCGGTGTTGGTGACTTCCAGCCCCGCCGTGCCCTCGGCATTGCCGATCAGGCGATTGCCCAGACGGAAGCTTTGATCATCCATCGGGCCGGAGGGGGGCACGCCCACCGCCCACAGCTTTTGCCGTCCCGGCCAGTCCTGCACGGTAGTAGCCGTGCCGCCGGAGATCACGCGGATCGCGCGGGGGCGGAAATCGACCTGATCGAGCGCGCGGGTGGATACCTCGCCGCTGGTGAAGGCGGGCAGGCGCACCACATCGCGCAGCCAGCGCAGGTTCGTTTCGATCCCATCGACGCGGGTGGCGGCCAGCGCGGTCTGCATCGCGGCCACGGCCTCCGCGCGCGTGGGCGCATGGACGATCAGTTTCGCCAGCATCGGGTCATACCAGACGCTGACCTCGGTGCCCGCCATGACCCATGTTTCGGCACGGATATTGTCGGGGAAGGTGACGGCGGTCAGCGTGCCCGAGGTGGGGCGATAATCGAGGCCGGGGTCTTCGGCATAGAGGCGGACCTGAATGGAATGGCCCTTGGGTTCGGGCGTGGGCGCGTCGAGGAAGCTGTAATCGCCGCTTGCGCCCCGGATCATCCATTCGACCAGATCGATGCCCATCACCTCCTCGGTGACGCCATGTTCGACCTGAAGGCGGGTGTTCATTTCTAGGAAGAAGAAGCTTTGGCGGTCGGCATCATAGAGGAATTCGACCGTGCCCGCCGAGCGGTAATTCGCCGCCTGACCAAGGCGGATGGCCGAGGCGATGAGGTCGGCGCGGACATGGGCGGGCAGCAGGGGCGCGGGGGCTTCCTCCAGCACTTTTTGGTTGCGGCGTTGCAAGGAGCAGTCGCGCTCACCCAGCGCCATGATGCGCCCCTGCCCATCGCCGAAGATCTGGACCTCGATATGGCGGGCGCGGCGAATATAGCTTTCGAGGAACACCCCGGCGTCGCCGAAATTACTCATGCCGAGGCGGGCCACGGCGGCAAAGCCCTCGCGCACGTCCTCGTCATTCTCGCAAATGCGCATGCCGATGCCGCCGCCGCCCGCCGTGGCTTTCAGCATCACCGGATAGCCGATCTGCGCTGCGGCTGTCAGAGCCTGCGCTTCATCGGTCAGCAGGTCCGAGCCGGGGGCCAGCGGCACGTCATGCGCGGCGGCCAGCGCGCGGGCGCTATGTTTGAGGCCGAAGCTGCGGATATTGTCGGGCGTGGGGCCGATAAAGACGATGCCCGCCTCTGCGCAAGCCTGCGCAAATTCGGTGCTTTCGGCCAGGAACCCATAGCCGGGATGGATCGCCCCCGCGCCGGATTTCTGCGCCGCTGCGATGATCGCGGGAATGTTGAGATAGCTTTCGGATGCTCGGCCTTCCCCGATGCAGATCGCCTCATCGGCCTGCGCCACATGGAGTGAGGCCTCGTCAGCCTGCGAATAGACCGCGACCGAGCGCAGGCCCATTTTGCGCAAAGTGCGGATGATACGGGTGGCGATCGCCCCGCGATTGGCGATCAGGACGGTGTCAAAGCTCATGCCGATACAATCATCCGAACGGGGGTGGGGTTGAAGGCGTTGCAGGGATTGTTGATCTGGGGGCAGTTTGAAACGACCACGATCACATCCATCTCCGCGCGCAGATCGACCGTCAGGCCGGGCGCGGAAATGCCGTCGACAATCCCCAGCGAGCCATCGGCTTCGACCGGAACGTTCATGAAGAAATTGATGTTCGAGACGATATCGCGCTTGCCGCGCCCTTGGGTCAGATTGGCCTCAAGGAAATTTTCGACGCAGGCATGTTGCGATTTGGTGTGGTGGCCATAGCGCAAAGTATTGGATTCGCACGAGCATGCTCCGCCGATCGTGTCGTGATATTCGACCGAGGTGGCAGCAATCGTCATCATCGCGCGGCCTTCGTTGGAACGCAGCACCGTGCCCTGATGCAGGAACAGATTGCCCTGTGCACTGACGGTATCCTGCATGCTGTAGCGCTCGGCGTCGTCCTCGGCGCTGTAGAGCAGGAAATCAACCGCCTGATTGCCTTCCAGATCGACAATGCGCAGGGTCTGGCCCGCGCGGATTGTGTGGAGCCAAGGCGCGCGGGCCGGGACGATGGCGTCATGGAGGATGGCGCCGGTAAGGCCAGCGGTGTGGGGATCTTGCGTCATGGTGCCTGTTCCTCGCTCAGCGACGGCAATAATCTTCGACGTTTTCAAAGGCGCGCAGGCCTTCGGGCGTCGCATTGCGGATGGGGTCCTCGGGCGGGGTGATCGGCCCGCGCCATGCGCTGGCGCGCAGGGGCGTGACCGAATATTCCGGGCGCGGGTCGAGGACATGGGGGCAGTTGGCGATGACCACAATCACCTCCATTTCCGCGCGCAGCACCACACTGCGGCCCGGCGCAAAGGGGCCGATGATAGGGGTGATCGTGCCGTCCTCTTCGATATGCGTGCCCTTGAACAGGTTGACGCAGGGGTGGACATCGCGGCGCGACAGACCATGCTTGGCCGCCCCCAGCAGGAAGCGGTCGCGCCCATTGGGGTGGGGGCCGCTGTTCGCCCCGTTGCCGTATTTGGCGGCATTGGTGGCCGCGTTCGATGTCCCGGCAAAGCAGTCATGCGTGCCCGCCTCATCACCCTCGATGCTCATCAGTACCCGGCCCATGTCGGAGAGCAGCAACTTGCCCTCGCCAAGATAGGCGTTCCACTGGACCTTGACCGTATCGGCCACGTTCATCCGTTCGCTGGGCATTTGCGCGTTAAAGATCATCAGGCTGGCGCAGGCATCGCCCTGCGTGTCGATCAGGCGCAGGCGGGCGCCGCGCGGCAAATGGCGCGTGGCATAGCCGCCCGGCGCGATGGTTTCCTCCCACAGGTGATCCTGCGGCGCGACGCCTCCGGGCAGGTCATCGGCATGCGGGGGCAGGATCGGCATGGATTCGACCACGGTGCCCGCCATGGCGCGGGCATGGTCGCGGGCGGCCAGAGGATTGGCCAGAGTGTTTGCGGGAATGTCTGTCATGCTGCCGCTCCCTTGCGTTGGGCTTGGTCGGATGCTGCGCCATCGGCATGAAGCGGGGGCAGCAGGGCGGTGGTGGTGACCAGTTCGAGCTGATGCACGCCGCGCACCCGGCGCAGCGCATCGCACAGATCCTTGAGGCGCACGGCAGGGCCTTGCACCAGCAGGACTTCGAGCGACTGGTCCTGTTCGAGAAAGACGTGTTGCGAGGAGATGACCTCGGTCAGGTAATCGGCCTGAGTCTGGGCCAGTTGGTGGCGCACCCGGCCCCGGTCGCCGCGATAGACCAGCGTGATGGTCCCTGCCAGCATCTCGTCGGGGCGAGTCAGGCTCTCATGCTTGGCCAGAGCGTGGCGGATCAGTTCGGCGATCAGTTGCGAGCGTGAGGGCAATTCGCGCTCCTCGACCATCATGTCGAGCTTGCGCGAAAGTTCGGCGGGCAGGCTCATGCTGAGTCTGGCAAGGGTTGAGGGAGGGTTCATGCATCCATCTCCTCGCGGTGGCCCGTTCCTTCTTCGCGCGGGCGGAGCGGCAGGTCATAGACCGCCGTGGCGCCAAAGCGGTGGGGGGCGTGGGGATCGTGTCGGCGTTTATCCAACGCCAGAACGCGGGTGCCGAGCGAAAAGGCCTCGCGGATGTCATGCGTGACCATGATGATGGTCAGGCCAAATTCGCGCCACAATTGCGTGATGAGGCTATGCATGTCGGCCCGAATGCCGGGGTCGAGCGCGCCGAAGGGTTCATCGAGCAACAGGATGCGCGGGCGCTTGATGAGAGCCTGCGCGATGGCCAGACGCTGCTGCATCCCGCCCGACATTTGCGCAGGGTAAATGTGCAGATTGTCGCCAAGGCCCACGGCCTCCAGCATAGCAGTGGCCTCTGCGCGGGCCTTGGCGCGGGCCGCGCCGAACAGGCGGGCCAGCAGCGGCGAGCCTGCGCATTCCAGTCCGAACATCGTGTTTTGCAGGACCGTGAGATGCGGAAAGACCGAATAGCGCTGAAACACCACGCCGCGATCCGGCCCGCATTCAGGCGCCAGCGGCGCGCCGTCCAGCATGATCGTACCCCGCGTCGGGCTTTCCTGCCCCAGGATCACGCGCAGCAGGCTGCTCTTGCCCGCGCCCGAGGGGCCGATGATCGAAACGAAGGAGCCTGCGGCAATATTCAGATCGACCTTTTCCAGAACGATCTTGTCGCCATATTCGACCCACAGGTCGCGCAAGGAGAGGAGCGTGCTCAATGGTTGGCTCCTTGTGCCCAGGGAAAGCAGCGGCGCGAGGCCCATGCCAGCGCGACATCCATCGCAATGGCCAGCAGCGCGATCCACGCCACATAGGGGATGATGACGTCCATCGAGAGATAGCGCCGCACGAGGAAGATGCGGTAGCCAAGGCCGACATCCGAGGCGATGGCTTCCGACGAGATCAGGAACACCCATGCCGGACCCAGCGCCAGACGCACCGCCTGAAACAGGCGCGGCAGGGCCTGGGGCAGGGCGACGCGGATCAGGATCTGCCAGCTTCCCGCGCCCAAGGTCTGGGCCTTGATGATCTGTTCGCGCGGCAGGGCGGCAACGTGCCCGGCAATATCGCGCAGCATGACCGGCGCGATGCCG
This sequence comes from Novosphingobium sp. 63-713, assembly GCF_001898925.1. NCBI lineage: Bacteria > Pseudomonadati > Pseudomonadota > Alphaproteobacteria > Sphingomonadales > Sphingomonadaceae > Novosphingobium > Novosphingobium sp. 63-713. The sequence goes on from NZ_MKVS01000052.1 coordinate 132,956, forward strand.
ATGGCGATCAGCGCCACCTTGGCCGTTTCGCCAAGGCCCAGCGCGATGAACAGGATCGGCAAGAGGGCAATCGGCGGGATCACCGCAATCGCCGTGACCAAAGGCCCCAGCACCGCGCGCACCGGCGGCAAAGCCCCCAGCAGCAGCCCCAGCACCAGCGCCACCAGCGTGGCAATACCCAGCCCCAGCCCCAACCGTTGCAGGCTGGCCAGCGTATCGGCCCAGAAGAGATACTGGCCCGAAAGCATGTCGCGCTCAAAGATCAGCGAAGACATTGCCTGTGCCATCCCGGAGGGCAGCGGCAGGATCTTGTCCGAAGGATTCTCCGCGTGGCGCCCGGCGGCGGCGAAGATATAGAGCAGCACCAGCAGCAGGATGGGAGCGGCGCCCCATAACAGCCTGTCGCTGCGCGAAATCTGACGGTTTACCCAGCGCATCGCGCGATCTCCCGCAGGGCTTAGAGTTTGCCGTCGGCGGCCATCGCCATATAGCTGGGGTCGAAGCGCAACGTGACATGGGCCGGATCGCCCAGCACCTTGCCGCCCGGGAAGGACATGCCCACAGCGTCGGCGCTGGCCGCGCCCTTGAACAGGCCCTTGGAGAAGCTGAAATCGCGCACGCGGGTCATGGTGGTGATCAGCGCGGGATCGGTCGTGGCTGCCACCGCCGCCTTGGGCTGGTCGTAGAGATAGGTCGTGGTGAGCTGGTTGTCGAAGACCTCAGGCGTCGAACCGGCCAGCTTGGCCATGGCCGCGCGCGCCGCTTTCCCTTGCGCATCCTGACGCTTCATCAGCGCGACGGTTTCATACCAGATCCCGGTCAGCGCCTTGCCCAGATTGGGGTTGGCTTTCAGCGTGGCCGTGTCCACCACCAGCAGGTCAAGGATTTCGCCCGGAATATCGGCCGAGGTGAACACCGCCTTCACGCCGGGCTGGGCCTTCATCACCGCCAATTGCGGGTTCCATGTCACGGCGGCGGTGGCCTGCGGGCTGCCGAAAGTGCCCACGATATCGGCATCGGACGTGTTGATGGTTTTAACATCGCTCATCGCCATGCCATGTTCGCCCAGCGCGCGCGCCAGCAGGTAATGCGAGACGGACAGTTCGACCAGATAGACCGAACGGCCCTTGATCGCGGCAATATTGTCCGCGCCTTTCAAAAGAACGCCGTCATTGCCGTTCGAATAATCGCCCACGATGATCGCGCTGGTATCCTTGCCGCCCGCGGCCGGAATGGTCAGCGCGTCCATATTGGCCACGGTCACGCCGTCGAATTTGCCCGCCGTGTACTGGTTGACCGATTCGACATAGTCATTGACCTGCGTGATATTGATCTTGATGCCGTATTTGTCTGCCCATTTCTTCACGATCCCGGCCTGCTGGGCATAGGGCCATGGCATCCATCCGGCATAGATCGACCAGCCGATGTTGAATTCTTTGCGCGCCTCGGGCGCCTTGGCCGCAGGTGAGCAGGAGGAGAGCAGCATGGTGCCCGCAAGCAGGGCGCCTGCCATGGCGGCGGCTTTTCCGGTCTTCCTGAACATGGCTTGCTTCCCCTTTGCGTTGCAGCAATTTCGCAGTCGAGAGGGAGGCTAGCGCATTATTACCAAACCCCATGTTCGTAATAATGCGCAGAGGGTGCAGGGCGAAAAGAGGGTAAACCCTGCGGGTCTCAAGGCGGGGCGAAAAGGGCCAAAGCGGGCAGAAATGCTGGATTTGGCGCGATTCGGACCGACGGCGGACAGGGATAACAGGTGTTGCGATTCGGCCATAGTGGCGCGGCGGACCATCTGGAAAACAGCAGGCGGCGCCGGGGTTCAAAAAGCGGCGTCGGGTTGGGAAATCGCGGATTTCCGCAGTGCGGCAAGAAGCGATTTCATACTGAAACACCGCAGAAATATTACGCTTGACGGCTTAAGTAATATCCATAGCGTTATGAGAATGTCGGCAATGATGTTGCAACGCGGAAAAGCGCATCACCGACAGGCCAAGTTTGCATCGAATACTTGAGGGCAGGCCACAAGGTGGTCGCGTTGTCGTCGCCTTGTCGGGCGGCGAGGGAGAAATGCGTCCGATTGATCGGCATTTGACACAACAGGAGGCAAAGTGACCAGGAAATCGACCCGCAGAACATTGCTCGGCGCCACCATTCTGATGGGCGCCATGGCTCCGGTCTTGGCCTCTCCGGCCTTTGCCGAGGATGCTGATGCGCCGGGCAATGGCGGCGATATCGTGGTCACGGCCACGCGTCGCCAGACTACCTTGCAGGACGCGCCGATCAACATCAGCGCGCTGGGCTCTGATCAGCTGGCCAAGGCGCGGATCGACGATGTGAAGGCGCTGGCCTCCTTCACGCCGGGCATCACGGTCAATGACACCGGCCCCAAATCGACCGGCAACATCGTGATGCGCGGCATTTCATCCTCTGATTCCAGCGCCACGGGGTCGAATTACGAAACGGCCGTGGGTGTCTATCTGGGCGAGGTCCCGCTCTATCTCGATTTCAAACTGATCGACATTTCCCGCGTCGAAGTGCTGCAGGGGCCGCAGGGCACGCTCTATGGGCTTGGCACGCTGGCGGGCGCGGTGCGCTATATGCCCAACCGGCCCACGACGGACAAATTCACCGTGGACCTCCACGCGCGCGGCTTTGCCCAGTCGCACAGTTCCGATTTCGGCGCCAATGTCGACGGCACGGTCAATATCCCCATTCTGGCCGATCATATCGCGTTGCGCTCGACGGTGGGCTATTATGACAATCCCGGCTTCATCAACTACAACCATCTGCTGAAAAACCCCGGCGTTTCCGACCCCCAGCCCGTGCGCGGGACCACGGCGGCGCAGGGCGGCTTTGGCAATTCCACCGATTACGTGAACAATTTCACCTTCCGCAAAGGGGTGAATTACGAGCGCACCTTTACCACCCGCAACCAGTTGCTGCTGGAGGCCAGCCCGGCGGCCAAGCTCTATCTGACCTATGCGCATCAGATCACCAAGACGCTGGGGCGGCAGGCGACCGGCGCGGGCGTTCTGGGCACGGACAAGTATGAAGGCCCGTGGCGCTATCTGGAGCCGACCACGCGCAAGGCCGATCTCTATGCCGCCGAATTCAATTTCAACCTTGGCTTTGCCCAGGTGGTGGCGACGGGCGCCTATACCAACCAGAACCTGAAAACCCATGCCGACAACACCGACCTGCTGCTCGACCTGAATTACGGGTATGAGGCGTTCCCTTCCTTTTCCTCCTATAATGACACCAACGAGGATTATCGCCAGTTCAACGGCGAATTGCGGCTGGTTTCATCCCATGGCGGGCCGATCAGCTGGGTGATCGGCGGGTTTTACAACAATTTGCGCAATTATCGGAACTATCAGGAGCATACGCCCGGTTTCGCCAATTTCGCCGGGGTCTATCGCCCGGACGATCTGGAATATATCTCCTTCGTCAACACGCGGACCAAGGAAAAGGCGGTTTACGGCGAGGCCACCGCGCATCTGACGGACGCATGGCAGGTGACGGGGGGCTTGCGCTATTTCAAATATGACGCCTTTGCCACCGGCGGCACCGATACGCCGCTGTTCGGCGGGGGCCTGACGCGCACACCCTATCCGCTGATCCAGTTCGACCCCAGCCGCATCCGTTCGGGCAACACCAGCGCCGATGGCGTGGTGTGGAAGGCCAACACATCCTATAAATTCAGCAAGGACCTGCTGGTCTATGCCACCTACAGCACCGGCTATCGCACGGGCAATGTGAACCGCGTGGCGCCCTGCACCTTCTCGCCGGGCAATGTGCCGCCCGGTCAGAATGTCTGCGCCTATCCCAATGAATTGCTGTATAAACCCGACAAGACCAACAATGCCGAAATCGGCATCCGCGCCTCGATGCTGGATCGGCGCCTGCAATTCACGCTGTCGGCCTATCATATCGACTGGAAGAATATTCAGGTCGATACGCAGACGGTTAACGGCGCGGTGGGCGTGACGGTCAATGCCAAGGATGCGGTTTCGCAGGGCTTTGATCTTTCCGGCCAATTCCGCATCACCCCGCGTCTGGTGTTCAACGGCACCTATTCCTATACCGACGCCCATCTGACGCAGGACGCCGACAATGTGGTGGTCAGCCAAGGCGTGGCCTACCCGGTCTTTGCGGGCGACCGCCTGCCCGGATCGACCAAACATTCGGGCAGCGCGCAGCTTACCTATACCTATCCTCTGGGCGAGGGGCGCAGCATCGAGGCCAATTGGGCCGCCGTGTTCAAGGGCAATGTCTATTCCCGCATCGGCCTGCGCGGCAATGGCGAGGTGATCCCCAGCTATGTCACGCATCGCGCGGCGGTCACCTATCATGCGCCCGCCTTCGATGTGGCGCTGTTTGCCGACAATATCTTCGACAAATATGCGATCACCTCGATCAGCAATGATGTAAGTTCGTACAACCAGACCCGCACCGGGGTGGTGGAGCGTTATTACGCGCAAGGCGTGCTGACCCCGCGCAAGGTGGGCGTGGACCTGCGCTTCCATTACTGAATTTGCCTTGCCGGGTCATCGTCTTGGCCCGGCATCTCTGGACCATTGGATCAGGGTTTGCCTGTCATGAAACAGCATCTCGTCAATCTTCTGCCGCCCGCCACGCTGGTTGCCATTGTCTGCTTCTGGATGTTTGGTCCGGCCGCGTGGCTGGCCAATGAATATACGCTGGTCTGGGTGACTTCGATCACCACCGCTTTCGTGCTGGGGCTGGAATTCCTGTTCGAGCGGCATCCGGGCTGGCGGATGGATTGGCGCGAATTTGCCACCGATCTGTTCTATGTCATCCTGGGGGCAACGGTCATCACATGGGTGACCAATGTGGCGGCCGAAGAACCGCTGATGGCGGCCAAGAAGGCGCTGGGCATCGCCACGCCTTGGGCCGGGCGCCTGCCCTTTCTGGTGCAGGTCGTCTCGGTCATGGCTATCATCGAATTCGGCCAGTACTGGATGCATCGGCTGATGCATAATTCGACGCCCTTCTGGCTGACCCATGCGCCGCATCATCATATTACCCAATTGAACGCGATGAAGGGATCGGTGGGCAACCCCATCGAACTGTTCCTTATCAGCCTGAGCGTGCTGGCCTTTTTCGACTTCTCGCCCACGGCCAAATTCTGCGCGATTTCGGTCAATGCGGCGATTGCCATCTATGCTCATGCCAATGTGGCCGCCAATCCGCCCTTCTTCTATGCCTTCTTCTTCACCACGATCCGCAACCATAGCCTGCATCATTCGGTGCCCTATGAGGACACGCGCTGCAACTACGGCAATTCGCTGATCATCTGGGATCGCGTGTTCGGCACTTTCCGCGAGGGCGAGGCCAGCGTGGTCGGGCAGGATGACCGCAAGCGCCTGTCGATCTGGGAGCAGACGGTGTTCCCCTTCGTGCCGCTGATCCAGGCCTATAAAGCGCGCAAGGGGCAGGCGTCTTGAGAGCGCTGGGCTGGGCGCTGGCGCTGGCCGGATTGATCGTCACACCGGCGCTGGCGGCCCATCCCGCGCCGCATCTGTTCAAGGAGCGCTGGATCGACGGCACGCTGGACGCTGAACCGGTGGCGCAGGTGCAGGCGCTGGATGGCGACACCTATGTCATCCGGCAATCGGTCAAGACCAATTTCGAAGCGCCGTTTCTCTATCTGATTTTTGGACATGATCGCGCCCTGCTGGTCGATACCGGCGCGCAGGGGGGCGTGATCCGCCCGGTGGTGGACCGTGTGATCCAGGGCTGGCTGGCCGCGCATCACCGCCGGGCGATTCCCCTTGTTGTGGCCCACAGCCATAGCCACGGCGACCATATCGCCGGTGACGCCGCCTTTCGCGATCGGCCCGATACCGTGGTGGTGGGCACGGCGCCTGCCGATGTTGCCGCCTTCTTTGGGATTGCCAAATGGCCCGATGGCATCGGCCGCCTCGATCTGGGCGGGCGCATCATCAGCGTGATCCCGACGCCGGGCCATCAAAAGGCGGCGGCCATGTATTACGATCCGCGCCTTGCGATCCTGCTCTCGGGGGATTCGCTTTATCCGGGGCGGCTCTATGTGCCCGTCAATTTCATGGACGAGGCGCGGGCCAGCGTGGACCGGGTGGTGAAATTTGCCGCCACGCATCGGGTCCGCGCCTTGCTGGGCGCGCATATCGAGATGACGCAAACGCCGGGCCGCGATTATGGCCATGAGGCCCCGACCCATCCCGAGGAGCATGTGCTGGAAATGCCGGTGTCGCAATTGCGTGAACTGCAGGCCGGTTTCAAGGCCAAGCTGGATGTGCCGGACACACGCGCGGTGCATGACCATTTCATCATCGTGCCGGTTCCATCAAGAGATCAATGATTCCCGCAATAATCCATCGCTTTTGCCCCTGAAATAGAAATCGCAAACAACCGGAACGGTGATAGACTCCGCGTAAAGATATAAACGCAGGAGAGGCCCGTGATGGCCGATTTCGATTTCGCACTGGGCGAGAATGCCCAGATGATCCGGGATACGACGGCGCGTTTTGCCGCCGCCCGCATCGCCCCGCTGGCGACGCGGATTGATGCACAGGACTGGTTCCCGCGCGAGGAATTATGGCCCGCGATGGGCGAACTGGGCCTGCATGGCATCACGGTGGCGCCGGAATGGGGCGGGCTGGGGCTGGGCTATCTCGAACATGTGCTGGCCTGCGAAGAGGTCAGCCGCGCCTCGGCCTCGATCGGGCTGAGCTATGGCGCGCATTCGAACCTGTGCGTCAACCAGATCGCGCGATGGGGCAATGAGGATCAGAAGGCACGCTTTCTGCCCCGCCTGATCTCGGGCGAGCATGTCGGCGCTCTGGCCATGTCGGAGGCCGGGGCGGGGTCGGATGTCGTCTCGATGAAGCTGCGCGCGCGCGAAACGGATCGCGGTTTCGTGCTGGACGGCACGAAATTCTGGATCACCAATGCCGCTTATGCCGACACGCTGGTGGTTTATGCCAAGACGGGAGAGGCGATCACCGCCTTCCTGATCGAAAAGACCATGCCGGGTTTTTCCATCGGGCAAAAGATCGACAAGATGGGGATGCGCGGATCGCCTACCGCAGAGCTGGTTTTCGACGGCTGCGAAGTCCCGCGCGAGAATGTGCTGGGGCCGCTGCATGGCGGGGTCAAGGTGCTGATGAGCGGGCTGGATTATGAGCGCGCGGTGCTGGCCGGGATCCAGCTTGGCATCATGCAGGCCTGCCTTGATGTGGTCCTGCCCTATGTGCGGACGCGCCAGCAATTCGGCCAGCCCATCGGCGCCTTTCAACTGATGCAGGCCAAGGTGGCGGACATGTTTGTCGCGCTCAATTCCGCGCGGGCCTATGTCTATGCCGTGGCGCGGGCGTGTGATGCGGGGCGCACCACGCGGCATGATGCGGCGGGCGCGATCCTGCTGGCCAGCGAGAATGCGGTGCGTGTGGCCTTGGATGCGGTACAGGCGCTGGGCGGGGCAGGCTATACCAAGGATTGGCCGGTCGAACGGTTTCTGCGCGATGCCAAATTGCTCGATATTGGCGCCGGGACCAATGAGATCCGGCGGATGCTGATCGGGCGCGAGTTGATCGGACGCGGCCGATGATTCTGGAAAGCGGGATCACAAGCGAGAGCGAGACTTTCCGTGCCAATGAGGCGCATAATCGCGCTCTGGCCGAAAAATTGCGCGCCGATGTGGCTGCGGCGGCTTTGGGCGGGGGAGAGACGGCGCGACAACGCCATGTCGGACGCGGCAAATTGCTCCCGCGCGAAAGGATCGACCGCCTGCTTGATCCGGGCAGTCCGTTTCTGGAAATCGGGCAACTGGCCGCGCATGGTCTGTATGGCGGCGATGTGGCGGGGGCGGGGATCGTGGCCGGGATCGGGCGCGTGGCCGGGCGACAGGTGATGATCGCGGCCAATGACGCCACGGTCAAGGGCGGCACCTATTTTCCGATGACGGTGAAAAAGCATCTCCGGGCGCAGGAGATCGCCGCCGAAAACCACCTGCCCTGCATCTATCTGGTCGACAGCGGCGGGGCCAATTTGCCGCATCAGGCCGAGGTCTTTCCCGACCGCGATCATTTCGGCCGCATCTTCTACAATCAGGCCCAGATGTCGGCGCGCGGCATTCCCCAGATCGCCTGTGTGATGGGCAGTTGCACGGCGGGCGGTGCCTATGTTCCGGCCATGTCGGATGAAAGCGTGATCGTGCGCGGGCAGGGGACGATCTTCCTTGCCGGGCCGCCGCTGGTGCAGGCCGCGACGGGCGAGATCATCAGCGCGGAAGAACTGGGCGGGGGCGATCTGCATGGGCGCAGGTCGGGCGTGGTCGATCATGTGGCGGACAATGACGATCACGCGATCACCATCCTGCGCGATATTGTCGGCACACTCGCGCCTCAGCATCAGGCGCCGGTCAATCTCCAGCCGTCGATGCCGCCGCGTTACGATCCGGCCGAACTCTATGGCATCATCCCGCAGGATGTCCGCGCGCCCTATGATGTGCGTGAGGTGATCGCACGGCTAGTCGATGACAGCGCGTTGCACGAATTCAAACCGCTTTACGGCACAACCTTGGTCTGCGGCTTTGCCCATATTCACGGTATGCCGGTGGCGGTTCTGGCCAACAATGGCGTGCTTTTCAGCGAGAGCGCGATCAAGGGCGCGCATTTCATCGAACTGGCGTGCCAGCGGCGCATCCCCTTGCTCTTCCTGCAAAATATCAGCGGTTTTATGGTCGGCGGCAAATATGAGGCCGAGGGCATCGCCCGCCACGGCGCCAAACTCGTCACGGCTGTGGCCACGGCCAGCGTGCCCAAGATCACCGTGCTGATCGGGGGCAGTTTCGGGGCGGGCAATTACGGCATGTGCGGGCGCGCCTATGGGCCGCGTTTTCTGTTCACCTGGCCCAATGCGCGCATCTCGGTGATGGGTGGCGAACAGGCCGCCAGCGTGCTGGCCACCGTCCACCGCGACGCGGCGACATGGACGGCGGAAGAGGCGGAAGATTTCAAGGCTCCTATCCGCGCCAAATACGAGGAGGAGGGCAGCCCATGGTATGCCACCGCGCGATTGTGGGACGATGGCATGATCGATCCGGCTCAGACCCGCGATGTGCTGGGGCTGGCTCTGGCCGCCGCGCTGAATGCGCCGATCCCGGATCGCGCGCAATTCGGCCTGTTTCGGATGTGAGGGTATGATCGCCTCGCTCTTGATCGCCAATCGCGGCGAAATCGCCTGCCGCATCATCCGCACCGCGCGGCGGATGGGTATCCGCACCATTGCCGTCAATTCCGATGCCGATGCGGGCGCGCTGCATGTCGCCATGGCCGACCGGGCGGTGGCCATCGGCCCGGCGCCTGCCCGCGAAAGCTATTTGCGCGGCGAAAGGATCATCGCCGCCGCGCTGGAAACCGGGGCGGAGGCGATCCATCCCGGCTATGGCTTCCTGTCGGAAAATGCCGAATTTGCGCAGGCTGTCATGGATGCTGGCCTGATCTGGGTCGGGCCGGACCCGGCCAGCATCACCGCCATGGGCCTGAAAGACGCTGCCAAGGCGCGCATGGCGGCGGCTGGCGTGCCGGTCACGCCGGGCTATCTGGGGCAGGATCAGGATGACGGTCATCTGGCGCGCGAGGCCGCGAAGATCACCTATCCGGTGCTTATCAAGGCCGTGGCGGGCGGCGGCGGCAAGGGGATGCGGCTGGTGGCCGGTCCTGCCGAATTTGCCCATGCGCTGGCCTCATGCAGGCGTGAGGCGATGGCTGCTTTCGGCAATGACCGCGTGCTGATCGAGAAATTCATCACCCGCCCGCGCCATATCGAGGTGCAGGTGTTTGGCGACCGCCATGGCAACATCGTCCACCTGTTCCAGCGCGACTGCTCGCTGCAACGCCGCCATCAGAAGGTGATTGAGGAAGCCCCGGCGCCGGGAATGGATGAAGCCACGCGGACGGCGGTGTGCCGCGCGGCCGTCGATGCGGCCCGCGCGGTCGATTATGTCGGCGCAGGGACAGTCGAATTCATTGCCGACGCCGGCGATGGCCTGCGCGCCGACCGTATCTGGTTCATGGAAATGAACACGCGGCTTCAGGTCGAACATCCCGTGACCGAGGCGATCACCGGGGTCGATCTGGTCGAATGGCAATTGCGCGTGGCTTCGGGCGAACCTCTGCCCAAGCGGCAGGAGGATCTGTCGATCAACGGATCGGCGATGGAAGCGCGGCTCTATGCCGAGGATCCGGCGCGGGGGTTTTTGCCCTCGATCGGGCGGCTGGATGCCTTTGATCCGGGCGATGGGGTCCGGGTCGATACGGGCGTGGCGCAAGGGGGGCAGATCACGCCCTATTACGATCCCATGATCGCCAAGCTGATCGCCCATGGCGCCACGCGGGACGAGGCGCGGCGCAAGCTGGCACGCGCATTGGACCGCGCGGTGGTCTGGCCCTTGCGGACCAATGCGGGCTTTCTGGTCAAAGCGCTGAACCATCCTGATTTCGCCGGAGGGCATATGGATACCGGCCTGATCGCTCGGGCGGGCGATGCGCTGATGCCTGATCCTTTGCCCGGTGCGGCGGCCTTGAACAGGGCGGCGGCGGATCTGGGCGGGGCGGGGGCCTTGGCGGGTTTCCGGCTGAATGGCGCGCGGCAGGGACGTGGGCGGGTGATGGTCGATGGGCAGGCGGTCGAGGTTGATGTGGCCCCGCGCGAGGGAGCGATCTTTCGCGCCCCGCTCGGGCGCGTTGTGCTGAGCGAACATGGGCAGAGCTGGGAGGTCAGGCCCTATCGCGCCGCCGCGACCGGGGCGGCGGCGGCGGGTGACGGGGCGGTTTTGGCCCCCATGCCGGGCACGATCAGCGCTATCCATGTCACCCCCGGCCAGAAGGTGAGCAAGGGGCAGAAGCTGGTGACGCTGGAGGCGATGAAGATGGAGCATGGCCTGACCGCGCCCTTTGACGGGGTGGTCGAGGAGATGCCCTTTGCGCAAGGTGCGCAGGTGCGTGAGGGAATGCTGTTGGTGCGTATAACCGCAGGAGAGGCAGCATGAGCGGCCGCTATTTCGAGGAATGGGAGGTGGGCGACCGCATCGACCATCCGATCCGCCGCACCGTGACCGAGACCGACAATCTGCTGTTTTCGGCCCTGACGCATAATCCCCAGCCATTGCACATCGACGCCGAGGCCGCGCGGGCCAGCGAATTTGGGCAAATCCTCGTCAACGGCACTTTCACCTTTGCGCTGATGATCGGCCTGACGGTGGGAGAGACGACGCTGGGCACGCTGGTGGCCAATCTGGGCTATGACCGGGTGGTGATGCCCAAACCGGTCTTTCTGGGCGATACGATGCGGGCCTGCACCGAGGTGGTGGAATGGCGCGAGAGCCGGTCGCGGCCCCATGCCGGGCTGGTGACATTCCGCCATGAATTGTGGAACCAGCGCGACGAGATGGTCTGCCAATGTTTGCGCGCCGCGCTGTTGCATAAAAGACCGGCATGAGGCTGCGCTCGCTGCTCTTTGTGCCGGGGGACCGGCCCGAACGTTTCGCCAAAGCGGCGCAGAGCGGGGCCGATGCGATCATCCTTGATCTGGAGGATTCCGTTGCACCCGCCGCCAAACCCAAGGCGCGCGAGGCGGTGGCGGAGTATTTGAACGCTCCAGCCGATGTTGCCCGTTTTGTGCGGATCAACGCCATGGACAGCCCTTATCTGGAGGCTGATCTGGCCGCGGCCCATGGGGCGGATGGGCTTGTCCTGCCCAAGGCAGTTGGGGCCGCGACTGTCCGCTCGTTGGCGGCTCTCGCGCCGGGGGTGCCGATCCTGCCCATCGCCACCGAGACCCCGCAGGCCGTCTTTGGCCTCGGCACCTATGGCGAGGTGGCCGAGCATCTGTGCGGCCTGACATGGGGGGCGGAGGATCTGCCCGCCGCCATCGGCGCGATGGGCAGCAGGCGGCCCGACAGCTCCTATACGGCCCCCTTTGAAATGGTGAGGTCGATGGCTTTGTTTGGCGCCCATGCCGCCGGGGTGGCCGCCATCGAGACGGTCTATCCCGCGATCCGTGACCTTGATGGGCTGGCGGCCTATGCGGCGCGGGGGGCCTTTGATGGGTTTACCGGGATGATGGCGCTGCACCCCGATCAGGTGCCGATCATCAATGCCGCCTTTACCCCCAGCGCGCAGCAGGTCGAGCAGGCCCGCGCGATCGTCGCCGCCTTTGCGCAGGCGCCCGGCGCGGGGGTACTGATTCTCGACGGCAAAATGATCGACGCACCACATCTGGCGCAGGCGCGTAATATTATTGCGCGAGCGGAAGGGGCCGCTTTGCCGAGAGGGCGCGATTGAGGCCCGTTTTGCCTGTTTCGGACACCCCGTTGACAGGCGTTTGGAATAGGCATCTGATCCTTCTCCAAGCCCTGAAAAAGGAGGAATTTGCCTCGATCTCGCCGTCGCTACAGACCGGCGAAACGTTTCCGGAAAGAAGCTGAAATTCCCGAAAGGCCGCAGGAAAAGCGCGCCACGGGACAAAAGGCCAAGGAGAGGACATGGATAATCAACCCCGGCTCACCCTGCATATTCCCGAGCCCCCGGCCCGCCCCGGCGACCACCCCGATTTTGGCGGAATGAAGCTGCCCAAGGCCGGCGAAACCGCGCGGCCCGATGTCGATGCCGCCGAGCCGACCATGCGCGACATGCCCTTTGGCATGATCCGCGTGCTGGATGATGGCCATCATGCGGTCGGTCCGTGGGACCCGCATCTCGATGTCGATATCCTGCATCGGGGCCTGCGTGCGATGATGCTGACACGCGCCTTTGACGACCGCCTGTTTCGCGCCCATCGTCAGGGCAAGACCAGCTTTTACATGAAATCCACCGGTGAGGAGGCGATTGCCGTGGCGCAGTCGCTGATGCTGGGCGCGCGCGACATGTGCTTTCCCACCTATCGCGTGGTCGGCTGGCTGATGGCGCGGAACTATCCGCTGCTCGATCTGGTCAACCAGATCTTTTCCAATGCGGGCGATCCCTTGCGCGGGCGGCAATTGCCGATCCTTTATTCGGCCCGCGATTACGGCTTCTATTCGATCTCGGGCAATCTGGGCAGCCGGTTTGGCCATGCGGTGGGCTGGGCGATGGCCTCGGCCTATAAGGGCGATGACCGGATCGCACTGGCCTATGTGGGCGAAGGCACCACGGCGGAGGGCGGTTTCCACGAGGCGATCACCTTTGCCAGCGTCTATCGCGCGCCGGTGATCCTGTGCGTGACCAACAACCAATGGGCGATCTCCAGCTTTTCCGGCATTGCGGGGGCCAATGAAACCACCTTTGCGGCCAAGGCGCTGGCCTATGGCATTCCGGGGCTGCGGGTGGATGGCAATGATTTTCTAGCCGTCTGGGCGGCGACGCAATGGGCGGCGGAAAGGGCGAGGCTTAACCTCGGGGCGACCCTGATCGAATTGTTCACCTATCGCGCGGCGGGCCATTCCACCGCTGATGATCCGGCCAAATATCGCCCCGCCGATGAGGCGCTGCAATGGCCGTTGGGCGATCCGATAGAGCGGCTGAAAGACCATCTGATCGCCTTGGGCGAGTGGGACGAGGAGCGCCATGCGGCCCTGCAATCCGCGCTGGAGGATGAAGTGCGCGCCGCCGTTCGCGCGGGCGAAGCCATCGGCACGCTGGGCAAATCCAAGCCCGAATTGGCCTCGATGTTCGAGGATGTGTTCAAGCAGCCGGACTGGCGCGTGATCGAACAGCGCCGCGAAATGGGGGTCTGACGCCATGCCGGTGATGAACATGGTTCAGGCGCTCAACAATGCGCTGGACGAGAAACTGGCCGATGATCGCGATGTGCTGATCTTTGGCGAGGATGTCGGCTATTTCGGCGGGGTATTCCGTGTGACCGACGGGCTTCAGGCCAAACATGGGCTGACGCGCTGTTTCGACACGCCGATTGCCGAAGGGGGCATTATCGCCACGGCCATCGGCATGGGGGCCTATGGCTTGCGCCCGGTGGTGGAAATCCAGTTTGCCGATTACATCCTGCCCGCCTTTGACCAGTTGGTCAGCGAGGCGGCGCGGCTGCGCTATCGTTCGAATGGCGAGTTCTGGGCGCCGCTGACGGTGCGCACACCCTATGGCGGCGGCATTTTCGGCGGCCAGACGCATAGCCAGAGCCCGGAGGCGATCTTTACCCATGTGGTGGGGCTAAAAACGGTGGTGCCCTCCAATCCCTATGACGCCAAGGGCCTGCTGATCGCGGCGATCGAGGATGATGATCCGGTCATCATTCTCGAACCCAAGCGGATCTATAACGGTCCCTTTGACGGGCATCACGACCGGCCGCTCAAGACATGGGCGGGACATCCCAAGGCGGAGGTTCCCGAGGGGCTCTACCGCGTGCCGCTGGGCAAGGCGGCGGTGGTGCGCGAGGGGCGCGACATTACCGTGCTGGCCTATGGCACGATGGTCCATGTCGCGCTGGCGGGCATTGAGGAGGCCGGGGTGGATGCCGAACTGCTCGATCTTCGTTCGCTGGTGCCGCTCGATATTGAGGCCATCGTGGCCTCGGTGCGCAAGACCGGGCGCTGCGTAATCCTGCATGAGGCTTCGCGCTTTGGCGGTTTCGGCGGCGAATTGTCGGCGCTGGTCCAAGAGCGCTGCTTTGACCATCTGAAAGCCCCCATCGAGCGCGTGGCCGGTTGGGACACGCCCTATCCGCACGCTTTTGAATGGGATTATTTTCCCGGCCCCGCGCGCCTTGTGGCCGCGCTGCGCCGCGCGATGGAGTATTGATCCATGAGCCTTTATCAATTCCGCCTGCCCGATATTGGCGAGGGCATTGCCGAGGCCGAAATCGCGGTCTGGCATGTCAAACCGGGCGATCATGTGGCTGAGGACCAATGTCTGGTCGATGTGATGACCGACAAGGCGACGGTGGATATGACCTCGCCGGTCGAGGGCAAGGTTCTGGCCATCCACGGTGCGGCGGGCGAGATGCGGCCGGTGGGCGCCGTTCTGGTCGAGATTGAGGTGGCGGGCGAGGCCGAAGCGGCGGCGGCAGAGCCTGAACCGGCGCCCGAACCCGAACCGACACCCCCGCCGACCTCCGAGCCTGACATCGCCGCCCCTCTGGCCGCTCCCGCCACGCGCCATCGCGCGCGTGAATTGGGCATCGCGCTGGAATCGGTCGTGGGGACCGGGCCGGGCGGGCGTATCACGCTTGAGGATCTGGAGCCTCATGCCCACAGGGCTGAACAGCCGCGCCCCGCCCCGCGTGAGGGGGCAACCGACATCCCCATCACCGGCCTGCGCCGCAAGATCGCCGAGAGGATGGAGCAGGCCCATCAGCGCATTCCCCAGATCACCTATGTTGAGGAATGCGACCTGACCGAGCTGGAGGCGCTGCGCGGCGAAATCAACAAGGAGGGGCGAGACAGGCTGACCCTGCTGCCCTTCTTCATCCGCGCGCTGGTCCGCGCCTTGCCTGATTTCCCCCGGATCAACGCGCATTATGACGATGAAAAGGGCGTGCTGCGGCAATATGCCGGGGTGCATGTGGGCGTCGCGGTCCAGACGCCCGGCGGTCTGATGGTGCCGGTCATCCGCCATGCCGAAACGCTTGATATCCACGCCTGCGCCAGGGAGCTGGCGCGGCTGAGCGAGGCGGCGCGCGACGGCACGATCCGGCGCGAGGAATTGAGCGGCTCGACGATCACGATAACCTCTCTCGGGCCGCTGGGCGGCATCGCCACCACGCCGATCATCAACCATCCCGAAGTGGCGATCATCGGCCCGAACAGGATCATCGAACGCCCTGTGGTGCAGGGGCCTTTCGTGGCGCTGCGCAAGGTGATGAACCTGTCGAGCTCGTTTGACCACCGCATCGTCGATGGCCATGATGCGGCGCGGTTCATCCAGCATATCCGGCGCCTGCTCGAACATCCCGCGCTGCTGTTTATGGACTAGCCTGCGCTAGAAGCCCCATCGGACCTCGCGAAAGGCGATGCGCGCCGGGATGGTCAGCGACATGACCGTGCCATGCGGATGCGCATCGCCCATGTCGAATTTCGCCCCCAGCGCGGCGGCGCGTTCGCGCATGTGGATCAGGCCGAAATGGCCCGGCCTTTGCCCTTGCGCCATCACCGCGCGGTCCAGCCCCACGCCATCGTCGCTCACGCTCAGATGCAGGCTGTCGCGGGCAAAACTGACGGCGATGATGATCCGGCCCGCCTGCGCATGGCGGCGCGCGTTGAACAGGGCCTCGCCCGCAATGGCCTCGATCTCGTCGGCTACCGGCGCGCAGACCCTTCGCGGCTTACCCGTGATCCGCAAGTCCCAGACCGGCCCATCCTCCAGCCGCGCCGTCGCCAGCGCGCGCAGCAGCGCCGCCAGATCAACCGGCTCGCCCGCTGCGCGCAATTCGCGCACCTTGTCGCGCCCTTCGATCAGCACATCATCGGCCCGCTCCAGTGTATCCTCCAGTTCGAGCCGCGCCGGATGCCCATGGGGCAGCCGTTCGAGCGTCGATTGGAAACGCAGCATCAGGCCCTGAAAACCCTGCAGCAAAGTGTCATGCAATTCGCGGGCGATCTGTTCGTGCACGGCCAGACGGTCCTCGATTCTTTGCCGGACCGCCTGCGTGGCCGCGCGGATGCGCCAACGCAGCCCCGCCCAGACCGCCACCCCAAGGGCCAGCCCGGCCAGCGCGGCAAACCACCATGTCTGCCAGAAATAGGGGGCGATGGTGAAAGTCACCCGCGCCACCTGCCTGCTCCACAGTCCATCGGCATTGGCGGCCATCACGTCGAGCGCATAACGGCCCGGCGCCAGTCCGGTATAGGTAATGGACCGCGCGTCGGTCTGCACCCAGTCGCGGTCCACCCCGCTCAGCCGATAGCGATAGAGATTGCGCGCCGGATCGATCAGGCTGAGCGCCACCGCATCGACCTGAATGCGCCTGGTGCCTGCGGGCAGAGCCGGATCAGCGCCGCGATAGACCCGGCCATCGGCCTCCAGCGAGCGGATCACCACCGGCGGGGCGGGGGCGGGGGCCGCGCCGCCCTCGGGCTCGATCCGCACCAGCCCGCGATTGGTCACGAACCACGGCCGCCCCTCTGCATCGATTTCGGCATCATTGGCGGCCCAATAGACATCGCGCCTTGCATGGATGCCTTCGTGATCGCCATGCAGGCGGTGGGGGATGGGCTGTTCGGGATGGGCAAAGGCTGAGTCCCAGCGTCCGCGCTCGACATCGGCGATGCCCGCGCCGCTGATGATCCAGACCCGCCCACGCCCCATCGCCAGCCCGGTAATCCCCGCCAGCCAGGGATGATGATGCGCATCGAGCGTAACGATCCGCCCGCCCCGCATCCGCGCCAGCCCCTGTTCGCCCCCGATATAGAGTTCCGGGCCAAAGGGGCGCAGCATCCGCATGAATCCGGTGGCGATCTGCTCGCGGTTCCAGATCTCGCTCTGCCCGTCGGGTGTGAGGTGCGTCAGGCTGGTGGTCGGGCGCAGGGTGAACAGGCCCTTTTGCCCGTCCGAAACGCCGAATTGCCAGTTCTGCGCCGGTTGCCATCCTTTCCAGCGCTGCCCGTCCAGTTGGGCGATGTTGACATTGCCCATGATGTTGAGGATCCGCCCGTCGCTGGTGATGGCGCAACTGCCTGTCGGCGCGGCGTCGGGCGGCGGGGGCAGATAGCGCCAGCGCCCGCCCTGCCGGACAAAACCCTTGGTTTGCGCCATGGCGAGCAATTGGCCCTGCTGTCCGGCGCAGATGGCCGTCATGTCGCCGCCCTGATGGATCAGGCGCGGCGCGCCCGCTTCGATCCCCACCACGCCCGTGTCCGTGCCCAGATAGAGCGGCGCGCCCGGCGGGCCGCCCTGGGCAAAGCCGGTGGTGGGCGCGCCCGCCAGCGCCACGCGGATCACATCCGACCGGCGCAGGCGCAGCAGCCCATCCGCGCCGCCGCCCCACAGCGAGCCCTCGGCATCGCGGAAAAGTACCGTCACGGCCATCGACGTCCGCCGCGCCGGGCGGGACCGGGGCGCAAGCATCAGCCCGTCGCGATAGGCCGAGAGCCAAGCCGCGCCATCGGCAAAGATCAGGCCGCCATGCTGAAACAATCCGGGCGCCGGAACGGTCGAGGGCAGGGCTCGGATCATCGGCCGCCCGGTCAGCCGCTCCATCCCCTTGGCGCTGGTCATCCAGACCGCGCCTTCGTCATCCTGCGCCAGCGTGGCGGGATAGGCCGGGTGGCGCAGCACCAGGGCGGGCCGCGATCCGCCCGGCGCGATGCGCGAGACCGATGCGCCCTGCGCGATCCATAGCGTGCCGTCGCGCGCCACCATCAGATGGTCGATGCTTTCGTCCTGCAGCCCGGTTTCGGGCGAGATCAGCGACCAGCGGCCATGGCGGAAGAGATGCAGTTGCGGCCCCAGCCCGCCGATCGTGGCGATCCAGACATCGCCCTGCGGCCCGGCGGTGATGGCCTGCACCGCGCCTTTGACCTGCTGGTCGCGCGGCAGATCTTCCAGCCGCCCGTTGCGCCAGACCGACACGCCGCCATAATCGCGCCCCATCCACAGCGCGCCATCGGACGCCACCGCCATGGTCAGGATCGTGGCGGACCGGCGGCGCTCATAGGCGACCGGCTCGATCCTTTCAAAGCTCAGCCCGTCAAAGCGATAGAGGCCGTTGCCCGTGCCCAGCCACAGGAAGCCGTCGGGCGTTTGCGCGATGGTGCGTATATCGGTGGGGGCGCCGCTTTCCGGCCCCCATGCGCGCAGGGCATAGCCGGGCGGGGCCGGGTCAATCCGGGCCTCAGCCTGCGCCGGGACAGAGAGCGCCGGAGCCGACGGGGCCGCCAGCGCGGCCAGAAACAGCACCCATGCCTTCACCCGCGTTTAGCCCGCGACGACATCGGCATAGTCAGGGTGGCGCGCATACCATGCCGCCATATAGGGGCAGCGCAGGACCAGCGAGAAACCCTGCGCGCGAGCCATGGCGAACAGGCCCTTGGCCAGCGTCGAGGCCAGACCCTGTCCGGCATATTCATCGGGAACCTCGGTGTGGAGCAGGACATAGCGCCCTTCTTCGTCGCGGCGATAGACACAGATGGCCAGCACATCGCCCTCGATCGGCAATTCAAAGCGGTTCTGCGCGGGATTGTGGCGGACGTCAGCGGGAGTGGGGGCAGAAGTGGAGGCGGGCATGATTTCGCCTTTCGGGAATGGGGGATTGTCAGGGATTGTGAACAAGGGCGGCGGCGGGATGGGCCACGCACAGCATCGTGCCCAGCACCACCATGCCCGCAGCCAGCGCGAGAGGCAAGGCAAGCCCCCAGTGCGTGACCATCAGCGCGCCGACGGCAGCGCCTGCAAAGATGCTGGCCACAGCGGCGATGCGGCGGGGCAGATTGGGGCCGGTGCCGCCCGCCAGCGGGGAATCGGCGGCAATTCCGGTCAGCGTCAGGGTGAGCACCGTGGTGGTCAGATCGGGCACTTTGAGCATCCGGATCGTAGCATTGCGAAAGCCCATGGCCAGCGCGGTGAGCGCGATGATCGCGTCGATCCAGGGCGCCGATGCCAGCGCGCAGATCGCCGCCAGCGCCAGCAGCGCGCCCTCGATCCCGGCGGCGGCCAGCAGCCATTGGCGCAGCGGGCGCCTGCCCAGAGACTGGCCGATCCGCCCGGCCACCAGCGCGCCGATCAGAAAGGTGAGCAGCGCCACCAGATAGGGCTTGATGGCAAAACCGGGCGTGCCCACGGCGGCAAAGCCCAGAAAGACGATATTGCCGGTCATATTGGCCGTAAACACCTTGCCCAGCCCCAGCACCGAGACGGCATCGACAAGGCCCGTCGTGGCCGAAAGCATCAGGAGCAGGCCGGGCAGCGGAGAGGAAGAGGATCGCATCATGGCGGGGGTTCCTTAGAAGCGGAAATTGGCCTGAAGGCCCAGCATGGTGGTGGTGCGCGTCGATCCCGTTTCGCGCAGGAAGGCGCCGGGTGCAAACACCGAGAAAGAGGAGGACAATTCCAGTTCGGCGGTCGCCTGCCAAGCCACGACAGCCTCGCCGCCGCCGCCTATGAAGCGGGAGTGGCCCGCACCGGCGCTGCGGATCATATTGCCCGGAATGTCATAGACGCCATCGCCGCGCGAATAGCGCCAGAAGGCCATGGCGGCCAGGCTGGCCGAGACCTTGGGGGCGATCTGCGCGCTGAAACGCGGATTTAGGTTGACGATGTTGGCCGGGCCGACGGGGGACAGTTCGCCGAAATATTTGCCCTTGGGAAACAGCGCGTTGAACGTGCCCAGATGGCCGTCTCCGGCCTTGCCGTCGCCGCTGATGATGTTGACGCGCATGGTGGCGTCCATGGCATGGGGCAGGGCAAGGCCGACCTCGGTGCCCAGCGTCCATGCACCTATGTTCTGGCCCGCGAATTGGCCGAATTGCGCGACGCCCTCGACATTCCAGTGCAGTTGGCCGCGCGTGCCATGGCTGCGCAAACCGATGGAATGGCGCAGTTCATGGCCCGTGATCCCGCCGAAACGGGCGGTGCGGTTGCGATAGGCCAGATAATAGATATCCCAGCCCGGCAGCACCGCATAGGCGCCCCACAGGCCCTTGGTGGCCGAGGTATGGTCGTCGAAATCGCGCAGGCCCGCCTGCACCGGATGCAGCGCCAGCAGGCTGACCGAGGCCGCGCCGATGCGCACCACCGCCCGCGCCCCGTCAAAGGCCAGCGGCGTGTTGGGGCCATAGCGCGTGCCGATCAACCGTTCCGTGCCCAGCGAGACCATCTGCCGCCCGCCGCGCAGGGTGACGGGGCCAAGATCGGCCTCGGCAAAGGCCTGAAGCAGATCGAGGCGGCTTTGGTCGGTGGGGCTGGCCGCGGGTTCGACGCCGGTGGCGAATGTGGCCATGGGTTGCACGAAGGCGCGAAACTTGCCCGCATGCAGGTCGGCATAGGGCAGGGCGCGCGCCCACAGATAGGTCTGGTCGGGCGCGCTGCCCCATTGATTGCCGCTCAGGCTTTCGCTGCGCAGGCGCAGTTCGGCGCCGGTCGAGAGCCAGACGTCATCGGTGATCGGAACGTATTTGAAAGGTCCGGTCCAATGATGGGCGCGCTTTTCGGCATCGGCCAGATCGGACCAGTCCTCGTCATAGCGGGTGATGGACAGGGTGGGGGCCTGCCATGCCTCACGCGCCTGTTGGGCCGAGGCGGGGCAGGCGCCCAGCAAGGCGCAAGGCAGCGCGAGGCAGGCAAGTTTACGCACGGTCAGTCCGATCCTGGCCTGTTCCGTCACGGCGCTGCGCTCTTTCCGAAACCAGCGCGACCAGCACGAAGCCGCCGATCAGGCCGATATGTTCGAAAAAGGCATTGGTGGCCATAAAGCGGTCCTGCCCGGCGGGCATCGCCCAGAAGGCATTGGCCACGCAGGCCGCCAGCAGCGTGAAAACGCCCAGCATCCCCGCCCCCAGCCACACCAGCCGCCCCGAAAGCACCAGCAGCGGCCCGATCAGTTCGACCGCAATCGTGATCGCGGCCCAGAGCGCGGGCGGGTTCAGCCCGAAATGGGCCTGTTCGGCGGCGGCGGCGGGAAGGTCGCTCAATTTGACGATCCCACCCAGCAGATAAGGCCCCACCAGCGCGAGGCGGGCGATGGTCCATGTCATCGGCCATTCCAGAATGGCGTCGATCATGGCGGGGTCGCGGTGGGTGAAGTCTGGGCGCGTATCCATGGCTCAGGCGCCCTGATGCACTTCGGCGATATAGCCGCCGGGGAAGCGGACAATCGCGCTCTGGCGCGCGCCGACGGTGTAGGGGGCGACCAGCAGTTCGGCGCCATTGGCCTTGGCCTTGTCCAGCGTGGCGGCGAGATCCGCGACTTGATAGCCGGTCATGTCGCGGCCATAGGGCCAGGGGAGTTGGCCGTCCGAGACAAAGACCACCATCTTGCCATAGTTGCTGGTGAGGGAAACGCGGCGGATGGTCTTGCCGGTCTGGCCCACTTCGGCGCCGGGGGCCTTGCGGTCGTCTGCCGTGATGCTTGCATGGGCATAGCCGCCCCAGCTTTTGAGGAAAGCATCGGCCGCATCGGCGGTCAGATAGATGCGGTTTTCCGGGATGGTGGACAGCGGCGCATAATGCGGCGTGGCGGTGTGCCAATAAAGCTGCATGTTCACCCCGCCCGGCCATTGGATGACGACATCGCGGCCGATGGGATCGGGAAAATCATTGAGGCGGCGGATCGCGCCATGACGCCGCGCGGCCACCACGGCCTTGTCCATATCGGTCACCAGATAGCCGGTGCGCTCATCGCCAAAGGGATAGGGGATCGGCGTTTTAAAACCGAACACCGACACCGTGCCCGCAGGCGTCAGCACGAGTTGCGATTTGGTGAGGCTGGGGGTGGGGGTGACCTGAAAGGTGCCCTGCTTGCTGGTAGTGCCGCCGAAAGTGGCCGAGAAACTGGCGACGAAGCGGTCAAAATCGCCTTCGGGCACATAGACATGGGTGGTGTCATATTGCGGGGCGACGCCGACGTCCGGGGTGGTGACAGGTTTTGCGGCGGCGGGGGCGGCCAGAACGAGAGCGATGGTAAAAGCGAGAGATTTCATGGCGGGGGACTCCATTGAAAAAAGGGGGAAGAGGATCAGACGGCCCAGCAGCCGCAGCCCAGTGCACCCCAGAAGCTTTGGGGATCACCGGCCGGAACGCTGGCGCCAAGGGCGGCGGCATGGTCATGGCCATGGACCGCGCAGGAGGAATGACAGGCGCAGGCCGATGCCAGTTTCGCGCGGGCCTCGCGGGTCTTGTGGTATCCGCCAAAGGTGGCGACCGGCGACCAGTCGGGCATCGCGCGGGGCAGGGCGGGGGCCAGCGGCTCATATTTACCCTCGCCATGCACCACCTTGCCGCCCAGCAGGGTCAGGACAGAGCGGATATGGACGATTTCATGTTCGGGCACGGTGAAATAATCGTCGGACAGGATGGCAAGATCGGCCAGTTGGCCCGCCTTGATCTGGCCCTTCTTGCCCACTTCATTGGAAAACCACGTGTTTTCATGGGTCCACATGGCCAGAGCCTTGTCGCGCGAAACGCGGTTGGCCGAAGGATAGAGCCGCAATCCGCCCAACGTGCGCCCCGTGACCAGCCATGACAGCGAGACCCACGGATTATAGCTGGCGACGCGGGTGGCGTCGGTGCCGGCGCCCACCGGGATGCCGGCCGCGATCATCTTGTTGATCGGAGGCGTGCGTTCGGCGGCTTTTGCGCCATATTGCTCGACGAAATATTCGCCCTGAAACGCCATGCGGTGCTGGACCGCGATGCCGCCGCCAAGGGCCGCGATGCGGTCAATGTTGCGGTCGCTGATGGTTTCGGCATGGTCAAAGAACCAGTTGATGCCGGTCAGCGGAATATCGCGGTTCACCTTTTCATAGACATCGAGCGCGCGGCTGATCGTCTGGTCATAGGTGGCGTGCAGGCGCCATGGCCAGCGGTGTTCGGCCAAGAGGCGAATGACGGGTTCAAGGTCGCCCTCCATGCTGGGGGGCATGTCGGGGCGGGGCGCGCGGAAATCTTCAAAATCGGCGGCGGAATAGACCAGCATTTCGCCCGCACCATTATGGCGATAGGTGTCATCGCCTTGGCCCGGCGTCACCTGTTTCACCCAGCCGGAGAAATCGGCCAGTTCCTCTTTCGGCTTTTGCGTGAAGAGGTTATAGCTGATGCGGACGGTCAGTTGGTCGTCCTGATGCAGCTTTTCGATGATTTCGTAATCGTCGGGATAATTCTGCGACCCGCCGCCCGCGTCGATCACGCCCGTTACGCCCAAGGCATTGACATCACGCATGAAATGGCGGGTGGAGTTGAGCTGGTACTCCTGCGGCAGCTTCGGCCCCTTGGCCAGCGTCGAATAGAGGATCGTCGCATTGGGCTGGGCCAGCAAGAGCCCGGTGGGGTTGCCCATGCTGTCGCGGACAATCTCGCCGCCTGGAGGGTTGGGCGTGTCCTTGGTATAGCCCACCACCCGCAGCGCGGCGGCATTGAGCAGCGCGCGGTCATAGAGGTGCAGGATGAACACCGGCGTATCGGGCGCCACGGCGTTCAGCTCGGCCAGCGTGGGCAGGCGCTTTTCGGCAAACTGGTGCTCGGTGAAACCGCCCACCACGCGCACCCATTGCGGGGCGGGGGTGCGGTCAACCTGAGCTTTCAGCATCGCCATCGCTTCCGAGAGCGAGGGCACGCCGTCCCAGCGCAGCTCCATGTTGAAATTCAGCCCGCCCCGGATGATGTGCATATGGCTGTCGATCAGGCCGGGGATCACGCGGCGGCGGCCCGCATCGATCACCTGCGCATCGGGCAGGACGGCGGCGCGCACATCCTTTTCGCTGCCCACGGCCAGGAATTTGCCGTCGCGGATGGCGATGGCTTCGGCCTCGGGGTTTTCGCGGTCAAGGGTGGAAACCTTGGCGTTGGTGATGATCAGGTCGGCCATGGGGGAAGGCTCCGGTTGGGGGAAAGGGATTAGTTTTTGTCAGGGTTTCCGGGCAATTGGCCCAGCACATGATCGGCGCAATTGCCGCGGATATAACAGGCGACATCCTGTCCCTGAATCGCGCGGCGGGCAATCGGCACCAGTTGTTCGCCGGCCAGAATGCCCAGCAGGCCCACCAGCGCGATGATCGGCGGCGCTGGCGAACGCACGCCCAGCAGGCTGTAGATCACGCCCACCAGCAATCCGGCGCCCAGCGAGAGGAGATAAAGTTTCATCGGGGGAGCTCCTGAACCAAGGAGGAAAAGTCGGGACCGGCCTGCGTCTTGGGGGGATTGGGCGGAGTGCGCCGCAGGCCGGTCCCGGTCGGCTTAGTGTCCGCCTTCGGACGCGCCGAACATCGTCTTGGCATAGGTGATGCCCAGGCCATAGGCGCCGCCCCACTGGCGGGCGATGCCGGTGGTGCTGTCATAGGTTTCGGCCCGCGCCCAGTCGCGCTGAAGCTCAAGCATATATTGCAGCGAGGTCATCGGCTTGGCGCCAAGCTGGATCATGCGCTGGACGGCGCGTTCATGGGCCTCGGCCGAAATGTCGCCGCAGGCGTCGGCGATGAAATAGACGTCAAAACCCTGATCGATGGCCGATGCCACCGGACCGACGATGCAGACGCTGGTCCAAAGCCCTGCAAAGATGATGCGCTCCTTGCCGATGCGGTTCACTTCCTCAATCACGGCGGCGTCTTCCCAGGTGTTCATGCTGGTGCGGTCGAGCAGCGGCTGGCCGGGAAAGGCATCGGTGATTTCGTTGAACATCGGGCCGGAAAAGCTCTTTTCGGCCACCGTGGTCAGGATGGTGGAGACGCCAAACGAGGCGGCGGCATTGGCGACCAGCGCGGCATTGCTGCGCAGCACTTCGGTGGCGATGGACTTGGTGGCAAAGGCCATCTGCGATTGGAAGTCGATCAGGACCAGCGTGTGATCCTTGGGCGAAATCAGGCTCTTGCCGGGGGTCGGGGTGGCGGTGATGGTCATCGGGGGATCCTTTGTTGGGCCAGCATCGTTGCTGTGAGGGCAAGTTATGCCGGTCGATGAATTCAGGTAAGTGAGATAAGATCGGACGGTTTGTTCGATTTTTTCGAATGAACGGCCCTGCCGCCACAAAGGCATGCAAGGTCGAACGCGGCGCAGACTAGGGGCAGCCGCCGGTTTGCGTCTTGCACAGGCTTGACGTGATTGGGCGCTGGATGACGCCGCGCGGCCTCAGATTTCGATCAGGCCCCGCTTGGCCGCAATGGTCACCGCATGGGTGCGGTCGGCCGCGCCCAGCTTGGCAAAGGCCTGTTTCATATGGCCTTTGACGGTCTCCTCCGACAGGCCGATGCGCGCGGCGATCTGCTTGTTCGAATTGCCCGCCGCCGCCAGTGTCAGCACCGCCAGTTCGCGCTCGGTCAGATCATCGTCCAGCACATGCAGCGCAATGGCGGTCGCCACCTGCGCGTCCAGATGCTTGCCGCCGTTGAACACCGAACGAATCGCATCGAGCAGTTCCTTGCGCAGGCTGGCCTTGAGCAGATAGCCCATGGCGCCCGCGCGCAGGGCCTTGATCGCGCGCCCGTCGCCCGAAAAGGTGGTCAGCACGATGATGCGCGCGCCCGGATCGCCGCGGCGAATCGCCTCGATGGCCTCCACCCCAGACATGTCGGGCATCTGCAGGTCCATCAGCACCACATCGGGCCGCAGCCGCTCATAGAGCGCGATGGCCTGCGCGCCATCCTCGGCCTCGCCCGCGATGGTGATGTCGGGCTGGGTGCCGATCACCGCGCGCACGCCTTCGCGCAGCAGCAGGTGATCATCCACCAGCATCACCGAGATCGGCGGACGCGCGGCGCGCGGGGCGTAAAGCCCGTCTGGAGCATGGAATGGCATGGTCTGGCCGTTAACCCTGGTGATCCTGCTTGCAACAATGGCGCGATGCGCCTCATTCCGGGGAATGCCATGTTGCCAGAGCATTTTCCAGCGCGGCGGCGGTGCGCTGGGCCTGACCGTTGCGAATGTCGAAAATCCATTCGATGGGGCGGGGCGGGGTTTCCAGCCCGTCCAGCGCCAGAAGCGCGCCGCGCATCATCGCCGCCGCAATCTCCTCGATTCCCTCCTCGGCAATATCCAGCCCGTTCCAGCCGAGCAGACAGGCCACCTTGCGCGCATGGGTGCAAAGCGTGCTGCGCATCGCCTGGCGGGTCAGCCGCCCGATCCGCAACGGATCGCCCGCCAGACCAGCGCCCAGCCCGATCAGCATCAGCGAGCGCGCCCCGATCGGCGCGGGCGGCGCCCAGAGCGTCAGTTCCTCGCCCGCCATGCCGGTAAAGATCCCGCCCGCGCGCAGCCGCCCCAGCGTGCCGTGCAGCGCGCGGTCGACCTGTTCGGCCCCGCTGCGCCCTCCATCCTTTTCCTGCATTCCCACGATCAGCAGATCGACCGGGGCCTCAATCGCGATCTGGGCGGCGACAAAGCGCACATGCCGGTATTGGCCCAGCGGGCGCGGCGGTATCGGGGGCATCGAGGATCTCCGCTCCGGTTTCAGATCTCGCCCTGCCAGTGGCGGCGCCATTGCATCGGCGTGGTGCCGGTGGTGCGGCGGAACAGGCGGGTCAGATGGGCCTGATCGGTCAGACCGCAGGCAATGGCGATCTGCGAGAGCGTTTCGCGGCTTTGCACCATCAGGATCTGGGCGCGGCGGATCCGCTGGCGCATGATGAAGCCATGGGGCGTTTCGCCCATGCTGGCCTTGAACGCGCGGCAGAAATGGCCGGTGGACAGCCGCGTCACTCCGGCCAGTTCCTCGGTCGAAAGCGTCTTGTCCAGATGGCTTTCGACATAGGCCAGCACCTTTTGCATCTGCCATGCCGCCAGCCCGCCCTTGACCGGGGCAGGGGGCGGGGCGGGCCTTTCGGCCAGATAGATCGGGCCGGAAGGGGCAGGCGCGAAAAGCGCCGAAATCCGCTCCAGATAATGGCGGGCCATATGCACGTCTTCGTCCAGAAACCGCCGCGCGCCCTCGATCAGTTCGGGGATGCGGGCGATTTCGGCAAGAGGCGGTGTGCGGGCCAATGTCGGGGTCATTTTCGCCGGATCCTGTGCTTGCTGTCGATGCCCAACATGGCACAGGGCGCCCGCGCGCCAAGCCCGATCCGGGGGAGGAAATTCCCCCCAAAAGAGGCTTGCGTCAGATATCGGGCAAATCGTCCGCCCCGTTTTCGGCCGTATTTACAAATTGTTCGATCAGCCAGGCCGCCGCCGGACCGGGGGGTGTGTCGCGCCGCCAGATCCCGGCAAAGCGATAGGTGCCGCCCGGATGATCGGGCATCACTAGGCGGCTGAGCGTGCCGGTGGTCAGATCGTCCTCGATCATCGGCAGGGGCATGTTGCCCCACCCGATCCCTTCGCGCAGCAGCGCATGTTTGGCGCCAAGATCGGCCAGACGCCATGTGCGCGGCGACAGCACCGAGAAATCCTGCCCCTCGGTAAAGCGCGAACGGTCGGTCAGCACGAGCTGGATATAATCACGCCCAGCGCCGGGGGGGATCGGGTCCATCTGCGCCAGCGGATGATCGGGCGCGGCCACCGGCACCATGGGCACCGATCCGGCATTGACGCTTTCCAGCCCCTCGACCCCGGCGAACAGCGGGCCCGACAGGCCGATCACCGCCTTGCCGTCCAGCACCAGCGCCGTGATCGCGCCCAGCGCCTCGACATGCAGGCGCAATTGCACGGTGGGAAATTGCGCGCGAAAGGCCCGCAGGATGCGCCCCAGCCGGTCCGTGGGCAGCATCACGTCCACCGCCAGATCGACCTCGGCCTCCAGCCCGTCGAGCAGCCCTTTGACCTTGGCGCGCAGGGCGTCGATGCCCTGCGCCACCCCGCGCGCCTCGGAGAGCAGCGCCCGCCCGGCCACGGTCAGTGTCGGTTTGCGCGTGCCCTCGCGGTCGAACAGGGTCAGGCCAAGCTGCGCCTCCAGATTGGCGATGCCATAGGAGATAACCGAGACCGCGCGGTTGAGCTTGCGCGCGGCGGCGGCAAAGCTGCCGGTGTCCACGATGGTGAGGAAAATGCGCAACTGGTCAAAGGTCGGCGTGCCCGGATTGTTCATGCGCGAATCTCGCTTTTCCATTTTCTCGAACGTTACCGATCATTTTATCCCTCTGATCAGAACAGGTCGCAAGGGCTAAATCGGTTTTCAGCAAGGGCGCTCCCCCGATACGCCCCACAGGAGATAACCCATGATCGAACATCGTCCCTTTGAAACCCTTGGCGCGGCCAACCATGGCTGGCTGGACGCGCACCACCACTTTTCCTTTGCCGAATATCACGATCCGGCCCGCGTCCACTGGGGCAACCTGCGCGTGTGGAACGATGACACGATTGCGCCCGGCACCGGTTTTCCGCCGCACCCCCACCGCGACATGGAAATCATCACCTATGTCCGCGAAGGCGCGATCACCCATCAGGACAATCTGGGCAACAAGGGCCGCACCGAGGCCGGCGACGTCCAGGTGATGAGCGCAGGCACCGGCATCCGCCATTCGGAATATAACCTTGAGGATATCACGACCAGGATCTTCCAGATCTGGATCATCCCCACCCATCAGGGCGATGCGCCGCAATGGGGCGCCAAGCCTTTCCCCAAGGGCGAACGTTCGGGCCATTTCGTAACGCTGGCCAGCGGCTATGCCGAAGACGCTGACGCTCTGCCGATCCGCACCAATGCCCGCGTGGTGGGCGCCACTTTGAAGGCCGGTGAAACTGCGGAATATCCGCTGGGCGGAAACCGCAAGGCCTATCTGGTGCCCGCCATTGGCGCGGTGCGGATTGAGGACCAGACGATCAAGGCCCGCGACGGCGTGGCGATCAGCGATGTCGAAGTGCTGCGCGTCACGGCCATCGAGGACAGCGAGATCGTTCTGGTCGACGCGGCCTGATGCCGGATCAGGGCGGGGTTTCGGCCCCGCCCCACTGGCCGGAAACACGGCCTGAATATCTCCGAATTATCCAAAATCGCATGCGGATCGCCAAGCGAGGGCGAGCCATACCTGTCACTTTCCCCGTCATTCCCTTTCCATCTTCCTTCCCCCGAGGTGTATCATGACCCAAGCTGCTCAGGATCTTTCCCGCCGTCATCTGCTCACCACCGTCGGCGCCGTGGCCGGCACCGCCGCGCTGGTCAGCCAGACCCCCACGCTGGCCGCTGTCCCGACCAAGGCGGCCAACAGCGCGCGCGTTGGCGATGGCTATGTGACCACGCCCGATGGCGCGCGGCTCTATTACAAGGACTGGGGCACCGGACAGCCCATCGTCTTTCACCATGGCTGGCCGCTGACGGCGGACGATTGGGATGCGCAGATGATGTTCTTCCTCGAACAGGGCTTTCGCGTGATCGCTTTTGACCGGCGCGGCCATGGCCGCTCCAGCCAGACGATGGACGGCAATGACATGGACACCTATGCCCGCGACACCGCCGTTCTGGTACGCCATCTGGACCTGCATGATGCGGTGCATATCGGCCATTCGACCGGCGGCGGCGTGGTGGCGGCCTATGTGGCCCGCTATGGCGAAGGGCGCGTGGCCAAGGCGGTGCTGGTGGGCGCGGTGCCGCCGATCATGCTCAAGACCGCGGCCTATCCGGGTGGCTTGCCGATGTCGGTGTTCGACGGCTTCCGCAAGGCGCTGGTGGACAACCGGGCGGATTTCTTCTGGAATGTGCCGGTGCCCTTTTACGGCTTCAACCGCCCGGGCCAGAGCGTGAATGAGGCGATCCGTCAGAATTGGTGGCGCCAGGGCATGATGGGCGGCGCCAAGGCCCAGTATGACAGCATCAAGGCCTTTTCCGAAACCGACCAGACCGAGGATCTGAAGGCGATCAGCGTGCCGGTGCTGATCCAGCATGGCGATGATGACCAGATCGTGCCGGTGGCCGCATCGGCCCATTTGCAGGCCAAGCTGATCCGCAACAACACGCTCAAGATCTATCCCGGCTATCCCCACGGCATGTTGACCACCCATGCCGATGTGCTGAACCGCGATATTCTGGCCTTTATCAAGGGTTGATGGCGGGTTGATCGGGCGGCGGCATGGGTTCATGCCGCCGCCCTTTCGCGTTTCAGCGATCCGCCCAACTGGGGCGGGCCATCTGCAACAGATCGGTGCTGCGCGTGTACCAGCCTGCGCCATGCATACGCGCGATGAGATTCATCGCCAGCGTATCGACATGCAATTTCTGCGCATCGACAAACCGGTCCTGAATGTGAAAGCGCAACACTTCGCCCAGCACGATGGTCGATTGGCCTGCGTCCATACTGTTATACAGGCGGCATTCCATGCTGACCGGAGCGGTGGCGATGCGGGGCGGGGCGATGGCGGTGGAGGGCGCGGTTTCGATGCTCGCCAGTGCGATTTCATCCTCGCACGGCGGGGCGTCGATGCAGGTCAGGTTCATGGCCTCCGCATCATGCTCGGCCACAAGGTTGACGACAAATTCGCCCGTTTCCAATATATTGGCCGCGCTGTCCTTATAGGTGCCGTCCGGGCGGCGCATCAGCCCGATGGCGAGGAGCGGCGGCTCGGCGCTCATCATCGCAAAGAAGCTGTAGGGCGCGGCATTGCGCGCGCCCTGTGCCGATTGCGATGTGATCCACGCGATGGGGCGCGGGGTGATCGAGGCGGCCATCAGCTTATAACGGTCTGGCCCGGCCACTTGCGAAAAGTCGAACTCCATCAGCCTTCGTCTCCGATGCGGGCGACGGGGCGCTTGGGGGCGACATCGACCTTCAACTGAAACACATCCGGGCGGGCGTAATGACCGGCCACGTCGAAATCATATTTGCCACGGATCACTTCGGCCGGATCGATCTGCGCATACAGGATCGTTTCGCCCGCATAATCCGGCCCGGCCAGCACATTGCCCAGCGGATCGACGATCATCGACCCGCCGCGCATCAGCACCGTTTCCGGATCGTCGCCCAGCGCGCAGTCATAGTCCGCCGGATAGGCCCCGCGCGTGATATGCTGACAGGCCGAAAGCACGAAGCAGCGGCCCTCCAGCGCGATATGGCGCATCGTGCTGGCCCAGCCGTCGCGGTCATCGGCGGTGGGGGCGCAATAGAGCGTGACGCCTTGGTCATACATCGCCATGCGCAGCATCGGCATATAGTTTTCCCAGCAGATCACAGCCCCGATCCGCCCCAGTGGCGTGTCGATGACCGGCATGGTCGAACCATCGCCAAAGCCCCAGATCAACCGCTCCGCGCCGGTCGGCATCAGCTTGCGGTGCTTGGCAATCAGGCCCTTTTCACCATCGAAGAACAGCGCGGTGCAATAGACCGTGGCCCCATCGCGCTCGATCACGCCCATCACGACAAAGGCGCCGGTGGCGGCGGTGGCCTCGGCAATCGTGGCCACTTCGGGGCCGTTCAGGTCGATGGCGGCCTCATGATAGGCGCGGAAATCCTCGCGTCCCTGGGGCTTGCGCATGCCCACCGGCGTGCCGAAGGACGCGCCCTTGGGATAGCCGCCCAGGAATGCCTCGGGAAACACGATGATCTTCGCGCCTTTCGCGCTGGCCTGCGCGATCAGCCCTGCGGCCTTGGCGGCGGCGCCCATCGAGTCGGTGGGCAGGGATGCGGCCTGAACGACAGCGGCGGTGAAGGCTTGCGTCATGATTTTCCTCAGCTTTTGCACGAGTGAGAGGGGAAAGCCGGAGAGAGGCTGAAAGGTAATTTACTTGCATTTGACAGTTTCGCCAAGATATTTTAAACCTATACTATCACGCAGCCCAACGTCCTTCAGGAGCCTGCCCATGGCCAGCACATATGACCAGTACCGCGAAGAGATCATCGGTCGCGCCAATGTTGCCGATACGCCCGAGCTTGTCGCCTATTATCAGCGATTGCAATCGCTTGGTACAGGAGCGCTGTGGACGGTGGCCAACAAGATCGAGCCGTGGGAACCGGCCTCGACTTCGGTGCCCTATCTGTGGCGGTACAAGGACCTGCGCGAGGACGTGCTGCGCTCGCTCGAACTGGTGACGCCCGAGCAGGCGGGACGGCGCGTGGTCTATCTGGAAAATCCGGGACGGGCCGATGTGGTGGCGGCCGTGGGCTGGCTCTATTCCGGCCTGCAAGTGATGGGGCCGGGCGAATGCGCGTCGAGCCACCGCCATTCGGCCTCGGCGCTGCGCTTCATCATGGAGGGCAGCGGCGCCTTCACCAATGTCGACGGGCACAAGATGACGCTGGGCGCCAATGACTTTGTGCTGACCCCCAATGGCACCTGGCATGAGCATGGCGTGTCGGAGGATGGCACGGTCTGCATTTGGCAGGACGGGCTGGATATTCCGCTGATGAACGCGCTGGACGCCAATTTTTACGAGGTCCACCCCGAGCTTCAGCAGGCGATTTCCTTCCCGGTCAATGACTCGCTGGGCATGTGGGCGGGCTCGGCGCTGCGCGCCGCCGGGGTGCAATGGGCCAGGCCCTATTCGCCGCTGCTCAAATATGAATGGGGGCCGACCTATGAGGCGCTGCTGCGCTATGCCGCCGTGTCGGAAGGCTCGCCCTATGACGGGCTGCTGATGGAATATGTGAACCCGCATACGGGCGGGCCGGTGATGCCGACCATCGGCGCCTCGATGCAGATGCTGCGCGCAGGCCAGCACACCAAGGCCCACCGCCACACCGGCAGCTTCGTCTATCAATGCGCCAAGGGGCGCGGCTATTCGATCATCAATGGCCAGCGCTTCGATTGGCAGGAGCGCGACATTTTCGTCGTGCCAAGCTGGTGCTGGCATGAACATGTCAATCTGTCCGACACGGATGACGCCTGCCTGTTCACCTTCAACGATCTGCCGGTGATGCGCTCTTTGGGCATCTATCGCGAAGAAGCCTTTGGCGAAAACCACGGCCACCAGCCCGTTCTCGCCTGAATTCCTCTCCTGACACCTCAAGGAATAGCTGATGCGTCTTGTTACCTATCGTTCTCACGTCGAGGCCGAAGCGCGCCTTGGCGCTCTGGTCGGGGATCTGGTCCTCGATCTGGAAATGTTCGGCGAGGAATGCGGCGTGCCGCTGCCCTCGACCATGCTGGAATTCATCGACCTTGGCCCGCAGGCCGTGGCGATCACCAGCAAGCTGATTAACGAGGCCGAGGGCGTTTTTCCCATCGGCACCGCCCAACCCGTCGCCAATGTCAAATTGCTGGCCCCGATCCCGCGCCCGCGCAAGAACATCTTCGGTATTGGCCTGAATTACACCGAACACGTGGCCGAAAGCGCCAAGTCGCTCGACACCTCGCCCGAATTGCCGCGTCAGCCGGTGATCTTCTCCAAGCCGCCGACGTCCGTGATCGGCCCGGATGACGCCATCGTCCATAATGCCGCCATCACCCAGCAGCTTGACTGGGAGGTCGAACTGGCCGCGATCATCGGCACGCGGGCCAAGGGCGTCTCGCGCGACAAGGCGCTGAACTATGTGTTCGGCTATACCGTCTGCATCGACATGAGCGCGCGCGATTGCCGCCGTGCGGGCCAGTGGATTTACTCCAAGGGCCAGGACACGTTTGCGCCCATGGGCCCTTGCGTTGTCACCGCCGATGAAATCCCCGATCCCCAGACGCTCGACCTGTGGCTGACCGTCAATGGCGTGGAAAAGCAGCGCAGCAATACCGCCTATATGCTTTTCAAGGTCGATGAACTGGTGGCCGACATTTCGCAGGGCATCACGCTGGAGCCGGGCGACATCATCGCCACGGGCACGCCCGCCGGCGTTGGCGCGGGCATGGACCCGCAGGAATGGGTCTGGCCGGGCGACATCATCGTGGCCACGGTCGAAGGCATAGGCACGCTGCGCCATCCGGTCGTGGCGGGCTGAGGCAAAGATTTCCTCTCCCGACTGGAGGGCCGTGCAGACGGCCCCCTTTTTTATTGCGCGCGGATCGATGTCTTGAGCTGATCGAGCAGGGCGAGCAGTTGCGCCTGATGGTCGCCGGGAAAGCAGGACAGCGCCTCATGCACCCAGCGGCTGTGCGCATCGGCCAGCGTCTTGAAATAGGCGCGGCCCGCCCCGGTCATGCTGACAATCGCGGCGCGGCGGTCATTGGGGTCGGGGCGGGAATCGATCAGGCCCTGTTCGCTCAATTGCCGCACGATCGAGGTCACATTGCCGTTGGACACCAGCAGCGCGCGCGAAATCTCGCCCATGGTCAGCCCGTCGGGCGCGCGATCCAGCGCCGCCAGCACATCAAACCGGGGCAGGGTGGTGTCGAACTGTTCCTGAAAATTGCGACGCAGCTGTTTTTCCACCAGCTTGGCGCAATCGAGCAGGCGGATCCACACCCGCAGCTCCAGCCGCCTTTCCGCTCCGTCGTCCATCAAACCCTCATCATGGCAAACGGCCCGCCCGGTGGGGGCGAGCCGTCCTGTCGCGTTTAGGTGGCATGGAGCCGGGCGGCAAGTCCGTTCAGACGAGATAGGCCTGCATCCCATCGCGCAAGGTTTCGGGCCAGGGCATCGATTGCCGCGCGCCCAGATCCATGCAGACCAGCACCACCAATGCCTTCAAACGGACCTGTCCTTCGCAGGCAAAACTGATCGCCAACTGGCAACTGCTCTTGCCCAGCTTCGTGATCTCCAGCGACAGGTCGAGGCTCTCGCCCAACTCGCTGGGCGCGATGAAATCCACCTCCAGCCGGACCGTGGGCACGCCCATTTTGCCTTCCATATGGATCAGCTTGAAGGGGAAACCCAAGGAGGCGAACCAGTCCTCGACCAGCGCGTTGAGCATTTCGAAATAGCGCGGGTAAAAGACGATCCCGGCCGGATCGACATCGGCAAAACGCACCGGCAGGGTCAGGTTGAAAGGCATTCGTCGTCTCCTTACGCGCGGGCTGCGGTATCGCGGGCCTGCCCGGCTAGTTGCCGCGCCTGCGCCTGGCCAAGGGCATAGGGGGCGGGGACGAATTGCCCTTCCTCGCCCGCCTGCGCCGCCGCGCGCAAGGTCCATGACGGATCGACCAGATGGGGCCGCCCCACCGCCACCAGATCGGCGCGGCCCGCCATCAGGATCGAGTTGATCTGATCGGGCTGGGTGATGTTGCCCACGGCCATGGTAGGCATATGGGCCTCGTTGCGGATTTGGTCGGCAAAGGGGGTCTGGAACATGCGGCCGTAGGTGGGGCGGGCGCGCGGTGCGGTTTCCCCCGCCGATACGTCGATGATGTCCACGCCCACGGCCTTGAAGGCTTCGGCAATGGCCACAGCCTCGGCAGGGGTCACGCCCGCCGCGCCCACCCAGTCGTTGGCCGAGATGCGCACCGCCATCGGCTTGCCCGCGGGCCATGTTGCGCGGACGGCGGCGGCCACGCGCAGCGGGAAGCGCAGGCGGTTTTCCAGCGAACCGCCATACGCGTCTTCGCGCTTGTTCATCACCGGGGTGATAAAGCTGGAGAGCAGGAAGCCATGCCCCGCCTGAAGCTCGATCATGTCAAAACCGGCGGCATCGGCGCGGCGCGCGGCGGCGGTGAAGTCGGCAAGGATGCGCTCCATGTCGGCCTCGCTCAGGGCGGCGGGCGTCAGGCCGCCCTCGCGCCATGGCTGCGCGCTGGCTGAAAGGATCGGCCAGGGATCGGCGAGCGGCACGTCATAGCCTTCATGCCCCGGACGGCACGAGGCCCGCGCGCCCGCATGGCCCAGTTGGGCGCAGGTCTTGGTGGCGGTGTGCTGATGGGCAAAGGCGTTGATCGCGCGCCAGCGGTCGATCTGGCCATCCTCCCATAGGCCGGGGCAGGCCGAGGTGGCGCGCCCCTCGGGCGAGACGGCCAGCATTTCGGTGATGACAAGGCCAGCCCCGCCCAGCGCGCGGGCGCCGTAATGCACCTCGTGGAACATGGTCGCATGGCCGTCCGGTTCCGCGCTGTAGGTCAGCATCGGGGGCACCACCACGCGATTGGCCAGCGTCAGATCGCGCAGGGCAAAGGGCGTGAACATCGGCTGGACCGGGGTGTTGCGCCCCTCATTGCCCGCCCAGAACCAGCGTTCGAGGCTTTCCAGCCATGCCTTGTCGCGCAGGCGCAGGTTTTCATGGGCCACGCGCTGCGAACGGGTCATCAGCGAATAGGCAAATTGCGGCAGGTCGAAATCGAGATAGCGGTCGAGCGTCTCGAACCAATCGGTCGAATTGCGCGCGCTGTTCTGGATTTTAAGCACCTCGACATGGCGCTCGGCCTCATATTCGGCCAGAGCCTCGCGCAGATTGGCCGGATCGGCCATGCCGGGACGGCTGAGCACCTGCGCCAGCTTGATGGCATCCTCCAGCGCCAGTTTCGTGCCCGAACCGATCGAGAAATGCGCGGTATGGGCCGCATCGCCCAGCAGCACGACATTGTCGAAGGACCATTTCTCGCACAGGATGCGGCGGAAATTGATCCATGCCGCCGAGCCGCGCAAATGGCCCGCATTGGTGATGAGCGCATGGCCGTCGAGATGGCGGGCAAACAGCTTTTCACAAAAGGCGATGCTCTCGTTCTGCTCCATCTTGTCGAGGCCCAGCCCTTCCCAAGTTTCGGGCGAGCATTCGACGATGAAGGTCGAATGGGTGGCGTCGAACTTATAGGCATGGGCCCAGACCCAGCCATGCTCGGTCTTTTCGAACAGGAAGGCGAAGGCGTCGAACAGGCGCGTCGTGCCCAGCCAGCAGAACTTGTTGCGGCGGGTTTGAATATCGACGCCGAATTTGTCCTCGTTTTGCGTGCGGATCGCGCTGTTGATGCCATCGGCCGCCACGATCAGGTCATAATCGCCATAGGTCGACAGATCAGCGGAAAATTCGCTTTCGAAATGCACCCGGACGCCCAGCTCCAGCGCCCGCGCCGTCAGGATTTGCAGCAGGCGTTTGCGCCCGATGCCGATAAAGCCATGCCCCGATGAGGTGATCTCGGCATCGCCCATCGCCACGGTGATATCGTCCCAATGGGCGAAATTATCCGCGATGATGGCCGCACTGACGGGATCATTGGCTGTCAGGTTCTCGACCGTCTGATCGGAAAAGACCACGCCCCAGCCGAATGTGTCGCCCGCGCGATTGCGTTCGAAAACGTCAATCTGGTGCGAGGGATCGCGCAATTTCATCGAAATGGCAAAATAAAGACCGGCGGGACCGCCGCCCAGACAGGCAACACGCATCATACACCTCCAAATATGCTTTAGGTTTAAAACATATTGGTTGCATGTGCAAGTTGATTCGGTTGCCCCCGCGCTTACTCCAGATTGTCGTGCAGACGCCCCAGCAAATCGAGCAATTGGGCAAATTCGCTCGCGCTGATTCCCCGAATGACCTTGTGATAGACCGGCGAGGTCGCCTCGCGCGCGGCCACCAGTTTCTCGCGCCCCAGATCGCTCAACAGCAATTCGGTGACGCGACCGTCGGTTTCGCTGGGCTGGGTGGTGATCAATCCGGCCTTGGTCATGCGTTCGACAATGCGCATCATCGTTGAAATGTTGATGACCGCCGATTTGGCAACCTGCGCGATGGGCAAAGGCTCATGTTCGCCCAGGATCATCAGCACGCGCCATGTGGGAATGTCGATGCCGATCGGCCGCAATTGCGATTCGATGACCACATTGTACCGGCTCGCCGCGCGGTTCAGCAGATAGAAGGGATAGGCCTCGACCCGGAATTCCTCGGATCCGGGATCGCCAAGCCTGCGTAAATCCTCGCTCATCTGCGTTTTCCTTCATACCCTGCAATTAATACTTGCATCTGCAAGTTTATCCGATAGCCTTCGCGCTACATCCTCTGTGGGAGCCTTTATGTCCACACTCAACATGCTTGCTCAATCCCTTGCCTCGGGCGCGGTGCGGGTTGTCGATCTCACCCAGACGCTTTCGGAAGATACGCCGCTGCTGGTTCTGCCCGACCCCTTCGGGCAAACGGCGGCTTTCTCGCGTCAGGAGATTTCGCGCTATGATGATCGCGGCGTGGCATGGCACTGGAACAATTTTACCGTGGGCGAGCATACGGGCACCCATTTCGACGCGCCGGTGCATTGGGTGACGGGCAAGGATCTGGCCGACAACACGGTCGACCGTCTGCCGGTTCAGCCGCTGATCGCGCCCGCCGTGGTGCTGGATTTTTCGGCGGAATGCGCCGCCGATGCCGATTTCCTGCTGACGGTGGAGCACATTGAGCGCTGGGAATCGCAACATGGCCCGATTCCCGCCGGGTCCTGGGTGCTGCTGCGCACCGATTGGTCAAAGCGCGACGTCGATGCCTATACCAACCGCGCAGCGGACGGGCCGCATACGCCGGGGCCGTCGACGGCCGCGGTTGAGGCGCTGATCGCGCGGGATGTGATCGGTTTTGGCGTGGAAACCATCGGCACCGATGCCGGGCAGGCCTTCGCGCTGACCCCGGCCTATCCGGCGCATACTCTGTTCCACGGCGCGGGCAAATATGGGCTGCAATGCCTTGAAAACCTCGATCAACTGCCCGCGACGGGCGCCATCGTGATCGCCGCCCCGCTCAAAATCCGTGACGGTTCGGGCAGCCCCCTGCGCGTGCTGGCGCTGGTCGAAGGCTGATCCGACATGGCCGAGCGTTCGTTCAAATCCGAAGTCAAGAAGCTGACCGCCGGGGAAGGGGAAGTCTTCACCGGCGAGGGCATTCTGGCCGTCACCAAGGGCCTGCTGCAATCGGGCGTCGCCTATGTCGGCGGCTATCAGGGCTCGCCCATCAGCCATCTGATGGATGTGTTTGCCGATGCCAATGATCTGCTCGCCAGCCTTGGCGTGCATTTCGAGGCCAGCGCTTCGGAAGCGACGGCGGCGGCCATGCTGGCGGCCAGCGTCAATTATCCCCTGCGCGGGGCCGTCACCTGGAAATCGGTGGTGGGCACCAATGTCGCCTCCGATGCTTTGTCCAATGTGGCCTCGGGCGGGGTGAAGGGCGGCGCGCTCATCATCGTGGGCGAGGATTATGGCGAAGGCTCCTCAATCATGCAGGAGCGCACCCATGCCTTTGCCATGAAGAGCCAGATGTGGCTGATCGACCCGCGCCCGAACCTGACCAGCATGGTGGATGCGGTGGAGCAGGGTTTCCGCCTGTCCGAAGCCTCGAACACGCCGGTCATGCTGCAATTGCGGGTGCGTTCGTGCCATATGACCGGCAGCTTTATCGCCAAGGATAATGTCCGCCCGGCCATGACCGTGGGCGAGGCCGCATCAGCCCCGATTCGCGATCTCCAGCGCATCGTGCTGCCCCCGGCCAATTTCCAGCATGAGGTTGAAAAGATCGAGCAGCGCTGGCCCGCCGGCATTGCCTATGTCCGCGACAACAAGCTGAACGAATGGTTTGGGCAGGACAGCGACACGCCGGAAATCGGCATCATCGTTCAGGGCGGCCTGTACAATAACCTCAATCGCGCGATGGAATTGCTGGATCTGGCCGATGCCTATGGCAGCAGCAGGATCGCGGTCTATTGCCTCAACGTTGCCTATCCGCTGATCCCCGAGGAGGTTTCGGCCTTCTGCGCTGGGAAACAGGCTGTGCTGGTGGTCGAGGAAGGCCAGCCTGAATTTATCGAGCATGAGCTGAACACGCTGATCCGCCGCGCCGATCTGCAAACCCGGATTGTCGGCAAGGACATGCTGCCGCGCTCGGGCGAATATTCGGCCGCTGTAATTCGCGATGGTCTGGGCAAATTCCTGCGCGCCCATGCCCCGCATCTCGCCCCGGCGGAGGCCAAGCCCGATCCCCTGCCGCGCGACGTGGCGATGGAAATCCCCCAGCGCCCCGCCGGTTTCTGCACCGGATGCCCGGAGCGTCCGGTGTTTGCCGCGATGAAGCTGGTGGAGAAGGAACTGGGTCCGACCCATGTGTCGGCGGATATCGGCTGCCACCTGTTCTCGATCCTGCCGCCGTTTGACATTGGCAATACGACGATGGGGTATGGATTGGGCGCGGCGGGCGCCTCGGCCTTCAAGCCCAAGGACAAGCGCGCGATTGCCGTGATGGGCGATGGCGGTTTCTGGCACAATGGATTGACCAGCGGCATCGGCAATGCGGTGTTCAACAAGGATGACACCGTCACCCTGATCATCGACAATGGCTATTCGGCGGCGACAGGGGGGCAGGATATCCTTTCCAGCCGCGCCGACAACCCGGTCCGCGTGACCAAAAACCCCATCGCCAAGGCGGTGCAGGGCGTGGGTGCGAAATGGGTGCGGCTGGTCGAGCGGACCTATGACGTGGCGAAAATGCGCGACCTGCTGCGCGAGGCGATGACCAGTTCGGAAAAAGGGCCGAAAGTTATCGTTGCCCAATCGGAATGCATGCTCAACAAACAGCGCCGGGTGAAGCGTGAACAGGGCAAGGTGCTGGCCAATGGCGGGCGCGTGGTGCGTGAACGTTTCGGCGTCGACAGTGACACCTGCACCGGCGATCACGCCTGCATCCGCCTGTCGGGCTGCCCCTCGCTGACCATCAAGTCGAACCCGGACCCCCTGCGCCAGGATCCGGTGACGCATGTCGAAAACAGTTGCGTCGGTTGCGGTCTGTGCGGCGAAAATGCCCATGCCGCGATCCTGTGCCCCAGTTTTTACCGCGCGCGGATCGTCAGCAATCCCACGGGCTGGGAAAAGTTCCGGCAGGGCTGGCGTGCGCGGATCGTCGGCTGGATGCAGGCGCGCGATAATCGCGCCCGCATGGCCCGCGCGTTTTAAAGGACTGGCAGGATGACCCAGAAAAACCGTATCGCCATTGCCATTCTGGCGCTGGGCGGACAGGGCGGCGGGGTGCTGGCCGAATGGATCCAGTATGTCGCGCGTGAGGCGGGCTGGCTGGCGCAGGGCACGTCGGTGCCGGGCGTGGCGCAGCGGACGGGCTCGACCGTTTATTATGTCGAATTGGCGCGCCCTGATAAAGGTGGGGCAGGGGCCGATGGGCGTATGCCGATCATGGCGCAAATGCCGATGCCGGGCGATGTCGATGTGGTGGTCGCCTCCGAACTGATGGAAACGGGCCGCGCGGTGCTGCGCGGGTTCTCCACGGCGGGCAAGACCACGCTGATCGGGTCGACCCACCGCATCTATGCCATTTCCGAAAAGCAGGTGGCAGGCGACGGGCGCGGCAATGGCGAGAAGATCCTTGCGGCTGCCCGCGAACGCTCGGCCCGCTTCATCGGTTTCGACATGGAGGCCGCCACCGAGCGCACCCATAGCGTGATCAGCGCGATCATGTTCGGCGCGCTGGCGGGCAGCGGAGCGCTGCCTTTCCCGCGTGAAGCCTTTGAAGCCGCGATCCATCACAGCGGCAAGGCGGTCAAAAGCAACCTTGCCGGGTTTGCTGAAGGTTTCGCTCGCGCGCAGGGCGAGATCGCCATGCCGCAGGAGGCGGCCCCCGAGATCCCCACGCCGACCACCACGATGGGCAAGGTGCTGGCCGCGCGGGCGCGGGCGGGGTTGCCCGATGCGGCGCTGGCCAATGCCCTGCACGGGCTGGCCAAGCTGATGGATTATCAGGACGGCGATTATGCGGCGCTCTATCTGGATCGCCTCGAACGGATCGCCGCCATGGACCGCGCGCCTTTCGACTTGACGCAGGAGGCCGCGCGCCATCTGGCGCTGTGGATGGCCTATGAGGACACGATCCGCGTGGCCGATCTGAAAGTGCGCGCCGCCCGGTTTGAACGCGTGCGCGACGAGGTCAAGGTGAAGGATGGGCAAGTCCTGACCGTCACCGAATTCATGCATCCGCGCCTTCAGGAAGTGGCCGAGAGCCTGCCGGGCTGGCTGGGTCGGCGGGTGATGGGTTCGGCATGGCTGGACCGGGCGCTGTCAAAGGGACGGCATGTCGAGACGACTTCGTTGCGCTGGTTCATCGCGCTGCGTCTGGTGGCGATGGGGCGGGGCTGGCGGCGCAGCACCTTGCGCTATGCCCAGGAACAGGGCCGGATCGAGGCATGGCTGGACCGCGCGCAAAAGGCCGCCGAAACGGATCTTGCGCTCGCCACAGAGATCATCCGC
Organism: Novosphingobium sp. 63-713; assembly: GCF_001898925.1. Taxonomy (NCBI): domain Bacteria; kingdom Pseudomonadati; phylum Pseudomonadota; class Alphaproteobacteria; order Sphingomonadales; family Sphingomonadaceae; genus Novosphingobium; species Novosphingobium sp. 63-713. The sequence goes on from NZ_MKVS01000052.1 coordinate 175,526, forward strand.
GCCCAGCGCCTGATCAAGGGCTATGGCGATACGTTCGAGCGCTCTCTGGAACGCTTTGCCGCGATCATGGCGCAGGCCGATGCCGGCACCGGAGCCGATGCTCTGCGGGCGGCGCGCGAAGGGTTGCTTAAGGCCGCGTAAGGCTTGAGCCAAGGCATTGGGGGAAATGCATGGGGTTCGCATCGGTGCGTCCGGTGCGAACCCCTTTTTGCATCTGCATGGATCCGCTGGGTCGCCATGGCGTGATTGGCTCTGATCCTGCGATCCAAACCTTTGCGGGCGCGTATTGATGCTTCTCAATGTCCGGCGATGCGGATGGCCATAAAAGGCCGTGAATGCCGTTAAGCACGGCAAACAAACCTTTGGGATCCGATACATGGAAAACTTGACATACCGTTCAATTTTTTGTTAATCAGGTCTTGCGAGAGGCGGTTGACCCGGAGTCGGCTTTGTGTGCGTCGGCAATGGTGCGCCGTAATTCAAAAAATCAGAACATTCCGGCAGGCCGCAGGGGCCTTTCACTTTCCTTCCGGCTCAGGAGCCCGATGGTGATGCAGTGTGCTGACGCTTTCCCGTTGACAGTCCGCAGCCGCAGGGGCGGCAGATGAGGCTTCGCCGTATTCTTGCCGGGGCGGTCCTGCTGGCGCTGGCGGCGGGGGGCTATTGGGCATGGCATCATTTCATGCGCCGTGCCGAGCTTCCGGAATGGGTCTTGCGCAGCAATGGCCGGATCGAGATGACCCGGACCGATATCGCGGTGAAATATCCGGGACGGCTGGCCTCCTTGACGGTTCGCGAAGGCGATGTGGTTCAGGCGGGCCAGATTCTGGCCGAACAGGACGAAAGTGATGTGCTGGCCCAGCTTGATGCGGCCAGAGCCTCGCGCGAAAGGGCCTTGGGCGGCCTTGCCCGCGCACAGGGCGAACAGGCGGCGCATCGCAGTCAGGCCGAACTCGCCCAGCTCAACTGGTCGGAAACCGCCGGTCTTCATGCGCGCGATATGGTGTCCGATGTGGAGCTGAAACAGCGCAATCTGGCGCTGGCGGGCGAGACAGGCGGCCTTGAGGCGGCAAGCGGCGCCATAGGCGAGGCGCGCGGCGCGATTGCTCAGGCCGATGCCCAGATCCGGCTGGTTTCGGCCATCCGTGCCGATCTGCATATCCGCTCGCCGGGCCCGGGCCGGGTGGAATATCGCATTGCCGAGCCGGGCACGATGATGGCGCCCGGCGGCAAGCTTTTGTCGATCATCAACCCGGAGGATGTCTATCTGACTATCTTCGTGCCTTCTGCCGTTGTTTCGCGCATTCGGATCGGGGATGAGGCGCGCATCCTGCCGCAGGGTTTTACCCGCGCCTTGTCCGCCCGCGTCGGCTTTGTCTCGCCCGAGGCGCAGTTCACACCCAAATACGTCGAAACCGCCAATGAGCGCGACAACCTCTCCTATCGGGTGAAGCTGCAGATACCTGTGGAGGTGGCGCGGCGGTTTGCGGGCGTGCTGAAGGCCGGGATGACCGCCGATGGCTTTGTCCGCACAGATCCCGGCAAGCCATGGCCTGATTTGGGGCCTGATCGGGGAACAGCCGGGCGGTGAGCGAGGCGATGACCGGGACGGCGGGAATGGGCGCAATGGCCATCATCCTTGAGGATGTTTCCCATCATTATGGCCCGGTTCAGTCCCTCGCCAATGTCAGCCTGCAATTGCCGCGCGGCGGGGCGGTGGCCTTTGTCGGGCCCGACGGGGTGGGCAAATCCACGCTGCTGGGGCTGATTTCCGGGGTGAAGCGCGTTCAGCAGGGCAAGGTCGGCGTGCTCGGCTTCGATCTTGCGCGGCGGGGCGACCGCTCCGCTTTCCTGTCCCGCGTGGCCTATATGCCGCAGGGGCTGGGGCGCAATCTCTACCCCACGCTGTCCGTGGCCGAGAATATCGACTTTTTCGGCCGCCTGTTCGGTCTGGGCGGGGCCGAACGGCGCGCGCATATGAAGCGCCTGCTTGAGGCGACGGGGCTTGCGCCTTTTCCCGACCGGCCCGCAGGCAAGCTTTCGGGCGGGATGAAGCAGAAGCTGGGCCTATGCTGCGCGCTGGTTCACGATCCGGACCTGCTGATTCTGGACGAGCCGACAACGGGCGTCGATCCCCTGTCGCGGCGACAATTCTGGGAACTGGTCGATGCCATGCGGGCCGAGCGGCCCGAACTGACCGTGCTGGTCTCGACCGCCTATATGGAAGAGGCCGAGCGTTTCGATCATCTGGTGGCGATGGACGAAGGGCGCATCATCGCGCAGGGGCCGACGCACGATATTCTGGCGCAAACCGGGGCCGCAACGCTGGAGCAGGCCTATATCAGCCTGCTGCCCGAAGCGAAGCGGCCTGCGGGCGAATTGCTCAATGTCGCGCCATGGCAGGACAAGGGAGAGGCGCCCGCGATAGAAGCGCAGCATCTGGTGCGCCGCTTCGGCGATTTCGTGGCGGTCGATGACGTCAGCTTTCGGATCGGCCGGGGCGAGATCTTCGGCTTTCTCGGCTCGAACGGCTGCGGCAAGACGACGACCATGAAGATGCTGACCGGACTGCTTGATGCGAGCAGCGGGACCGCAACCCTGTTCGGGCGCCCGATCACCGCCGGAGACATGCAGACGCGGATGCGTGTCGGCTATATGTCGCAGGCCTTTTCGCTCTATGAAGAATTGACCGTCGAGCAGAATCTGGCCCTGCACGCCCGCCTCTATCGCGTGCCGCAGGGCGAGGCGGGGGCGTTGGTGAATGAGGTGATGGCGCAATATGCGCTGCTCGATCATGCCCGCGCCCTGCCTGCCGCATTGCCGCTGGGGATACGCCAGCGGCTGCAACTGGCGGCGGCCTGTCTGCACAAGCCTGAAATCCTTATCCTTGACGAGCCGACCTCGGGCGTCGATCCTGCGGCCCGCGACATGTTCTGGGGTCATTTGCTGCGCCTTTCGCGCGATGATGGCGTGACCATCTTTGTCTCGACCCATTTCATGAACGAGGCCGAGCGGTGCGACCGGATTTCGCTAATGGATCGCGGGCGGGTGCTGGCAGTGGGAACGCCGGCCGAACTGACGCGCCAATACCATGCGCAGCGTCTGGAGGACGCGTTCATTGCGGTGCTGGAGGATAATTCGGCCGAAGCGGCGACGGCTGCGACCTCGGAACCGGCAGGGCGCAAGCCGGACGAGGCCGACAACAGACAGGGCGGATTGGCCGGTTGGCTGGGCTTTGCCTGGGCCTTTTCCCGGCGCGAGGCGATCGAACTGGCGCGCGACCGCATCCGCATGGGCTTTGCGCTGGCGGGACCGATCATCCTGCTGTGCATTTGCGCCTTCAGCATTTCCTTTGACGTGCAGAACATCCGCATGGCGGTGCTCGACCATGATCAGAGTGCGACCAGCCGCGATCTGATCCGCCGCTTTGAGGGGTCGCGCTATTTCGTGGAAACCCGCCCCATCGCCAGCGAGGAAGACGCGCATGGGCGACTGCGCGAGGGCAGCGTCCAGATGGTGCTGGATATTCCGCCTGCCTTTGGGCGCGATCTGGCCGCGGGGCGAAAGCCGGATGTGGGGGTTTTCATTGATGGCGCCAGCCCCTTTCTGGCCGCGAACATCCAGGGCTATGCCGATGCGATCATTCTGGCCTATTCGCTCGACAGGTTGGGGGTGACTTCCACCGCTCTCGCGATGCCCGCCTCGATCGAACCCCGTTTCATCTACAATCAGGATTTTCGCAGCATCTATGCGATCACGCCGGGCGTGCTGATGCTGACAATGATCCTGATCCCCGCGATGCTGACCGCGCTTGGCATCGTTCGTGAAAAAGAGATCGGCTCGATCATCAACCTCTATGCTTCGCCCGCCGGGGCCGGGGCGTTCCTGATCGGCAAGCAGGTGCCCTATGTCGCTCTGGCCATGGTCAGCTATGGCACGCTTGTGGCCCTCATCGTGACCGTTCTGGGTGTGCCGCTCAAGGGGTCCCTGTCGGCGCTGACGATGGGCGCGCTGCTGTTCGTGCTGGCGTCCACCGGTCTTGGCATGATGATCTCGACCTTCGTTCGCACCCAGGTGGCCGCGATTTTCGCCACCGCGCTGATCTGCCTCATCCCTTCCGTGAATTTTTCGGGCCTGCTCTATCCGGTCTCGACGCTCCTCGACGGCAGCTATTGGATCGGCGTCATCTTTCCTTCCTCGTGGTTTCAGATCATCAGTCTGGGCACCTTCACCAAGGGCCTTGGTCCGGCCAGCTTCGGCGCAGCCTATCTGGCGCTGGGGCTGTTTGCCCTCATCGTCATCATGGCCTCGCGGCTCATGCTCGGAAAGCAGGAGGTATGAGCCGCTGGCTGATCAATGTCTGGTTGCTCGGCGTCAAGGAACTGCGCAGCGTTCTCAAGGATGTGACGCTGATGGCGCTGATTGTCTTTGCCTTTACCATCGCCATCCAGCTCGTCGCCACCGGGCTCAAGGCCGAGGTGTCCAATGCCTCGGTGGCGATCGTGGACGATGATCACAGCGAACTGTCGCGGCGCCTGCGCGATGCTGTGCGGCCGCCCTATTTCAAGCCGCCGGTGGACATCGCGCGCGGGGATGTCTCCGCCGCGATGGACGGGGGCCGCTATATTTTCGTGATCGAGATCCCGCCGCGCTTTCAGGCCGATGTGCTGGCCCGGCGCAGCCCGGCGGTTCAGATTCTGGTCGATGCCACCGCCATGACGCAGGCCGGGCTGGGGGCTGTCGATTTCCAGCGGATCTTTGCCGCCGAGACGCTCGATTTCCTCCACGCGCGCGGCCTGCTGGCGGCTCTGCCCGTCACGGTGACCAGCCAGATCTTCTTCAACCCCAATTCGCAATCGGCCTGGTACAGTTCGGTGATGCAGATCGTGACGAATGTGACGGTCCTCTCGATCATCCTTGTCGGCGCAGCGGTCATCCGCGAGCGCGAGCATGGTACGATCGAACATCTGCTGGTCATGCCCGTCCGGGCCAGTGAAATCGCTTTTTCCAAGATTCTGGCCAATGGTCTGGTCATCTTTCTGGCCTCGATCGCGTCCCTGTGGTTTGTGGTGCATGGGGCTCTGGCCGTGCCGCTGGCGGGTTCTCTGGCGCTCTTTGCGGGCGCGATGGTGCTCTATCTCTTTTCGGTGACGTCGCTGGGCATGTGGATGGCGACGCTGGCGCCCAGCATGCCGCAATTCGGCCTGTTTGCTGTCCCGGTCTATGCCATCGCCTATCTGCTGTCCGGGGCCGCCACGCCGCTTGAGAGCATGCCGCCCGCCATCCAGATCGTGGCAAGGCTGCTGCCCACCACCCAATTTGTCAGCCTTTCGCAGGCGGTGCTTTATCGCGGCGCGCAAACCGCCACCGTATGGCCCGAACTGGCCATGATCTGCGGCTGGGGCGTGCTGTTTGTTGCCCTTGCGGTGCAGCGCTTCCGCTCGATGCTGGAGCGTCAGGGATGAAGGCGAAAATCATGCATAAAGGCCCAAAGATGACCCTGCGCGCGTTGCTGGCGGCGGGGCCGGCGCTTGGTCTGGCGGCTTGCGCCTCGTCGCCTCCTCTGGCCTCGCCTCAGGCGACGGTTTCCCCGCCCGCGCGCCTCGTCGCGCCCGAGGCCGGTCTGCCATCGGCGGGCGCCCCCGACCGGTGGTGGACCCTTTGGGGCGATCCTGCCTTGAACGCGCTGGTCGAAAAGGCGCTCGTCGCCAATGCCGATATCCGCGTGGCGCAGGCCCATGTCAGGGCGGCAAGGGCGCTCGTGTCCGTTTCGGAGGCGGCGCTCTATCCCACCGTGGCGGCCAATGGCGCGGCGTGGGGAACGCTGGCCGATACCGCGGCCGATGGCGCTCTTGGCTCGCTCCTTGCGCCTTTTTCCGAAGGGAACACGGGCGCGGGCTATCTTGTCGGGCTTGGCGCGCAATGGGAGCCGGACGTGTTCGGCGGTCGCCACGCCGATGCCGAAGCCGCCAGGGCCCTTGCCGACAGCGCGCAATGGCTGGCCCATGGCGTTGCGCTGACCGTGATCGGCGATGTGGTTGAAAACTATCAGCAGTGGCAGGGGCTGCGTCGCCGTCTGGCCATCCTCGATCAAAGCATCGCATCGGCGCGGGTTTTGGCCGATTATCTCTCCGCCCGGCAAAGGATGGGACAGGCCAAGGCGCTGGATGTGACCAAGGCGCAGGCGGCGCTGGCCTCGCTGGAGGCGGGTCGACCACCCCTCCTGTCGCTGATCGACGCGCGGCGCAGGCGGCTTGCCGTGCTGGCCGGAGACTTGCCCGAAACACCGCCTGCAGAGGCGACAAATGCGAATATGCGCGTGCCGCCGCCGCCCTCCGGTCAATTCCCCTCGGCCATTCTGGAGCGCCGCCCCGATGTGCGCGCCCGAATGCTGATTGTTGCCGCGCGGGCCGCCCGGCTGAAAAGTCTGAAGGCGGATCTGATGCCGCGTTTCGGGATCAGTTTCATGGGACAGGATGGCCATATCGCCTTGTCGGGCCTGCCCGGTTTTGGCGGCCCGCTTGGTCTGGTTGGCGTCAAGGCCAGCGTCCCCATCTTCACCGGCGGATTGCTGCGCGGGCGGATCGCGGCAGGCCATGGCGAACTGGAGGCGGCGCTGGCGGGACAGGATCGCGCCATCCTGCTGGCGCTTGAAGAGGTCGAGACCGCCTATGCCTTGCGCACCGGGCTTGATGCCCGTTTGCGCGGCCTGGAGCAGGCACGCGACCTGTCCGCCCGCCGCGTCGATCAGGCGCAGGCCTTCTATCGTGCGGGGCGTATGGCCTTGGGCGATGTGCTGCAGGCACAGCTCGACGCCTTTGCGGATGCCGACAAGGTGGAACAGACCAAGTTGGCGCAAGGCAGCGCCACCGTTCAGCTTTACCGGGCGATTGCCGGTGGCTGGGGGATGAATCGATCACAGACCGGCCTGAACGCGCCGGAAGGAGCTCACCCATGAACGACAGCCTATCCGCCCATGAGGCCGCCGATCCGCTCGAAGGGATGGCCCGGAATCTCGATCGGGCCTCCTTCGCCGCCATTGCCGGTGTCACGGGCGGGCTCTCGCCCTTTACCGTGGCGCAGGCGCTCTCGGACTGGGCCCTGCATCTTGCGGTATCGCCGGGGCGGCGGTTGGAACTGGTGGCCAAGGCTTGGCGCAAAACCCTGCGTTTGGCCGATTATGTCGCCCATGGCGCCGATGGCGATCACCCCGCCATTGAGCCCCTGCCGCAGGATCGCCGCTTTGACGATCCGGCGTGGAAAGCGGCGCCCTATAATCTGATCGCCCAATCCTTTTTAATGACGCAGCAATGGTGGCATGCGGCAACCACCGGCATTGCAGGCGTCACCGCTCGCCATGAGGCGGTGACATCTTTCACCCTGCGCCAGATCCTCGACATGCTGGCGCCCAGCAATTTCGTCCTGACGAATCCTGTGCTGCAAAAGCGGATTGCCGATACGGGCGGCATGTGTCTGGTCGAGGGCGCAAGGCTGCTGATGGCCGATGTCGAAGCGCTTGCCCGCGGCACGGCGCAGACGGGCGAGCAGCCACTGCAGGTCGGGCGCGACATTGCGGCGACCAAAGGCAAGGTAATCTACCGCAACCGCCTGATGGAGCTGATCCAGTATGAGCCGACCACCGCGACGGTCCGGCCCGAGCCGGTGCTGATCGTACCGGCCTGGATCATGAAATATTATATTCTCGACCTCTCCCCCCGCAATTCCCTGACCGCCTGGCTGGTGGGGCAGGGCTATACGGTCTTCGCGATTTCCTGGCACAATCCCGGCAGCGCGGATCGCGATCTGACCATGGAGGATTATCGCCTGCTGGGGCCGATGGCCGCGCTGGACGCGATCGGGGCGATTACCGGCGCGCCGAAAATCCATGCGCTGGGCTATTGCCTTGGCGGCACGCTGATGACCATTGCGGCGGCGGCCATGGCGCGCGATGGCGACGAGCGACTGGCCGGCTTGACCTTGCTGGCCGCGCAAACCGAATTCAGCGAGCCGGGCGAATTAGGCCTCTTCATTGATGAGGCGCAGTTGAACCTGCTCGACAGCATGATGTGGGAGCGCGGCTATCTCGACAGCGGGCAGATGGGCGGCGCGTTCCAGATGCTGCGTTCCAACGATCTGGTCTGGTCGCGCATCCTGAACGAATATCTGATGGGTGAGCGGCCCGCGGCCAGCGACCTGATGGTCTGGAATGCCGATGGTACGCGGATGCCCTTTGCCATGCACAGCGAATATCTGCGCAAATTGTTTCTCCGGAATGATCTGGCCGAGGGGCGCTTTGTGGCGGGCGATCAGCCGGCCAGCCTGTCGGCGCTGAAAGCCCCGATGTTCGTGGTGGGCACACAGACCGACCATGTCGCCCCATGGCGTTCGGTCCATAAGATCCACATGCTGACCGATGCGGAAATATGTTTCGCGCTGACCAATGGCGGCCATAATGCGGGCATCGTTTCGGAGCCGGGGCACAAACACCGCCATTACCAGCTCCTGATGCGTCCGGCCTGCGGCCCGGCCCTTGCGCCCGATGTGTGGCAGGCGCAGGCCTCCGATCACCCCGGCTCGTGGTGGGAGGCATGGGGGCAATGGCTTGATGCAAGATCCGGCGCCGCTGTCGCTCCACCGCCGATGGGCGCGCCGGACAAGGGCTATGCCCCGCTGGTCGATGCGCCGGGCAGCTATATTCTGGAGAAGTGATGATGACAACGACTCCCGCCATGATCGAGAACCGCACCTTTGACGAGATCGCGATCGGCGATACCGCCAGCCTGTCGCGCACGCTCAGCCAGCGCGACATTCAGCTTTTCGCGCTGGTGTCCGGAGACGTCAATCCCGCCCATCTCGACCCGGAATTTGCCGAGGGCGACATGTTTCACCACGTCATCGCGCATGGCATGTGGGGGGGCGGGCTGATTTCCGCCGTGCTGGGCACCGAACTGCCGGGGCCGGGCACGATCTATCTGGAACAGAGCCTGCGCTTTTTGCGGCCTGTGGCGGTGGGGGATACGATCACGGCGCGCCTCACCGTTTCCGCCAAGGCCGAGCAGCACCATATCGTCACGCTCGATTGTCTGTGCACCAATCAGGCGGGCGAGGAGGTCATCAGCGGTGTGGCAAGCGTCAAGGCGCCCACCCGTAAAGTGCGCCGCCCGCGTGCCAGCCTGCCCGATGTCAGCCTGTCGAGCCATGATGCCTATCGCCGGTTGATGGCGGCGGCCAAGGCCGCCCATCCGGTGACCACCGCAATCGCCCATCCCTGCAGCGCGGCGGCCATCACCGCCGTTGCCGAGGCGGTGGAGGCCGGACTGATCGTGCCCATTCTGGTCGGCCCCGAGGCCCGCATTCGGGCGACAGCGCAGGAGGCCGGGGTCGATATCGCCTCTTTCCGCATCGTTGATGCGCCCCACAGCCATGCGGCCGCAGCAGCGGCGGTGGAACTGGTCCGGACCGGAGAGGCCGGACTGCTGATGAAGGGGTCGCTCCATACCGATGAACTGATGGCGGCGGTGGTCGCGCGCGAAACCGGATTGCGCACGGAAAGGCGGATCAGCCATGTCTATCTGATGGATGTGCCGGGCCATCCCACGCCCCTGCTGATCACCGATGCGGCGGTCAATATCGCGCCGAGCCTGATCGAGAAGGCCGATATCATCCGCAACGCGATCGACCTTGCCCATGTGATCGGCATAGAACAGCCCAAGGTTGCCATTCTTTCGGCCGTGGAAATGGTAAACCCGGCCATTGCCTCGACGATCGATGCGGCCGCGTTGTGCAAGATGGCGGATCGGGGCGAGTTTGCCGGGGCGCTGCTCGATGGACCGCTGGCCTTTGACAATGCCATCAACGAAGGCGCGGCCAAGGAAAAGGGCATTGTTTCGCCGGTCGCGGGCAAGGCGGAAATCCTCGTGGTCCCCAATCTTGAGGCGGGCAATATGCTGGCCAAGCAACTGACCTTTCTGGGCGGGGCGGATGCGGCGGGCATTGTGCTGGGCGCGCGGGTGCCGATCATCCTGACCAGCCGGGCCGACAGTCTGACCACCCGCCTTGCCTCTTGCGCCGTGGCCGTGCTGCTGGCCCATGCCGGGACGAAGGCGGCGCCCGGCCTGTTCAGGCCTGCCTTGTGAGCAGCGCTCTTATCAGCCTCAACTCGGGCTCATCGAGCATCAAATTCGGCCTTTACACGCTGGAGCAGGACGGGCCGCGCCACGCGGCGGGCGGCAAGCTGGAAGGGATCGGCAGCGATCCGCGCATCCTTGTCCGCAAGGATGACGGCGAAGTCCTGCTCGAAAAATCCTGGCCCGGCGGGGCGGGGCTGACTCACGAGGATCTGCTGGGAGAACTCTATGGCTGGGCTCAGGATCATCTGCGCGAGCATGAGATTGTCGCGGTGGGCCACCGGGTGGTGCATGGCGGCGGGGTTTTCCGCGCGCCGCAAAGAATTGATCCGGCCCTTGTCGCCAGGCTGGAGGCCTTCTCTCCGCTCGCGCCGCTGCATCAACCCCACAATCTGGCCGCCATCCGCGAGATCGCCCGCATGGCGCCCCATCTCCTTCAGGTCGCCTGTTTCGATACCGCGTTTCATCATGCCATGCCTGCGGTGGCCACGCGATTGCCCCTGCCGCGTCGGTTCGCGGAAAAAGGGGTTCGGCGCTACGGCTTTCATGGCCTGTCCTATGAATATATCGCCCGGCGTCTGGGCGAAATCGATCCCGGATTGGCCAAGAGGAGGGTGATCGTCGCCCATCTGGGTAATGGGGCGAGCCTTTGCGCGATGCGCGACGGGGCCGGCATCGACACGACCATGGGCTTTACCGCGCTCGACGGGCTGATGATGGGCACGCGCAGCGGCGCGCTGGACCCCGGCGCTGTCCTGCATCTGATGCTTCAGGAGGGGATGAGCGCGCGGCAGGTCGAAGCCCTGCTCTATGGCCAGTCGGGCCTGCTGGGCGTGTCCGGCATATCGGGCGATATGCGCGTGCTCCATGCCAGCGCGGACCCTCATGCGAAGGAGGCGATAGAGCTGTTCGTCTGGACCGTCGCGCGCCATATGGCTGCTCTGATCGGCTCGCTCGAAGGGCTGGACGGCATCGTCTTTACCGCCGGGATTGGCGAGAACGATCCTGTCATCCGCTCGGCCATCTGTGGGCGCATGGCATGGGCGGGCGTCCTTCTGGACGAGGCGGCCAATGCCGCGAATGCCCCCGTGATCACCCGGCCCGACAGCCGCATCGCGGTGCGGGTCATCCCCACCGATGAAGAACGCATGATTGCATTCCACACTTTCAACATTCTGGATGGTCAGCAGGGAGCAAGGGCATGAAACCGTTGGTGGATCTTTCGGGCAAGCGTGGCCTTGTAGTCGGGATCGCCAATGAGCACAGCATTGCCGCAGGATGCGCGGCGGCCTTTGCGCAATGCGGCGCCACGCTGGCCGCGACCTATCTGAACGATAAGGCCAAGCCCTTTGTCGAGCCGGTGGCCGAGCGGTTGGGCATGGACTGGCTGGCACCCTGCGATGTGCGCGAACCGGGCCAGCTTGAAGCGCTGTTCGATGAGGTGAGGGCGCGCTGGGGAAAGCTGGACTTTCTGCTTCACTCCATTGCCTTTGCGCCGAGGGCGGATTTGCAGGGCCGGGTTGTCGATTGCTCGGCGGAAGGTTTTGCCATGGCCATGGACGTGTCATGCCACAGCTTTTTGCGCATGGCGCGGCTGGCCGAACCGCTGATGCCGGATGGAGGTTGTCTGATGTGCGTGACCTTCTACGGCTCGGAACGGGTGGTGGCCCATTATAATCTGATGGGCCCGGTCAAGGCGGCTCTGGAAAGCGCGACCCGCTATGTCGCGGCCGAACTGGGCCCCAAGGGCATCCGCGCCCATGCCCTGTCGCCCGGCCCGATTGCCACGCGCGCGGCCAGCGGGATCGACCGCTTTGACGAATTGCTCGAGCGGGCCGCCGCCGCTGCTCCGGCCGGAACGCTGGTGTCGATCGAGGATGTCGGCGCGCTTGCCGCTTTTCTGGCCAGCGATGCCGCGCGCCATATCACGGGCACCATCGTTCCTGTTGACGCCGGGCAGCAATTGATGGCCTAAGCGCGCCTCAAAATCGCCGTCGAACCCAAGAGTGCCCAGATGCCGAACCAGAGAAAGGGCCCCTACAGCCTGTCCGAGAAGCGCGAGATGACCCGCGCGCAGAATATGGAAAAGATCGAGGCGGCGGCGTGGAAAGTCTTTTCAACCCTTGGCCTTGATGGTGCCACGGTGCGCGACATTGTGAACGACAGCGAGGTTTCGGCGGGGAGTTTCTACAATTATTACCGCACCAAGGAGGCGGTGTTTGACAAGCTGGTCGCCCGCCTGATCGAGCGCATCCGCCTTGAGATCGCGGCGGCCAGAACCGGCGCGCAGGATATCGAGACGATGCTGTGCCAGGGCTATGGCGCTTTCATGAACATGCTGCTGTCTTTGCCGGGAGGCGCGGAATTCTTTGAACGAAACCAGCATCATATAAGGTCGAGATTGTTCGGGTCGGCGCAGATCAGGGCTTTGCTGGCGGATATTGAAATTGACATTGCGGGTCTGGGCGCTCTGGAGAGCCTGTCGGAAAGCGAACGCAAGCTCCTTGTCTCGATCATGTTTGCCACCGGCACAGAGGCGCTATTCGGCGCCTTGAAAACCCGCGATGCCGACATTCAGGGCCTGGCCGGGTTTCTCGCCAGACTGCTGGCCCATGGCATAAACGGAAGCTGCAAGGGCTGAAAGCAGCCGTCCGTTGGCAGGAAGCCGGGCTAAGCGAACAATCTGTCGCAAAATTCCGCGATACTGTCCTCCAGCCTTCGATCCGAAGTGCCCAGATGCATGGCTATCGTATAGTGATTGTGGCCGGGAAGACTCATGCTGCATGGCAGCGCGCCATGGCGGGTGAGCCGCTTTTGCAGCAGCCCCAGATACTCGGCCTGAAAGCGTGCGGGATCATATTGCGCACAGGCCATCATCATGGGCAAAGGCGTGGAGGCCAGCGCTTCGAGAGGTGATTTGTCGCAGGCGCTGTCGGCCGCCCCGTAATATTCCTCGTCCTTGGGTTCGAGCGGGGTGATGCCATACAGGCCCGACAACAGGATGGCGCCGCGCACCAGATCGGCATGATCCGGGCGCAGCCGCAAAAAGCCCCCTACATGCGCCGCCCCGGCGGAAGTGCCCATGATGACGATCCGATCCGGATCGCCGCCATGATCGGCCGCATGGGCGCGCAGAAAATCCACCGCCGCGCCCACATCCTGCGCGCCCGCAGGCCATGGATGGTCGGGCGCCAGACGATAGTTCATTACAGCGCCGATCCACCCGCGCCGCGCCGCCATCCGCCCCACGGCGCCATTGTGCCAGCGGGCGGGATCGGACGGATCGCCCTTGTCGCCCCCGACAAAGGCCCCGCCGTGAACAAACAGGAGTACCGGCTTTGGCGCGTCCCCGGCCGCCCCATACAGGTCCAGCCGGTGGCGCTCATGCGGGCCGTAGGCCAGATCGCGGGCGGCGGCCGGGACGGCGCAGGACAGCGCTTCCTGCTGCGCGCCGAACAGGGCGCGGCAGGCATCGAGCACATCAGGCCCCAGCGTCCGGCCGAATTGCGCGATGGCGTCTCGGATGCAGGCGGGGTCAACCGGCCCGGACATAGGCGGTCTTGACTGTTGTAAAGAATTCAGCGGCATAGCGGCCCTGTTCGCGCGGGCCGAAACTCGATTTCTTGCGGCCGCCAAAGGGCACGTGGTAATCCACCCCGGCAGTGGGAAGATTGACCATCACCATGCCCACATCGGCATGGCGTCTGAAATGCGCGGCATGTTTGAGCGACTGTGTGCAGATCCCGGCGCAGAGGCCGACATCGACATCATTGCAGATCTCCAGCGCCTCGTCATAATCCCTGACGCGGATCACCGAGGCCACGGGGCCGAACACTTCCTCCTGATTGATCCGCATGGGCGAAACGGTGTCGGCAAACAGCGTGGGGGCAAGGTAAAAGCCGTTGCGCTCCCGCGTCAGGCGCGCGCCTCCGGCAATCAGGCGGGCGCCTTCGGCCTGGGCGGTGGCGATATAGTTCAGGTCAACATCAAGCTGTCGTTGGTCCACCACCGGGCCGATGGTGGTGGCCGGATCGCGCGCATCGCCCACGGTCAGCGCCCGCATCGCCTCGCTCAACCGGGCGATGAAGCGATCATGGATCCCTTCCTGCACGATGAGGCGCGAGGAGGCGGTGCATCTCTGCCCCGTCGAATAGAACGAGCCGTCGAGCGCGACCTGAACCGCCAGATCGAGATCGGCATCGTCCAGCACGACCAGACCGTTCTTGCCGCCCATTTCGAGCTGCACCTTGATGCCGCGCTCACCGGCCTTGCGCAGGATTGTCTGGCCCACCCCCGCCGAGCCGGTAAAGCTGACCGCCTGAACGCCCGGCCCCATCAGCGCGTCGCTCAATTGCGCGCCCTTCCCCAGCACCAGATTGAATACCCCCGCCGGTACGCCCGCACGCCGGATAATGTCGGCCAGTTCCCATGCGCAGCCCGGCACCAGTTCGGCGGGTTTGAACACCACGCAATTGCCAAAGGCGAGCGCGGGGGCGATTTTCCAAGCCGGGATCGCCATCGGAAAATTCCATGGCGTGATCAGCGTCACCACGCCCAGCGGTTCGCGGGTGATCTCGACCTGAACGCCGGGACGCACCGAGGGCAGCAGTTCGCCGCTTTGCCTCAGGCATTCTCCGGCGAAAAAGCGGAAGATGTTGCCCGCTCGGGTCACCTCGCCCATCGCTTCGCGCAGGACCTTGCCTTCCTCGCGCGCGAGCAGTCCGGCCAGTTCCTCGCGCCTGGCCAGAATTTCGCCCGCGATCCGCTCAAGCATGTCTGCGCGCGATTGCGGATCGAGCATGGCCCATGCCGGAAAGGCGGCCTGCGCGGCCTCGATCGCCATCGTGACATCTTCGGGCGAGGCGCAGGCATAATCGCCGATAATGTCGCCCGTGTCCGAAGGGTTGATGTTGGGCAGGGCGGCGCCGGGGCGCCATGCGCCGCCGATCAGATTGTGTTTCAATTCCTGTCCTTTTTGTCTGGAATCAGGCAAAGCGCCCGCGCAGGGCATCGACCGCGCGCGCGAGCAGGATGGCGTCGGCGCCCACCGCGACAAAGGCAAAGCCGCGCTCGATACATTCACGCGCGCGCGTTTCATCCAGCACAAAGATCCCGGCGGGTTTCCCGGCGGCGTTTGCGCGGTCGAGACAGTGCCAGATCTTCTCCCATACGGCGGGATGATCGGCCTGTCCGGGCAGGCCCATTGTGGCGGCAAGGTCGGCCGGACCCATCAGCAGGGCGTCGATACCGGGCGTTGCGGCGATGGCATCGATGTTTTCCACCCCGGCTGCGGATTCGATTTGCGCGATGAGGCAGATTTCATCACGCGCCCGGGCGATGTAATCGGGCATGCGCGACCATCGCGCCGCGCGCGTCATGGTGGCGATCCCGCGTATGCCCTGCGGCGGATAGGCCACCGCCTGGGTCAGCGCCAGCGCCTGCGCCGCGCTTTCCACCATCGGGATCATCAGCGATTGCGCGCCAATGTCGAGATAGCGCTTGATCAGCGCCGCATCGCCATGGGGAAGGCGCACCACGGCCTGCGTGCGATAGGCCGCAACCGCCTGAAGCTGGGGCAGGACCGAGGGTACATCATTGACGCCATGTTCGGCATCGATCAGCAGCCAGTCGAAATCCCCGGCGGCGCAGAGTTCCGCGCAGATGTGGCTGCCAAGGGCCGACCACAGGCCGATCTGGCAGGACCCTTGCGAAAGCCTTTGCTTGAACATGTTCGAGGGCAGGGGAAGCGGCATGGTTATCTCCGGTCTGCGCGATGGCCCGCGATGTTTTTGGTCGGGCGGCAGAAAGATGGTGGAAAGCGATCAGGGGCGGGGCGATGCCATGGCTTCGGCATGGCGGGCAGAGCGGTTCGCGGCCCTTGCCGAAGGGATATGCTGGGCAATGATGGCCAGCGCCACCGCGCTGCCCGCCATGGCCAGCGCCAGCAGGGTGAAAAAGCCCACCGTGCTGCCGCTGGAGAGCAAATAGAAACCGGCGAGCGAACTGGCCATGGCGCCCACGCGGCCAAAGCCCAGCGCCGCGCCCACCCCGGTGGCGCGCATCGCGGAGGGGTAAACATGCGAGGCCAGAGCAAACATTGTCGTCTGGACGCCATTGACGGTAAAACCGAGCGCCGTCAGCACCATCAGCAAACCGGTGCGCGACAGGCCACCGGTTCCGGCCAGCAGGGCGAGCGTGGCGATGGCCGCGCCGATGGCGGCAAGGCCGGTCATCGTGACGCGCGAACCCAGACGCCCGATCACCAACGCGGCGAGCAAGGCCCCCGCCACGCCGCCAAAGTTGAAGCTGGCCAGGCCAAGACTGGCGGTTTTCTGATCGAAGCCCGCGCTGGCCAGTGTTGCGGGGAGCCAGCTGAAGGTGGTGTAAACCGCGATCAGGCACAGGAAGAAGGCGGCCCAAAGGCCCACCGTGTCGCGCAGGAAAGCGGGGGCGAACAATTGCCCGATACTGGCGCGTTTCCGGGGCGCGATCGCTGCGCCATGCATCTGTTTCGCGGCCCTGATGGCCAGAAAACTGGGCGACTCAGGCAGCCACAGTGCAAGGGCCAGCGCAAGCAGGCAGGGGATGGAGCCGGCCACCAGAAACATCGCGCGCCAGCCATGCGTTGGCAGAATGTCGGCCGCCACCATGCCGCCCAGCACGCCGCCGAGCGGCACGCATACGATCGTGGCGGTAACGGCAAAGGGCCGCGCGCGCACCGGGCTGAATTCGGCGGCCAGCGCTGTGGCATTGGGCATCGCGCCGCCCAGACCGAGCCCCGTCAGGAAGCGGATCAGGGTGAGGGATTCTATATTGGTGGCCAGCGCGGTGGCCAGCGTGAAAAGGCCGAAGAGAGCCACGCTGGCGATCATCATCTTGCGCCGCCCCAGACGGTCACCCAGCACACCGGCAATCGCGGTCCCTACCGTCATCCCGGCCAGGCTCATGAAAGAGGCGGGCGCCAGCGCGGACGCGGCCATATGCCATTCACGCGCGATGCCGGCCACCGCCAGACCCAGCGCCTGATTGTCAAAGCCGTCAAAAATGATCGCCAGCGCCGAAAGGGTAACGCCCAGCACGCGGGTGCCGTTCCAGTCTTCCGCTTTCTGGTCCGATGGATGGGCCATGTGTGTTTCGCGCTCGACCGGCACTGCTCTTCCCTTGCTCTTTATGTTTCATGGGACGGTGTGCCTTGCCACCGTCGATGCGCGATGGATGACGTGATGCCCGCATATCGTCAACGAAAATTGTACAGTTTTTGCCAGAAGATTTGCGGAAATGTGAGTGCAAGCCGGCGATGAAAATCATTCAATATACTATAAAATAACGATAAAAATAGAAAAACCGACCTTCTTTTATCCGTTGCATAACGGGCATAAAATACATATAAACTTTGCAATAGCTGGTTATATAAAACAAAACATCATAATGGAGAGGTCTATGAGAATCGGAATGGCTGCGCGGGTTTCGGCTCTGGCGCTGCTTGCGCTGGGCGGCGCGGCAATCGCGCAGGGTAATGGCGCGGCCCGCGCCACGCCCAAGGAGGCGCAGGTCCATATCGACCGCGCGATGGCGCTGGCGGGCAAAGCCTATATGCGCACCACGGCCAGCCTGCAGTGCGGCCTGTCCGGTCCGGCGATGTCGCGCTTTGCCAATGCCGCCGTGCCGGAGCCGACGGAACTGTTCGACAATTTCTATTATGTCGGTGTGAGCAGTGTCGGCGCCTATGCAATCAGGACGCGCGAAGGCATCATCCTGATTGATGCGCTCAACACCAGCGAGGACGGCGTGAATGTCATCGAGGCGGGGCTGAAGAAATTCGGCCTCAACCCCGCCGAAGTGAAATATATCGTCGTCACCCACGGCCACGGCGACCATTTCGGGGCCGCAGGCTATTTCGCCCAAAAATACGGCACGCATGTGATGATGAGCGCGGCGGACTGGGGGCTTGTGGCCAAACCGCCGATGCGCCCGGCAGGCGCGCCGCCCGCCCGTTTCAGCCCGCCGCCCGCCCGCGATCTGGACGCGCGCGACGGCATGGTCCTGTCGCTGGGCGGTCAGGACATCCGCATCGTTGAAACCCCCGGCCATACGCCGGGCACGATTTCGCTGCTGGTGCCGGTCACGGTCCATGGGCAAAAGCATCTCCTTGCCATGTGGGGCGGCACGGGCGTGCCGCGCGATGCCGAGATGCGGGCAAAATACATCGCCTCCTCGGAACGTTTCGCGGCCATTTCCACAAAGGCAGGCGCGGATATCGAGCTGAGCAATCATCCGTTTGTCGATGACAGTTTGACGCGCATGGACGATCTGCGGGCCCATCCGCGCGGCGCCAATCCCTTTGTGATCGGGCGCGGCGCCTATGCCAAATATGCCGGGATCATCACTGAATGCGCCAAGGCGGTGGCTGAGGGCGGGCCGACGGCGAACTGACCCGGACGTTTCAGAATATCATTATCGAACAAATGAATATCCCGAGGAAAAGGGAGGGGGGACTATGCGCGTTTTTTTGAGGAAATCACTGTTGCTGGCCGGTGCGGCCATGGTGGGGGGCGCTCCGGCGCTGGCGGCGGAAGCGGCCGGGCCTGCTGAAAGCGGGGCGGTGGAGGCCGCCATCGTCGTGACCGGTTCACGCATTGCCAAGGCCGGTTTCGAGGCGCCCACGCCGACCACGGTGGTGGACGCGACGGCGCTGAACGCTGCGCCCCAGCCGACCGTGGCGCAATATCTCAACCAGTTGCCCGCCCTTTCAGGTTCGACCTCGCCGCGCACGGCGGGCAATGGCGTGGGCGGGGGCACGCAGGGCATGAATTCGCTCAATCTGCGCGGGCTGGGGCTGAGCCGGACGCTGGTGCTGCTCGACAACCGCCGCGTGGTGGGCAGCGCGACCACCGGCGCGGTCGACCTCAACCTCCTGCCCACCACGCTGCTTCAGCGTGTCGATGTGGTGACGGGCGGCGCTTCGGCGGCATGGGGTTCGGATGCGGTCGCGGGCGTGGTCAACCTTGTTCTCGACAAGCATTTTTCCGGGCTGAAAGGCAATATCCAGAAGGGCATCTCGACCTATGGCGATGGCGGTGAATTGCGCGCCGAACTGGCCGGTGGCCATGCCTTTGCCGAAGGGCGGGGCCATATTCTGGCCAGCGTGTCCTACAGCAGTTCGGACAGCATCGACCGCGTGGATTCGCGCCCCTGGTATGTCGGCACCAAGCTGATCAGCAACCCGGCCTATGCGGCGGGCAATGGCCAGCCCAAGCTGCTGGTTGCCGACCATGTCAATTCGCCCACCGGCACCTATGGCGGCCTGATCACGACCGGCCCGCTGGCCGGAACCCAGTTCCTTCCCGGCAGCGTGCCCGCGCCCTTCAATTTCGGCACGGTCGGTGTGCCCGTAAGCGGTCTGGGGACGCCGGGCCTGTCGACCACGGCCTATTCCGGCACCCAGCACAGCATCAACGGTACGCCCAACGATCTGGGCGCGGCCAATCAGGTCTCGGCCTCGACCAAGGTGTTCAGCACTTTCCTGCGCGGATCGTTTGACGTCACCGACAATATCAACCTGTTCGGCGAGTTCATTTACGGCAAGTCGATCGCGGATTCGCTCTCGGTGCCCTATTTCACCATGGTGCCCAACGGCAGCCCGCTGACCATTTCGCGCAGCAATGCCTATCTTCCAGCCGCGACGGCAACGGCGATGGACAATGCCGGGGTCAGTTCCTTTACGCTGGGCCGCCTCAACATGGACCTTGGCGAGGCCGCGCCGCATAATGAGCGCGAGCTCTACCGCTATCTGGTCGGGGCCGACATCAAGCTGGGCGGCAGCTGGAACGCGCATCTCTATTACGAGCATCAATTGAGCCGCATCCTCAACGAAGTGCGCAATGACCAGTTGCGTTCGGCCTTTGCGCTGGCGGTGGATGCGGTGCAGGTGACGCCCGCCAATGTGGGTTCATCGGGCCTCGCGCTGGGCAGCATCGTCTGCCGTTCCAGCCTGGGCGCGCCGACCAACGGATGCGTTCCCTTCAACGTGTTCGGGCCACAGAATGTGACGGCGGCCCAGCGTGCCTATCTGGTCGGTACCGCGCGCCAGCGTATCAGCATGACCGAGGATGTCGCCTCGGCCTCGGTGGGCGGCGATCTGTTCAACCTGCCTGCGGGCGCGGTCACGCTGGCCGCGGGCGCGGAATATCGCCGCGAAAGCCATTCGGCCGACGCCGACGCCCAATCGCAGCGCAATATCACCGATACCGGCCCCGGCACGGGCAATTGGTGGGTAGGCAATTACAAGCCTTCCTCGGGCGGGTTCACCGTCAAGGAAGGTTTTGCCGAAGTGCTGGTGCCCTTGCTCAAGGATTCGGCAATCGGCCGCAAGTTGGACTTCAACGGCGCGGCGCGTGTCACCCATTACAGCACCAGCGGCACCGTGACCACGTGGAAGGCGGGCCTGACCTGGGATATTGCGGGCGGCCTCAAGCTGCGCGGGGTGCAATCGCGCGATATCCGCGCGCCCAACCTTGGCGACTATTACCTGGGCGGTTCGGCCACCAGCCAGACCGTGATCGATGGCCCCAACGGCAATGTCTCGGTGCTGCGCATCCAGTCGGGCAACACCAATCTGGTGCCCGAAGTCGCCTCCACCACCACGCTGGGCGCGGTCTATCAGCCGACCTTCCTGCGCGGGTTCAGTATTGCGGTCGATTATTTCCGCATCAAGATTGACGGGGCCATTGCCACGCCCGCGCCGCAATATGTGGTCGATCGTTGTCGCGATGGTTCGATCCCGGCCATGTGCAGCCTGTTGGTGCGCAACAGTTCGGGCACGCTGACCACGGTTCTGGTGCAGCCGCTGAACTACAAGACCGAGTTGATGTCGGGCGTCGATGTCGAGGCCAGCTATCGCTTCCGTCTGGGCAAGGGCATGGTCTCGCTGCGCAGCCTCTGGACCTATACCGGCGAGCACAAGCTGATCGACAATGGCGTGGTCGACAGCCTGCTGGGCGAAGTGGGGCAGGGCAATGGCCCGGTCAAACTGCGCGGGTTCAATTCGGTCAGCTATGATTCGGAAAGTCTCGCGCTTTCGCTGCGTCATCGCTTTATCGGACAGGGGGTGATCGATGCCGCCTGGACTTCTGCCGATATCAACAACAACACCGTGTCCGCGATCAGCTATTTTGACATGTCGGCCACGGCCAAGGTCCGCAGCGGCGGCGTCAATTTCGAAGTCTTCGCCTCGGTGGACAATATGTTCAACGCCGCCCCGCCCCGCGCGCCGGGCATTTTGGGCACCACCAACACGACGATCGGCACGGCGGCGGCCACCTATGATCTGATCGGCCGGTATTTCCGCGCCGGTGTCCGGTTCAAGATGTAATGTCGGCCGGTGGGCTGTCCCTTGGGCGGCCCACCCAAGCCTGTGGGGAGAGCCTGTGAATCCGTTAGTCCAATTTCTCGAACACCTGCCTCCCCATATCCCGCATTCGGTTGACGAGTTTGACCGCAGGCGGCATTTGCGCGATTTCACTCTGCCCCGCGCGGTGGAGCATCTTCCGCTGCTGGTCGCCTATCCGCGCGATGCCGATCAGGTGGCGGCGGTGATGCAGGCGGCCTCGGCATGCGGGATGCATGTTGTGCCGCAGGGCGGGCTGACCGGCATGGCGGGCGGCGCTTTGCCCAGCGCGGGCAGCATCGCGCTCTCGCTGGAAAAGATGCGTGGGGTCGAGGAAGTCGACACTTTCGCCAATACGGTGACGGTGCTGGCGGGCACGCCCCTGCAGGCGGTGCAGCAGGCCGCGCAGGATGCGGATCGTTTCTTTGCGGTCGATTTCGGTTCGCGCGGTTCCTGCACCATCGGCGGCATGCTGGCCAACAATGCGGGGGGCAACCGCGTCCTGCGCTATGGCATGACCCGCGACCAGGTGCTGGGGCTGGAGGTGGTGCTGGCCGATGGCACGATCATCAGCAACATGAACAAGATGATCAAGAACAACGCGGGCTATGACCTGCGCAACCTGTTTATCGGCAGCGAGGGGACGCTGGGCATCATCACCCGCGCGGTCCTGCGCCTGTTCCCCGCGCCGCGCAGTTCCAATACGCTCCTGTGCGCTGTTGATGGGATCGATCAGGTCCACCGCCTGCTGGCGCTGGCGCGCGGCGCGTTGGGGGCCCAGCTTTCCGCCTTCGAGGTGATGTGGCAGGATTTCTACGCCATCACCCATGATGTGACCGGCCGCTCGCCGCTTTCACCCGAGGCGGGCACGCATTTCATTCTGCTCGAAGCGCTCGGTTCGGACGAGCAGGCCGACGGGATGATTTTTACCCGCTTTGCCGAGCAGGCGTTTGAACAGGGAATTCTGCAGGACGCGGTGCAGGCCCAGTCGCTGAGCGATGCGGAGAGCTTCTGGCGGATCCGCGATTCCAGCGGCGAGCTTTCGCATCTCTGGGGCAAGGGCGCCGTGGTGAATTTCGATGTCAGCGTACCGGTGGCTCGCGCGGAGGAATTCGTCACCCTGTGCCGGGAGGCGCTGGCGCGCGATATTCCGGGCGGAGAGGCGGTGTTTTTCGGCCACCTGGCCGACAGCAACATGCACCTTGCCGTGCCGGACCCCAGCGGGCAACAGCGTGAAGCGATCTGCCGCACCGTCTATGCCACGGTGCGGGCGATGGCGGGGTCAGTTTCGGCCGAGCACGGGATCGGCCTCGATAAGCGACAATATCTGCATTATTCACGCAGCGAGGCGGAAATCGCGCTGATGCGGCGGCTCAAGCAGATGCTGGACCCGCAAGGGCTGCTCAATCCCGGCAAGATATTACCGGAAAGTCTCGCTTGATTATCCACTTTTTCTTTATAAAAGGGATTTGTGAGCAAACAACGCATCAGCAATCGACAGATCGAAGCCTTCATTCGCGTGGCCGAATGCAGCAGCTTCACGGGCGCGGCCCAGCGCATGCAATTGACCAATTCGGCGATCAGCAGCCTGATTTCCGAATTGGAAAGTGCAATCGGCCTGCGATTGTTCGAGCGCAGCACAAGACGCGTGGTGCTCAACGAACATGGGCGCCAGTTCATGCCCTCCGCGCTCAGCTTTATCCGCACGCTCAAGGCGGTCGAACGCATGGCCGAAACGCTGGGCGATCAGGCGAGCGACACGATCCGCATTGCAGCGCCGATGGTGGTGGCGGCCGCCATCCTGCCCCCGCTGATCGCTGAATTCGAGGCTGCGCATCCCGATTGCGAGGTGCACATTCTCGACACAGGGGTTGAGTGGCTCTCCGAACGGGTGGCCACAGGCGAGGCGGATCTGGCCGTGGGTCCCGACCGCGTGACCGAGGAAACGGTGCAGTCCGAGAGCCTGTTGCCCAGCAAATGGGTGGTGTGGCTTTCGCCCGAACATCCGCTGGCCGCGCAGTCGCATCTGCGCTGGCGCGATCTGAAGGGTGTGAAATTCCACACCGGCGGGCATGACCATGAACGGATCATCGAACAGGCCATGTCCGGTCTGGACGAGAGCGAGCGGGTGGTGCCGGGGCAGGTGTTTGACAATATCACCACCGCGCTTGGTCTTGCCGCCGCCGGGGTGGGGGTGGCGCTGTGCCCGGCCTATGTCGCCCCGCTGGCCAATGCTTTCCGGCTTGAGATGCGGCGGCTGATCGACCCGGAATTCACGCGCTATGTCATGCTTTACAGCTCGGCGATCCGTCCCCAGTCGGAACGGATCGCCGAATTTTCCGCCTTGCTGCGCAAGCGTTTCAAAGAGCTAGGAGTTTCCCAGGATTCATGATCCCTTGCGGATCGAGCGCCTGTTTGATGCTGCGCATCAACTGGCGTTCGGGGGTGGGGCGATAGGCATCGGCCTCGTCGCGCCGCAGCACGCCCAGCCCGTGTTCCGCCGAAATCGTGCCGCCCGCTGCCATCACCAGATCATGAACGATACGGTTGACCTCGGCCTGACGGGCCATGAAGCTCGCCTTGTCCTCGCCGGGGGCGGGGGAATAGTTGAAATGCAGGCTGCCGTCGCCAAGGTGGCCGAAGAGCACCGGCCGGATGTCGGGATGGCGCGCGCGCACCGCTTCGACCGCCGCGGGTATGAAGGCGGCAATCGCCGAAATGGGCAGGGCAATGTCATGCTTGATGGTGGCCCCTTCCGCGCTCTGCGCCTCGGAAATGCCTTCGCGCAGGGCCCAGAGCGCCTGCGTTTGCGTGAGGCTTTCGGCAATCACCGCGTCCAGCACAAGGCCATCCTCAAAGGCCTGGCCCAGCGCTTCTTCGATGGCGGCGCGGGCGGCCTCCTCGCTGGTGAAATCGGTGAATTCGATGAGGATGTACCACGGATAGCGCTCACCAAACGGATCGCGCGCGTCATGGCCATGGCGCAGGACCAGTTCCAGACATTCGCGTGAGAGCAGTTCAAACGCCGTCAGCCGATCCGCATAACGCGCGCGCAGGACCTCGAGCAGACCCATCGCCGCCCCGCAATCCGCAACCGCCACCAGCGAGGCAAGCCGCGCCGCCGGCTGCGGATAGAGTTTGAGCACCGCGCCGGTGATGATCCCCAGCGTGCCCTCGGATGCAATATACAGGTCGCGCAGGTCATAGCCCGAATTGTCCTTGCGCAGCCCTTTCAATCCGCTCCACACTTCGCCCGCAGGCGTGACAACCTCCAGCCCCAGACAGAGTTCGCGTGCATTGCCATAGCGCAGCACCGCCGTCCCGCCCGCATTGGTGGCCAGATTGCCGCCGATCGTGCAGGACCCTTCGGCGGCAAGGCTGAGCGGGAAATAGCGCCCGGCATCGCGCGCGGCCTCCTGCACGCTGGCCAAAATCACCCCGGCATCGACCGTCATCGTATTGTTGACCGGATCGATCGCCCGGATGCGGTTGAGCCGTGTCAGCGCAACCACAAGGTTCAGCCCCTCGGCGGGCGGGGTGGCCCCGCCCGACATGCCGGTGTTGCCCCCCTGCGGCACCAGCCGCACGCCGTTTTGCCCGCACCAGCGCACCAGCGCGCAGACCTGATCGACGCTTTCCGGCAGGGCGACCGCGATGGCCGCCCCGGTCCACATCTTGCGCCAGTCGGTCAGGTAGGGCGCCACATCGTCGGCATCCACCAGCAACTTGCCGTCATAGGCCGCACGCAGACTGTCCAGCATAGCCATCACCGCCCGCGCGACGCGGCTTGATAATTGGCGAGAAGGTCGGGGCGGACCCGCTCGTCAAAGCCCAGCGCCACGCGGCGCACCTCGGGCGTATCGAGCGGGGGATGACCGATACCGGCCGCGCGCGGTTCGGGCGCGGACACCACATCGCAGCCAAGGCGCCCAAGGTTGGTGATTTCCACCTCGATCCGGTCGCCCGGATCAAGCGAACGCGAATGAGCGGGCGTGCCGGTCATGATGATGTCGCCCGGCATCAGCGTGATATAGCGGGCGATGTCGGCGATGATGAAATCGGCTTCCCAGATCAGTTCTTCGCCGATGTTGGCTTCCTGCACCAGCAAGCCGTTGCGATAGGTGCGCAGCGTTTCCTTGCGCGGATCGACGCCGCGCACGATGCCGGGGCCAATCGGGCAATAGCCGTCCATACCCTTGACGCGCAGCATCGAGCCTTGATCCGTATCGCGGAAATCCTGCGCGCCCATGTCGAGCAGTGGGGCGAAACCGGCGATGCAGTCCCATGCCTCCTCGGGCGTGACATTGCGCGTCACCTTGCCGATGATCGCGGCCACTTCGCCTTCGTAATTGAGATAGCGCATTCCGTCATATTTGACGATCTTGCCGTTGTGGCCATTCGTGGCCGTGGGCGGCTTGGTGAAATAGGTGGGATTGTCGGTCGGCTTGGGCTTGTTGCGCGTTTCCATCGAGCGCGAGACATAGGTGATATGCGCGCCTATGATCTTGGTCGGCTCGCAAGGGGGCAGGTGGATCATCCGCGCCGGATCGACCACGCGCCCGTCATCCAGCGCCAGCATCGCATCATCGCGCATCGTGCCCCAGCAGGCCGAGCCTTCAACCATCACTCGGCGGCGTTCGATCCGCGGTCCTTCAAATACGCTCATTGTTTCAAACCTCGAACCAGATGTGGATATTGCCCGTGCCCCGGGCGTTTTCATATTCGCTGAGCGCGGTGCCGGGCGCGCGGCAATCAGCCCCGCCCATCGCGCCGACCATTTGCAGATAATGGCCGCCCAGCCCTTCCCACGGAATCTTGCGATAGACGGTGGGGAAGCGCTCGACGATCACGTCATGGCGGCCCTGACGGAACAGTTCGATGACCTCCAGATCGCTGGCGATATTTTCCGGGCTGGACACATTGGCCGCATCGAAAATGCGCGGGCTTTTGCGTTCCCAGTCGATCTCGTTGAACTTGTGGCTGAGCGCGCCCGAGGCGAGCAGCACCACGCGCTTGCCGCTGCGGCGGATGGCCTCGCCCACCACCGCGCCCATTTCAAGGAAATGGTGCGACTGGCAATTCTGGCAATTGCTGGCCGTCAGATAGGGCACATCAAGGCCCAGCTTGGTCACCAGATTGAGCGTGGCATATTCATGCGTCAGATGCGGATCATCAATCGCCATGGCCAGCACGCTGCGTTCCTCGGCCACGCTCTGACACATTTTCGCCAGGTCCGGACAGCCGCGATAGTCGAATTCCAGCCCGTTGAGATACCACGGCATTTCCACCGAAGTATAGGTGCCCTTGTGATGGGCGCGGGCATCGAGCAGGTGAAAGCCGGTGGTGAACCAATGCGAGTCAAAGATCAGAATCGCATCGGGCGACACCGCCTCAATCCGCGCGCGCAGACGCTTGAAGCCCTCGATCAGGTCGGAATCGCGGCCCGCGCCATCCTCCAGCCGGAACTCGTCGGTCTGCATGAGGCCGGGATGGTGCGAGACAATCGCGCTCCCGACGATTTTTCCTTCGTTGCTCATCGGTGTGCAAAGCTCGCCTTGAAGGGTTGTTTGGGCGTGATGACGTCCTTGACGTCGCAGAAGAAGTCGAAGCTCCATTCGCCGCCTTCGCGGCCCACGCCCGATTGCCCGCGCCCGCCAAAGGGCGCGGCCAGATCGCGGATGGTGAAGCTGTTGATCCAGATAAAGCCGGTGCGGACCTGATCGGCCACGGCCTGCGCATGGGCCTGTTCGCCATAGCAGATGCCGCCAAGACCATAGACCGTGCTGTTGGCCAGAGCGATGGCCTCCTCGTCACTGGCAAAGGTCTGCATTACCAGCACCGGCCCGAAGACTTCCTGCTGAACGATCTCGGCATCATTGGCGACATCGCAGAACATGGTCGGCTGGAAATATTGCGGGCCGAAATCGTGGCGCTCGCCGCCCCACAGGGTGGTGGCCCCGGCCGCCTTGGCGCGCTCGACAAAGCCCGCCACGCGTTCGACCTGGCGCGGATGGATGATCGGGCCGACCTCGGTGGCCGGATCGCGCGGATCGCCCACGACCAGATTGGCCACCACGGCGCGCATCTTTTCGACAAAGGCGTCGCGGATGGATTCGTGGACCAGAAAGCGCGTGCCCGCCAGACAGACCTGTCCGGCATTGCGATACATCAGTGCGCCGGTGGCCGCTGCCGCATCCAGATCGGCATCCTTCAGCACGATAAAGGGCGATTTCCCGCCCAGTTCCAGACTGCACGGCACCAGATTGGCCGCCGCCGCCGTTGCCACCAGCTTGGCCGTGGGCACCGAGCCGGTGAAGGAAATGCGCGCGAGGCGGGGGTCGGCCACCAGCCTTGCGCCGGTGGTGGCGCCCATGCCCTGAACGATGTTGAACACGCCCGGCGGCAGCCCCGCCGCATCGGCCGCATCGGCCAGCAGTGAGGTGGTGAGCGGCGCCCATTCGGGCGGCTTGATGACCACCGTGTTGCCCGAAGCCAGCGCGGGGCCGGCCTTCCACGTCGCCAGCATCAGCGGCGAGTTCCACGGCGTGATGATCGCGCAAACGCCCGCCGGATCGTGGCGTACCTGATGAATGGCCTGCGTGGTTTCGATCACGCGGTCCTGAAGGGTCAGGGCTTCCTTGGCAAACCATGTGATGTTCAGCATGGCGCGCGGCACGATCCCGTGACGCATGCGCGAGAGCAGCACGCCCGCATCATTGGCCTCGGCCAAGGCGAAGGCTTCCTCGTGCTTGCCGATCTCCTCGGCAAAGCGTTCAAGATAGGGCAGTCGCCCCGCCGCCCCCAGCGCCGCCCATCCGGGAAAGGCGGCCTGCGCGGCAGAAACAGCGGCATCGACATGTTCGTCCAGCCCCGCCGAAATCCTGCCCAGAACTTTCTGGTCGACCGGGCAGAAAGTTTCGAAAGTCTCGCTGGAGGCGACCCGCCGTCCGTTGATGTAATGATCGGGCGAGATCGGGTGCCCGTCGATATGGATCATGTCTGCCATAGGTTGCAGCCTTGTCTTGAGTGGCTCAGATGAAGCGGGTGGTGATGACGCCCAGCGGGCCGTAATCGACCGCGAATGTGTCGCCGCGCACCCCGCCGATGGGGGCAGTGAAGGATCCGCAAAGGATGATCTGTCCCGGTTCGAGGGCGATCTCATGCGGTGCCAGCTTGTTGGCCAGCCATGCGATGCCCGTGGCCGGATGGCCCAGCACGGCGGCGGCCACGCCCGATTCCTCGATGATGCCATTGCGCTCGATCCATGCCGCCACACGGCGCAGGTCGAAGGCATCGGGGGCAAAGCGCGCCTCGCCTAGGATGACCCCGGCATTGGCGGCATTGTCGGCAATCGTGTCCAGCGCCTTGCGCGTGTTGCCGGTGGCGGCATCCACCCGGTCGATCCGCATGTCGATCAGTTCGAGCGCCGGGCGGACATGATCGGTGGCGGCCAGCACATCCTCCAGCGTGACGCCCGGCCCGCGCAACTCGTGCTTGAGGAAAAAGGCCAGTTCGACCTCGATGCGCGGCTCGACAAAGCGGTCGAGCGGGATATCCTCGCCGCTGTGAAACAGCATATCGTCCAGCAGGACCCCGTAATCGGGTTCGGTGATATTGGCGGCCTTCTGCATGGCCCGGCTGGTCAGGCCGATCTTGCGGCCGATGACCTTGCGGCCCTGCGCCAGCTTGATGTCGATCCACGCGCTCTGGATGGCATAGCCATCCTCCATTGTCATGTCGGGATGGGCCAGGCTGATCTGGCGGATGGGGGTGCGTTCGCGTTCGGCCTTGTCCAGGCTGGCGGCATAATCGCGCCTTTGTTCGGTTGAAATGGGCATCCTTCTCACCCTTGCATGGCGTTCCGGCGCTTCCGGCCGGGTTCGGATTCATGGGATAATGGCAACGGGCGCCATTATCAACAAAAACTTTATAGTAGAGTTTATAATCCATTTCATCTATCGAGTTCAAAAAGAGCGCGACGGCGGGAAAAGCGGAAAGGACAATCCATGCAGGTTGGGATAATCGGCGCGGGAGCGATCGGCGGATGGATCGCCGCGCGTCTGGCGCATGGCGGACATGATGTGCGGATTCTGGCCCGCGCCGAGACGGGTAAAGCCTTGCGTGCCGATGGGCTGGCGCTGATTCAGGATGGGGAGCGTATGGTCGTTCATCCCCGGATTTGCACAGATGCGCAGGAAGTGGGACTGTGTGATCTGGTCATCGTGGGCGTCAAATCCTTCGCTCTGGAATCGGTGGCGCCATCCATCGCGGCGATGATGAAGCCCGAAACACTTGTGGTGCCTATGCTGAACGGCGTGCCCTGGTGGTTCATGGGGCGGGATGTCTCGCTGCGCTCGGTCGATCCTCACGGGATTTTGCAGAAATTCTTGCCCTATGAGCAGATTGTCGCCTGCGTTGTGCATGCCGCCGCGGCGCGGACATCCCCCGCCGAAATCACTCTGTTTCGAGGTGACCGCCTGATCATGGGCGAACCAGGCGGCGGGGCCGGCACGCGCGTGTCGGCTCTGGTCGATCAGTTCCGGGCGGCGGGCCTGCCTGCGGAGCAGAGCCATGATGTCCGCGCGGATATCTGGTTCAAGCTTTGGGGCAATATGACCATCAACCCGATCTCTGCGCTCACGCTGGCAACCGCAGACCGCATTCTGGATGATCCGCTGGTCCTTGGCCTGATCGCGGCGGTGATGGAGGAGGCACGCGAAATCGGCCGACGCATCGGTTGTCCGATCGAGCAATCCACGGTGGAGCGCAATGCCGTGACCCGCAAGCTGGGCGCATTTCGGACATCCATGCTGCAGGATGTGGACGCATCGAGGCCTATCGAACTGGACGCGCTGCTGGCGGCCCCGAGGGAAATCGCCGCGATGGTGGGCGTGGCGACGCCCTCGCTCGACATCCTGTTCGGCCTGACCAGACTGATGGGTGTTTCGCGCGGCATCTATGGATAGGAATTTGGAGTTTTGACCATGAAATGTTTGGTGCCGATCAAGCGGGTATTGGATTACAACGTGAAGCCTCGGGTGAAGGCGGACGGGACGGGTGTTGACCTGAGCAATGTGAAGATGAGCATGAACCCGTTTGACGAGATCGCGGTGGAGGAGGCGGTACGCCTGAAGGAGAAGGGCGCGGCCACGGAAGTGGTTGTCGT
>NZ_MKVS01000053.1:0-200024 GCF_001898925.1 Novosphingobium sp. 63-713
TGGGTCAGCGCTACGGCCAGCCTGATTACTGCCTACCGTGGGCGTCCATCGCCGACCTTACTGCAATGTTGCGGGCGGCGCAGACTGTCCAGATAACGCGACCAGTTCCTCGCGGGCATAATCCTTGCTGCCAAAAGGATTGGCAAGCTTGCGGTCGAGCCGTGAGGCATGCCCGGTTGAATGGGTCAGTTCATGCAGCGCCGTGCGGTAATAATTGATCTGCTCGAAGAAAGCGGGTTGCGGCGGCACCTGCACATAATCGGCGGAAGGGACATAGAAGGCCTTGGCCCCGCCGATGCGAAAGGGAACGCCCGAGGCGGCGATGACTTCCTCGGCAACCGGCACGATTTCGCGCTCGGGCAAGGGCTCGGGATCGGCAAACAGGCCCTCGCGCAGCCCTTCGCATTGCGCGACATTGAAGACCGTGAAGCGCTTGAGAAACGGAACCGAACGCGCATCCTCCCCGCTTTCCTGCGCCCGCGCCTTCTCGGCCTGCGGGGTGAAGCGGTCGGCATAAACCACTGTGACACCCTTCTCGCCCTTGCGGACATTGCCGCCCGCTTCCAGAGCCTGCCGAAAGGTCAACCAGCCCTGCGAAGGATAGGCACATTCGATCACGCTGCCCCAGAGCAACAGCACGTTGACGCCTGAATAATTTCTGCCGGTGAGCGCATTATGCGGGAGGGCGGGACCAAGACCCGCGCCATCGGCAACACCCCAAGGCTGGACCCAGGGAAAGCGCCCTGCCTCAAGCTGGGCCATGATCTTGCCTGTCACTTCATCATAAAGTTGGGCGCGATTCTCGCTCCCACGGGCAATGCCCTCACGGCAACCGGCCGGAGCATCCTGCCCCTTTTCCCGCCCCTCTCCCCGCCTCTGGTCCTGCCTCTGGCCAAGCTGGCCCGATCCACGAGATTTCGACATCTTGCGCATGACTGACCTCCAAGCCCTGCCCAAAAAGCCACATTGGCTTCCCCGCGGAGCGGGGGTGGGCGGCACGAGCGACCTGACAGGCGGGCCCGCAAAGGCGGGCTGCACCGGCACGGCCGGAACGCAGTGGAGGAGCCGGACGGAACGGCCGGCTTGCAGCCTGACTGGGCCCGCCTATAAGGGAGCGCCGCTCACTCGCGCTCCGAGGGGAAGGCCCACAAAAACGCCGCCGCGCGCCAGCGCGGCGTCAACAGCAACCCTTTAGACTTAATGTCCTTCGGCCAAATGATCGTCACCCGCAGGGCCGGAACGCATCTATGCGGTCCGGGGGTGCTGAAAGCCCCCTAGAGCGTGGTCATAGCCGGCGGCTTTGCGCCGGATAGGATGGCCCGCATGTCCTGCAAGGCAGTGCCTGAACTGCGAACAGCCGATCATGATCAAAGTAGAGGAAAGAACGGATATTGATCGCCCTGCATGTTTCGGCGATAGCTTGAGGCAGGGGGTTGAGCGCGATGACACAAGACACTCTTCAGGCTTCCGAAGCTCCGGCACAGGGGTCCTTTCTGTTTTCGACAGCCCCCGCGACGCGCAAAGATCCGGCGGATATTCCAAAATCCGAAAAGGCACCCGCAAGCCCTGAGGCGAAACAGGCACCGGGCGGCTTGAGCACCCAGCTTATCATCGTCATCACGACCGGCATCGTCGGCCTTGTAACCGGACTCGGCACGTTGTGGTTCAATCATTATCATGAGGCCGAGAATGCCCGGGCACAGGCAGGGCAGAGGCTGCGCAAGGAGATTCTCGACAAAAGCACGGATGTGACACTGGCTCTGCGCGCAACGCGCAAGATACTTGTCAATGACGGCTTCGAAGCGGCGGTGTCATCGCGGGTCCCCTATGACAAGGCGGTCAGGCTATGGTACAAATCGCGCGCCGATCTGCTCGACCGCGCTCAGACCGGTTTCGGCCCGTCCTTCGCCTTGCTCATTGATGCCCCGAGCGGCAGGAACATCGTCACTGATCGATGCGGTGTGGTCGTCCGACGTGACGATCCGGCGCGGGGCAAGGATTGCACGGCCCGGCTTGAACGCGAAGTCGCGCTGCTGACCGCCCGGCAGGACGCCGTCAATGCGGAAAGACCCGCGCTCGTCGCTGAAGGCAAGGTGCTCATCCCCGGCGATTTCACCAGCAGCCTGCGCATCGCCAACACGCTGGTCGACCGCGTGTCGGACTGCAAGAAGAGCTACAAGGGTCCCGCGGCAAAGCTGCATGCCCCGGTCGCCACGCGCTGCCCCAACCTGCGGACGCTGCAATTCGCGCTCAATCTGCGGGTCAATCTGTTGGGCATCAGACAGGACGAGATCGCCAAAGCCCTGCATGCCCAATAGATCGGACCTTCCCTAGCGCGGCAGAAAATATCGAATAGTAAGTGATGCTCCCCTGCCCTTGGGGGGCTGAGAAATGATCTGGTCCGAGGCTCTCTGCTCGGCGTACATGGCGTTGCAACAGCTAGGCATAGCGGCCTTCGGGCCGGGGTAACCGCCCAGTGATCGATGCAATTCCCCCGAGTTAATGTCGAGGTGCCCGGCATTGCCTAGTTCAGCTTGCCTCAGCCTTGCGCGAATCGCATCAACAAAATCCTGTGTGCCAGGCATGTCATTGGCTCCTCCTGCATCTGCTGGCGGACGCGCCATTTCATCTGACCTCGGCGCTACGCTGTCAGACAGGAGCAGCCCTTCCATTGACTCGGGATTGAGTTCCCAGACCTCTACATCCGGCGGAATGAGGTGCCCCTGAGTGCGGACGTAGTAGGCACCGAGACTTTCCTGCCGGTTGGAATGTTTGCTTGTCTGCATGACAAGCAACTTGCGGTAGTGGGTAGGGGCCAGCATAAAATACAGCATGGCTTCGTTTAAGGACCGGAGCTTAGCACTGGGTGAGTTCCCGGTCTCCGTCCAGTTGTAGGATTTGCATTCGACCAAGATCGGTGGGGAGGCTCCCCCCAAATCAAACCGATGCCCCTTCTTGTGCACGTGACCAACTGGGACGGAAAAGTTGTGTTCCAGATGCACCCCCTGCCCACTGAGGAACGCCTGGACGGAACACTCAAAATCTCGACCGGCATGGGCATTGCTAATCACGCCGATACGCTGGTGTGGCTTATAGGGCGGATCATCAACGGTATTCATGCGGCAAACCTTCCATAACGCTATCATTTTGCGACGGTGATGATCCTTTTTCGGCGTGTAAAGAGGCTGAAACTCTCCGATGCCCCAGACGCCGCCATTCCGGTCATTTAGGCTCCCTGATAAGAGCGTCGGAACCGGACGTTGGTTCAGCGGCGGGTGTATCTCTTTGAGCACGCGCCTGACGAAGCAGGTCAAGCCACAGATTCGGAGGCAGCGGTAATCTAGCTTGTCTACATGCCATGGCGAGTATCGGCCAGTGGCCGAACCGGATCACTGAAAGATTGTCGAACGCCGTCGACCGCGCGCATTCCGACTCTAGAACGCGCATGGCATCGTCGCCGTCCGCTGTAATCGGCACACTGCCGAGGGAGGCGCCATGCGAATGATCGCCCAAGTATAAAAGGTCCTCACTATCGCTGCCCACCAGCCAGAACTGCATGTTGCAGTGGCCAAGATTTTTCTCGGCGAAATCTGCAAGAAAACGAGCACTTTCGCCTTCTCCGAAAGTCGACGCCCACAGCGAGAGCAAAGGATAGAGTGAGCTTCCCTTTGTCTGCCCCTCCCGGTATTCAGGAGTTCGCTCACGCGGATGCACCAATAGCGCCCGGTAGTCGGCATAGATCGTTGGATATCTGCCTTGGGACCGGAAGGCGTAAGCCGTGCGCTTGATGATGGCGTCTGCATAATTGCCAGCTGCCTCGCACCAAGGCCCCATCATAGTAAGAAACATGAGGGTTACGCCAATATCGACGCATTGCTCGTCGGTGATCGGCGTAAGAAGAATGGGATTATTCTGACCAAGTTGGGCGATTTGCTGCGCGAGCTCCAGCGCCTCAGTGCAGTCCCAGTCTGCGCGTGCCTGCGGCAGCTTGGCGCCCCCATTTGCGAACCACAGGTGCCACAGCCCCCGCATTGCCATGCGCCCCATGAGCGTGAAGAGCTTGAGATTGATGTCAACCGGAGACGATGAGGCGACGGCGGTCGAGATCGCGTGTTCATGGTCAACGAAAGGCAAAATCTTCCTGCCAATCAGTTCATCCCAGATCAAGAAGTGGAGGTTCACGAGCTCTGAGAAGGCAAAGCTGACCTCTTCTGACGCCTTTGTGCTCTTTGGTATGTCAGCTCGGATCAGATTCCACGCGAGCAGAATAGCCAGCTCACTCGCACGATAGGGGCCCTCCACATTTCCGGCATCACGTGCCCAGACAAACTGGACCCAGAGACAGATGTAGATCTGCCGCAGGATGGTGGCCCGCTGCCGGGGATTCGTTCCCTTTACTTTACAGAGGCCACGCAGGAGCCTCTCGAAGTGCTCAAACGCGACCTGCGGCTCATCGACCATCGCGACCGCCTTCTGGAAGCTGGCGCAAAGGGATTTGTCGACTAACTGCTCACGCAGGACACCATCAACGAGGAGCCCCGCCATGTAATCGCCGTTCCACTCGGCGAACGAGATGCCGTTCTTCGTCTGCTGCCTCGTAAACTGCGTGACGTTGTCCCTGACTGCCTCTTGGATCTCCCCGCCGAAGCAGAGACATATGACTATCTCAAGCTTCGAATTAGCCTCAGACACTCGCGTCGGGATGTAGACGTCTAGGATGTCATTAATCGAGCTTCGTAAGGCCTGTGGACTGCCGTCCCAATCGGCGCGGGTCAGATCACCTTGCTTGATCGAGAACAAGAATAGCTTGCGTCGGCCGTCTGCATCTCGGCCCACGGCCGCAACGTCCACCCCATATTGGCGAGTGCCGATTGTCGGCCGAGATATGACCGTGTAACCGAGCTCGCTCAGCAGGTCAGGGAGCACTGCGTCTAGTTCCTTGCGTTCCTTAAGAGACGCAAGATATTGTCTGAAGACGAGTTTCATTCCGGGCGGGCCTCCGCCCTGAAGGAGAAGAGCATGAGTTGTAGCCCGACAGGGTCCACGATGTCGATCCGGGGCACCTCAACCGAGGTACTGATGCTCCCCATCTCCGTCTCTATGCGACGAGGCTCATCACCGGGACTTTTAATCCAGCTGACCACGCGCTTGCCGTAAAGGATAACCGATTCCGTCGCGATCTGGGCAAAGATCGATTTCTTCCTCGCCTTGCGCATGGCATCCGACATGCTGTCAGCGTGACGCTCCCACTCCAACTGACGCTCCCTTTCCGACGGGTGGAGTTCTGGGACAATACCCGGCGCATTCAACCTCTCGAGATACCTATCCTGCGCAGCGATCGCGCGAGCGACGGCAGGTGCCGCCGGATCTGACACGTCCTCGGAAATTGGAACCAGATAGTCGCGCGTCGACCCCGCATAGTTTTGCAATACGGGGGCGACGAGCACTTCCTCGACTTCTGACGATACGGCGTTAGGTGCCGACCGCAGAAGGGATGCTAACAGTGAGGACATAAGTAGCGGCTTTAAAAAGAAATTGCCGACAATTTTTCTAGCGAGATAGGGGTACTCGGCGGCGCTCAGCCCATATCGGGAGAAGTCGATGCGTAGCGGGTGGTTTTCCCGGCCTACGTCGAACATCGTTTGATCCATAGCGGTGCAGAGCTTGTAGTCGCCGTCACGCAACCACGCGACGACCCAGTCCGACAGCGCTTCGTTCGGATCGCCGATCACTGCGCGCACTGTCGAGTCCATCCGGTCGAGCTTGATTGCTCCCTCATCCCGCATGATTAGACTCTCCACGATTTGCCGGACTTCCTGAACCTGCCCCACCTTCACCATATTAGAAAGCGCGATGTCGAGAAGGTCGACGGTCCCATTGTTGCGGACATCAACCGCTCGCAACACCTCCAGCATCGTTGCCTTGAGCTCAAGACTAAGTGACTCAGGATAATAAGCCAACATCCTGGATGCGGAATGAAGCGTATGCTCTCCGCCTTCCAACAAAGCTGTTCTGGCCAACGTCTCAAGCGAGTTTCTCCACTCCTGAGGCGCATCTTTTAGACGTGTCCCGATCGCGGATACGAGATTGGCCCGGAACGCGTCGTCGGGGTTTACGGCCAACGCCGCACCGAATGCTTCGAAAAGACGACGCCAGTCAGACCCGTCCGGCATCCCGATCTGGCCGAGGGCGCTGAGCGAGTTCCAGCGCTGCCCCTCGGTCCCGTTCTCAAGGAAGCCGTATGCCCGATCAACGAACAGCGACCGATCGACAATGACGCCGGTTTTGATGGCAATAATAAGATAGCCGTCCGCCTGCGCGAAACCTTCATCAATCAATGCGAGCAGATCGCTAGGACGCCTGGGATCATCGCTGCACCACTTAGCGAACTTGTCGATATGGAGGCCAGCAGCCATATCGTTGCCGCCGCCGAGCCTTATCGTCTCAACAACGCGCACCATGTCCCGGACAGTGCCAGAAATTTTAGGAATGAGGTGTTCATAGAGGCGTTGCCCGTCAAAGAACTTGTAGCCCTTGTGTCGTTCAACTGACTCCGTGGTGAGAATGGCGAGGAGATCGATTTCGCCAGCATTGTGAAGCCCAGCCAGCAACTCAATCGTAGGGCTATCCTCTTCCAGCCACATGCGTCCGTAATTGTCGAACAGCGCGTCGATCAAGGTGCCATCGGTCCATCTCGCGAGTATTTCTTCCCGATCGGGTGCAGGTGTATCATCCATATTGTAATGATATCATACGGATCAGCACGAATGCCAGCCCGTTCGGTTCCGCCCCAAGGTCTGAAGTTTCGCGCCCATGGCTAGGGCAGCGAAGTCAGTCGCTCATTCACAACTGTCGCGAGTGGAAGGACGGGGTAGCGAACCTCCACATTGTATGGAGCGCCGAGTGCGAGGAGCACATACCTGCAACGGGGCCAGTTCGGCGATCGGTTCGTCTCAAGAGTTGGTCATGCGTGGTTGCCTTTTGATGCGTTCCGGTTCGCAGCGAAAAGATCAAAGTGGAGCATCCCCGGGATTTGGAGGATGCATACGCGACGGTTAGGGTATGTATCGGAGAATAGGTCAATTTGTCGACACACACGGGCAGATTAAAACAGGACAGTTAGAGCTGACTGAAGATGCTGCGGCGGCCGGGGGCGATGACGATTTCAAACTTGTACGGCAACGTGGCAAGTCATTCTTCCACTAGACAAAATGATGTGGATGAATAGTGTCATGGCACGGGGGCATTGTGCCACTTCGACAAGGAAAAGTTGACGCGTGGCACTACCTCCAACGGCAAGTCAGATCACCGTGGCCGAGGTACTCGCCAAGCTCGAAGCCGAGTTTGAAACGGTTGCGAACGCGGTCGCGAATGGCGAATTCGCGCTTTGGGTAGGCTCGGGCATCTCACGCCAGGCCCCCAGTCTCGGTGGGCTGCTTGAACGTGCTTTCGACCACATTCGCGAAGGCGCGACTGATCCTGCGTCATCCGCTCGGTTTCTACCGGCACTTGAAAGGATCCTTGCCTTGGCGGGGGTCGATCCGGCCGCCGTTGACGACCAATATGGCGAGCCTCTCGCTGCATGGCCCGAGCGCGATAAGATCATCGATCGGCTTTGGAACCAATATTCGCGGGTGCTCGATGTACGCATCACGGGCGAGGCCGCTGATTATGTTCTCTGGGACGCAGTCGACATCCGGGGAGCTTTCGAGCACCCGGGCGCTCCCGCGGCGGAGCATCTTTGCATTGCGATCCTCATTCTGGAGGGCGCGGTGCAGACAGTCGCCTCGGCCAATTGGGACGGATTCATAGAGGCGGCGGTGGAACGGTTGGCCAATGGCGTGCCAGGAGTGCTGCAGGTGATCGTCGACCCTGCCCACTTGCGCAGTGCGCCAGGGCGGGCCAGCCTGTTAAAGTTCCATGGTTGCATCGTGCATGCTACGCGGGAGCCGGCGGTGTTCCGGAGGCACCTAGTTGGAAGTCATCCCCAGATCATGCGGTGGCCGGTGGCTGCTGAGTTTGCGGCGATGCGCAATCAGATTGTCGGCCTTGCCACGACTAGCAAGACGCTCGTCATGGGACTTTCAATTCAGGACATGAACCTCCAGACCGTGTTCGCGTCCGCGGCAGAGGTTCATGCATGGCCCTGGCCCTGTGCCCCCAATGCCATGGCCCAGATATTTTGTGAGGACCAGATCCAGCAGGGCCAGAGGGACGTCCTGACGTTGGTCTATGGAGACGCTTACAACAACGACGTGGCGGCCGTCGACAATGCCTCATTGCTGCGTGCGTGGGGCGAAAAGGTTCTGATTGCGCTTGTGCTGAAATTGCTCGCGGACAAGCTGATGCGTTTGATGGATCTGGCTCTCGTCCCACAAGGAAAAGGTGCAATCGCCGCCGCACTTGCGCCCCGTCTGGTTACTTTGCGGAATGATGTTGCTGCATTCGCCGTGCCGGCCCCAGGTAGTTCCAGCACGACACCCTTCGTCAATCAGGCAATTGCTCTGTGGTCGCGCTCGATGTCGATCTTCCGTAGGGGCGCTCTTCCCGGCAACGCCGAGGCCTATGAAGTATTATGCAGTGCGCGACCCAATCTCATGCCTGCCGACCCTAACATTGTAGAGTCAGGGCTGGGCAAATTCGGTATCGCGATGGCCCTGCTGCAGAATGGGCGGGCAGTGGGACTGTGGGAGTTGCGCGGACCGCTGACGAATGAATTGTCGGCCGGTGCCATGACCGCAAGAGCATTACGGCCTGATGGAAAGCATCGCCCGATTTTTCTCGTCAGGTCGGCGACGGAAGCCATTGCGCTCGAAAGTCAGGGAGCATTCGCCAATGACAATGCGATCATCGTCCATGGAGACGATGTCTGGCATCAGTTAGGCGGTGGAACCAGCGCAAGACGAGTGCGAGTAGCTCCTGGGAGAACTGGGCACGTCAGGGCGACACATGTCAGCCTTGGAGCTCTGCTGGATCGTTGTCCCGATGCGGCAACACTGCAGCAGGAGTTCGTGGCGGAGGTGATGCTATGAGCGCGCGCCTCGTCCAGGCAATCAGGGCGCGATTGCAAGCTGCGGACTATGTCGATCTAGCCACGCCATTCAAACTCGCTGGCGTAGACTTCGCGTTCACCGGCGCCATGCGTGGGCGTGACGGTCGGGCGCTGGATCTTGTCCTGCTCGTCGATACGACTACCGGTGAATTCGGCGATCGGGACGGGGAACGAGTACGGCAGCGAGTCGAAGCCCTGAGCCGGGCGCTCGACGTTACCGGGTCACGCTATGTCGTGACGGTGATTTTGGCAGGCGCAATCCTCGCTGAGGGCATCGAAGCGCTTTCGGAGACCTGCCGGGTCTTGCAGGTCGAAGGGATTACGCTCGACCCGGGAGGAACGCCCTTGGACGAAGCGGCGCGCGAACAGCTTAATGACCGCATCAGGGTGCTGCTGCCACTGACCCTGCCGATCGCGGACATTGAAAACTCGGGGAGCGGTCCGGCCATCGACCAGTTGGTGCGATCACTGCCGAAGTATTTGAACAAGGAATTGCTCGACGCCGTCATCGCTGCGTCGATTGATGGAGAACAGGCCGTGACGGAGGCTGTTGCCGGAGTGATCGATCAGGCCCTTCAGTCGGGAACGGCGGAGGAACAATCGTGAACGGTCTGCTGCTCAAAAGCCTGGACATCAGCAATTTTCGGAGCATTCGTGGGCAGATCCATGCACCGCTCGATGCGAAGGTGGTGCTTGTACATGGCGAGAACGGGGCAGGAAAGACCAGCCTGTTGTCCGCGATCGAACTGGCCCTTACCGGACGGGTTCAGTCCCTCGAGCGGGCCGATCATGGCTATGAGAAGCAATTGCTGCACCGCTCGGCGCTTGAGGGGAGCGTCTCGGTGCAGACCCTGCTCGGACCAGCGGAGCTGGGATTTAAGGCATTGGTCAGCAGCAGCGGTGTGCAGTCTGTCTCGGCTCTCGATGCGCCGATGGCGAGCTTCTTCAGGGAGCGTGCTTTCCTGCCGCAATCTCTTTTGGGTCAATTGCTGCAAATCTACCAAGAAGCAGGAAGTGACGCCAATTCGCCTTTGGCGCAGTTCGTCGGCAAATTGCTGGGACTGGACCAGCTCGATGCGTTGGAAGCGGGGCTCAAGCCCTTGGCTGATGTGCGCAATGTTAGAAAGAATGTCGATGGCTGGCAGGCCGCCGAAAATGAAAAATCTCGATTCGACCGGCTGCTATCGGACCAGCACAAGATAAAGGACGGTATACAGGCACAAATCAGGACGGCACTGGCAGAGCTGACGACAACGTGTGCCAGTCTGGGTTTGGCGGTCGAAGTCAGCGAGGAGGAACTAGGCGCGATCGAGGCTGGGCTTCAGGGCAACACAGACAGGCAGGCCTTGGAGGAATTGTCCGACCGGCAGCGCAAGCTCGCCTCTCTAAGGCGCGAGATCGAGTTCGCGCAGAGTACAGCCGAGACAGAAGCGAACGCGGCACCAGTTGCTACTGAGGATACCGGTGATGCCTATGCGGCCTGGCAGGCTGAATATGCTAATCGCATCGCGAGCTTTCGGGCTCGCGTAGAGGGTCTCTTTCCCGAAGCTTCGTTGGAAAGCGCTCCGGAGCAGGCCGCCCAAACAGCGTTGCGCTGGCTTTTGGCTGAGCAGAAACAACTGTCGGAACGCGCAAGGCAGGCACGCGCAGACATCCAACGTCATAAGGTGGCACGGGATGAACGTGATGTCGCCCATCGTCAGAGAGACACGATCGATGAGGAAGTTGACCGATTGCCGAGCACCGCTGGTAGTCTCGGCGCCATTCTGGCCGAGATTAGCTCGTTCGTCACGGATGAGACATGTCCGGTCTGCGATCGGGATTTCACCGAGGTAAGCAAGGTGCCACTCAGCGAGCATCTCCGCCATCAGGTGCGCAATCTTTCAGCATCCGCCGAGCGGCTATTGATGCTTGGTCGAACGCGCAGCGAACTGCAGGTCATGATTGAACGGCTTGACCGGGAGATTGAGACGATCGACGCGCGCAAGCCTGGCGAGCAGGCACTTGCGGACATCGATCGGCGTCGGGCGATTGTCGAAACGTTGATCGCTGAACTGGACGAGCTTGCCGAAGCGCTTGCCCAGGGCAGTCAGCTGCGCGCGGCGGATGTGGCGAAGCGGCGGGCGGTCAGCGAGGCGCAATCGCGGCATGTAGCTCTGACTGCCGCCCGGGAGACTTTGAGTGAATACGCTGTGTCGATTGGCGGGAGTCCTGTTGCGGAAGGCGAGACCTTTGGCGCTGCTGTCACCCGCCTCGATGCCCAACTCGTAGAGCAGGCGAACAGACTGGATGCCCGGCTCGCGATGCGTCGAAGGGGCAGCGATTTCATCGCGACGGTACGTTCGGCAGTTGCACGCCGGAATGAGACCGACGCTCAAATTGCCACCGATTTTGCCTCCTGGCAGCGTGCGGACGCGTCGCTTGAGCGCGCGAAGGCGCTAAGAGATCAGGGCAATGTAATTCGGAACGCGGTCGACACTGTCCGGTCGGCGATCATTCGGCGGGAATTCAATGAGCGGCTCAACCGCGTCTGGCGCGATCTGTTCGTCAGGCTCGCTCCGGCCGAACCTTTTGTGCCGGCCTTCCGCATTCCCGTCGAATCGACGCAAAGGATCCAGCCAAAGCTGATCACCGAGCATCGTGACGGAGGGGAGGCTGGCGGAACCCCCGGGGCGATGCTCAGCGCCGGCAATCTCAATACGGCGGCGCTGACCCTGTTCATCGCGCTTCATTTGTCGGTGCCGAAAGAACTGCCTTGGCTGATCCTTGATGATCCGGTCCAGTCGATGGATGAGGTCCATATCGCGCATTTTGCGGCGCTGCTCAGGACATTGTCAAAGGAGCATGGCAGGCAGATCATGATCGCCGTCCACGACCGCCAGTTGTTCGAATATCTGAAGCTCGAACTCAGTCCGGCTTTTGCCGGAGACAGTCTGCTGACACTGGAACTGTCCCGTGGTCCGCGGAGAGACAGTGTCTGCATCCCGCGCCGATATTCGTTCAAGGAAGAGACCGCGCTATCGGTGGCGGCCTGACTCGATGGCAAAAGCTTGCCGAAAGCGCCATCCAGCTCAGAAACAATGAATGCATTTCAACTAGGGACTGCTTGAGACTTGCCGGAGTGTCGAGCCTCCCCGTCTACATCCGCTGATATGAACGATCGGCGGCTTACCGCGATCCTGTGCCGGATTCCGGACCGTCGCAAGTGTCCGCCAACCAAGACGTTCTTTTGCGCCCCCTCCCTCGCCTCCCACAAGCTTTTCCAATCCCATATCTCGGAAACGCCAGCGAATATGCGCCGCTCATAACCGATATCGAGCAAGCCAAAACGAATTCCATCGAAATAGTGTCCAGTGTCGAACTACAGACTTCATCGCAACACCCCCCATTTTTCACGATGGAATATGCCGCCATCAAATAATACTCAAAATAATCCACCAATACGCCAAAATTCAGCAGAAAATATGGTAAATTTCAAGAAATTCTATCAAATAATAAAAGATTAATTTTCAAATTTCTGCAAGATAATCTGTTACAACATATCACGCCGAATGAAGGAATCATCCATAGTTGAAAGTTTTTGGTGACAATCTTCATGATCTAGGATACTGGCTCGTTCATGCTTAGGCGAGGATTCCTTTTGCTGCACCTGCTGCTCGCGTCGCTGATTGCGACGGCGACCGTGCATGCGCAGGAGTTTTTGCCCTCACCCGCGCTTGAATGCGCGGGCTATATTCACACTGAGGGTGATGCGGATCAGTCGCCAGGCGACTCCGACAAGGCGGTTCCGCACCATCATACCAGTTGCCAGAGCGCACCTGTCAGTTCACCCACCCGTATTATTCACGAACGTCGGCTTCGTCCGCTGGCTGTTGCTACGCCCAATTACGTTTCGGCCTTGACCCATCGCTGGTCGAACGGCCCGGGCCTGCGCCCCCCCATCGCCTGACTGACTCGTAGAAGGTTCGCCCTCGCATGCATGCGAGCGGGCCATCCATGACTCATGTTCAGGATTCTTATTCATGCATCGTATCCTTGCGGCGCTATTGGCCGCAACGTCCTGTGCCGCCGTGGCGCAGGCGCAGGAACGGGCGCCGGCTGTCACCGGCGCACCGGTCCTCACCCTTGATGACGCCGTCGCTGCGGCGGGCGGCTCCGCCCCCGCGGCTGATGCGGCGCAGGCTGGTGTCGAAGCCGCCCGAGCGGCCCGTACCGTAGCCGGCCTTCGCCCCAATCCCACCGTCCAGACCCAGATCGAGAATATCGCCGGCTCCGGGCAATATAATGGTATTCGCAGCGCCGAGAGCACGGTGAACTTTGCCGTGCCGATCGAACTGGGCGGCAAGCGTTCAGCCCGAATCGCGGTGGCTGACGCCCAGACTGATCGGGCCCTATTGACCTCTGCAATTACCCAGGCCGATATTCGGTTGCAGGTAACCCGGCTTTATATCGAAGCGGTTGCGGCGCGTCGACGCATGCTTACCGCGACGGATCAGGCCCGCATCGCGGCCGACGCGCTCAACGCAGCTCGCGTCAGGGTGCAGGCGGGCCGGGCCTCACCGATCGAGGAACAGCGCGCCGATGTCGCAAAAATCAACGCCGATGCCGGGGTCGAGCGGGCGACACGCCTTGCCGAAGCTGCACAGACGAACCTCGCTCGCCGGATCAAC
Source organism: Novosphingobium sp. 63-713 (assembly GCF_001898925.1). Classification (NCBI taxonomy): domain Bacteria; kingdom Pseudomonadati; phylum Pseudomonadota; class Alphaproteobacteria; order Sphingomonadales; family Sphingomonadaceae; genus Novosphingobium; species Novosphingobium sp. 63-713. The sequence continues at coordinate 13,723 of NZ_MKVS01000053.1, forward strand.
CGGAACGCGCCCTCCCCACTCGACACCGTCTGGCTCGAGCGCATGCCCGACAGTTACGGCCCCGCGCTGCCGATCAGCGCCGAAGGCACGTTGACGCTGGCGGCGGCGGATGCTGATCTCGCAATCGCCGATGCCGGTGTGCGTCTGGCTCGCTCGCAGCGGATCCCGACCGTCGACATCGGCCCCGGCATCCGGCGGCTTTCGGCGACCGGCGATACGGCCATGCTCTTCACGATCACGCTGCCGATCCCGGTGTTCAACAGCGGTGCGGCCGCTGTCCGTCAGGCAAGCGCTCAGCGCGATCAGGCAGAAGCCGTCAAGCGGATGACCGCGCTGGACGTGGAGCAGGCCATCACCGACGCGCGGACCGAAGCATCGAATGCTGCGGTGACAGCGCGTACAGCAAACGGGCCGGCACTGGCCGCCGCGCAGGAAGCAGCCCGGATTGCCCGTATCGGCTATCGGGAAGGCAAGTTCAGCCAGCTCGACCTGCTCGATGCCGAGCGCACGCTCGCTGACACGCGCATCGCCGCCATCGACGCCCTTGCCTCCTATCAAAATGCCCGAGCGCAGCTTGAGCGCCTTACCGCCCGCGCGCCCGAACAGGGGAACTGATTCATGACATCGAAAACAATCGCATACTCCGCATTATCCCTTTCCCTGGCCCTGATCCTCGGAGCCTGCGGTGGCGGAGGCGACAAGGCCGGTGGCGATGGCACCGCCAAGACCGAGGCCAAGCCAGTTGCAGCCGGCAAGCACGCCGATACGGGCAAGGTCACACTGAACGCGGACCAGATTGCTTCGGCCGGGGTCCAGACTGCCCGTCCCACGATCGGCGGCTCCGCCACGATCGAACTGCCCGCCATCATCGAAGGCGACCCGCAAGGAACCCAGGTCGTATCAGCCGCCATTGGTGGCCGCGTCGTCTCGCTGACCCGCAATCTGGGTCAATCGGTCGGTCGCGGAGAGACTCTCGCCATCATCGAGAGTCGCGAGGCCGCCTCGCTCAATGCCCAGATCGAGGCCTCGCAGGCACGGCTGGCGCTTGCCAGTTCCAACCTCGTTCGCGAACAAAAGCTGTTCGCGCAACGCGTCTCGGCCGAACAGGACCTGATCGCCGCACGCACAACCGCGACCGAGGCGCAGATCGCCCTCCGCCTTGCCCGACAACAAGTTGCAGCAGCAGGTGTTGGCGGCGGCGGATTGAACCGCATCGACATCGTCGCGCCGGTTTCCGGACAGGTCATCGCGCGCAGCGTTGTGCTGGGACAAACGGTCGCGGCGGATGCGGAGCTTTTCCGCGTCGCCAACCTGTCAAGCGTCTCGATCTCACTCAGCCTCCAGCCCGCCGATGCCGGGCGTGTCCGCCCCGGTGCAAAGGTGACCGTCAAAGCCGCGGGCCGCGAGGCAACCGGCACGATTGATTTCATCTCTCCGGCCTTGAACGCCGGCACCCGGCTGGTGCCCGTCATCGCCCATCTCGACAATCGCGGCGGCCTGTGGCGCGTGGGCGAGCCTGTGACGGTTTCGGTCGCGCTGGGCGGCAACGGCGGCGACAAGGCCATTCACGTGCCCTCGACAGCAGTGCAGACCTATGAAGGCAAGTCCGTCGTATTCGTAAGAACCACAACAGGCTTTCAGGCCGTGCCCGTCATACTTGGCGACAATGCCGGAGACAGCGTGATCATCCGTTCGGGCCTGAAGGGCACCGAAGAAATCGCCACCACCAACAGTTTCACGCTCAAGGCCGAACTCGGCAAGGGCGAAGCAAGCGACGAGGATTGAGCCGATGATCGCCCCTATCGTCAACTGGGCGGTCAGGAAGCGCTGGCTCGTCCTGCTTCTGGTCGCTCTGGCTGCGCTTATCGGCGCCGCCGCCCTCTATCGGCTGCCGATCGACGCCGTGCCGGACATCACCAACAAACAAGTCCAGATCAATGTGCGTGCGCCCGCGCTTTCTCCCGAACTGGTTGAAAAGCAGGTATCCTTTCCCATCGAAACCGCACTGGCCGGGATTCAGGGGCTGGAATACAGCCGCTCGCTCAGCCGCAACGGCTTTGCGCAGATTACGGCGGTCTTCGACGAGTCCACCGATATCTATTTCGCCCGCCAGCAGGTTGGCGAACGCCTGACCGGCATGGCCGAGAACCTGCCCGCCGGCGTGACCCCGGAAATGGGGCCCATCGCCACGGGGCTGGGCGAGGTCTATATGTGGACCGTGCGTCTGGAGCATCGCAAGGATGACCAGCACCTGCCCGGCGAACCGGGTATCCAGCCCGACGGCAGCTATATCACGCCCGAAGGCGACCGCCTGACCAATGACATCGACAAGGCGACCTATCTGCGCACTGCGCAGGACTGGATTGTGGCGCCGCTGCTGAAGAACACCAAAGGACTGGCGGGCGTCGATTCCATCGGGGGCTATGCCAAGCAATATCTCGTCGTGCCGGACGTGCAGCGCCTCGCCTCGATGAAGATCACGCTGACCGAACTGGGCAAGGCGCTGGAAAACAACAATGTCAGCATCGGCGGAGGCTTCGTCAACCGCAACGGCGAAGGTCTTGCCGTCCGGGCGGACGCGCTGGTCCGCAATGCCACCGAATTGTCCCGCGTGGTGGTCGCCACGCGCGCGGGCGTGCCTGTCACCCTTGGCCAGGTCGCATCGGTCCGCCTCGGTCAGGCGATCCGCATGGGGTCCGCCTCGGAAAACGGCACCGAAGTTGTCGTCGGCACCGCGATCATGCGGATCGGCGAGAACAGCCGCAACGTTGCCACGGCGGTCGCGGACCGGCTCAAGGCGATCAACGCCTCGCTGCCGCCCGATGTGATCGTCCAGCCGGTGCTTGACCGCACCGCTCTGGTCAACTCCACCATCAGGACAGTGGCCAAAAACCTCACCGAGGGCGCGCTGCTCGTCATCGTCGTGCTGTTCGCCCTGCTGGGCAATTTTCGCGCGGCCCTGATCGCGGCAATGGTCATCCCGGTCGCCATGCTGCTGACCGGCTTCGGCATGCTGCGGGCTGGCGTCTCGGCCAACCTGATGAGCCTTGGTGCGCTTGACTTCGGCCTGATCGTCGACGGAGCCGTCATCATCGTGGAGAATGCGCTCAGGCGCATGGCGGACCGGCAGCATGAGGCCGGCCGACTGCTGACGCTGCGGGAACGCATGGACACGGTGGCCCATGCCGCCCGCGAAATGATCAAGCCTTCGGTCTATGGCCAGGCCATCATCATCCTTGTCTATGTCCCGCTGCTCACCCTGACCGGTGTCGAGGGCAAGACCTTCGTGCCGATGGCGCTCACGGTCATCATCGCGCTGGTTTTCGCCTTCATCCTCTCGCTGACCTTTGTCCCGGCCGCGATCGCCATCTGGCTGTCCGGGCGGATCGAGGAGAAGGAAGGACGGATCATGACCTGGCTGAAGGCCCGATATGAACCCGGCCTCGACAAGGCGATGAAACGCCCGACCATCACCATTGGCGCCGGTATCGGCGGCTTCCTCGTCGCAATTGCCGCCTTCCTGTCGCTGGGACAGGTGTTCCTGCCGCAACTCGACGAAGGCAATCTTCTCATCCAGTCGCTGCGCATCCCGGCAACCTCGGTGCAACAAAGCCAGGCCATGCAGGTGCCGCTCGAGAAGATGATGTCGAAACAGCCCGAGGTGAAGTTCGTCTTCTCCAAAACGGGTACGGCCGAACTGGCCTCCGACCCGATGCCACCCAATGCCACCGACATGTTCGTTATCCTCAAGGACCGCAAGGACTGGCCCGATCCGAGCCTGTCCAAGGAGGAACTGATCAGTCGGATCGAGGGGCAACTCGCGAAATTCCCCGGCAATGCCTATGAGATCACCCAGCCCATCCAGATGCGCTTCAACGAGCTTATCGCAGGCGTGCGCGGAGATATTGCGGTAAAGGTCTTCGGCGACGATTTCGACGCCATGAACCGCACCGCCGAGCAGATCGCCGGCATCCTGCGCCGGACACGGGGCGCGGCGGATGTGAAGGTCGAGCAGACTACCGGCCTGCCCATGCTCGACATCCGCGTGAACCGCGACGCCATGGCCCGTCTCGGCGTCAGCGCGCAGGACGTGCAGGACATCGTCACCGCGACCATCGGCGGTCGTCAGTCCGGCATGATCTTCGAGGGCGACCGGCGGTTTCCCGTGGTGATCCGCATGTCGGAGGCCCAGCGCGCGGATATCACCATGCTCTCTCAACTCCAGGTACCGACTCCCGACGGGCAGTTCGTCCCGCTCGCCAGCGTGGCCGATATCCGCGTCGTCGATGGTCCGAACCAGATCAGCCGTGAGAACGGCAAGCGACGCGTTGTCGTTCAGGCCAATGTGCGCGGCCGTGACGTGGCGGGCGTCGTCGAGGATGCCCAGGCAGCCATCGCGAAGGAAATCCGCCTTCCGACCGGCAGCTATCTGGTCTGGGGCGGACAATTCGAGAATCTGGCTTCGGCAAGCGCGCGGCTCCAGCTCGTGATCCCGGCATGCTTCGTGCTGATCCTGTTCCTCCTTTACGGCGCTCTGGGTTCAGTACGCGAGGCGGCGATCGTGTTCACGGGTGTGCCGCTTGCCCTTGTCGGCGGCGTGCTCGCACTGTTCCTGCGCGGCATCGATTTCTCGGTGTCAGCGGCCGTCGGCTTCATCGCCCTGTCCGGCATCGCGGTCCTCAACGGTCTGGTCATGGTTTCCTCGATTCAGGATCTGATGCGTTCCGGCATGGAGCGCGTGGAGGCCGCCCGTGTCGGCGCGTTCCAGCGCCTTCGGCCGGTGGTGATGACGGCATTGGTGGCAAGCCTCGGCTTCGTCCCGATGGCCCTGGGTTCCGGCGCCGGCGCCGAGGTCCAGAAGCCTCTGGCCACGGTCGTCATCGGCGGCCTCATCTCGGCGACGCTGCTGACCCTGTTCGTCCTGCCCACGCTCTACGCGCGATACGGCCGGACCGTCATCATCGACGATCCGCAGGACGAACCGCAGGATTCCTCCTCCGAGGCTTCTCGGCCGATGCAGCAGCACTGATGCGCGAAAGGGGGAGATCGTGCCCGCGACCTCCCCTCGCCATCAGCCCAATTTGGGAAGGAAAGAAGGCATGAAGGTAGAGACCGACTTTCACCTGAACATGACCGCGCTGCGTGCCTGGAGCCTGCTTGCCGATCTGACGGGATATGCTGTCTGGCACCCGATCTATCAGTTCATCGACCCTGTACAGGAGGGTGGCAAGACGACCCTGTCATGGCGCATTTTCGACGATCGCCGTATTCGTATCGATGCCGAGGTCGTGCGGTTCGACAAGCCCTCGATCATCACCTGGCGCTGCGGCCTTGGACGATTGATGTCGCTGCAGGAAACCTATGAGTTGCGGGAGATCGACCGGCAGGTCGATATCAGGCATCGGGTCGAATGCAGCGGCGCCGTCGGACATTGGGCCGGCACACTGCTGCGGCTGGATCTGTATCACAGGATGAAGGAGCAAGACGCCGCCTTCATAGCCCATGCCAAGCGCCACAGGCTGGATCCGTCAGGTCACCGGCAACGGCGCCATGCCCCCTTGATATCGAGGTCCGGAGCCATGGTCGATGAGTGATCGAACATGGCTCGCATCGCCAGGCTAGCCCCTACCGCCCCCTTCACAATCGAAATCTTGAAATCCTGATGCAGATGATGGGAGTTCATATGAAATATATAATGACCATGATGGCACTATGCCTCGCTTCGCCCTCTTATGCGCACATGATGTGGTTCGATAAAGAAGCGAAATCAGAGCTGAAAATCTTCTACGGTGAATTCGATCATCACGAGAAGACCGGTGCAGTCCTCGACAAACTCGTTCCCAAAGTAATCGCTGAAAATCGGCGGGAACCCGACATTTCCAGACGACCGGATTTCATCGCCGTGCAGGGCAGCGGCGATATGCGCGCGAGCGACGAACGTTATCCTCTTTTCAAGGAAGGCGGAAAGGTCATGCGCCCGAAGTTCTTCGCGCGCTGGGGCCGCCATACCCCTCATTCCGCGATGGCATTCGAGTTCGTTCCCGTTGGTCAGGACAGTGACACTCTCGTGCTGACCAGGGACGGTAAGCCCGTTCCCGATGCCGATGTGACCTGGGTGCTCCCGGCGAATCTGGCGGGCAAGACGAAAACCGACAGCGCGGGACGCATTTCGATTCCGGCCGGCCTGCGCGGGCGGGTTCTGCTCGAAGCGGCTCGGGTCGATTTCACGCCGGGGTCGTTCGATGGCGCCTCCTACGACTTCGAGGCCATGGTCACCACGATTGCCTTCGACCGGTGAGATGATGGCACAGGCGAGCACCCCGATGAAACATTCCGCGCCCTTGCCGGGTGCGGCATTCGTCGCCCTTCGTGGCCACGTGCTCGCCATGGAGCGGTCCTTCCCTGCTGTCGGGCATGGAAGGACCGCTCCACCACCCTCGGTCAGATTCGGTGTTCGTGGCGGCTTGCCGCTTGCGAGCAGGATAGACAATGGCCGTCGCAGGCTCTCACCGGCATGCTTTCTCGCGGTTCTGCTGCTGCCTCACCTGGCCGGTTGTCGGCAACAGGAGAAGGAAGCAAGCGCGCGCCATGACCGTGAGACCGTGCCAACCCTTGTTGGCGAACAGTTCTACGCATGCGACAACGGAACCCTGCTCGACGCCGACTTCCTCGTCGACGGGCTGACGCTCGAACTGGCCGAGCTTCCGGATGGCAAGCCCTTGCGCCTGACGGCACCGGCGACCGGCCTAGCCTTTGTCGGTGCCAATCTGAAGGTCAGCATTTCAAGCGGTGCCGGTATCAGGCTGATGCGCACCGGAACCAAGCCGATATCCTGCATAAAGCAGGATCCCGCCAAACTGGGCTCGCGCCTCAGAGTCGGAAAGAACCAGGCCGAGCGGCGGAACGCCCCAAGCCCATTCAGACAGGAATTCGAAAGATGATCGAAAAGCTCCGTCTTGATATACCCGTGCTGCTTCCCGAGGTGACGGATGCGGCCGATGCCTGTGTTGCGCGTCTGATCGGATCCTTGCGCGAGCGCGCCGGTGTGATCGATGTCCATGTCACCGCGCCTTTGCAGGACGCACCCGCGAAACTGTGCATTCACTACGATCAGGATATCATTGCGCTCGGCCGCATTCGGGAACTGGCCCATGCGGCAGGTGTCAGGGTCGCCGAGAAATTCGGCCATGCAAACTGGCAGGTCGAAGGCATCGGCCATCAGCGTCGCGCCCGCACGCTGGGCGAATTCCTTCGCGGCCTTCCCGGTGTGCTGGAGGCCGAAGCCGAACTGCCCGGCACGGTCCGGGTCGAGTTCGATCGCAGCGCAACCTCCGAAGCGGTAATCCTTGAAGCCTTGCTCCAGAGCGGTGTGCGCCAAACAGAGACATCGAAGCACGATCACGCCAAAGGCCACGATCATCCACCGGGCGAAAAGCATGATCACGACCACAATCATGGCGGCATATTCGGCGGCAACAGCGAATTGATCTTCGCACTTGCCTGCGGCGCGGCGCTCGCCATCGGCTATGGTATCGAAAGCCTGCTGGCCGTGCCTGCCTCGGTTCCCTTCGGCTTTTTCCTCGCAGCCTATGCCTTTGGCGGTTTCTTCACGGTACGCGAGGCTATCGGGAATCTGCGACAGAAGCGGTTCGAGATCGACACGCTGATGCTCGTCGCTGCCGCCGGAGCCGCGGCTTTGGGTGCCTGGGCCGAGGGCGCCCTGCTCCTCTTCCTGTTCAGCCTGGGTCATGCCCTCGAACATTACGCCATGGGCCGGGCAAAACGGGCGATCGAAGCGCTTGCCGAACTGGCACCTCGGGTGGCCAGCGTTCGCGGTCCCGATGGCGGCGTGACCGAGGTTCCTGTCGAGACTTTGAATCTGGGCGATACCGTCATCGTGAAACCCGACGAGCGGATCGCCGCAGACGGCTTCGTCATCAAAGGCGAAAGTTCGGTCAACCAGGCACCCGTTACAGGCGAGAGCATACCTGTCGACAAGCGCCCGGTTCCCGACCTCGCGGAAGCACGGCGCAATCCCGACCGGGTCGATGGTACAAGCCGCGTGTTCGCAGGCACCATCAACGGGAGCGGCCTGATCGAGGTGGAGGTGACCCGCCTTGCGTCCGAAAGCACTCTTGCCAAGGTCGTGAAGATGGTGAGCGAGGCGGAAACCCAGAAATCGCCGACCCAGCGCTTCACCGACCGTTTCGAGCGTTTCTTTGTGCCGGCGGTCCTCGCGCTGGCCTTTCTGCTTCTTTTCGCCTGGGTCGTCGTCGACGAACCGTTCCGCGCCAGCTTTTACCGTGCGATGGCGGTACTGGTCGCGGCCAGCCCCTGCGCTCTGGCAATCGCGACTCCGAGCGCGGTCCTGTCGGGCGTCGCCCGCGCGGCGCGCGGCGGCGTCCTGGTAAAAGGCGGCGCACCGCTCGAGCTTCTCGGCTCGCTGGATGCGATCGCCTTCGACAAGACAGGCACGTTGACCAAAGGCGAGCCCCGCATTCAACAAATCATCCCGGCTAATGGCATCAGCATAGAAGAGCTCATGGCAGTCGCCGTGGCAGTCGAAAGCCTGAGCGATCATCCCCTCGCCCAGGCCATCGCCCGCGACGGGCGCGACTATGTCGGTCAATTTCCAGTTCCGGAGGCGGACAACCTGAAAAGCCTCACGGGTCGCGGCATCTCGGCCTTGGTTGGTGGGGACGAAGTCCTCATCGGCAAGGCCGAGATGTTCGGCGCCGACGGCATCGCTCCGCTGTCGGAAGAAATGGGTGTGGCTATCGAAGCCTTGCGGCAGGGTGGCCAGACAAGCATGGTGGTTCGCCGGGCTTCCCGTGACATCGGCGCCATCGGGCTGCTCGACACGCCCCGTCCCACGGCACGCGATGCTCTCGATCGTCTGCGCGAAATCGGCATCAAGCGCATGATCATGATCTCGGGCGACCATCAAAGAGTCGCCGAAGCCATCGGCCGCGAGGTCGGGATCGACGAGGCATGGGGCGACCTGATGCCGGAGGACAAGGTCGAGGCGATCAGAAAGCTCCGCACCGAAGCCAAGGTCGCCATGGTTGGCGACGGCGTCAATGATGCGCCCGCCATGGCGACCGCCACTGTCGGGATCGCCATGGGTGCCGCCGGATCGGACGTCGCGCTGGAAACCGCCGATGTTGCCCTGATGGCGGACAATCTGTCGCATCTCCCGTTCGCCGTGGGCCTGAGCCGCAGCACCCGCTGGGTCATTCGGCAGAATGTCTTTGTCAGCCTCGGCGTGGTGGCGTTTCTCGTACCCGCGACCATCCTGGGGCTCGGGATCGGTCCCGCAGTCGCCCTGCACGAGGGATCCACCCTGCTGGTGGTGATCAACGCTCTCCGACTGCTCGCCTATCGCGACCGGTCAGGCGGCGCGGGCTGACGGCCGGTGCTTGCCGTTCTTTACACGCTGATCCCGCTGCTCGCCGTGGTGGTCGGAGCGATCCTCGCTGTTCTCAAACGGCCGGGCGAGAGTTTCGTCAGCGCGATGCAGCATCTCGCGGCGGGTGTCGTCTTCGCTGCAGCCGCGACGGAGATCCTGCCGCAGATCAAGCATGACGCCTCTCCGGTCGCCACGCTCGTCGGCGGCGCGGTCGGTGTCGGCGTGATGCTGTTCCTCAAGGAACTGGAAGGGCGCGCGAAAGGACCGCTCGCCATGCTTGGTGCCGTGGGCATCGACATATTGGTCGATGGCCTTGTGCTGGGGCTGGCCTTCGTTGCCGGTGAACAGGCGGGCATCCTGCTCACCGTGGCCCTGACACTTGAAGTGCTGTTCCTTGGCCTGACCGTAACTGCCGAGTTGAGCGAAACGACCATGTCCCGGCTGCGCATCGTCATGACCGTTGGGGCTCTGAGTCTGCTGCTGCCTTTGGGCGCGGCGATCGCGATACCTGTCGCGCTTCTGCCTGCGCCCGTGATTGTGGGCTTTTTGAGCTTCGGCCTGATGGCCCTTCTCTACCTCGTGACCGAAGAACTGCTGGTCGAAGCGCACGAACGGCCGGACAGCCCGCTCATCAGCGCCATGTTCTTCGTCGGCTTCCTTGGGCTGCTGATCATCGAGGAGGTGATATGAACCCGAACGAAAAGCGGATCACCGGGGGCCGGGACATATCCGCATCCTTGTATCAGGCACGGCAAAAATCGGGAAAGCGGCCGTTCTTGCCAACGGCAGAAGGGTGTCCTGACCACAGGACCGGCGCCCGTATCCAACTCTGCATGGGAATAAAACTATGATCGTCGGAACACGACCACGCATGAAGCAGATCGCGCTCGAGATCTGGAAGCCGCTCTGTCTCCTGTTTGCCTGGGACGTTGCGGTCACGGCTTTCCATTTCAACACGCCTATAAAGGAGCCACCGCTGCCGGTCGCGCTATTTGGTACCGCACTCGGCCTGTTCCTGGGTTTTCGCACCAACGCGGCCTATGCGCGCTGGTGGGAAGCCAGAACCTTGTGGGGCGCCCTGATCAACGCCTCGCGCAATCTGGCCCGCGTAGCCAAGAGTTTCCTTCCCGACCGATACAGCTTCGAGGGAATCGTGTTGCGGCAGATCGCTTTCGTCCATGCCATGCGTTGCAGGCTGCGGGGGCAGGACGCGACGGGCGAGATCAGCCGTATGGTCGATAACGACACGCTGGAGTTTGTCATCGGGCGGACCAACTGGCCCAATGCTCTCTCGGAAGACATTTCGCGCATCGTGGCCGTGGCAAGGGAGAATGGCAATATCGACATGATCCAGCAGTCCATTCTGGAAGGCATCCTCATCGACATCACGAATGCACAGGGCGGAATGGAGCGGATCAAGAATACCCCGCTGCCGATGGGATTTCGCTTCCTGCCGGATCTTTTCACCCGGCTCTTCTGCCTTATCCTGCCCGTCGCCGTGGTGGAATCGCTGGGTCTTTTCACTCCCGTCGGTTCGACCATCATTGGCATGATCTTTCTGGCTGCGCTGAAAATCGGCGATGATCTCACCGATCCTTTCGCCAATGGCGTCCATGACGTTCCCTTGTCTGCCATGTGCGGAACAATCGAGATCGATCTGAAGGAAATGATCGACAGGCCAGCGCCGCCACCCGTCCAACCGGACCACGGTGTATTGTGGTAATGGCTATCCGTGCCGCGCCATCGGCAGGCCCTGCATCTCTGCTGGCCTTAAAGCCGTTCTGCGCCCGTGATTACGACCAAAGGCGCCATCTTCGCAACATGTCGATTGCCCTATCACACCATGGCCAACGGCCATCTTCATGGACGGCGGCCTGCCAACCAGACCCAATCACGGGTCTGCTCCGGAACAACTCGTCAACGATATCGTGGCTTGAGACTCGAGTGGCGCGTAAATCTTTCGGGCGCATAGGCGCCCCCGAACCGGAACCGCGTACGATCTGGTTGCGAATGAACAGGCAATCAGCGCTGCCGCGATCACCGCAGCAAGGACCTGTATCCACCTTGAGCCATCGCCCGTGCATCGCTGACCAATCGCCGAACCCTCGAGCGCAGCGAATCGGAAACGCCTCCCCATTCATCGGTCACGCGCCGCGTGCCGAACAAGGCCGTGGCAATTTCACGCTGACTTGCACCCTGCACAAGAGCGTCATGCACACGCAGCATGTCGATACCGCGCGCGATACGCGGGTCATGTGGAAACAGGGCCGAAGGGAAATGGCGATGGCGACAAAGCGCGAGAAATCGCCGCAACGGCAGGATCAGTTTCTCCGCCGAAGTCAGGCCATCAAACCGGTATTGGAACCGGGCAGTATCGCGCCCTGCAAGATGGCCCTCGGCAATATCGAGACGGATGTGATGCCAGCCGTCGGAAAAAAGCACATGCTCCCTGCCCGTCGGCCCGATCGCGATCGTCAGCCAAGGCGCGAGATCACCCAGCACGACCCTGTCCTGCTGTGGTCCGCGATCGCTGATGATCGCGACTGGAAGAATGGCGGGATCGAGCGCAGCACTCCAGATCACCCTGGCCTCTGGGGCCGGGCGATCGGGATCTTCAGCGAAAGTGCAGCCCCCACCGGACCGGCTCGCCTGTCGCCCGGGTCGCTGCGCTCGCGCGAGTGTACCACTCGACATAATCGTGATCGCGCCGGAGCCATTCCCACATCAATCCGGCGCGATCAATGTCACGCAGCCTATGGTAGGCGCGCGGATCCTGCCAGCGATCGCGAGCCATATACCGGTCAACTCTATCCATCAGACTGGTAGGCCATCCATGCCCCCACATGACGGAGACATGCAGAGACACACGGCAAAGTTAAATAAAGAAATTCAATTATAATTTTGAAATTAAATAAAATAATATCAATGGAAAATACTCTTTTTCCTAAACCTAAATCATGCAAAGCACGGACTGGAGATGACATGAGACCCCATTTCCAGACCTTCAAGCGAGGAAAGGACGACCTCGGGAACCCGGCGGCTTGAAACATCGCCCGGGGTCGAAAACAGGCCACATGGGCATCGAAAGGATCATCACGCAGTTCAGGCGGGTCGTTGAAAACACACAAAGCACTGAGGCGCTTCGGACCGCCGTCGAGGACGTCAGCGCCTGGCTCGGCTTCCGGCATTTTGCCATTACCCACCATGTCAGGACCAGCCACGGAACCAGGGCCATCCGGCTTCACAATTATCCGGAACGGTGGGCCGACTATTATGAACGCGAGGGGCTGGGCCTGATCGATCCCGTCCACCGCGCCAGCCATCTGACCGCCGAAGGCTTCTGGTGGTCGAACATGCAAAACCTGATCCGCTTGAGTGCCCGCGATCAGGAGATCATGGCGCTGGGCCGTCAACAGGGCATCGGCGAAGGTTTCACCATACCGGTTCACATTCCCGGCGAAGCCTGCGGAACCTGCACGTTCGTGGGAGAAGGTGATCGCCCTGACCACCCGATGACCGAAATACTGGCTCAGGCGACCGGTATCGCCGCCTTTGGCGCGGCACGGCGACTTTGGCCCATACGTGGCAGGCCCGTACATTTGCGCCCGGCGTTGACCGCGCGACAGATCGAATGCATCGATCTCGTCGCTCGCGGCAAGACAGACTGGGAGATCGGCCAGATCCTGGGCATCAGCGAGGAGACCGTGGCCAGCCATGTCAGGCAGGCCTGCGAACGCTACGGGGTGAACAAGCGGACATCGCTGGTCTTTCTCGCGCTAGTGGACGGGGTGATCATGCTCTCCCATCCCTGAGTCCGGCACTATCCCCCTTTTCCGGGATAGTACGGCCCAACCGATTGCCGCGATGCTGGCTCCTTCACAGCAAGGGAGCCAGACCATGGCACATCATTATCCATTTCTTTCGCCGCCCATCCCCGAAGCAACGATGCGTTCGATGTTCGCCGCGCGCAAAGCGGTGTTTGTCGATCTTCTCAAATGGAACTTGCCCGTGCTCGCCGGGCACTACGAGATCGACCAGTTCGACACGCACCATGCCGACTATATCGTGCTGACAAAATCGGATGGCGAGCATCTGGGATCAGCACGGCTGTTGCCCACGAGCCGCCCGCATATTCTGGGCAGCTTCTATGCCCATCTCTGCGAGGAGATGCCCCCAAACGGCCCCCAAGTCGCGGAAATCACGCGTTTCTGCCTCGACCGGCGGCTGAATGCGACGAAGCGCCGACAGGTGCGCGACAATCTGGTGATGGCGCTTGCCGACCATGCCATCGTCCATGGCATCACCACCTATGTCGCGATCGCGGGGCAAGCCTGGTTTGCCCAGATCGAGCGCTTCGGCTGGCAATGCCGCGCGCTGGGCGCTCCCGGCTTTGCCGAGGGCAGCCCGATCATTGCACTGCGCATCGACATCACGCCTGAGACACCGCAACGGCTCAGGCAAGGTGGCATCGGATCAACACCGGGCATGAATGTTCACCGTACCGCACGGCACCCTTCCAGCCGCCATCGCGCAGCAGCCTGAGGGAAAAGATCATGACACTGCAAACCGAATGGGCTGCGAGGATCGCGCATTATACTGCCACCCTGCTCGATCGTGGCTATTGTCTCATCCCCGATGCCCTGCCGCCAGCGTTGATCGACGACCTCGATCACGATCTGGAAGAAGACTTTGCCGAAACGCCATTCGGTCAGGGCGGCTTTTACGGCAACACGACCAAACGCTTCGGACGCCTGCTGATCCGCTCGCCGCAGGCCAGAGCGCTGATCCAGCACAAGCTTATCCTCGGCATCGTCGAGAATGTGCTTCTGCCCTGGTGCGACCGTATCCAGCTCAACACGACGCAGGCGATCGGCGTGCATCCCGGCGCTCCGGCGCAATTGCCGCATCGCGATCAGGACATGTGGCGCGGCCCGGTCGGCGAGATCGAATATCTGGTCAATGTGATGTGGCCGCTGACACGTTTTACTGCAAGCAATGGCGCCACGCGGATCTGGCCGGCCAGCCACGGCATGAAGGCGCGCAATCCCGAACCCGAGGGCGTGCCCTTTGCCGCCGAGATGCAACCCGGCACGGCCCTGCTGTTTCTGGGATCAACGCTGCATGGCGCCGGCGCCAATGACTCGCTTGAGGTCCGGCGCGGCGTGGTGATCGGCTATAGTCTGGGCTGGCTCAAACCCTATGAAAACCAGTGGCTCGCCTATCCGCCCGAGGTGGCCCGAACTTTCCCGCCCGATCTCGCGACGCTGGTCGGCTATTGCCAGCATCGCCCCAATCTCGGCAATTTCGAGGGGCAGTGCCCCTCGGTGCTGCTCGGCGACAGGCTCGAGCCGCGTCTGGGAGCGATCGACGCGCTGCGCCCCGATCAGGAGAGGCTGATCGAGGCCTATCTGGACAGGCATGCCGGCACAGGCACGCATCGCCCTTCATGAACGCGGGAGCCACCGCCGAACGCGTGCTCAAGGCACTGAGGCTGCGCCTGATGGATCGCGATATTAGGCCGGGCGACCGGCTGGACCCTGCCCTGCTGACATCCCAGCTTGGCGCCAGCGCCACCCCGGTCCGCGAGGCGCTCCACGTCCTGTCGGGCGAAGGGCTGGTCGAAGCGAGAGCGGGAGGTGGCTTTTGCCTGCCCCTGCTCGATGAAGCAGCCCTTCAGGATCGTTACGACTGGTCGGGTCAATTGCTTCAAATAGCGCTCCGTCACTGGCCGCGCGAAAGCCGCGATCTTCGGGCCAATCCGCTCGCCGGAGCCGGGCAGGATCCGGCAGCGCGCTGCGCAGAGCTTTTCGCATGGATCGGCAGGCATTCGCGCAACAGCGAGCATGCGCGCGCCATCGCCCATCTCAACACCCGCCTGCACCGTGCACGCATGGCAGAAGAGGAAGTCATCGAAGGACTGACCGAGGAACTCGAGGAGCTGGCTGCGGCATCACGCCTAGATGATCACATGGCGATGCAGCGCCTTCTTGTGCGCTATCATCGCCGACGCCACCGCTTGGCCGGTGCGATCCTGCGCGCCCTTTATCACCGGACCTGACCCTGTGGCCTTCATCGACGCAATTATAAATTCAATGTGTAATCCTTATAAATTTCATATATTTGATTCAAAAACCTACACTTCTCCCGTCGCGAATTTCCGCGACATTTCAAGAGGAGTGTATCATGGCTCACTGTGAACAGCATGACGATCTGATCGACCTCGGTTTGATCGACCTGGGCACCGCCAGCGTCGAGACGCTGGGCGGTATCGGCGGCGGCGACGAACAGTTCGGCGTCCAGTTGCCCGGCCTGTCCGACGACTGATCCATCCCGATGATCGGATGGCGCGCGGCCACATGCCGCGCGCCATTTACTGCCGGAGAACCGGAATGGGCTATGCATTGCGCGCGGGCATTTCCTTTTGCGAAGTGAGCGAAAGACTGCTGTTTCTCGATACCGTGGATGACCGCTATTTCTGTCTCCAGCCGGGTGTGGAACAGAGTTTTCGCACGATGATGAACGACAGGGGGCAGAGTTTCACCCTCTCCCATCCACATGATCTTGGAGGAATGCTGCGATCAGGCGTGCTCCTCGAAACAGCAGGCCCAGCCGTGCCCGTTCCGTTTCGTTCTGGTCACATCGCAAGGGCCAGCCTGCTCGACACGCCGGACCAGCAAGTCGCGACGGGCCGCTTTCTAAGCGCGATGATCCATATTGCCGGCGCGCGCCTCAGCCTCCACTGCGGCCATCTCGATGATATCCTCACAAGGCTCGATCACATCAAATGCCCGTGGCCGCGCTCGGGCAAGGTGGAACTCGATCCGATCCAGAGCATGGCCTCGGCCTTCGAGGCGACCTCGCGTTTCCTGCGCTCGCACGATAAATGCCTGTCCCGTTCGCTGGCACTTGCCCGCTGCCTTGCAGCGCATAATCTCCCCGGCGATCTCGTGATCGGAGTGAAGCTCCGCCCCTTTGCCGCCCATAGCTGGGTTCAGTCCGGCCCATGGCTGGTCAATGATCGGATCGATATGATCCGTGCCTATACGCCGATCATGGCCGTCTGATGGCGACCCGCTTCCTCGCCCGGATCGACCGGAAGGCCTGCCATGATGATGCCAGTACCAATTATGGCACCGCGCGTTTCAGAGAAGCCATTCTGCGCCATGGCGATCTCGACATCCTGATCGATCACGGCTCGCTCATTCTCGCCGCCAAGGCCAAGTCTGTCCTGCGCTGCGGAGCCCATGGCGTCATCCTGGGTTCGCTTTTCCTGAACGGCGGACGCGAAGCCATCGAGATCCTGTCGCAGGCGGATCAGCAAAAAATTGCCGTCAGCCGGGGGCACTGGCTCACCCATTCGTGCTGGGGGCCTTACCTGGCTGTCCTTCATACTCCCGAGGAAGTGCGGATCGAGATCATCCGCGCACCGATGGGCGAACTCCCGTGTCTGATCCTGGAAACTGACGAAGCGATATTTCTCGCCTCCGATGTCGAACTGCTCATGGCTTTGGCGGACTATCGGCCCGTCGTCGACTGGAGCGAGACCCTGCGCCATCTGGTCCATCGCGACATTCATCATTCCGCGACCTGTCTTGCCGGTGTGCGGGAGCTGCCCGGCGGGGACAGGCTGTCGATCGGCTCTGAGGGCAGCATCCATGACACATTGTGGACGCCCTGGGCCTTTGCCGAGCGGAAAGCACAAATCGGCAACCGCAACGAGGCAGCCCGCCTGCTCCGCGATACCGCCCTCGACTGCATTGCTGCGCGCGCCTCGTCCTATGAGCGCGTGCTGCTCACGCTTTCGGGCGGCCTCGATTCCTCGCTTGTCGCGGCCTGCCTGTCGCGGCAGCCGACCAAGTTTCATGCACTCAATCTGGTGACCGACGATCCCAACGGCGATGAAAGGCTGCATGCCAGACGAGTAAGCGAGATCCTCGGCAACGGGCTGACCGAGACGTTCCGCGAGGTAACGCGGTTCGATATCAGGCAATCGGGTGCCCGTAATCTGCCGCGCCCCTGCGTGCGCGGCTTTGCCGTGGAATCCCTGCGCCTTGCTCACGAGACTGCACGCGCAGTTGGCGCTGACGCCATTTTCAACGGCGGCGGCGGCGACAATGTCTTTTGTTCGCTGCAATCAGGATCGCCCGCCGCTGATCGCCTGCTGGTCGAAGGGCCTGGAACCGGTTTTCTGCGCACGGCAAAGGACATGAGCCTGTTTGCGCAGGCGAGCCTGCCCGCCGTGCTCGGCGATGCCCTGCAGCGAGCCTGGCTGGGCAAACCCGCCTTCCGCCTGAGGCCCGAACTCGATCTGCTTTCGCCTGACGCACAGAAACAGACGGCGGTGCCGCGCAGACACCCCTGGCTGGTTCCCCCACCCGGCAGCCTGCCCGGCAAGGCGATGCATATGCGCTTTGTCGCGATCGCGAGAAGCTATGTCGAGAGCCTCGACCCGCAGGCAGTTCTACCCATCATCGCCCCGCTGCTGAGCCAGCCACTGGTCGAATTATGCCTGAGAATTCCGAGTTGGTTCTGGTTTGAGGCAGGCCATAATCGCATGGTCGCCCGCCAGGCCTTCGCCGATATCCTGCCGCCCGATATCCTGCTGCGGCGATCCAAAGGCACACCCGACAGTTTCATTGCCCAGATCTACGAGACTCATCGCCTTGCGATACGCGAACTCCTGACTTCAGGGGAACTGGCCCGGCGAGGTCTGATTGACCTGCCGGGCGTACTGCGCATTCTCGATGCTCCCGGCCCGATCAAGGGCAAGGGGTTCGAGCGATTGCTGCAATTTGTCGATGTCGAGGTCTGGGCCCATGGATGGGCGCCTGGATCAACGCGGTGACGACAGGATGAACAGGCGCGGTCATAGACACATCATGGGGTTACCCCCTTGGCCAAAAGCGCTGCTTTCATCGCTTGCCATCGCTCATATTGCGAAGTCTTGGTCGGATCGGGATCGACCTTGCCCTGCAACCAGAAGCCGAACCAGTCGAGATTGCGCTGATAGATCGCCTTGCGATGGGCCGGTTGCCATTTGTTATGGGTTTCATCGGGGAATACATACATTTCAACCGGCTGACCGGCCTCGCGCAAAGCGGTGAAAGTCTCCAGCCCTAACCCCATCTCGCTATCAGCCAGTTGCATCAGCAAAGGGCGATCCATCCTACGCGCCGAGAGCGCCATCGAGTAGGGCGCCCAGAAAGCACGATTGTCCTCTATCGTTTTGGGATAGCCCGCTGCATGCATGGCATCGGCAAAACCGCTTCCCCCTGCATTCATCATCGCGTTGGTATCGGTGCAGCAACTGCTGATGGCCGCCGCAGCAAACAGCCGCGTGTTGACGAGAGCAAAGCGGGCCTCCGAAGCCCCGTCACTCAGGCCCGTGATCCCGATCCTTGCCGGATCGACAAAACCCCGGGCAATCACCTGATCGATGCCCGTCACCATCGAGGAAAGCAGGCTTCGTCGGTCAGCCCAGTCCTTGATGCTGGCGGCAAAGACTTCTTCCCAGTTGCGCAGGTCTGAACGGTCGCTGCCGAACAGAGGTGGTCGCTCGAGGCTGAGCACGGCAAAACCGCGCGCGGCAAAGGCATGGATCGGATATTCGTCTCCCGTCGCGCCGCGCAGGAAGCCATCGCTGTGATATTGCGTGATGATCATCGGCAGTCTGGTGCCCGGTCGGTAATCGGGCGGCAGAACCAGATCGCCCCAGGCGGGCAGGCTCTTGTCATTGCGCCAGGTAAGGCGGGTAACCGTGCCGAGGCGCAAATGGCCAAATTCGGGATTGGGATCGAAGATCAGGCGTTGCGCGCCATCGCGCAGGCTGATGGAAACGATCCGGCGCGGCATAACCGCATTTTCCGAAGTGCAGATCAGCGCCGCAACGGCCAGCACGCAGCCATGCAGAAGATCACCGGTGAGCAGGATCCGGCGCGGTTTGCTCTGCCCCGGAACCCAACGGAACAGGCCCATCTGCCCCCGGTTCCATCCTTCGCGCCGCAGGAAGATCAATGAACGCCCGCCTGCTTCCCACCAGATATTGCTCAGCGAACCACTGCAATCCTCCGACCGGCAGATCACAGTCTTTCCCGCCCGATCCTCGGCGAGCAGGCGCAACCCGCTATAGGGATTTGGCGTGAGATGCTCGGCCCAGGCCCGGCGCCCTTCCGCAAAACGTGCTGATGGCAGGGCCGTGTCACGGGCTTTCAGCAGCGCCCGCTCCGCTTCACTTGCTGCTTCGATCTTCCAGTTTTCCGGCCCACTTTCTGGCCTGCTTTCGAGATTAAGCGCAAAGACCTCGCGCTTGAGCGTGGCCGGGAGCAAAGGTCTGGCCCCGACATTGGGGACCATGCGCACATCATTGAGCCAGCCGCTGTTTCCCTCCCTATCGATTTGCCGTGCCGCCTCCCGCAGACCGGGCGTTGCCGCAAATATCCAGCGGCGCTGCTCCGGGCTCCAGGTGAAATCCTCGATATCGACCGCAGAATGGGTCATGACCTGCGCGCCACTGCCGTCGCTGCGCGCGCGCCAGAGCTGAGTGGTTCCATGATCGCGACGAAGATAGGCAATCCAGCGCCCATCAGGCGACCAGACCGGCGTCACCGTCACGGGCAGACCCAGCCGATAGAGCACGCCCCGCTGCGGCGCCTTCATGATCGGAAATTCACCGCCGCGATCGAGGGCTTGCGGCTCCCTACCGCCCGCAAGATCGATCACCACGAGCGCCCGGCACTGGCTGTTGGCTTCGGGATCGGCGCGCGTCATTACAAAAGCGAGCCTTTTCCCATCGGGCGAGATCGCCAGTGGACTTTGCGCCTCGAAAAGCGCGGAATCGGGCTGGCCGATATCGCGCAGTTCAAGCAGGTCGTCAGGCGTCACCAGACGCGATGGCAACGAAGTTTCGTCCCCCAAGGCTCCCGATGCGGGGAGCAGTTTGTCGCAGCTGGCCAGCGCCGGCGATGACCATAACGCCAGTCCGAGGATGCACACAGGCAGACACATGGGGCTTGCCCGCCATGCCGGAGAAGCCAACCTTACCATGCCCGGGTAACCCCCATGCCGATATAGCGCCCGACCGGCGAATAATTGGTGCTGTCATAGGCCGTGTCGTAATACGCCGTCGTCGCAATGGTCGCCGGATGGCTGTCAAACAGGTTCTGGACGCTCAGACTGAGTGTTGTGCCCCGCAGGATCCCGCTCTTCGGCCCAAAAGCATAACGCGCTGTCATATCCTGCGTCACCATGCCGGAAATCTTGACCCGGGGATTGAAACGCGTGTCTTCAACCCCGCCGATATAGCTGGTTGTTGCATTGAGCGTGATGGCGCCGCTGCTCCAGCTGATGCTGCCCCTGCCGCGCCAGTGCGGCGGATTAAAGAGAGTGCCCGCCAAAGCGGCACCCACAGCGCCGGGGAGCAATTGCTGGCTGCTGGAAAGATAGGCGATATTACCCAGCATGGTCAGCTGACCGCCATCCTTTCCAAGCCGGGTTCGATAATCGGCGAGCATGTCGATGCCGTGGATCGTCTGACGCCCGGCATTGAGACTGGTGCCATTGACGATGGCGACAACCCGGGCGGGATCGAAAGCCGCACCGGTCAGATTGGTGAAGAGCAGCGGATTGCCCGAGGCCGCGCTCGCCGCCGCCGAACCCGGCGACAGCGACACAAGCGAGGCATAGAGCGGATTGGTCAGGGATTGCGCGGTATAGGTGATCGGAGTGACGATACGATCCTTGTAGATCGTCGAGAAATAGCCCAGCTGAAGATGCAGACCCGGCAGTTGATGCGGCCGATATTCGAGCGAGGCGGTCCAGGTTTCGGCGCGCTCTGGCCTGAGCGACGGATTGCCGCCGGTCAGCAGCATCGCGGTCGAACCGCTGGGATAGCCGGTTCCTCCAAGGCTGGTCACCGGATAGAGGATCACCGATTGCGCGCTATATTGCTGAAACAGGGTCGGCGCGCGAAACGAGCGACCCCAGCTTCCCTTGATCGTCATATCCTCGAAGGGCGCATAGATGATGCCCAGTTTGGGCGTCGCGACTGAAGCCACGCCGGGATAGCGCTCGTAGCGAACAGCCCCGCTCAGGTTCAGCCGGTCGATGCCGCGAACCCCCTGCTGCGGTGCGATCAGAGGCAGGCTGACTTCGCCATACGCATAGAAACTGTCCTGCGAAGCGTCGATGTTGCTGGCGCTGCCCGCAGCGCGGAACAGTTGGAGACTGTTATAGCGATAGCCCCCGCCCATCGCGAGTTTTGCAGGCCCCGCCGGCAGCGTGAACAGCCGACCATCCCCTGCCAATTCGACCGAACTGCCGGTGTTGCAATAGCAGCCCGAGGCCGAAGATGTGAGATTGGCGCCGGTGAAGATGCCATTGTAAAGCGTCACCGTCTCGGTGCCATAGACCCCGGCCAGCGACAGGCGCCAGCCATGGGGCAGATCCCATTTCAGCGATGGTGCGATGGCGCCCGAACGACTGGTCGAGCGTGTGTCGGCATGGCTGAGCGACCAGTCGCCTGCATTGTTGGTGGCATAACCGCCCAGGCT
Source organism: Novosphingobium sp. 63-713 (assembly GCF_001898925.1). Classification (NCBI taxonomy): domain Bacteria; kingdom Pseudomonadati; phylum Pseudomonadota; class Alphaproteobacteria; order Sphingomonadales; family Sphingomonadaceae; genus Novosphingobium; species Novosphingobium sp. 63-713. Next base: position 35,680 of record NZ_MKVS01000053.1, read on the forward strand.
CCAGCGCTTGTTGAAGAGCGCGTCCACCTCCAGCGTCAGCGTGTCGGTCAGCGACTGATGGCCCGACAGGGCGGCAGCGTGATGCCGCATCGCCGGGAAGATGATGACGCCGGGCCGCGAAACGGCATAGGCTCGGCTGTTCGACATGATATTGGTGTTGCTCGCATATTCGTAAGCCGCGACAAAGCCGCCCGAAGCCCATTTGCGCCCCGCCACCGCGCCATATTGCTGCCGAAAATTGCCGCCGTCGGTCGAAGCTCCGATATTGGCCGAGGTTTCCAGCCCCTGATAATCGCGCTTGAGGAGGATATTGGCGACACCGGCCACCGCATCGGATCCGTAAAGCGCCGAGGCGCCATCGGCCACCACCTCGACACGGTCGATGATACCGAAAGGCAGCGCCGACAGATCGATCCCCTGACGCGTACCATTATAGGCCAGCCGATGTCCGTTGAGCAGCGTGAGGGTCGCATCGCTGCCCAGCCCCCGCAGATTGATTGTCGAAGCGCCGCCGACATTGGTGCCGCTGGCGGTCGGAACATTGATGCCGATCCCCGGATTCTGACCTCCACCAAAACTCTGCGGCAGATCGCGCATCACATCGCCCAGACTTGTCGCACCGGCTTCGCGCATGGCGCTCTGGTCAAGGGTGATGACCGGCGAGGCGACCGGCGCGCCGCGAATGCGGCTTCCTGTGACGAGAATGGCGGGATCGCCCTCCCCCGGCCGCGCGCTGCTCCCTCCCCGAACTTCGTCGGCTTCAATGACCAGCCCGTTTCCGAGTTGACGGGCATGAAGGCCCGAACCCGCCAGAAGGGCAACAAGCGCGGCCTGCGGTGTAAAATCTCCCTCGAGCGCAGGCGCCCGGTGATCGGCTACGAGGCCCGAAGCCACGCCCACCGAGACACCCGAGGCCAGCGCTACCTCTTGCAGAGACGCAGCCAGCGATTGTACCGGCAGATGATAGTGGTGAACCGCCGGTCCCTGCACAACTGCCCCCTGGGCATGGGTGCCGGGCGCGGTGAGGATGAATATGGTCAGACTGGTGGTGATCGAGGCGACCAGCGCCGCTTTACGCAACAAACCCATGAATATGCTCCCCGGACGACGCGCGGGAACGGCGCCGCCGAGGTGACTGACAAGACAGGCCCGGACTTACCCTGGGACTTTTTTTGTGTCCAAAGACGAAAGGATGAAATTCCCTTCGGCATCGCGCGTGAGGGCCAGATGAAAAGAGGCCGCGAGCAACCCGGCAAGCCCTTCAGTGTCCTTTGCCGCGACCGTACCGGTAAAGTGCAGCGCTCCGCTCGCACGATCGGCCAAAACAATAGGATGCTCACTGTAGCGATTGGCCTGAGCGATGACATCGGCCAGACGTCGGTCATCAAAGACAAGCATGCCCGAAGGCCAGCCAGTAATCTCCCCGGTTGCCGCGACGGGAACTGCATCCGAAGCGGCAGCGGAAGATAAGATCGGTGAGGAAGCCGTCTCCAGCCCCCAGGTCAGGCGCTGCCCCGGCACCAACATCATGCCGGATCGGTTCGCACCATCTGCCGGATCGGCTGAGCGTTTGACCTCGACCGAACCGCGCAGCAGGGTAACCGCGATATGCTGCTCATTCAGATCGACGTCAAAAATCGTGCCATGGGCGATGACGAGGCGATTTCCCGCCTGCACCACGAAGAGTCGGCTGGGATCATGCGCAACCTCGAAACGCGCCCGCCCCCGCTCGAGCACGATGCGGCGTTCGTCACCGGCAAAGGCCAGCCGAATCGCGCTGGCCGTGTCGAGCGTGACATGCGAACCATCGGGAAGCGTCAGGGTCCGGATCTCGCCAACACGGCTTGCGACCTCCACCAGTTCGCTTGCCCGACGCTCCGATGCATCCCGGTGGTGGATGGCATAGCCGACAAGCACCGCCACCGTCAGGCCGATGCTCGCTGCCGCCGCCAGCAGCACTTTTGGCCAGCCGGATCGCCCCTTATCTTCCCGCCGCCGTAGGGCTTGCCGCGATGTGGCCAGCGGCGTGAAGGCCGCCAGACGGCTTTGCTCCCAGGTTTCGAGAATGGCCTCGAAAGCTTCGGCATGGCGCGGATCGGCATTGTACCAGTCCTCGAAGTCCTCGCGGCAGGCATCCCCGGCAGGACCGTTGATCTTCGCCAGCCAGGCCGCTGCCGCCTCACGCATCGCGTCGGGCCCCGCATCGCCGGGAATGGGCCCCAGCCCCGCTCCTGCCATTATCGCGTCCTCAGGCTGCGATCGAGATGCGCGATTGCCTTGGTCATATGCCACTCGATCCCCTTGACGCTCAGTCCCATGCCGTCGGCTATCTCGCCATAGCTCAGTCCATCGACGCGGTGGGAAAGAAATATGTCACGGGTCTTGGGACTTAACCGCATCAGGGCGTTCTGGATACGGTGGATCATGTCGCGTGCCTCAAGCTGGGCCGTCGGATCAGGTCCGGACAGCACGACGTCCTCGACGGGTGTGCTCAGCGCACGGGCGCGTTCAAAGGCCGATTTCGCGCGATTGCATTGCAGATTGGAGGCGATCCGGTTGAGATAGGCCTCCGGCTGCTCGATCGTCCGGTCTGACCCGGCACGGGCCAGTTGGACAAAACTATCATGCACGATGTCTTCGGCATCCTGAGAGGAGGACAATCTGGCCATGGCGCGGATCATCCGGGGCGCCTCGCGACGATAAATATCCTCGAGCGCGAGTGCGGAAGCTTTCACCACCCGGTCGTCCGGCGGCAGCGGAACTCCCTCCGTCAGGCGCGGCGAAAGACCCGCCAGAATGCTGCGGATCGCCCTCATCGCAGGCCCCGCAGCATGGGCCGCGGCAACCGACCGCTACCCTCGCTCAGCCTTTGTCCATTTTCCATGCCCGGCTCACCTCACATTGCGAGGCGGTAGCCGGCGAAAGCCGGGTGTTGAGAACACGCTTGAACATGCGCCGACGCCTTTAGCCGCAAGCGGCCTGGACATACGCGTCGGCCACCCGGACTCCAGACAGGACGGACCAGAATTTCATCAATCTCAAGCGAGGTTCTCACGCCTCGACATCGCCCGAAAGGCAATGCCCGCAAAGGATACGACAGTTTTATGAAACGGCAATAATCAATCGCGAATCGGTTCTGAAATATCAGGTCAACGTCGCCATTTGGCGCAGATCGAAATGTATCGCACAGTTCGCTTCACCGGCATCTTCCGGTCAAAGTTCATCAAGCGCGCTCGCGAGATGCGGCAATCTTTTCCCCATCGCCGCCGCGACACTCTCATGAATGGCATGAGCGAAATCATCCGGCATCTGACCCAGTGCCTGAACAGGTGCCTGTTCCGCACGGTCGAGCAATTGCATGATCGCATGGCGCATGGCGTCCCCGCCAAGTCCCACGGACTTGCCGCTCTGGACAAAATGCCGTCCCATCACTTCGGCGATGCGATAGTGGCGGTTCTTGCCCACAGACATCGCCAGCCGGAATTTGTTCTGTGCGATCTGCCCTTTATCGAAGGCGGGCTGCGCTGACAGGACATCGTAGAACGGGGTCAGGCTGTAGCGGCCGCCCGGCTTCAGAAAGATGCTGAAATTTTTGGCGTGGCCATCCGTCGCCCCAATCAGCCAGAACAGAATCTGACTTTTGAAGAACGTGAGCTGATCTCCCTGCGCATCGTCAGCGCCTTTGAGCAATCCCAGAATGTCACGCATATTGGGGCCGCCATCGCTCTGGTATTTGAGCGTCGGCGGAATGCCAAGCGCCTGACAGGTATCTTCTTGCGGCAGGCGGATGATGTGCTGCCCATTACGCCAGTTGCGATCAAACCGCTCGACCACCAGCACGCGCCGCGCGCCAAACTTAGCAATCTGCGTCCTTGCGCCGTTGAGGCCGAATGCCTCAAGAAGCTTCATACAATAATGTTCATTGTCCACGCTGTCGGACATATCGATCATCCCGTCCGAAGTCGGGATCTGACCGAGTTGAGGTTTGAGGATATGCGTCGTCGGCGTGGTCCCCACCGGACGATACCATTGCTCATCCAGACGCAGCAGCGCGGTCTTCTCCTGCGCCCCGGCTACCGAAATCCGAAACTCCTGATCTCTATCGACCCCGAGCGGCGCCTGCGACAGGTCGGCCAGCATCGCTTCGACATCCAGGTCGCTGACCTTTTCGCCTTTTATGCCAGGCTCGTTCGCTCCTTGCCCTTCCGGCAGAAATTGCATCGCACCAACACAATCACGCCCGATGGCTTCCAGCAGGCTATAGAAGTCGATGCCCTGCGCCCCCATGCGTTCAGCCACGCGGCGGCGCACCGCATCGCGATCCGGCAGCAGATTGTCGAATACCGCAGCAACTTCAGCACCACGATAGGCAGTGGGTACCAGGGGAAGTGACAATGATACAGCGAAGCGATGCTCCCATGCCAGCCAGCTTGCCGCATATTGAAAACTGGTCGCGCCGCTGGCCGCCTTTTCCAGACGGCCCACGAGGCGGCCATTCATCAGCACATTGAGCGGCGTATGCGTCTTTTTGCGCGCCATTCTAGAAGACATCCGTGATGTCTTTGCCATCCTTGCGGCGTGATACGACTTGAAGGTCGAGGTCGAGTATGGCGATCACGCTGAGCAGCGTGTCGAGCTTGGTCCCCTCACTGCCGTTTTCAATGGCAGATATGGTCTTCTGCTGCTTGCCGATGAGGTTCGCCAGTTGCTGCTGGGTCAAATTGCGCTCAAGTCGTGCGCTCCGAACAAGCGCACCGAGTTGGCTTGGCAATCGTATAATCTGATCCATGGGCATCTCCATTGATCGCCATATACCTCAAGGGGTATATATTTACAATATACCCCACAGGGTATTAACATCTGCAATGCCCTGTGGGGTATAAAACAGGACGATACGCCTACACATTGTCCATGCGCGGGCACTGCCTGATCACGCTGAAGCAAGCACCCCCAGCGCGTGATCGACACCCGCCTTGACCGCCAGCCCGCAAAGGAATTGCTCCCATGCCGCAAAGCCGGAGCGCCTCAGTTCCAACTCCAAATTCTTGTCATAGACCCCTTCGATACCCTTGCGCTTATGATTGAGCATGAGTTCGGCGATGTCCCGATCAATGCCGATCCGCCGGGCATTTGATCGGAAGGTCCGACGAAAATCATGAAAGTGCCATGATGGGATAGTCACTCCAGCAAGCTCTTCCATCCGCTTATGCACTCGGGAACGGGCCTGAAACCAGCCAAACAGTTGAGGACCATCAAGTCGCGGAGACGGAAACAGCCACTCATGATTCGTTTGGGCCAGCGCCCTTCCCCATGGGCTGAGAGCTACATAATTTTCCTCGCCATTCTTCGACCTGGCGGCAGGCAGTGTCCAAAGACCATCCACAAATTCAGAGGCAGGCGCGCCAAAGAGTTCGTTGCGCCGTGCCGCCGTCAGCAACAGCAGCATGAAGCCACGTCTATAGATCAATGGCTCATCGACCAGAGCGCACATGAGCCATCCGATTTCATCATCGCCGAGAAAGCGTTTGTTGGCTTGGGGGCCGGTCGAGAACCAGTTCGAATTGAGAGTTGGGGCGGGATGCACCATGGCCTCGATGCCCGCCATCCGCCCCTCGCGTCCCGCGCACCACTTCAGAAAGCAACTCAATTCTCCAGCCATCTTGTTGGCACGAACCTTCGAGGCCTTGGCCTTGTCATAGACGGCCTCCCAACACCCGTCCTCGGTGAGTTGCTGCAATCCCACCTTACCTAGTCGGGGCTCAATATCGCGGATGAAGATCACCTCCTTGTCATAGAGCGTTCTGGGCTTGAGTGTCTTGCGATCCCCTCGCCGCATGGCTTCCATGTAGAGAGCATGCGCTCTGGCCACCGTAAGCCCTTGTCGGGCCTCCTCAGCGCGTTTTAGAGCGCGAGGATCCTCGCCCCTCTCGATCGCCGCGTTAAGCTCTGCAGCCCATGCCCGAGCGACGGGAATCGTATAGGCCGGAAAGGTCCCGAGTGTCAGCGTTACAATCGCGCCCGAGCGGGCAACCCGACGCCGAAATAACCAGGTTTTGCGGCCCGAAGCGGAAACACTGACACAAAGTCCGGGGACAAGGGGATCGGAAACCCTGCCGGATGTAAGCCCATCAAGGCTCGAAGGACTGAAATTCTGGGCTTTTCCCATGATAACCTCGACCAATGCGAGGCGATAAAACGATGACACAAATCATGACACAATAGGTGTCCAAACCGGTCTGAATCTGTCTAAATCTGACTGGATCGGAAATTGGGGATTTGGTCTGATCTGGGCCTGCTCACCACCTCGAAACGGCGGAAAACCGCCAGAAATACAATGCCTGAGGGGTGTTACACCTTGGTAGCGGAGGAGGGACTCGAACCCCCGACACGCGGATTATGATTCCGCTGCTCTAACCTGCTGAGCTACTCCGCCCCATGACTGGCAGCGACCGTGTCGGTCACCATTGCCCGGTGCAGGCGGCGCGAATAGCCACGCATCGCCCATGCGTCAACAGCCCATTGCATGTTTGGCGAAATTTTTTTCAAAACGGTGCGCGCGACCGTCCGCCACCCCTGCCCGGCCTGATGCGGATGCTTGCGCATAGCGGGGGCCTCTGTCACATTCCGGGCAAATAAGGGGGGAGGCAGCCCATGCCGAAAACGGCCAGACAGCAACGCATGATCGCCATCGCTCTGGTGCTGTGGAACGCGGTGGGCGTGGCCATGTGGGCGCTTCAATCCAGCACCAGCCCGGAAACGCTGGCGCAGGGCGACGAGGTGCAGATCGAGGTATGGCGCGCCATGCCGCTCTGGGCATGGATCGCCTATGCGGTGGCCTCTTGGAGCGGCCTGCTGGGCGCGGTGGCACTGCTGCTGCAACGGCGGGTCGCGGTGTGGCTGTTTGCCGCCTCGATCGTCGGGATCGTCGCGCAATTCAGCTATGCGCTGGTGCTGTCCCCGCTGGTGCAGGCCAAGGGGCCGGGCGTGATCGCCTTCCCGGTGGTGATCCTGGTCATCGCGCTGGGCTCGATGGCCTATGCCCATGCCGCCGCCGGGCGCGATCTGCTGAGCTAGATCTCGCCCCGCTGCCGGCGGATGGCGAACCAGCGCTCGACATTCCTGTTATGCTCTTCCAACGTATTGGCAAAGGCATGGCCCTTGGTGCCGTCGGCCACCATATAGAGCGCCTGCGTCTTGGCCGGGTGCAGCACGGCATGGATCGAATCGCGCCCCGGATTGGTGATCGGCCCCTTGGGCAGACCGATCATCGAATAGGTGTTGTAATCATTCTTCGCCGCAATCTCGCTCTGCTTGATGCGGCGACCCAGCGGCTTGCCCTGTGTGATGGGATAGATGATCGTCGGGTCGGCCTGCAGCATGATATGCTGACGCAGGCGGTTCGAATAGAGGCCCGCCACCATCGCGCGCTCCTCGGGCTTGCCGGTTTCCTTTTCGACGATGGAGGCCAGCGTCAGCGCCTCCTCCGGCGTCTTGGCCACTGTGTCGGGGCTGCGCGCGGCCCATTCCTCGGCCAGCACCTTGGTCATCGCCGCCTGCATCGTGGCCACCACCGAGGCGCGGGTGGCGCCCTTCTTGATGTCATAGGTGTCGGGCAGGATGCTGCCCTCACGCGGAGCATCGACCGTGCCGATCAGGTCGGGATTGGCCAGCAGCTTCTCCTTGACCATGATCGAGGGCAGCCCCTCGGCAATGGTGACAAAACGGCGAAGCACCTGATCGCCGGTGATGATGGCCAGGATCTGCTGCTCGCTGGCACCCTTGGGCAACAGGAATTCGCCCGCCTTGATGCCGCCTCCGGCCCGCATCAGCTTGGCATGAAACCGCAGCGCCCGCGCCGAATAGATCGCCCCCTCGCGTTGCAGCTTCGCCGCCACCACCGTCAGACCCGCACCGTCAGGCACGGTAAAGGCACGGTCCTGCGGCAAAGGCCCCGCCCCATACCAGCCATGCAGCAGGCTGGCCACCGGAGCGCCAATGGCCAGCGCGGCCGCGCCAAGAACGATCAGGACGGGTTTCTTCATGGGCGCTTCGGGCTCTCTTCTGCCTGATGCCAGATACAGATAAGGCGAGCCCCCAAAGGCGCCCGCCACCGCTTGTTCCACAGGTGGGGACGGAGGCGCCCGATGGCAAGCCCCCCCCCTTCACACCCTGCTTAGTCTTCCAGAGCCTTCACAACAACGCTGGCATTGGTGCCGCCAAAGCCGAAGCTGTTGTTGAGGGCCGCGCGCACGCGGCGCTTCTTGGCCACGTGAGGCACCAGATCGACGCCCTCGGTGCCTTCATCGGGATTGTCCAGATTAAGCGTGGGAGGCACGATCTGGTCACGGATGGCCAGAATGCAGAAAATGGTTTCCACCGCGCCCGCGCCGCCCAGCAGATGGCCGATGGCGCTCTTGGTCGAGGACATCGAGACATTGCCGATAGCATCGCCGAACAGGCGCTTGACCGAGGCCAGTTCGATCGTGTCGGCCATGGTCGAGGTGCCATGGGCGTTGACATAATCGATGTCGGCAGGCGTCATGCCCGCCTTCTTCAGCGCCATTTCCATCGAGCGGAACGCCCCGAAACCTTCCGGATGCGGCGCCGTCACATGATAGGCATCCCCCGACAGGCCATAGCCGACCACTTCGGCATAGATCTTCGCGCCGCGCGCCTTGGCGTGCTCATATTCCTCCAGCACGACCACGCCCGCGCCCTCGCCCATGACGAAACCGTCGCGGTCCTTGTCATAGGGGCGGCTGGCCTGTTCGGGCCGGTCGTTAAAGCTGCAATTGAGCGCCTTGGCCTGAGCGAAACCGGCAATGCCGATCGGGCACACGGTCGATTCCGCGCCGCCCGCCAGCATGATGTCGGCATCATCGTCGCGGATCATGCGCGCGGCATCGCCAATCGAATGGGCGCCGGTCGAGCAGGCCGTGACCACTGCATGATTCGGCCCCATCAGGCCATATTTGATCGAAACCTGACCCGAGATCAGGTTGATCAGGCGGCCATGGACGAAATGCGGCGAAACGCGGCCCGGCCCCTTGTTGGCCAGCACCAGCGATTCGCTTTCGATACCCGGCAGACCGCCGATGCCGCTGCCGATCGAGCAGCCCATGCGCAGGCGCATTTCTTCGGGCGCGTCCACCAGACCGGCGTCTTCCAGCGCCTGACCCGCTGCATCAATGCCGAAAACAATAAAGGGATCGACCTGACGCTGGATCTTGTGATCGACGCGCTTGCTCGCATCGAAACCATATTCGTGGTCGGCCGGCTTCACTTCGCAAGCGATATGGCACTTTTGCGCCGACGCATCGAACTTGGTGATCTTGCCCGCGCCGGACTTGCCGGCAAGGATATTTGCCCAGGCGGTTTCCACGTCAGCGCCCAGCGGGGTGACCAGACCAAGCCCGGTGACGACAACACGACGCATTCTCGATTCTCCCTCTGCCCCATCGGCAGACCATACCGACCAGCCGTTGCGGCAGCAAACAGCGACCCAACAAGCGCTTATTCTGGCCAAATGTCCGATAACAAGCAAGCCCGGCCCGATTAAGCGGACCGGGCCTGATTATGACCCCAAAGGTCGACGCCGATCAAAGGTTCAGGCCCGGGCCATCCCCCATTTCGGCGCAGGACCTGCGGGGCGACATCATCCCGCCCCTTAACGGACGGGTGCATCAGCCCCACCGGCCCTTTGGCAAAATCAGCCCTTGTTCGCCTCGATGAAGGCGATGGCGTCATTGACCGTGGCAATCTTTTCGGCGGCATCGTCGGGAATTTCCACGCCGAATTCTTCTTCGAAAGCCATCACCAGTTCAACGATGTCGAGCGAGTCAGCGCCCAGATCGTCGATGAAGCTGGCGTCGGCGACGACCTTGTCTTCTTCAACGCCGAGGTGTTCGACAACGATCTTCTTAACCTGCGCCTCGATGGTGCTCATGATATTCCCCTTACGAAAAGCGGCGAAATTGTGAAACTCAATGCGCGCCCCTAATGGGTGGCGCGCAGACTGGCAAGCGGGATTGCACATCACAACCGTGCCAACCCTCATCGCACCTCAATTGTCGCCCCGCTTGGCCGGTGTCAGCCCTGTTTTTCATCCACCGCAGGAGAGGGCCCGTCATGGGAATGCAAGTCCGGCTGGTCTCAACAGTTCGCCCTGCCAGGGATGAAATGAGCCGATTCGTGCGTTTTCATCGCTCAATGGGCTTTTCGCGCCCGATCCTGCTTTTCGACGATTCCGACGAGCTTTAGTCCGACGAACTCTGGCGCGGCGCGTGTCGGGCGACGCCATCGCCGAGGAGGAGGCCTATGACCGCTTCCACCGCCTCTCGCCTCAGGTTTTGGCATGGGCAAAAAAGAAGGACTGGCCGAGCGTATCGTGCTCGACCAGTCCTTGCTTGAACCGTAATGTCCCGGAAGATCAGCCCTTGGGCTGTTCCACCACGCGGATATGAAGCTCGCGAAGCTGCTTCAGACTGGCGGGAGCAGGCGCGTTCATCAGCAGATCCTCGGCGCGCTGGTTCATCGGGAACAGCGTGATTTCGCGCAGGTTCTGCGCGCCGCAAATCAGCATGACGATGCGGTCCACACCAGCGGCCATACCGCCATGCGGCGGGGCGCCATACTGGAACGCGCGATACATGCCACCAAAGCGCTCTTCCACGTCCTGCTTGGACAGACCGACCGTTTCGAACGCCTTGACCATCAGGTCCGGGTGCTGGTTACGGATCGAACCCGAAGCGATTTCAAAGCCGTTGCAGACGAGGTCATACTGGAACGCCTTGATGGACAGCGGATCGCGCCCATCGGTCAGCGCTTCCAGACCGCCCTGCGGCATCGAGAAGGGGTTATGGGCGAAATCGATGCTGCCCGGCTCCTCGCCTTCCTCAAAGAAGGGGAAGTCGACAATCCAGCACAGCTCAAACTTGTTTTCGTCGATCAGGCCCAACAGCGTGCCGACGCGGGTGCGCGCCGCGCCTGCGAGCTTGGCGGCCTGATCGGGCTTGCCTGCGGCAAAGAACAGGCCGTCATCGGCGCCAAGGCCCAGTTCGGCATAGAGCTTTTCCATGCCCTCGGTGCCGTGGTTCTTGGCAATCGGGCCGCCGAATTCGCCGCCCTTGCGCGTGACATAGCCAAGCCCGGCATGGCCTTCGCTGCGCGCCCATTCGTTCATTTCGTCAAAGAACTTGCGGCTCTTGTCCGCCGTGTTCGGAGCCGGAATGGCGCGCACAACGCCGCCCGTGCCGACGATCTTTTCAAACAGGCCAAAGCCGCTGGTCGTGAAATGATGCGACACGTCCGAGATCAGGATCGGGTTGCGCAGGTCGGGCTTGTCGCTGCCATAGCGCAGGATCGCATCGTCATAGGCAATGCGCGGGAAGCTGCCGATGGGGGTCACGCTGCGGCCGTCGGCAAACTTTTCAAAGATGCCGCCGATCACCGGCTCCATCGTTTCCCAGACTTCTTCCTGCGTGACAAAGCTCATTTCGAGGTCAAGCTGGTAGAATTCGCCCGGCAGACGGTCCGCACGCGGATCTTCGTCGCGGAAGCAGGGGGCGATCTGGAAATAGCGGTCGAAACCGGCCACCATCAGAAGCTGCTTATACTGCTGCGGCGCCTGAGGCAGCGCGAAGAAGGTGCCGGGATGAATGCGGCTGGGCACGAGGAAGTCGCGCGCGCCTTCGGGCGAGGAAGCCGTCAGGATCGGCGTCGAATATTCGGTAAAACCGATGTCTTCCATCGCGCGGCGCATCGAGGAGATGACCTTGGTGCGCTTGACGATATTGGCATGCAGCGTTTCGCGGCGCAGGTCGAGGAAGCGGTACTTGAGGCGGATTTCCTCGGGATATTCCTGCTCGCCCGCCACCGGCATCGGCAGTTCCTCGGCGCGGCTCAGCACATTGGCCTCGCGGGCAAAGACCTCGATGCTGCCGGTGGGCAGGTTGGGGTTCACGGTGCCTTCGCTGCGCGCCTTGACCGTGCCGTTGATCGTCACCACGCTTTCCACGCGCAAAGATTCGAGCACGGGCAGCGCCGCGCTGTCGCTGTCGGCCACGATCTGGGTGATGCCGTAATGGTCGCGCAGGTCGACGAACAGCACCCCGCCATGGTCACGCTTGCGGTGGACCCAGCCGGAGAGGCGGACATTCTGACCCACGGCATCCGCATTGAGCGCGCCGCAGGTGTGCGAGCGATAGGGATGCGCCTGTGTGTTGGGCGAGGACATGACAACTCTTTCCATTCTTGCGCCAATCGGGCAGGGATAGGGGATTCCTGCCCATTGCTGGACAGGCTGATGCGCGGCTAACAGGCGATGGCCGCGCTTTTGTCAAGCCGACAGGGTCGAAGACCGGCCCAAAACCGCCCGCTGATATGCGTTTTTCACGCTGTCGGCAGGCTCCGGCCCGCATCCGGGCCAACCATCAAGCCGACCTCTAGGGGTTGGCGCATAGAAAAGAAACCGATGAAGATTCACAAGCTCATCACCACTTCCGACGCGCTGGCCGATCTTTGCAGCCGTCTGGCGAAATCGGAATTCGTCTGCGTCGATACCGAATTCATGCGCGAGAGCACCTATTGGCCCGAACTGTGTCTGATCCAGATCGCCGACGCCAATGAGGCCGCCGCCATCGATCCCAAGGCGCCCGACCTCGATCTGTCCCCGCTGCTCGACCTGCTGGTGGACAACGAGGATGTGCTCAAGATCTTCCACGCGGGCGGGCAGGATGTGGAAATCATCTACAACCTGACCGGCAAGACCCCTCACCCGATCTTCGACACACAGATCGCGATGATGGCCATCAGCCAGAGCGAGCAGATCGGCTATTCCAATCTGGTCGAAAGCTGGCTGGGGCTGGTGATCGACAAGGGCGCGCGTTTCACCGACTGGAGCCGCCGCCCGTTGACCGAGCGCCAGATCGAATATGCGATCGGCGACGTCACCCATCTTTCCAAGATCTTTCCCAAGATCCTGAAACGCCTGATCAAAACCGGGCGCGGGCAATGGCTGGACGCGGAAATGGAGCGTTTGGCCGACCCCGACAATTACCGCAACGATGCCCAGAGCGCGTGGCTCAAAATCAAGGCCGCGGGGCGCAATCCGGCGATGCTGGGCCGTTTGCGCGCGATTGCGGCATGGCGCGAATATGAGGCGCAGGACAAGAATATCCCACGCGGCCGCATCGCCCGCGACGAAACATTGGCCGATATTGCCAGCCACCCGCCCAAGACCCAGGCCGATCTGGCCAAGGTGCGCGGGCTGTCCACCGGCTGGAAGGACAATGACATCGGCAAGCGGCTGATGCAGACTCTGGCCGATGCCCAGCCATTGAGCGAGGCCGAAATGCCGCCCAAAACCCCGCGCGGGGCGCCGCTGGGCAAGGAAGGCGCGCTGGTTGCCGATCTGCTCAAGCTGCTCTTGAAAATCCGCGCGCGCGAAATTGACGTGGCCGCCCGCCTGCTGGCGCGCAGCGACGATCTGGAACTGCTGGCCGCCGGCGTGCGCAAGGGGGTCAGCGTGCTGGAAGGCTGGCGCTATGGCGTGTTTGGCCGCGATGCGCTCGATCTGGTCGAGGGCAAGCTGGCCTTTGCCGTGGTCAACGGGCGGCTGAAAATGACCCATGTTGACGAATTGCACGGCGACATGCGGGAAGCCAATCCCGAAGCACCCGCCGTTGAACAGGAAGCGGGCGAGGAAGAATGAGCGTTTACCAGCCCACGCTCAAACAGTTGCAATATCTGGTCGCGCTGCATGAACACGGCCATTTCGGCCGGGCGGCGGAGGCGTGCTTTGTCTCGCAGTCGACGCTTTCTGCAGGTTTGCGCGATCTGGAAACGCTGCTGGGCGTGGTGCTGGTCGAACGGACGAAGCGCAATGTGCGTTTTACGCCGCTGGGCAATGCGGTGGTGGAAAAATCGCACCGGATTTTGCGCGAGGCCGAGGAATTGTCCGACCTCATCCACTCCTCGTCCCAGCCTTTGTCGGGCGAGGTGCGGATGAGCGTGATCCCCACGATCGCGCCCTTCCTCTTGCCGCGCATGTTGCCCCGGCTGCGACGAGAGCGCCCCAATCTCAAGCTCTTCCTGCGCGAGGAACCCAGCGCGCAGGCCATCGAATCGCTCCATCACGGGCGGGCCGATTGCGTGCTGCTCGCCCTGCCCTTTGCCACGGGCGAGGTGGAGAAGGAAACCATCGAGCTGGACGCGCTCTTCGTCGCCTTCCCCAAGGACGACCCGCGCGACCCGCCCGCCGAAATCAGCCCCGACCTGATCGACGAGCACCGGCTGCTGCTGCTCGAGGATGGCCATTGCCTGAAGGAGCATGCGCTGGCGGCCTGTAACCGGCCCGAATTGCGCGCCTCGGCCACGATGATCGGCACCTCGCTGCACACGCTGGTGCAGATGGTGGACAATGGGCTGGGCCTGACCATGCTGCCCGAAATGGCGCTGGATGCGGGGATCCTGAACGGGACGAATGTGGTGGCCCGCCCCCTGCGTTCGGACAGCGCAAACCGCGAAATCGCGCTGGTCTGGCGGCGGCAATCGCCTCGGTCGGAGGAGTTCCGCATGTTGGCCGAGGAGCTGCGCGCGGGATAAGGCATATTGCATAATGCGTAATATTCTGTCATGATTGAGACATATCATGACAGAGCCTCTTTCCGAATCCGCCGCTTCGCCCACGGTGCCCCATTCGCTTGTCGAAGACATTTTCGGCATTGCGAACGGCTGCCTGCTGATCGGCCTCGGGCTCGACCTGCTGCATGAGGCGCGGCTGATCACCGGGGGCGTGGCAGGGATCGCGCTGCTGCTTTCCTACGTCCTGCCCTATCCGCCGGGCAGCCTGTTCACATGGATCAACCTGCCGATCTTCGCGCTGTTCTGGCGGCGGCTTGGCACGCCCTATATCCTGCGCACCACGATCGCCACGCTGTCCATCATGGCGCTGGTCGATGTAGTGGCGGCCAATCTGGTCATCGCGCGCATCACCATGCCCATGGCCGCCATCGTGGGCGGCACAGCGCTGGGCATCGGCATTCTGGCCGTCACGCGCCATGCCACGGGCGTAGGAGGGCTTGCGGTCATTGCTCGCTGGCTATCCCAATGGAAAGGCTGGCATTTCGGCGCGATCTGCATGGCCATCGACGCGGTGATCGTCTCTTCCGCCTTTGCCGTGCTGGGCCTTGAGCGCGGCTTCTGGTCGTTGGTGGCGGCGCTGGTGATGAACGGGGTCGTGCTGGTCTGGCATAGGCCGGATCGGTATCGCAGCGAGGTTTGAACCGGTAAATTTGCCTCCGGCGGGCAAAGGGACTCGTCCCTTTGCAATCCCGTTATGGGGTGGTGCTGGACTGGCAAACGAAGCCCTACCCGCGAAGCGGTTTATAAGCCTGCGGCGCGGCCATGTGGCCCAAAGGTGAAATTATAGCACAACATGGGATTGTTAAGGGCCCAAGGCCCTTAACCCGCCGGAGGCAAAAAAACCTCAATCCATATGCTTCAGCCCTACCCGCAAATAATCCCACCCGGTCACCAGCGTCAGCACCGCCGCCGCCCACAGCGTGGTCAGCCCGACCGTATGGGGCAGATTGACCACATAGCCGCCCACATCGACCAGCCACCACGGCATCGCCCGGCCCAGGATCAGCGCGCCCAGGCACAGGATCTGGAAGGTTGTTTTCCATTTGGCCAGTTTTGATACCGGCACCGACACCTGAATCCCGCCCAGAAATTCGCGCAGGCCCGACACCGCGATCTCGCGCAACAGGATGATGAGGCCCGCGATCACATGCAGTTCGCCCACATAGGGACCGGTCAGCACGCCCTTGGCGGTTAGCACGAGGATAACGGCGGCCACCATGATCTTGTCGGCGATGGGGTCGAGGAAGATGCCCAGTTTGCTGACCGCCCCTTGCGCACGCGCCAGATAGCCGTCGAAATAGTCGGTGATGCCCATCAGCGAGTAAACGGCGAAAGCAAGCGCATAGCCTGCGGTCCATTCGGGCCACCACAGCAACCAGACCAGCACGGGCACGGTAACGATTCGGGAAAGGGTGAGCAGGTTGGGCAAAGTCAGCATGGCCGAATCGCCATAGCCGCTAACCGCAACGCAAAAAAGACACGGTAATCGAAGAGTCGCTGTTTCCTTCGGCCTTGCCCCCATCCGCCCCCTACAGCGTAGCATTTATGCGGGCCGCCAACCGCAAAAGCGCGGGCCGGAGCGTCTGTTCGCCCCTCGGGTGAATTTTGCGCGCGCCCATCACCCCTCTTGCCCCATCCGTGTGTTTCGCTAGGACAGCGCGCACAACAAGGATCGACAAGACAGCATGACGACATCCACCCACCTGTTGCATCGGCGGCGCTTCCTGCCCCTGTTCGCAACGCAATTGCTGGGCGCGTTCAACGACAATCTCTACAAGAACGCTGCGGTGTTCTTCGTGGTCTATGGCGTGTTCAACTCGGAGAAATCCGAAGCGATTTTCTCGGCGGTGGCCTCGGCGCTGTTCATCGTGCCTTTCTTCATCCTCTCGGCGCTGGCCGGACAACTGGCCGATATGCGCGACAAGGCGCAGATCATCCGCTGGGTCAAACTGGCCGAAATCGGCATCATGATCGCGGGCGGCGCGGGGCTGGTCATCGCCTGGCAGGCCAAGCACGGCATGCTGGAGCCGTGGCAGGACATGCTGCTGATGCCTGTCGCCATGCCGCTGATCCTGCTGGCTTTGCTGGGCATGGGCATCCACTCGACCTTTTTCGGCCCGATCAAATATGCGATCCTGCCGCAACATCTCAAATCCGAGGAAGTGCTGGCGGGCACGGGTCTGGTCGAGGCAGGCACCTATATCGCCATTCTGGCGGGCACGATTCTGGCCGGGTTCATTCCGGTCGAATGGGCCGCCGCGGGCGTGTTCATCACCGCGCTGGTGGGTTATGCCACCTGCCTTTCGGTCCCCCCTGCCCCGCCGCAGGAAGAAGCCCAGCCGCTCGATTTCCACATCCTGCGCGCCTCGGTGCAACTGGTGAAGAACACGATGCATGATCGCCGCGTGTTCCTCGCCATCGCGTCGATCAGCTTTTTCTGGACCGTGGGCGCGGTGCTGTTCATCGAATTCCCGCTGCTGGCCAAGCGCGTGCTGTGCGCCAGCAAGGAAGTGGCCAGCCTGTTCCTCGTGATCTTTTCCATCGGCGTGGCGCTGGGTTCGGTGTCGATCAACGCGCTGCTCAAGGGCAAGGTTTCGGCGCGCTATTCGCCGCCTTCCGTGCTGGTGATGGCGCTCTTCGTCGTAGCGTTTCAGCAGGTCTGCACCCGGTTTCCCGCTACGGTCGATGGCCATCTGATGAGCATCGGAGAATTCCTGCACCACCCGCTCACGCCGCTGCTGCTGGCCACGCTGGGCGGGATTGCGGTGGCGGGCGGCATGTTCGTGGTGCCGCTCTATGCTTTCCTGACCACCATCGTCGACAAATCGCAGACCGCGCGCACGATTGCGGCCAACAATGTGGTCAATTCGGGCGCGATGGTGGTGGGCGCGGCGATTGCCGTGGGCCTTGGCGCGGCAGGGGTAGAGATCGTCGATCTGGTGCTGATTTCGGCGGCCATGTGCCTGATTTCGGCATGGCTGGCCATTTTGCTGGTCCGGGCCGAGCGCGAGGCCGAGATCAACGGCGGCCCGCGTCCTTTTGCCTGACCTCTTTTGCGTGACGGCCCTTTCGCTCAGGCGATAAAGGCCATCACCGCGACAAAACAGGCGCAATAGGCCAGCAGGAATTCGCGCAGATTCTGCATGGTCAGACCCCGGCGCCAATGGCGCGCGCGGGAGATCACCATATACGGCGCAGCATGGGCATGGCGTCGAAACCAATCGGCGGCCGCAGCCTTGGGCGCCGGTGCGGGCGCCTCATGCCGGGGCGATGCAACCGGCCGATCCACCCGCACATGGGGCGGCAGCGTTTGCAGAAAAGGATGATGGGCGCTTTCGTCACCCAGAACCAGTGAACGTCTCATGCCCGCAGGTTTAAGAATTTGTTCACCATTGCGAAAGCGAGCCACAATGGTTAACCCGTCCCCATTTGGGACGGGGGAGGCCTGCCCCAGATCGGGACAGGCGCCATGGCCGGTTAACCCCCTGAAAGCGCGATAATATAGTCCCATTCCTCCGGCGTGATCGCACTGACCGAGAGACGCGAGAGGCGCAGCATTTCGATATCGGCCAGCGCCGGATCGGCCTTGATCTGCTTCAGCGTCACCGGGCGCTTCAACTTGCGCACGGGCTTTACCTTCACACAGGCCCAGCGCCCCGTTTCATCCGAAGGATCGGTCAGGCCCGACTGGCTTATCTCCATGATGCCCACGATTTCCAGCCCGATGTTCGAATGATAAAAGAAGGCCAGATCGCCCGGCTGCATCGCGCGCATATTGTTGGACGCGCGGTGGTTGCGCACCCCGTCCCACGTGCCCTCGCCCTCCTTGACCAGATCGTCATAGGAATAGGCATCGGGCTCGGACTTCATCAGCCAATAGGATTTGATTTTGGTCATGCGTCCCCGTCTCGGATCGCCTAAAGAGGCTTCATGGATGGCGCGAGCTTAGCGCCTGTTGCAACACGGAACCACCCATGGATCTTGCCAAACTTCCCGTTCTCTCGCTTTCCGATGCGCCGCAGGATTTTGCCCGCGCGATCGGCGCTTCCTTCCGCGAATATGGCTTTGCGCTGGTCAAGGACCACGGCATCGACCCGGCATTGATCGAACAGGCATGGGACCTGACCGCGCAATTCTTCGCGCTGCCCGAGGAGGAAAAGCGCAAGTATTTTATCCCCGGCATCGCCGGCGCGCGCGGCTATACCCCGTTCAAGACCGAGATTGCCAAGGGCGCCAAGGCGCATGACCTGAAGGAATTCTGGCATGTCGGGCGAGATCTGCCCGAGGGTTCGCCGCTGGCCGCGACCATGGCGCCCAATGTCTGGCCCGATTCGCCCGAAGGCTTCCGCGAGGTCTTTACCCGCCTCTATGCCGAATTCGACAAGGCGGGCGCGACCATCCTTTCGCGCATCGCGCTGCATCTGGGGCTGGACGAAAACTGGTTCGATCCGGCCATTGAGGACGGCAATTCGGTGATGCGCCTGCTGCATTATCCGCCGGTGGCCGATGCCGAAGGCGGAGCGATTCGCGCAGGCGCCCATGAGGATATCAACCTCATCACCCTGCTGCTCGGCGCGCAGGAGGCCGGGCTTGAACTGCTGACCAAGGATGGCCGTTGGGTCGGCGTGGCCCCGCCCGAAGGCGCCATCGTCATCAACATCGGCGATATGCTGCAGCGTCTGACCAACCATGTCCTGCCCAGCACCACCCATCGCGTGCGCAACCCGGACGCCGAGCGCGCCGCCCACAGCCGCTATTCGATGCCCTTCTTCCTGCATCTGCGCAGCGATTTTCCCTTCAAGACGCTGGAACAGTGCATCACGCCGGAAAACCCGGACCGCTATCCGGTCTCGATCACGGCCGATGATTACCTGCAGGAGCGCCTGCGAGAAATCGGCCTCAAGAAATAAGAAAAGCGCGGGAGAGGCCATCCCTCTCCCGCGCTTTTCACGTTTCGTGCTGTCCTGCGGACGCCATCCCTCACGATAGCGCCCGCAGTTCAGGGCATCAGAACGATACGGTCGCCGAGAACAGCGCCGTGCTGCCGGCAATGCTCTGACCGGCAAGGCGGCCATTCTGGACCGAGAAATTGGGCTGGAGATAGGCAGCCTTGGCCTTGCTGATGTCGGTATCGACCCAGGACACGCCGAAGGTGAACGGGCCAATCGGATATTCGCCGCCCAACTGCCAGTCGAAATACGAGCCCGTGGGCGCCACCGAGGTGCCGTTCGGGCCAAGGCCGGGGTTACCCTTCGAGTAACCAAGGTGACCCTTCAGCTTCAGCTTGGTCGAGGGCACCACGTAGGACGTGTCGCCCCACAGGTAGAGGTTGTCGTAAGCCTGACCATGGCTGTAGGGCGTGTTCGAATAGTTGCCCAGCGCCTTCTGCTTGGGGGCATAGGCCACGCCCGCCAGATAGCTGACCGGGCCAACCGCGCCCGAAACCTTGACATAGGGTTCGGCAAAGTCGGTCTTGGCCGCGCCATCGGGATACATGTACCAGGTCAGACCGGCATCGATCGTGACCGGGCCAACGGCCTTGGCATAGCCGCCGATGAGGTCGAATTCGAGGTTCGGACCGCCGAACGTGCCCCAACCGGCCAGGTTCGAGCTGAAGATGCTGCCGTAAAAACCGCTCTTGTGGGTAACGGTCACACCGGCCTGCAGCGTTTTGCCGCGGTCGGTCTGCGACACGCCGCGCAGACGATAGTCGCTGAGAACAGAAACGCTGCCCGTGACGGTGAATTCCTTGGGAGCGGCGGGCGCAGCGGCGTCTTCAGCCTTGGCAGCCTGAGCGCTGAGCGCCAGAGCCATACCGGCAAGACCAGCCAAAGCGCGGAAATTCTTGTGTGCCTTCATTTTTGTGGACTCCACCCTGAACAAGAGATGTCGTCCCGCCTGCAATCGCAACCGAAGCCATCCTGACGTTTAAATCGTCTTTGGGTTTCGTGTCCGATGGGCGGTGATTAGCGTATCAATATTCCATTTTCAACGATAAAACGAAATTTCATGCTGCATTCGCGAAACAGGCGTGGCAAAAATAGCACCATTTACATTGGAAACCCCATGATTCCGCCTGAAATTCTGATTACCGCTCCGATGCTGCCAACCGTCATTGCCCAGTTGGGTGAACGCTTCCAAACGCACCATCTCTGGGAGGTTTCGGACAAACCGGCCTTTCTGCGCGAAATCGGACCGCGCATTCGCGGCGTGGCAACATCGACCCTCTATGGCCGGGTGGGCGAGGATCTGCTGGCGCATCTGCCGTCCGCGGAAATCATCGCCAGCTTTGGTGTGGGCTATGACAATATCGATGTCGATGCGGCGCTGGCCCGCCGGGTTATCGTCACCAACACGCCCGGCGTGCTGACCGAGGAAACCGCCGATCTGGCGCTGGGCCTGCTGCTGGCCACGATTCGCCAGATCCCCGCCGCCGAACGCCATCTGCGCGCGGGCAAATGGCGCGAACGCTCCTTCCCGCTCTCGACATCCCTGCGCGGGCGGCGCGTGGGCATCCTGGGCCTTGGCGACATCGGCAAGGCGGTGGCGCGGCGACTCGAGGGATTCGCGGTCGATATCGCCTATTGCGGACGCCGCCCGCAGGACGTGCCCTATGCCTATTATCCCACGCCGCTGGCGCTGGCCGAAGCGGTCGACGTGCTGATCGTACTGATCCCCGGCGGGGCGGCTACGCGCCATACGGTGAATGCGGCCGTGCTCGAGGCGCTGGGTCCAGACGGAGTGCTGATCAATGTGGCGCGGGGCAGCGTGGTCGATACGCAGGCGCTGATCGCCGCCCTGCGCGAGGGGAAAATCCTGACCGCCGGGCTTGACGTGTTCGAGAACGAACCGCGCGTGCCTGCCGAATTGCTCGACATGCCCGGACTGGTGCTGCTGCCCCATATCGGATCGGCATCGGTCAGCACGCGGGCCGCCATGGGGCAACTGGTGGTGGATAATCTGGTCAGTTGGTTTTCGGGCAAGGGGGCGTTGACGCCGGTGACCGAGGTTTTGGGGATTTTATAAGAGGGTTTTGCCTCCGGCGGGCAAAGGGACTCTGTCCCTTTGCAATCCCATTACTGGGGTGGCGTATGGGGTCGCCGAAGAGCGGAATACGCAACGTTGATATTTGAAAGCCTGCGGCGCCAAACAGCGCGAGTTCGCCGCGCCGCAGGCTTTATCAACCAACGCAACTTCGCAAACCTGCCCCCATTATCGGGATTGTTAAGGGCCCCCGCCCTTAACCCGCCGGAGGCAAACCCTTCCTACCCACCCCGCAACAACTGCACCCCCCAATCCCGCTCGAACAAGTACAACAACACCCGCGCCGCCGCCCCTCGCTCTCCGGTCAGCCCCCCATCGCGCTCGATCAGCAGCCGCGCATCATCATGCGCCATCGGCAGCAGGCGGGTGATCTGGTCCAGCGAGGCCACGCGAAACGGCGTATCCCCCGACTGCCGCGTCCCCAGCAATTCGCCGCCGCCGCGCAGACGCAGATCCTCCTCGGCCAGCCGGAAGCCATCCTGCGTCTCGCGCATCAGCGCCAGCCGCTCGCGCGACACCTCGCTCAACGTCTCGCCGCGCAGGAGCAGGCAGGTCGATTTCTCGCTGCCCCGCCCCACGCGCCCGCGCAGCTGATGCAATTGGGCAAGACCGAAACGCTCGGCCTGCTCGATCACCATCAACGTGGCATTGGGCACGTCCACGCCCACCTCAATCACGGTGGTCGCCACCAGCAGCTTGGCCTGCCCGCTGGCGAAACGCTCCATCGCGGCGTCTTTCTGCTCGGGCTTCATCTGGCCATGGACCAGCACGGCATCCTCGCCAAAGCGCAGGGAGAGCATCTCGTGGCGCTCCTCGGCGGCGGCAAGGTCGGCCACTTCGCTCTCGCGCACCATGGGGCATACCCAATAGGCCTGCTGCCCGGTGCTGAAATGGCGGGCCAGCGCCTCGACCACATCGCCCAGCCGTTCCTGTGCCACCACGCGCGTGTCGATGGCCTGCCGCCCGGGCGGGAGTTCATCGAGGCGGCTCACATCCATCTCGCCATATTGCGCCAGCGTCAGCGTGCGCGGAATGGGCGTGGCGGTCATGGCCAGGCAATGCGTGCCCTTGCCCTTTTGCGTCAGCATCAGCCGCTGGCCCACGCCAAAGCGGTGCTGCTCGTCGATCACCACAAGGCCCAGATTGCGATAGACCACCGCGTCCTGAAAGATCGCATGGGTGCCGATCACGATGTCGATGCTGCCATCCATCAGGCCCATCAGGATCGATTCGCGCGCGCGGCCCTTGTCGCGCCCGGTATAGAGCGCGATGTTGACGCCCGTGGGCGCGGCCATCCGGCGCAAGGTTTCAAAATGCTGGCGCGCAAGGATTTCGGTCGGGGCCAGTAGCGCCCCCTGCGCCCCGGCCTCCACCGCAATCAGCAGGCTTTCAAGCGCCACCACCGTCTTACCCGAACCAACATCGCCTTGCAGCAAACGCAGCATCGGCGCCGCCTGCGCCAGATCGCCCTCGATCTCAGCAATCGCGCGGCGCTGCGCACCTGTCAGGGCAAAGGGCAGTTTCAAGGCCCCGCGCAACCGCCCGTCGCCGCGCAGAGGCTGCCCCTGCGCCCGCCGGTTGCTGGCCCGCACCAGCATCAGCGCCAGAGAATTGGCCAGCAATTCGTCATAGGCCAGCCGGTCGCGCGCCTCTTTATGCTCATCGCGATGCGCCTGTGTCAGAGCCTCGCGCCAGACCGGCCAGCCCATCCGGTCCACCACGCCCGGCTCGCACCATTCGGGCAGGTCCGGCGCATGTTTGAGCGCCTGCTGCACCAGCGCGGCCATCCGGCCCTGTGTCAGACCCTCGGACAAGGGATAGATCGCCTCGGCCAGTTGCCCCAGCATGGCCGCACCTTCGGGGTTCACATGGTCGGGGTGGACGATCTGCAAATTCTGGCCGAACTGATCCAGCCGCCCGGCCACCCAGCGCTTCTCGCCCAGCGGCAACTGCTTTTTGGCCCAGCCCGCATTGCGCCCGAAATAGGCCAGCGTGCAAAGGTTGCCTTTCGCATCCTCGGCCAGCACGCGAAACGGCGCCTTGGGCGATGGCCCGCCGCGATATTCCACCGGAGTCAGCGCGATGACCACCTGTTCGCCGATGCTGCCCTCGTCCAGATCGGCAATCGCGCGGCGATGCACGAAACGGTCGGGCAAATGATAGATGAAATCCCGGATCCGTTTCAGCCCCAGCTTTTCAAGCGGGCGGGCCAGACCCGGCCCCACACCTTTGAGGCCCCCGGCCTCGGCAAACAGCGGATTGAGCAAATCGGGACGCATGGACAGGCTATTAGCGCATGGAACAAAAGGTGCCACTCCCGAATCTTTGCCCTGGCCAATTTGACCTTGGGCGCAATTTGACCTTGCGCATGGACGGCGGCGCGAAATCGGCGTCCTGTTCCCTTCCCGGCCGACAACACCGGGAGGATATGGAGACAAAGATGCTTCTGCCCCATGGCACCGTGATCGCCGTGATCGACGCGCACAATTTCCGCCTGTTCCGCAACATTGGCGACGAGGCCAATCCGGAGCTGGCCGAGGCCCCTGCGCCGCGTCTGGACACGCATAACCATTCGGGCGCCAGCCATCATGGTTCTACCGTCACCATGGCCCATGACGCCCATGCCGCCGCCGCCGTCGAATGGCTGGCGCAGGAGGTGCAGGGACACCGGATCGCCCATCTTGTGGTCATCGCCGGCCCGCGCAGCCTTGGCGAATTGCGCAAGGCCTATACCAAGGGCATCGAGCAGGCGCTACTGGGCGAACTGGCCAAGGATCTGGGCGAGGCCAGAGGGCCCGAAATCCTCGCGCAGCTGCGCGGGCGCTGACAGGTTTGCGGGCCGCATCAATCATTGATCTGCGGCCCGCGCTGGCCTAACCGAGGCCCTATGACCGACTCCCTTGACCAAGCCCATCAGGACCGTCTGAAACGCCTGCACTATCGCGCATGGCATCGCGGCACGCGTGAGGCCGATTACATGATCGGCGGCTTCTTCGACACGTTCCATGCCCAGTGGGGCGAGGAACAGCTCGTATGGTTCGAAAAACTGATCGACGAGGAAGATGTGGACATCATGGGCTGGGCGCTGGGCACGCTGAATACCCCGCCCGAATATGAAGGGCCGATGATGGCGGCTTTGAAAAAGCTGGATTACGTCGATATTCCGCGTTGAACGGGTTTAGAGGATAGGCGCGAGGGCTATGACTCTCGCACCATCCCTTCTCTTTGGGGCATCCCCCATCGCTTCCCTTTCCTCCCCCTTCAATCTCCCCTAAAGCGCAGACAACCCACGCCCCCGCCCACCGAATCGGTGCGGCGGGCGATTGCTGTTGCCCATGGGGCTGTTTGGACACGGATTGAACATGGCTGATATCTCCCGCATTCTTGGCGCCAAATCGCCCCTGACGCTGGCGGGCCTGTCGCGCGGCAGCCAGCCTCTGGTGCTGGCCGATCTGGCGCGGGCAGCCTCGCACAAGGGGGGCCGCGCGGTGTTCGTGGCCGCCGACGAAGCCGCGATGCGCTCGATTGCCGATGTCGCCCCGGTGTTTGCGCCCGAGCTGGAGGTCATCGAATTTCCCGCGTGGGACTGCCTGCCCTATGACCGCTCCAGCCCGGCGCTGTCGGTCTCCTCGCGCCGCCTTGCCGCGCTGCATCGGTTGCAACAGCCCGCCAAGACTCCGCAACTACTGGTCACGACGATTGCCGCCGTGCTGCAAAGGGTGCTCACGCCCTTCCGCATCCGCGAATCGGTGCGCTTGCTCAAATCCGGGGCCGAGGTGGGGCGCGAAACGCTGACCTCGCTGCTGTCGCGCGCGGGCTATGCGCGGACCGATACGGTGGCGGATGCTGGCGAATATGCGGTGCGCGGCTCGATCTTCGACATTTTCCCCTCGGGGCTGGAACACGGCCTGCGCCTCGATTTCTTTGGCGACGAGATCGAGACCCTGCGCCTGTTCGATCCCAACACCCAGCGCACCGTGGGCACGGTGGAGCAGCACCTGCTGCTGCCCGCCAGCGAGGCGATGCTGGAGGATGCCACCGTCAAGCGCTTCCGCACCCGCTATCGCGAGATGTTCGGGGCGACGGCCACCTCCGATCCGCTCTATCAGGCGATCACCGATGGGCGGCGTCTGGCGGGGATGGAACATTGGCTGCCGCTGCTGGAGGACCGGCTGGTCACGATTTTCGACCATCTGGCGGCCGATGATCTGCTGGTGGTCGATGCCTCGGCGGCTCATTCCGCCGAAGAGCGCCTGACCGACATTGCCGACTATTACGCGGCCCGCAAGGACACATCCGGCAAGGCGCCGGGCGCCTATCGCCCGCTTGAACCCGCCTCGCTCTATCTGACGCAGGATGAGCTGACGCAGCGTCTGGCCGCATGGCCCGCCCACCGGGCGGAACCCTTCCCCCAGCCCGATGGCGCGGCCACGGTCGATTTCGCCTTTGGCAATGCCCGCGATTTCGCCCCCGAACGCGCACGGGGCGACAATGCCTATGAGGCCGCCGCCAAACACCTGCTGACCGCCGCGCGCTCCGGCCGCCGCGCGATCCTTGCCGCCTATTCCACCGGCAGCCGGGCGCGCATCACCTCGATCCTTGCCGAGGCGCAATCTCCCGGCCCGACCATGGCCGACAATTGGCAGGAGGCGCTGGGCATTGCCGGGACCGGGCGCGTGGCGGCCATCGTGCTGCCACTCGACACCGGTTTTGCCAATGCCGACATCGAACTGGTCACCGAGCAGGACCTGCTGGGCGACCGTCTGGTGCGCCGCAAAAAGAAGAAGAAATCGGCCGACGCCTTTTTGGCCGAACTGGCCGCGCTGACGCCGGGCGATCTGGTCGTGCATATGGAGCATGGCATCGGGCGCTATGAGGGCCTGCAGTCGATCCCGGTCGGCGGGTCGGCGCATGACTGTGTAATGCTCACCTATGCAGGGGGCGACAAGCTCTATGTGCCGGTGGAAAATCTCGATGTGCTCTCGCGCTTTGGGTCCGAATCCGAGGGCGTTGCGCTGGATCGGCTGGGCGGCGAGGGATGGCAGAAGCGGCGCGCGAAACTGCGCGAACGCATCCGCGAGATCGCGCATGAATTGTTGAAAACCGCTGCCCTTCGCGCGCTGAAAACCGCGCCCGCGCTGCTGTCCGATCCGGCCAGCTATGATCCCTTCTGCGACCGCTTCCCTTGGCAGGAGACTGAGGATCAGGAAGCGGCGATCTCCGATGTGATCGAGGATCTGGCCTCCGGCCGCCCGATGGACCGCCTCGTCTGCGGCGATGTGGGCTTTGGCAAGACCGAGGTGGCGCTGCGCGCGGCTTTCGTTGCCGCCATGGCGGGGCAACAGGTAGCTGTTGTCGCGCCCACCACTTTGCTCGCGCGCCAGCACCACAAGGGCTTTACCGAGCGCTTTGCCGGTTTCCCGCTCAATGTGGGCCGCCTCTCGCGCCTTGTACCCGACAAGGAGGCCAGCCTGACCCGCGCGGGGCTGGAGGACGGCACGGTGGACATTGTGGTCGGCACCCATGCGCTTTTGGCCAAGAATGTGAAGTTCAAGCGGCTGGGCCTTGTTATCGTTGACGAAGAACAGCGCTTTGGCGTCAACCACAAGGAGCGGTTGAAGCAATTGCGCGCCGACGTTCACATGCTGACGCTGACGGCAACGCCCATCCCGCGCACCTTGCAGATGGCCATGTCGGGCCTGCGCGAGCTTTCCACCATCCAGACGCCGCCGGTCGATCGCCTGGCCGTGCGCACCTATGTGATGGAGTGGGACGAGGTGGTGATGCGCGAGGCTTTGCTGCGCGAACATCATCGCGGCGGGCAGAGCTTTATCGTCGTGCCGCGCATTTCCGATATGGCCGAGATCGAGGACTGGCTGCACGCCGCCGTGCCCGAGGTCAAATATATCGCCGCCCATGGCCAGATGTCGCCCAGCGAGGTCGAGGAGCGCATGAGCGCGTTCTACGAGCGGCGCTATGACGTGCTGGTTTCGACCACGATTGTGGAAAGCGGGATCGACATCCCCTCGGCCAACACGATCATCATCCACCGCGCGGACCGTTTCGGGCTGGCCCAGCTCTATCAGTTGCGCGGGCGCGTAGGGCGCTCGAAACTGCGGGCCTATGCATACCTCACCACGCCTGCGGGCCGGGCGCTGAACGAGACGGCGGAGAAGCGGCTGAAAGTGCTGGGCGATCTCGATTCGCTGGGCGCGGGCTTCCAACTGGCCAGCCACGATCTCGACATTCGCGGCGCGGGCAATCTGCTGGGCGATGAGCAGTCGGGCCATATCCGCGAGGTCGGCTTCGAGCTCTATCAGTCGATGCTGGAGGATGCGATTCTGGCCGCCAAGGCGGGCGAATACGGGCTGGAGCGCGAGAGCACCAAGGGCCTCTCGCCCCAGATCACGGTCGATGCGCCGATCATGATCCCGGAGGATTACGTCCCGGATCTGGCCGTCCGCATGGCGCTCTATCGCCGGTTGAACGATGCCGAGGATACGCGCGAGATCGAGGCGCTCTCGGCCGAAATGATCGACCGGTTTGGCCCCCTGCCCTCGGCCACCGAAAACCTCATCCAGCTTATCCAGATCAAGCGCCAGGCCATCGAGGCCCATATCGCCAAGATCGACGTGGGGCCGCGCGGTACGCTCGTCGCGTTCCACAACGACAATTTCCCCGATCCGGCCGGACTGTTCGCCTATGTCGAGCGCGTCGGCGGGGCGGTGAAGCTGAGGCCCGATTCCAAACTGGTGGTCCAGCGCGCATGGGGCGATCCCAAGGCGCGGTTGAACGGGCTGTTCCAACTGACCAAGGGGTTGAGTGCGGTGGCTCGGAAGGGGAAGAAGAAGTAAGGGTTGGCCTCCGGCGGGTTAAGGGTCTTGGCCCTTAACAATCCCGATACTGTCCATGTTGCGCCAAGGATTTGGCGTTACGCGACATTGCCGCGCCGCAGGCTGTTAAACCGCGTCGCGGATAGGCGCTTCTTGGCCAAGGAAGCGCCACCCCAAAAAGGGATTGTTAAGGGCCCCCGCCCTTAACCCGCCGGAGGCATAACACCTTCAAACCTTACCCCTTATAATACCCCACCCCCACAATATGATCCCCTACCCGGCGCACGAGCGAGACCTTGTGTTCGACGCGATTGTCGGCGCGGTTGAGCCAGACGTAATCGACGCGGCCTTCGGGCTGATCCTTGACCGAGGCGATGATGGCCTGCACCAGCAGCTTGCCCTCGGCATCGGTCATGTCGATGGCGCTGGTGCCGATCAGTTTTGGGTTGGCGCCGGTGGCTTCATAGACGCCCTTGGTGTTAAAGACGAAGACGTAGAGGTCTTTGTGGGCAAAGCCTGCCTTGGGGTCGCTGAATTCGGCAAAGGCCTTGGCGGGGCCTTCCTTGGTCAATTCGACCACGGCGCGGTCGAGCAGGCCCTGCGCCTCGGTCGAGCTGGCATGGGGCGCGGCGATGGCGGCGGGAATGGCCAGCGCAAACAGCGCGGGGGCGAGCAGCAAACGAGAGAACACGGTCATCACTTCTGATCTCCATCCTCGGCGGGCCCGGCCTGCGTTCTGACCGCAGGTCGCTCGCCCGCCGCTTGGCAGCGATTCAGCGCCAGCCTCCATGCGGCGTTGATGACAGTCTATGTGGCACCGACGCGCGCGTAGGTCGTGGAGCCAGATCAAGCCGATGGGGCAGTTTGTCTTTGGCCGAAGGGATAAGGCCGCGCGCGCTCAGGGTATGAGGATCAGCCGCGCACCAGCGCCAGAAAGGCCGCCTCGGGCATCGGCTGGGCACGGACAAAGCCCTGATAACAGGCGCAGCCTTCACGCGCGACGGTCAGGCGCTGGGCCTCGGTCTCAATGCCCTCGGCCACGACATCAAGGTCAAGCGCCTTGGCCATGGCCACAATTGCGCGCAGCACCGCCAGATCGCGCGGATCATCGGTAATGCCATCGACCATCGAGCGGTCGAGCTTGAGATAATGCAGCGGCAGGGTTTTGAGATAATGGAAATTGCAGAAACCCGCCCCGAAATCATCCAGCGCGATCCTGATCCCCAGCCGCGCCAGATCAGAGAGCGACCTTTCGGCCAGCGTCATATCCGCCACCAGCACCTGTTCGGTCACCTCCAGCGTCAGCCGGTCGGTGGGAAAGCCGCTCTTGCCCAGCGCCTTGCCAAGGTCGAAGGTAAAGCTGACCGCCGCCAGATCGGCCGCCGTTACGTTAAGCGAGAGCCGCAGATGCCCCGGCCATGCCGATGCGGCATTGAGCGCAGTTTCGGCAATATGGCGCGACAGGGGCGCCAGATGATCGGCCCGGTCGGCAATCGCAAACAGTGCCGCCGCCCCGATCCGCCCCAGCTTGGGATGGTTCCACCGCGCCAGCGCCTCGGCGCCCGAGAGATGCTCGTTGCCTTCCTCGTCCAGCGCGAATTGCGGCTGGTAGTGGACCTCGATCTCGCCCTTGTCGATGGCGTGGAGCAGGTCGGCCTCCAATTGCGCCGCCGTGCGCCCCGCCCGGTTCGTCTCGCCATCGACCCAGACCACCCGGCGCGCCACATCGCGCTGCGCCACGGCCAGCGTCTGGGCCAGCCGGTCCATCGCGCTCTCCGCGCTTTCGCCCACCAGCACGCGCAGCAGGGCGATGCGCGGCGAGAGACGCAGCGTGCCCACCCGGCGCTGGATCGGCTGGGCGATGCGGTCAGCCAGTTGATCGGCAAAGGCGTGCCAGCGCTCGCGGCTGCATGCCTCGTCCACAATCAGCAGAAACGTGCCCCCAGGCCCGCGCGCGGCAAACCATGGGCCGTTCAGGCTCTCCGTCGCCAGCCGGGCGATGCGCGTGGCCACCTCGATCAGCGCGGCATCGCCTGTCGCCTCGCCATAGGCCAGATTGATCGTTTCGAACCGCCGGATGCCCATCAGCATCGCATGGACGCGCGGAATGCCCCCGCCCGTTTCGGCCGCCGATTTGCCCTGCTCCACCCATTCGGCCAATCGGTCGCGCGATGCATCCAGCGTCAAAAGACCGGTCAGCGGATCACGGCCCGCATCGTCATGGTCCTGCATCACCGCAGGTATAATCCCGGCGGGCAAATTGTGACGAAAGGGCATCGGTGCTTTCACGCTGTTTGTTCGAACAAGCTTTTAACATAGGCGATAAGCTCTTGCCAAAACCTTCTCTTGATTGGACCTTGTCACAAAGGCCGCGCTGGCAATTGGGCAAAAGCCCGCCTATGAGGCCCAGAAGGGCCAGCCATCAGCCCGGCGATCCAATTTACAGCCATTTTGCAAAGCGGAAATTTCGGCAATGACAGAAGAATTGCGCCTGGCGCTGGTGGTATCGGACACGCCCAAGGCGATGGCGGCGGCCGAATTGATGGCCAATGATCACCCTTGGGTGCCGTTGGAAGAAGCCGATGTGGTGGTGGTTCTGGGCGGCGACGGGTTCATGTTGACGGTGCTGCACCGGATGCTGGATGCGGGGCGCGTAATCCCGGCCTATGGGCTCAATCACGGCACGGTGGGCTTTATGATGAACAAGCCCAAATCGACCAAGCCCATCGCCACCCGCGTGGCCAAGGCCAGCAAGCTGGCCGTGGCGCCGCTGGAGATGACCTGCACCACATGGGCGGGCGAGACACAGCATTTCTATGCAATCAATGAGGTCTCGCTGCTGCGCGAAACGCGCCAGACGGCCAAGATCGAGATTTCGGTCAATGGCAAGGTGCGGCTGGCCGAACTGGCCTGTGACGGCATTCTGGTGGCCACGCCTGCCGGGTCGACCGCCTATAACCTGTCGGCCAATGGCCCGATCCTGCCGATGGGCAGCGGCATTCTGGCGCTGACCCCGATCAGCCCGTTCCGCCCGCGCCGGTGGAAGGGGGCGATCATCAAGGACAATGCCACGGTCGAATTCCGCGTGCTCGAGCCCGACAAGCGCCCGGTGGCGGCAGTGGCCGACCAGAAGGAAGTGCGCGATATTGCCCATGTCCGCGTATCCGCCAATCGCGAACATTCGCTCACGCTGTTGTTCGACCGCCATTCGAGTCTGGATGAGCGAATCTTTGCCGAACAGTTTCAGGTGTAATCGCCCGAATAAATCCACCGACTTTTCCACATGATAGGCAAAAAATTTCCATTCCGCACCAATGCGGGCTTGTCAAAGCCGGACAAGATGGTATTGGCGCGCACCTGCCCGGTTCGCCGGACTGTTCCCTGATAGCTCAGCGGTAGAGCTCTCGACTGTTAATCGAGCGGCCGTAGGTTCGAATCCTACTCAGGGAGCCATTTCATCACCTTGGGCCAAGGCCCGATGCGATGAAAACATATCACCGCCCGGCATCGCCGGCCTGTTCCCTGATAGCTCAGCGGTAGAGCTCTCGACTGTTAATCGAGCGGCCGTAGGTTCGAATCCTACTCAGGGAGCCACCCTTTTCCAAAAAATCAGCGCAACGCCATCGCGAAGCCATGCTGCGCCGCCGCGCAAAAACACGCTTAATTTGCATTCACCCCATTTTGCAGCGCCTGTTTAACAAGGCGCGAAGCATAGGATGTTTCCAGACCCCGTCAGGAAACCCGATGCCGACGCAATCGCTCAATTCGCATGATCCGCGCAATCTGCTGCAATGGCGGCCGGTCCATCTGCTGCTGGCGCTTTTCGTGCTGGCCGGAGGCACAGCGGCGTGGCGGATCATGGAGGCGAGCAAACATTTCATCGACGGCAGCGTACAGGTGGAAACCGAAGGCACCAAGGGGACGATCAGCGGCGGCGAACTGGTGCTGGACCTGCCGGTGACAGTCTATAATGGGACCGACTCGGCCATCGTCGCGGTTAACATGTGGACCGAAGCCTTTGCCTGCCCGCAGGAGGATTCGCCCCAGCGCGAATGCACCCGTTTGCATTCGAGCGAGCAATCCTTCGACATGCATGTGCAGGCGGGCTCATCCGGCAGCGAAAGCCAGCAGATCCGCACCGGATTGCCCCAGACCATGGCGGGCGACCATGTGCGCGTCAAACGCCGCCTGACGGGCATTACCAGCGATGTCGAAAGGGCCGAGCAGCGCCAGGAAGGGCCGTAAGTGTCAATGACGCAGGGGTTTGCCCCGGGCGGATTGCTTAATCCAAAATAACCACAATATCAGCGATTGAGCCTAAACTGGCAGCGTCTCCCCCTTGCTCAGGGTCTCGCCATGTCCACCTTCGCGCTCACCCAATGCTGGTTTACCCGCCGACATTCGCCCGATCACAAGGCCAGGGATCGCATTGACGGGGCTTTCTATGCCCATTGCAACCATTGCCGCCGCCCGATCTTCAGCGTGGATGGCACGACATGGCATATCAATGGCGGGTTCAACATCGATGCGCTGGGGGATGCGGCCAGTTTCTTTCTCTCGGTCGATGATCCGGCCGAGGGCATGACCATCGCGCGCATTCCCATCCACCCTGAGGCCAGCGAGGAGGATGTCGATGCGCTGATTGAGCAGGCCTGCAAGGACTATGCGATCGGCGAGGAAGGCACGACGCTGATCCTGCGCGACCATCGCCACCACAAGGGCGCCAAAAGGCCCAAAAAGGTGTTGTAAGGAAAAACCTTCAGCAGGCGGCGCGGAAACGGCCCGGAGGCGTCGATCCATGCGCCTCATGCATCTTGGCGATATTCTGCGCCAGCTCTTCCATCAGAAAGCCCCGGTCAAACACCAGCCCATGGCGCGGCTGCTGGCGCCAGACCACCTTGGCGTGGATCGGGGGAAAGCCGACAGTCTCGATCCGCACCGGTTGGCGCAGCATCAGCCTTTCGGGACATTCGATGCAGGCGCCCTGCTGGGAAATGTCGCGCATCATTGCGCGGATCTGCTGGCCATTGGCAAAGACGATGGCTTCGGCATCGGTCTTGAGCCGAATCTGCCGCTTGGCATAAAGGCCGCATTTGTCATCCAGCAGGCGCTGGACATTGATCATGTCGAAGAAACGGAAACCGGCGTGATCGTCGCGGTTCCACATCAATTCCATGGCAAAGCGTTCGCCGCTCGATGTTTCCAGCGCCAGCGAACTGTAGGAAGGCAACGGGTGAAACAGGCGCACCTTGCAACCGGTGGCCGAAGCATCGCGCAGCACGCAAAGATATTCGCGCCCGTCGATAATCAGCTTGGCCGAGCGCACCAGCAGCGTGAAACGCGGCGCGCCGCGCAACTCCGCGCCAGACGCCTGCCCGATCTCAGGCGCGGAATGCGCTGTCATTTCGGGACGGAAGACGTCTTGACTCACCGATTGATCCACCTGCGATAGTTTGCCCGCAGGAAAGGAGGCAAAACCCCTTCCCCCTGATTGCATCCTATACATTGCAGGAAATGGTAAAGCGGTTATGAACATGCCGTCAGTAATCGCCAATAAGTACGAAAATTGGCGGTTTAGCCTGAGCCAATACCTGCGAATTGGTTAATTCGCAAAGCATACACTCCTTTGCACGGCGGCCATCAAACCGGGCGGGCGCTTCACGCCCGCCCCGCTGTTTCAGACCACAGCCCCATGACAATGCTTGTATTTCTGGCCCGACCCGCAGGGGCAAGGCGCATTGCGCGAATAGGCCGGATCGATCTGCGACGGATCGAAATCGGGCAGAGCGGCCGGAACCGCATCATTCTGGCCGGTGAACGGATCGATATGCGTGGTCAGGAAATCAGGCAGTTCGGGCAGCGCGGCCGGTTCAGGTTGCGAGAATTGCAACTCAGCGGTGGAAAGGATGCGCGTCACATCCTCGCGAATCTGTTCGATCATCCGCTCGAACAGACCGAAAGCCTCCTGCTTATATTCATTGATCGGCGTCTTTTGCGCATAGGCGCGCAGGAACACCACCTGACGCAGCGCGTCGAGCGTGGCCAGATGCTCCTTCCAGTGATGGTCAAGCCGTTCGAGCAGCACGCTCTTTTCCACCTGACGCCAGATTTCCGGATCGTTGCGGGCGATCTTGTCGGCCATATGCGCGTCGGCCATTTCGGCCAGACGTTCCTCGATGGTCTCCGGCTCGATCCCGTCCTGCGCGGCCACCCAGTCGGCAATCGGCGCCTCGATGCCCAGCGTAAAGCGCGCGGCATTGGTCAGGCCCTCGATATCCCACACTTCCGGGTAAGACCCCGGAGGGCAGGCCGTGCCGACCAGCGCGTTGACCGTGTCATGGCGCATGTCATGGACCACTTCATCCATGGCCTGCGCATCCATGATGTCGGCGCGCTGTTCATAGATGACCTTGCGCTGGTCGTTCATCACGTCATCATATTCGACGACCTGTTTGCGCACGTCATAATTGCGCGCTTCCACCTTCTTCTGCGCCGTCTCGATGGCCTTGGACAGCCAGCGCGAACCGATCGCCTCGCCATCGGCCAGATTGCTGTTCATCAGCTTGGAGAACATCGTGTCCGGGCCAAAGATGCGCAGCAGATCATCCTCAAGGCAGAGGTAGAATTTCGACAGGCCGGGGTCGCCCTGACGGCCCGAACGGCCGCGCAGCTGGTTGTCGATGCGGCGGCTTTCGTGGCGCTCGGTGCCGATCACGCAAAGCCCGCCGGCCGCCAGCACCTTTTCCTTCTCGGCGTCGATCTCGGCCTTGAAACCGGCGATGATGGCGTCGCGCTCCGGCCCCTCGGGCGTGTCGCGCAATTCATCCTCGATGCGGAATTCCAGATTGCCGCCCAGCTTGATGTCGGTGCCGCGCCCGGCCATGTTGGTGGCGATGGTCACGGCGCCAAGGCGGCCCGCCTGCGCGACGATATGGGCTTCCATCTCGTGGAAACGGGCATTGAGCACATTGTGCTTCACCCCTTCCTTGGTCAGGAATTCGCTGAGCAGTTCTGACTTTTCAATCGAGACCGTGCCGACCAGCACCGGCTGCCCGATCTCGTTCTTCTCACGGATCAGCTTGGCAATCGCGGCGAATTTATCGAGCGTGTTCTTGTAGAACTCATCTTCCTCGTCGATGCGCTGCACCGGAACGTTGGTGGGGATGGTCACCACGTTCATCTTGTAGATGTCGAAGAATTCGGCTGCTTCCGTCGCCGCCGTGCCGGTCATGCCGCAAAGCTTGGGATACATGCGGAAATAGTTCTGGAAGGTGATCGAGGCCATCGTCTGGTTTTCCGGCTCGATCTTGACGCCTTCCTTGGCCTCAACCGCCTGATGCAGCCCGTTGGACCAGCGGCGGCCATCCATCATGCGCCCGGTAAACTCGTCGATGATGACGACCTTGCCGTCCTTGACGATGTAATCAATGTCACGCTTGAACATGACATTGGCCTTGAGCGCCTGATCGAGGTGATGAACAACCTGCGTGTTTTCAATGGCATACAGGTTGCTGCCTTCGAGCAGCCCGGCCCCTTCGAGTAGGCGCTCGGCCTTTTCCACGCCATCCTCGGTCAGCGTGACATTCTTGGACTTTTCATCGGCCTCATAGGTCGTGTCGTCGGCAATCAACTGGCGCACCACCGCATCGACCGAGACGTAGAGGTCGCTCTTGTCGTCAGTAGGGCCGGAAATGATCAAGGGCGTGCGCGCCTCGTCGATCAGGATCGAGTCGACTTCGTCAACGATTGCGTAATTGAACGGGCGGTGGACCATCTGATCGCGATCATGCTTCATATTGTCGCGCAGATAGTCAAAACCCAGCTCATTGTTGGTGGCATAGGTAATGTCGCAATTATACGCCTCGCGCCGCTCATATTCGTTGAGGTTGGGCACGATCACGCCCACCGTCAGGCCGAGGAAATTATACAGCACGCCCATGGTTTCCGCGTCGCGCCGGGCCAGATAGTCATTGACCGTAACGACATGCACGCCCTTGCCTTCCAGCGCGTTCAGATAAACCGCCAGTGTCGCCACCAGCGTCTTACCCTCACCCGTGCGCATTTCGGCAATTTCGCCCCGGTGCAGCACGATGCCGCCGATCATCTGCACATCGAAATGGCGCATCCCCATGCAGCGCTTGGACGCTTCGCGCACCACCGCAAAGGCTTCGGGCAGGATGTCGTCCAGCGTGCGCCCGTTCGCGATTTCCTCGCGGAACTTGGCGGTCATGCCGCGCAATTCCTCATCGCTCATTTCGGCCAGTTGGGCCTCATAAGCACCGATCTGGCGCACCATTTTGTCGAGCGATTTGACGTAACGATCGTTCGACGAGCCGAAGATCGACTTGGCAAGCTTGGAAAACATGGGAAAATTCCTGAAGACAGATAGGGGCATGGGGGCACCGGCACATGCGGCGCGCGCCCATGGAAAAGGACATGAGGAAAAGCGCAGAGGCGCCTTATTCGCGGGCGCGATCCACCCGCATCCGCACCGCAGGCGCAGAATAGGCCATGCGCAAGGGCGCGCGCGCCGCCTCGATCAGCCGGGGCTGCGCAGGCCGCGTAACCTCGCGCGCATGGGCCACGACATGGGCCGAAACCCGCGCCGCGCCAGCGCCCTGCATCGTGGCCGCAATGGCCGGACGCGCGGCAAAAGCGCGCGCATCCGTTTCCGGAGCCATCGCGGCAAGACCGGACACCAAGGCCAGAAAAGATAGCAGCAGCCGAAGCATGGCGCAGGATATAGGCAGGACTATCGCCGGCGTCTAGGGCGTATGCTTTATGGTTCGACCACCAGCGATTGCCGCAAGGTCACATGGCGGCGCACCGGATTGCCCTGCGCATCCTTGAAGGGTTCGCGAAAGCGGACCGCCGGACAGCCCTCTCCGATCTGCTTGAACCGGGCCTCCATCGCGCCTGTCGCCTTTTCGACGCGGCATTCGGTCTGGCGCCCGTCGGTTTCGACCACATAGTGAAAGATCAGTTCTCCCGGCTGGGGCAGGGTCGCGGGCGGAGGCAGAATCCAGCGCGTCCGGTTGCTGTAGCGGCTCGCCACCGGCTTGCCCGCGCCGTCCAGCGCCGGATCGAAGGCGGCGCGCGCGCTTAACAGATCGCAGGTCGCCCGGTCCAGCGCCGCCGACCCGCTGGTCGCCATGATCACGCAACTGGTCACCTTGCCCTTGGCATCGATGGTCAGCGTGAAACCCGCCGTGCCCGATTCGCCGTTCTTGACCGCAAGGGCCGGATAATCGCCCGGCTGGATCCATCCCGCCGGACCGTTCCGGGGCCTTGGCCCGCGCGGCAGGGTTTCAACGGCGCTCTGCGGCGGGGGCAAGAGCGGCGCGGGCGGAGCCGTCACCACCGGCGGCGTGGCCACGGCTTGTTGCAAGAGAATCAAACCCAAAGCCAGCATAACCCTATCTCCCTAAGCGCGATCAAGACTAGATCCTGCGCCCACCACGTACAAGGCCGAGCTTGTCTGACCGCCCATTCTGGGCCAAGTCCGCGCGCCATGTCCCAAATCGCCTGTTCCGCCGCGCCATCCGGCCGCCTGCCCCTGCTCGATACCCTTCGCGGAGTGGCGGCGCTGGGGGTGGTGCTGCATCATGAAGCCCCGCTTTACGGCGGGCCAGGTCTGTTTTCCCGCGCCTACCTGGCGGTGGATTTCTTTTTCATGCTTTCGGGCTTCGTGCTGACGCTGGCCTTTGAGCCCAAATTGCGGAGCGGATTGAATGCCGCCGACTTCATGATCCGGCGCGTGGCCCGGCTGTGGCCGGTGCTGGCGGTGGGCGTGCTGATCGGGGCCGGGTGGCGGCTCTGGTTCGGGGCCACCGGGCAATTGTGGCTGCTGACACTCTCGGGGCTGATGCTGGTGCCGCTTGTACGGGGGCCGGGCGGGATCTTTCAGATCAACGGCCCGCAATGGTCGCTGGCCTATGAATTGCTGGCAAATGCGGTGCATGCGCTGGTGCTGGCGCGGTTGAACAATCGGCTGCTGCTGGTTTTCGTGCTGGCCTGCGCGGGGGTGCTGGCGTGGTGCGCCTATGTGTGGGGATCGGTGGGGCTGGGCGATACGGGGCGCAACTGGTGGGGCGGCTTTGCGCGGGTCGGTTTCGGCTATGGGCTGGGTGTCTGGCTGGGGCGGCAATTTGCCGCAGGCCGGGCGCCGGTCGCACGGATCGCGGCATGGGCGGGCGCCCTGCTGCTGCCGCTGGCCTTGTTCAGCCTGCCCTGGTGGCCGCTGGGCGTGGTTTGGGGCGATCTGCTCGCGGTGTTTGTGGTCTTTCCTCCGGCGCTGTGGTGCGCGGCGCATGTGGTGCTGGGCGGCGGCGCGCTGAAAATCGCCGACGGGCTGGGGCGATTGTCCTATCCGGCCTATGCGATCCATGGACCGGTGCTGATCTGGGGCGCATCGCTGGCGCATAGCCATGGGGCGCAGGCAGGGTGGATACGCCCGCTGACGGTGGCTGTTGTGCTGGGGCTGGCCGCGCTGCTGGCGATCAGCCCGTTGGCCCATGGGATTCCCGTGCGCCGGAAAGGTTGAAGTGGCGGGCATCAGGCGCTAACCCGCTGGCATGTCACACGCCATCTCTCCGCTCGCCACGCCCTTCCCCGCCCTGCCCGCGATTGCCGGCGCAACGCCCCGCGTTGCCCGCGCGCGATACAAGGAATGGGACCGCTGCGATCTGACCTATGTCGAGCTGGACGAAAACACCGCCGTTGCGGGCGTCTTCACGCGCAACATCTGCTGCTCGTCCGAGGTCGAACTGGGCCGCGCCAATGTGAAGCAGGGCCGCGCGCGGGCGTTGATCGTCAATGCGGGCAATTCCAATGCCTTCACCGGCTATCGCGGGCGCGAGGCGGTCGAACAGATCATGGATCAGGTCGCGACCCATCTGGGCTGTGCGCGCGAACAGGTGTTCGTCTCCTCGACCGGCGTGATCGGCGTGCCCCTGCCCAAGGACAAGGCCAAGGAAGGCGTCAACAATGCCCTGACCGCCGCGCCCTGCACATGGGAGGATGCCGCCAACACGATCGGCACCACCGACACTTTTGCCAAGGGCGCCACCGCCACCGCCATCATCGGCGGCAAGACCGTGACGTTTTCCGCCATCATCAAGGGGTCGGGCATGATCGCGCCCGATATGGCGACGATGCTGGGCTATATTTTCACTGATGCGGCGATCAATCCGGTCTTTCTTCAGGAACTGCTGACCAAGGCTGCGAACGAGACCTTCAACTGCATCACCGTCGACAGCGACACGTCCACCAGCGACACGGTGCTGGCCTTTGCCACGGGCCGGGCGGGCAACACGATCATCAATTGCGAGGGCTGTGAGGGCGCCGATGCCTTTGCCGCCGCGCTGAGCGATGTGTGCCGCCAATTGGCGCATCTGGTGGTCAAGGATGGCGAGGGCGCGCAGAAGTTCATCGCCGTCTCGGTCACCGGCGCGGTGTCGGATGAGAGCGCCCGCAAGATCGGCATGGCGATCGCCAATTCGCCGCTGGTCAAAACCGCCATCGCGGGCGAGGACGCCAATTGGGGCCGCATCGTCATGGCCGTGGGCAAGGCCGGGGAACCGGCCGACCGCGACAAGCTCTCCATCGGCTTTGGCGGCGTGTGGCAGGCCAAGGACGGCCAGCCCTTGCCCGATTACGACGAAGCCCCGGTGGCCGCGCATCTCAAGGGTCAGGAGATCAGCATCGAGGTCGATATCGGCCTTGGCGATGGCCGCGCGACGGTGTGGACCTGTGACCTGACGCATGGCTATATCTCGATCAACGCCGATTACCGGAGCTGACGCCCATGCTCACGATCTGGGGGCGCCTCAATTCGCATAATGTCAAAAAGGTCGTCTGGGCCGCCTGCGAGACCGGGCAGGAATGGGTGCGCCATGATATCGGCGGCTCGTTTGGCTATAGCCCTGAATATCTGGCCATGAACCCCAACCGGCTGGTGCCTACGCTGGTCGAGGATGATTTCTCGCTGTGGGAATCGAACGCCATCCTGCGCTATCTGGCCGATGCCTATGCGCCGCATCTGTGGCCGCAGGGGCTGCGCGCGCGGGCTTTGGCGGACAAGTGGATGGACTGGCAATTCACCTTTGCCGATGCGCAGCGCGACGGCTTCCTGCAGATGGTGCGCGTGGCCGAGGCGGATCGCGATGCGGCCAAGATCGAGCGCACCATTGCCGAGACTAACAAGCTGATGCGGATCATGGAAGAGACGCTGGCCAAGCAGCCCTTCCTGACCGGCGATGCGTTTGGCATCGCCGATATTCCGATGGGCGCCTATACTTACACCTGGTTCAAGCTGGGCTTTGCGCGCGAAGATGTGCCCCACATTCGCCGCTGGTTTGACGCGGTCAGCGCCCGCCCCGGCTTCCAATATGTCGCCATCCCCCTCACCTGAAAGGCGCGAGCATGACCGATACTTTGAGCGAAGCCGTCCATGATGTGATGGCCGATGCGGCGGCTCGCGCCATCCGTCCGCGTTATCAGCATCTGGCCGCCGCCGACATCATCGAGAAAGCCGCCGACGATCTGGTGACGATTGCCGACAAGAAGAGCGAGGCGATTCTGGCCGAAGGCCTCGCGCGCATCCTGCCCGAGGCGGCAATTGTGGGCGAGGAGGCGGCCTTTGCCGATCCCTCGATCATGGGGCGGCTGGGCTCGGACCTGTGCTGGATCATCGACCCGCTGGATGGCACCAACAATTTTGCCCATGGCCGCGCGCCTTTCGGCATCCTTGTCGCGCTGGCGCAGGGGGGCGAGACGATTGGCGGCTGGATCTATGATGTGCTTTCGGGCCGGTTCTGCCATGCGCGGATCGGCGAAGGGGCCTATCTCAACGGCGAGCGCCTGACGGCCCGGCCGACGGGCCAGAACCCGGCGATTGCGGCGATCTCGGTCGTCTTTGCCGACCCTGTGCGCCGCGCCGCGCTGATGGACCATATCGCGCCGCATTACCATCTGGTCGACATCCCCCGCTGCGCCGCCGAGCAATATCCGCGTCTGGCCACGGGCGTGAATGATGTGTCGCTGTTTGAACGCACGCTGGCATGGGACCATGCGGCGGGCGTCTTGTTCCTGAACGAAGCGGGCGGCAAGGCGGCGCGGTTTGACGGCACGCCTTATCGCGTGGACGAGGATCGCCGGGGCCTGATCGGCGCGTCTTCCCCGGCGCTGTGGGACGAACTGGCCGCGCGGATGGCGGAAATTTGATCTCCGGCTACGTCCCCCTCGCGCTGGTGCTGGTCAATGCGCGCACGGTCCACCTGTTTTGGCAGGACAAGCGCTATGCCCGCGAGGGGCACCGCCGCATCCCGGAATCCAGCCTGCTGATGATGGCCGCGATAGGCGGCACGCCCGGCGCGCTGGTCGCCCGGCAATGGTTTCGCCACAAAACCCGCAAGCAGCCGTTTTCGGCCTATTTGTGGTTGATCGCGGCGGCTCAGATCGGCCTGATCGTGTGGCTGGCGCGATCCTGAAACGGCAAAGGGGGCGCCGTTGCCGACGCCCCCTGTTGCTTTGCCGGATGGCTCAGGCGATCAGAGCGCGCCCTGAATCCATGCCTTGAGCTGGCTCTTGGGCGCCGCCCCCAGCTTTTGCGCCACCGGCTTGCCATCCTTGAACACCAGCAGCAACGGGATCGACTGGACGCCGAACTGGCTGGCGGTTTCGGTGTTTTCCATGATGTCGACCTTGGCGATGGTCACTTCCTCGCCCAGTTCTTCGCTCAGCTCTTCCAGAGCCGGGCCGATCATCTTGCAAGGCCCGCACCAGTCGGCCCAGAAATCGACCACGACCGGCTTGTCAGAAGCCAGCACGTCGGTGGAAAAGCTTGCGTCGGTAACCTTGATCGTGGCCATGGCCTGAAATCTCCTGAAATGTTGTGTCTAAGATAGTCGATGATGGGGCGGGCGCAACCACCCTAGGGCGTCAAGCTTTCCTGCTTGGGCCGCAAGCTGGCCTTGTGCGGGGCCAACAGGTCTGACGACAAGGCGATCAGATGCGGCCCGGTGGTATAGAGCAGCGCCGCCTCGACCCGCCGCCCCGGATAGGCGACCTCCAGCGCGGCGACATAGGCAGCCATCTGCCGCAGGATCGCCACCGACACCTGCCCCGCATCGGTGGCCGGGCGCCGCGCGGTCTTGAAATCGATCAGGCGGATAAGATCCGGCGTGATCAGCAAGCGGTCGATGGTCCCGGCCACCACCTGCGGCCCGACCGTGGCCGCAATCGGCACTTCGGCCAGAGCGTCCGGCCCGAACAGGTCGGCCCATTCGGGGTTGGCCAGCACGTCGATGGCGGCCTGCGCCATCTCGCGATGCGCCGCCTCGTCCATATCGCGCGCTTGTCGGCCCAGCCATGCCAGCGCCGCGCCCATCGGATCGGCCGCGCCGGGCAGGCGTTCGAGCAAGGCATGGATCAACGTCCCTCTCCGCGCCGCCGCCGCACGCGCAGGCCCCAGCGCGGTTGGCGGATCGGCCGCCGTATCCTCGCCCAGCGCCGATGGAGCCAGCGGGCGCGGCGGGCGCGCTTCCTCTGGCGCGAGGCGGGTCAGCCAGCCCGGCTTGCCCGCCTCCATGCCCAGTTCCATCGTCTCGGCCTGCCACTGCGGCGCCTCGGCCAGCGCGCCAAACCGCGCCTCCGCGCCCCACAGCGGATCGGCGATCCAATCCTCGGGCGCAAAAGTTTCGGCAAGGCGGGCATACCAGCTCCCCTTGGCCGGTTCCTTCTCATTGGCGGCCAGAGCGCCGCCGATGAACAAGGCTTCCTCGGCCCGCGTCATGGCGACATAGAGCAAGCGCCAGTGTTCCTCGCCCTCGGCCTTGGCGGCGCGGGCGGCGGCCTCGGCAATCGGCCCCTGCCGCTCCTCCTTGCCCAGATTGGGCAGCGGCATCTCGCGCTTGTCGCCGGTGATCGCCGCGCTGGGGTCCTCGACCGAGAGCGGCGAACCCTTGCTCCTGGCCGGATCGCCGGTGGCATCGGCCAGAATGACGATCGGCGCCTGCAAACCCTTGGACCCATGCACGGTCATCACCCGCACAAGACCATCGGACTTGCCCGCCTCGCGCTTCAATTCGCCATCGCCCGCGTCAAACCATGCGAGGAAACCGACAAGGCTGGGCGTGGCCGTGGCCGAATAGGCGTGGGCGGCGTTGATCAATTCATCGAGCGGATCGTTCGCCTCGCGCCCCAGCCGCGCCACCAGCCTTTCACGCGCGCGCCACGGCCCCACCAGCAACCAGTGGATCAGCACCGGCACCGGCTCGAAATCGGCCCGTGCCAGCAACTCGTTCAATTGCGCCACCGCCTCGCAGGCCAGCGCGGCATCGCTGCGCCGCAGATGCGGCCACAGGCGCCCCTCGCGATAGCCATGTTCGAGCAATTGATCCTGCGACCAGCCGAACAGAGGCGAGACGAGCAGCGCGGCCAGATTGAGGTCATCCAAAGGCTGGGCCGCAAAACGCAGCGCCGCCACCAGATCCTTGACCGCCAAAGGCGCGCCCAGCCGCAGCCGGTCCACCCCCGCCACCGGCACACCCGCCGCATGCAGCCGCGCGACAATCAGCCCGGCCAGTTCGCGCCGCTTGCGCACCAGCACCATGATATCGCCCGCCCCCGCCCGGCGCGCCACCTTGCGCCCCTTAATGAGCGGGAAGCCATCGGGCGAAAACAGCCAATGCTTGACCTGCCGCGCGATGCGGTCGGCCATTTCGCGCTCGGGGCGTGAGAGCCAACTGTCCTCGCTCTCGTCATCCTCATCCGCGCCGCCATTGGCCCCGCCCACCGGGCGCCACAGCGTCACCAATCCGGGCCGCGCCTCGCCCTGATGCTGCTCGGGCGCGGTGTCCAAACCAAAAGCCTCGGCCCCCAGATGGGTGATCGCGCGGTCGACGAAATCGAGCACAGGTGCGGCGGTGCGGAAAGACCGTTCCAGCCCCAGTTCCATCAGGCGATGCGCCTTTGGCCCGCCGCGGATCGCCTCGGCATTGTCGGCCGCGCCGCCCATGCGGTCCTTGACCCTTTCGCGCGCGGCGGCGAAATTTTCCGGGCTGGTGCCCTGAAAACCAAAGATTGCCTGTTTGAAATCGCCTACCACGAACAGGGTGCGCGCCGCCTCGGCATGGGCGCCCTCGCCCGCGAAAAACTCCTCGGTCAGCGCTTCTATGATCCGCCATTGCTGCGCATTGGTGTCCTGCGCCTCGTCCACCAATATATGGTCAAACCGGCGATCCAGCTTGTAGCGGATCCAGTCGGCCATATCGGCGCGGCTCAAAAGGTCGGCGGCATGGGCGATCTGATCGTCGAAGTCGATCAACCCCTCGCGCGCCTTGGCCTCCTCCCAAGCCAGCGCATAGGCCCGGCCCAGTTCGAGCGCGGGGGCCAGCCATCCGGCCAGCGCGATCAGCGCCCGCCGCGCCTTGACCTCATCAATCTTCAGCCCGACGCGATAGCA
Source organism: Novosphingobium sp. 63-713 (assembly GCF_001898925.1). NCBI lineage: Bacteria > Pseudomonadati > Pseudomonadota > Alphaproteobacteria > Sphingomonadales > Sphingomonadaceae > Novosphingobium > Novosphingobium sp. 63-713. Next base: position 80,665 of record NZ_MKVS01000053.1, read on the forward strand.
ATATTCGCCATAATCAGGCGCGATATTGTCGAGGTTTTTCAGATAGGAAGGCACGCCCTCCTTCGTAAAAAGCGCCGAATAAAGATCGCCCAGCCGCTCCAGCCGCTGCTCCGCTCCGGCCTCCAGCCAGTCGCAGATCGCATTGGCCTTTTTCTCAGCCGTGGCGGTCATGTTGCCCTTCTTGTCGGTCCATTGCTTGACCACCTCGAGCAACCAGCGCACCGAGCGCACGTCAAACGCGTCGTCCTCGCACATGGCCACGACCTGCGCCATGGACGCATCGGCGGGCAGGCCCAGCGCCTGTTTAACCCGCGGCGCCACCGGCACCTGCCACGCGCCCCGCCCGAACCAAAGCCCCCGCGCGCCCGCACAGCGCATCAGCCAGCCCTCAACCGCATCCCCGCCCATCCGCAGCGACAGCGAGGCCAAAGCATTCAGCAGCGCCTCATCCCCGCGCTTTTCTGCATCCAGCAACAGGTCCGCCAGCACCTGCCGCGCCAGCAGGGTCTTTTCATGCTCCTCCATCGGCCGCGCGCCCGCGCTCAATCCCGCTTCCTCCGGGAAGGCCGCCAGCAGCCATTGCGAGAACGCATGGATCGTGTCGATCCGCAGCCCCCCGCCGGGGCAATCCAGCACCGAGGCAAAGAGCGTGCGCGCCCGCGCCTGCACATCAGGCGTGTAAGGCGCGCCGATCGCATCCAGTTCGGCGGCCAACCGCGTCGGTTCGGCCCGCACCCATCCGGCCAGCTTGCTGTTGATGCGCTCGGCCATTTCTGTCGCGCCCGCCTTGGTAAAGGTCAGGCACAGGATCTGTTCGGGCCGCACATAGGGCGTGAGCAGCAAGCGCAGCACGCGCGAGGACAAAACCTGCGTCTTGCCCGTCCCCGCGCTGGCCGAGAGCCAGACCGTTTCATCGGGCAGCACCGCCAGCGCCTGATTGCCATGGAGGGGGTGCAATGTCTGAGGCTCGCTCATGCCTCTTCCTCCGGCACTTCATCCGATCCGATCCAGCCGATCCATTCATCCAGCCGCATCAATTGGTCATAGTCATTATAGCTGGGAATATCGGGCCGCAGCCGCGCGGTGAAAGGCGCCTGACCCAGCAGCCATTGGCCGATGGCGTCGGTCAGATATTCCTCGGTCCGGTGCAGGAATTCCTCACGCGGGATGCCCGATTTCTTGCGCCCTTCCAGCACCGGCTCGTCGCGCCAGCCAAAGCCGGGCCCCTTTGCATGATTGGGCTTGCGCCGGGAAAGCGACCAATATTCAAAGACATTGGGCACGCCATCGACATCCTTGAACCCGCCATCGGCCGCGATCATGCCGATCAGGCCCAATTGCAGCGCAAAGCCGGCCTCGACCATCTTGCCGCTGGGCGGGCCGCCGGTCTTGTAATCGACCACGGCCAGCTTGCCGTCGGGCATGCGGTCGATGCGGTCGGCGCGGCCATGGATGCGGATGCCGTCGATGCGCATCTCGCCCCGGATTTCTGTGGCCAGCACGCGGCGGCCCTGCGCGGCCAGATCGGCCACTTCCTCGTCGATCCATTCCAGCGCGGCCAGCAGGCGCGGACGCCACAGGCTGCGTTCCAGCGGATGCGCGCTCATGCTGTCGAGCACATTGTTGGCCGTTTCGACCAGACGCCCACGCGGCGCGCCATCCTTGTGCCAGGCGTCCAAGATCGCATGGACCGCCGTGCCGCGCCATGCCGCGCTGGGCTCGGCGTCCAGCGGGTCGAGCGCTTTCAAACGCAGAATCGCCTGCGCATAGAATTGATAGGGATCGGCGCGGAGCCGGTCGAGCGCGGTGACGGGAATGTCGACCTTGCGCTGCTCGGCGCTGGGCATGGGTTGCGGGCGCGGATGGGGCGCGGCGATCTTGCCCACGTCAATGTCGCGGGCATAGGTGACGGCCAGCGTCTCGGCATGGTCCTTGGCCAGCTTCTCACCCAGCATGGCCTGAACGCGCAGGACGAAGCGGCTGGGGATGACCGGCCCGCCCTCGTCGCGATGCGCCCAGCTCAGCACCACCTGAGGCGCGCCAAGGCATCCGGCAAGGTCATGCGCGGCCAGGCCGATGCGAAACTCCGCCCCCGGCACGCCCAGATGGCGCAGCACAGCGGGCGGCAGCAGCGGATCGGGCGAAGGGCTGCCCGGCCAAGACCCCTCGGTCAGGCCACCGCAGATGACCAGATCGCTGCGCGTCATGCGCGCCTCCAGCAGGCCGTAGATCGCCACGCGCGGATGGCCGCCCCATGGCGGGCGCACGGCCACCTTGTCCATCGCATGACGCAGCACCGAGGCCAGATCGCGGACCTGAAGCACCGTGCCCTCGGCCGAGGCGGCCAGACGCAGCCCATCGACAAAGGTGGAGAGACAGCGCCCCGGCGCTTCGGCCCATAATTCCTCGCCGCACAAAGCCTCGCCCGCCACGATCAGCGCGTCGAGCAGATCGGCCAGAGGCGCTTCCTCGGGCAGGCTCATCAAGGGGCCAAGAATACCCTCAACCTCGTCCCACCATGCCGTCAGCGGCCCCGGCCCGCGTTTGGCCTCCATCCGCTCGATAATCGCGCGCAAAGGCGCCAGCCCCGCATCCGGCCTTGGCCCGCGCAGCGCCAGATCCAGCACGCGCACATGATCGAGCCACAGCGCGCGCCCTTCTGTCCCGCCCACCATCGGATGGCCGAGCAGCGCGATCAGCGGCACCGGGGGCGCACCCTCGCCCGCCACCTCGGCCAGCAGGAGCAGGAGCCGCCCCGCCGCCGTCTGGGGCAAGGCGCGGCCCGCCGTGTCATCCGCCTTGATGCCCCAGCGTTGCAGATGGGCGACCACCCGGCTCGCCAATCCGCGATCGGGCGTGACCAACGCCACACGCTTTTCCGGCGTTTCCAGCGCCTCGCGCATCAGAATGGCGATGGCTTGCGCTTCCTCACCCGGATGCTCGCTTTCCATCAGACGAACGGCGGCCAGACGCCTTTGCCGCTCAGCCAGATCGACCCAGCGCGCCGAAGCCTTGGCGGGCAGGAACAGGTTCGAGATCGCCTTGCTGCGTTCGGGCGGGGCCGCCGACGGCCCGGCACGGTGCCACAGCTCCAATTCTCCCCGCGCCACGCCCATGCGGTTGAGCAGCAGTTTCAAATGATATTGCGGATGGGTCAGCGCATCCTCGCGCCCGAATGGCGCATCGCCCAATTCGGGCGCCACGCCCGCATGGCCCAGTTCTTCCCAAACCTCATCGTCCATCGACAGATCGAGATCGGGCAGCACCACCGCTCCGCCCGGCAATTGCGCCACCACGCGCAAAAACCGCGCCAGCGAGGGCGAGGCGCTGGTGATGCCCGCGGCCACAACGGCATGGGGCGGCGGATTGTCGCGCCACACCTGCGCCGCGCGGTCGAACAGGCGGTTGCGGCGCACGGGCGGATCCACCTCGCCGCGCGCGTCCAGTTCGGCGCGCCAATGGGCCTGCACCGTCAGAAAGGCGCGGGTCGACTGACGCCAATGCTCGGCCTGCTCGCCGATAATGGCCAGCACGTCCTCTTTGAGCAGATCTTCCGGCGCGATGCCCTCGACGGCCAGACGGTCGATGCTCTGCGCGATCTCGGCCGCGCGGCGCAGGCGCACCGCCCCGCCCTGCGCGCCTTCGGCCTCTTCGACCTGCGCCAGAATCTGGGCCAGACGCAGCCAGCGGCGAGTGGGGTCGGCGGCGGGGGGAATGTCAGACGCCCCGATAGGATCAAGCAAAGGCCCCAGCGCCTCGTCCAGATCGAGATCGCCCACGATGACCATGCGCGGCAACAGCAGGCCACCCGCCCCGCCGCGAAACCCATCGGTCCCGGCGCGCACAAAGGCCTCGGTCAGATTGCGCGCCGCCCGCTGATTGGGCAACAAAAGCGTCAACCGCGCCAGCCCCAGATCAGGATCGGCATAGCGCGGGATCAGCCCCGCCACCAAGGCATCGGCAAAACCGCGATGCGCTGGAATCGAATAAACCTTGGGAAGCCGGGCCGTGACCCGATCAGACACGGTTCAGCGCTTCCTCGGTGGGGGCGATGGATTGCGGCGTGCCCACCTCGAACCACTTGCCGGTATGGACCAGACCATAGAGGCGCCCCTCCTCCATCGCGCGATCCCACAGAATGTTGGTGGAAAACGGCCCTTCCGGCGCATCGCGCAGCAGGCGGTGCGAGACGATCTGAATGCCGGTGAAGATGAAAGGCGCGACCTTGCGCGAGGCACGGCGGGCCACTCGCCCCAGCGGATCAAGCGAGAAATCGCCCATGCCGCGATAATTGCTGGCGTCCGAATGGCGCACCATCAGCAGCAGCGCGTCCATGCGATCCGCGTCCCATGCCGAGGACAGGTCATGAAACACATCGACCGGCCCATCGAGCCAGACATTGTCGGAATTGAGCGCAAAGAAGGGATCGGGCAGCAGGCCCGTCGCCTGCGCCTTGACCATCCCGCCGCCGGTCTCCAGCAGCATGGCGCGTTCGTCCGAAATGGTGACGATGGGCTTTTGCCGCTTGCCCATATGGGCCAAAAGATAGTCGGCCATGTAATGCACATTGACCACGGCCTTGGCCACGCCCGCCTCGACCAGCTTATCGAGCGCATGGTCGATCAGCGGTTTACCCGCCACCGGCACCATCGGCTTGGGCCGCGTGGCGGTCAGCGGGCGCATCCGTTTGCCCAGCCCGGCCGAAAGCACCATCGCGGTGTCGGAAACCAAGGGCTTCATGCTGCGATCCTTCCGCCATGGGCCGCGCGGATTTCGGCCGGGATATTGTCTGCAAACCATCGCACCACCGGGGCCAAGGCCGGATGAGCCAGATCGCGCTCCATCGCCGCCCACACGCGCGGGATCATGTCGAGATAGCGCGGTTTGCCGTCGCGGCGGCACAGACGCACGAAGATGCCCACGATCTTGGCGTTGCGCTGCGCGCCCAGCAGGGCGTAATCGGCAAGGAAAGCCTCTCGGTCAAAGCCGGTGGCGGCAAGGTAATGCTCGATCATTGCGGCCTCGATTGCGGGCGAAACATCGCGGCGCGCGTCCTGCAGCAGGCTGACCAGATCATAGGCCGGATGGCCCACCAGCGCGTCCTGAAAATCGAGCAGGCCCTGATCCGCCAATCCGCCGGGCAACAGCATGATGTTTTCCGCATGATAATCGCGCAGGACCGTGACGCCGCCCGTGGCATTATATGCATTCTGGCGCGCGATCATCGGGGCGAGAGCCTCCTCCCACGCCGCATCATAGGCCGCCTCATCGACGCTAAGCCCCATCGCGGGCGTATACCATTCGGTCAGCAGCCGAACCTCGCGCCGGTAAACCGCCCAGTCATAGGGCGCCCAAGGCCCGCCCGGCAGGCGCGTCAAAGCCACCAGCGGGGCCAACGCGCCTTCATAGACCGCACGCTCGTCCTGCGGGCGCTTGTCCAGCCAGTCGCGCACCCGATCATTGCCGAAATCTTCGAGCAGCACCCAGCCCCGCTCTGCCTGCTGCGCCAGAATGGCGGGCGCGCGCAGGCCATGATCGCCCAGCCAACCGGCCACGGCGAGGAAAGGCGCGGGGTCCTCCTGCGGCGGCGGAGCGTGCATCAGCATCGCGACCTCGCCCGTTTCGCGGCGCAGGCGGAAATAGCGGCGGAACGAGGCATCGCCGGGCAAAGGCTCCACAGCGGCATCGCCCCAACCGGCAAGGGCGGCAAATTCGGTCAGGCCATCGGGCAAGTTGTTCAGCATGGCACGCGCCCTAGCCAATCGGCCCCCGGTTCGACAATGGCCCTGCGCCCTTCATCCGCAGTTTCGAGCGTGATCGACAGGCAACCCGGCTCATGGGCAAAGCCACCCGCCATCTGCGGCCATTCGGCAATCAGCACCCCGCCCTCGCGATATTCATCCAACCCCAGCTCCTCGGCCTCGGACGGATCGGCCAGGCGGTAGAAATCGGCATGGACCAGCGGAAAGCGCAAGTCCTCATAGGGCTCGATGATGGCAAAACTGGGCGAAGGCACCTCGCCCTCGTGGCCCAATCCGGCGATGATCGCGCGGGCCAGCGTGGTCTTGCCCGCCCCCAGCCCGCCGTTCAGGGCAACCACATCACCCGGGCGCAGGGCGGCGGCAAGCGCCATGCCCCACCGCTCCATCGCGGCCAGATCGGGCAGCATTATTTCCATCAGTCCAGCTCCACAATCGCCGCCGTGCCCTGCCCCGGTTCGGACAGCAGTTCGAGGCTGCCTCCATGCGCCTCGATCAATTGCCGCGCCAGAGGCAGGCCCAATCCCTGCCGCCGCGCCGCGCCCTTGGCGTCCGGGCTGGTCGGCTGGATCGGCAAACCGTCAAAGGCGCGGGCCAGCGCGGCGCGGTCCATGCCCGGCCCATTGTCCGAAATCACCACGCGGGCGCGCTGTTTTCCATCGCCGTTTTTGCCATCCTTTTGGCGCGAACGATGCCGCCCCACCTCGACCAGAATGCGCCCGCCGCGCGGCGTGGCGTCCAGCGCATTGTCGAGCAGATGCGCCAGCGCGCGGCCCAGACGGCGCGGATCGGCCTCGATCTTGCCCGCATTCAGACTGCTGCCGCGCAGGTCGAGTTCAAGGTGCTTTTCCGTGACAACCGCCTCGCGCTCCTGCACCAGATCGCGCATCAGGGCGAAGAGATCGACCGGTTCGAGCGCCAGCGGCAGCATCCCCGCCTCCGATTGCGAGAGGTCGAGGACATTCTCGATCTGATCGGTCAGGCGCGCCACCGAGGTCAGGATCGCGGCCACATATTCGCGCCCCGATTCCGACAATTCGCCGCCCAGCCCCGCCTCGAGCAATTCGGCAAACCCGCCGATCGAGGTCAAAGGTGTGCGGAATTCATAGGACATATTGGCAAGGAAGCGGGTCTTGAGCTGATCCGCCTCGACCAAGGCGGCGTTGCGTTCGCGCAGCGCTTCCTCGGCCTTTTGCGAATCGGTGATGTCCAGCACGGTCAGCAAACCATTGCCATCGGGCAGCGGCACGCCCGCATATTCCAGCACCCGCCCATCAGCCAGCGCCACACGTCCGCCGGTCTGGCGCCGCTCCAGCGTGGCCGCCCGCACGCCGTCGCCCACCGCCTGCGCCTGATCCGGGCGGGCCAGTTGCGCGGCGATCCGCTTCATCACATCGTCAACATGCGGATGGGCGTCCAGCACCTCGGCCTCCAGCCCCCATGCGCTGGCGAACAGGCGGTTCCACAATTGCAGGCGCCCATCGGGGGCAAAGACCGCGACTGCCTCGAACAGGCTGTCGAACGTGGCCGTGCGGGTGCGCAGAAGCGTATCGCGCATGGCCGAAATACGCAAAGTTTCGGTGCGATCCTCGACCACCATCAGCAGGCCACCGTCGGGCATCGGCTGGGCCACAACGCGCAGATGCGTGCCATCCGAAAGCGGCCATGCCTCCTCCTGCGCGCCGGAAGCGGCGAACCATTCGGCGCGCTCCTTGCGCCATGCGCGATAGTCGCGCATTTCCGGCACCCGGCCCGCCTCGCGCGCGGCATCGAGCAGCCGCTCAAACGGCGCATCATGCATATCGGCGGGGCCGAGCGCGAACAGGCGCTGAAACGGCTGATTGGCAAAGGTCAGGCGATGGCGGGCATCAAATTGCGCCACGCCCGAGGAAAACAGGTCGAGCATCGAGCGCTGCGCCTCGCGGAAGGCGCGGAAAGCGCGGGAGATTTCCTCCATCTCCTCAATGTCGATGGCATAGCCTGCCACGCCCTCGTCGCCCAGCGGCAGATCGGACACGCGCAGCGCGCGGCGCTGGCCGCCGATGGTGGCGGCGACAATGCGCTCGGCGGGGCGCTTTTCCAGCATCGCGCGGGCGGCCACCTGCGCCGGGGTCTGACCATCGACCCGCTCGACCAGTTCCAGTCCGCCATTGACCACCGCCTCGGCATTGTCCGCGCCCACCGCGCGGACATAAGCCGAGTTGACCAGCCGCAGCTCACCCTGCGGCGAGCGGAACCACATCGGGATCGGCGCCGCCTCGATCAGACCGACCAGCGCGAGAAAATCGCTCCTGGACCGTGCCGTTTCGGCGCGCATCCGGGCGATCTGCGTCTCGGCCTCGCTAGCGTCAAACACCCACACCTGCGCCGATCCGGCAGGCGCCACCTGCGGATCGGCCAGACCGCCGCGCAAGGACAGCGAACGGCGCGAACCGCGCGGCGAAATGGCAAGATCGAACGAACGGCTGGTGCGCTGGGCCGAAAGCACCGCCTCGGTCAGTTGCGCCAGTTGCTCGGCGCTCAATCCGCGATCGGGCTTGCCATCATCCAGCTCGCTCAAAAACTGCGGCATGGCCGAAAAGCCCAACCACGAGGCCAGCCGGGGCGAACCCTCGATCCGCCCGTCGCTGCGCACGATCAGCAATTGCGCCGGGCTCTCCTCCACCATCCGGGCCAGCCGCCGCGCCTGGCGCACCGCGCCTGCCGCCGCCCGCCCGCGCGCCAGCGAAGACAGCACAGCCCAGCCCGCCGCCACCGCCCAAGCAGCCAGCAGCAAGCCCATGACAACCATGGCAAGAGGGGTCCATTGCATCGCCTATCAGCTAGGCGGGCGGGGACGGAATGGCAATGGGGGGATGATATTTAAGGGGCGTAGGGGTGCCTCCGGCGGGCAAAGGGACTCGTCCCTTTGCAATCCCGTTAATGGAGTGGTGGGAGGTTTGCGGCGTAACGCAATGGGTTATGAAAGCCCGTGGCACGGCGAACTCATGCAAAAAGCGCCGCAGGCTTTAAAACTCAAACATCGCGTCCGCCACCCAACGCCAAACCCATAGCGCCACATCGACAGTATCGGGATTGCAAAGGGCCCCCGCCCTTTGCCCGCCGGAGGCATAAAGCCCCCAAAAACAAAAACGCCCCGCAAAGGATCTCTCCCCCGCGAGGCGCTTTTTGCATCAACCCCAAAAGGATCAATAGCGGTAGTGATCCGCCTTGAACGGCCCGGCCTGCGGCACGCCGATATAGTCGGCCTGCTTCTTCGAGAGCTGGGTCAGCTTCACGCCCAGCTTTTCGAGGTGGAGCGCGGCGACCTTTTCGTCGAGGTGCTTGGGCAGGACATAGACGTCGTTCTTGTAGTCGCCCGCCTTGGTGAACAGCTCGATCTGGGCCAGCGTCTGGTTGGTGAACGAGGCCGACATCACGAAGGACGGGTGGCCGGTGGCGCAGCCAAGGTTGACCAGACGGCCCTTGGCCAGGATGATGATCTGCTTGCCATCGGGGAAGGTCACGAGGTCGGTGCCCGGCTTCACTTCGGTCCAGGCATAGTTCGACAGGCCCGAAATCTGGATTTCGCTGTCGAAGTGGCCGATGTTGCACACGATCGACATGGGCTTCATCGCGGCCATGTGCTCGGCGGTGATGACGTCTTCGTTGCCGGTGGCGGTCACGAAGATGTCGGCGCGCTTCACGGCTTCTTCCATCGTGACGACTTCATAGCCTTCCATAGCGGCCTGCAGCGCGCAGATGGGGTCAATTTCGGTCACCATCACGCGGGCGCCGCCATTGCGCAGCGAGGCGGCCGAGCCCTTGCCCACGTCGCCGAAACCGGCAACGCAGGCGACCTTGCCAGCCAGCATCACGTCGGTGGCGCGGCGGATCGCGTCAACCAGCGATTCCTTGCAGCCATAGAGATTGTCGAACTTCGACTTGGTAACGCTGTCGTTCACGTTGATCGCGGGGAACGGCAGCTTGCCCTGCTTGGCAAGGGCATAGAGGCGGTGGACGCCGGTGGTGGTTTCTTCCGAAACGCCGCGGATCGCCTTGACGGTGGCGGTCAGATAGCCCGGCTTTGCCTTCAGGAAGTTCTTGAGCGCGCGCACGAACTCGATTTCTTCGGCATTGCTGGGTTCGAACAGCTCTTCGCCCGCCTCGACGCGCGCGCCCCACAGGGCGAACATCGTGGCGTCGCCGCCATCGTCGAGGATCATGTTGCAGGGTTCATCGCCCCAGTCGAAAATGCGGCCCACATAGTCCCAATATTCGGCCAGGCTCTCGCCCTTTACCGCGAAGACGGGGATGTTCTGCGCGGCGATGGCGGCCGCGGCGTGGTCCTGCGTCGAGAAGATGTTGCAGGTGGCCCAGCGCACATCGGCACCCAGCGCAACCAGCGTTTCGATCAGCACGGCGGTCTGGATCGTCATGTGGAGCGAGCCGGTGATGCGCGCGCCCTTGAGCGGCTGCGAGGCGCCATATTCGGCGCGCAGAGCCATCAGGCCGGGCATTTCGGTTTCGGCAATGGCGATTTCCGCGCGGCCAAAATCGGCAAGACCGATGTCGGCGATCACATAGTCCTTCTGGGCTTCCAGCGTGGTCACGAAAGGGCTCCTTAGAGAGTGGGCGCCAAAGGGGCGCCAATCATGGTCGCCCTTTAGCCCAGCCCCCGCCCCCGCGCAAGGGATATAAAGGAACCTTTATATCCCTTTTGGATCCCCTGCGGAAATCTCCGGGCCAACCGCGCATCAGGGATAAATTCTTGCCCGCAGGCCCATGCGTGGTTGCGACTGCGAAAGGGCGGCTTATATCTGTGCGCGACAGGAGGCGGACAATCGCAACGCCCGCCCCGCATAAGGAGAAAGCCATGACCATCGCCCCCGGCGACAGCCTGCCCGACGTCAAGCTCGTCAAGTCCACCGATTCCGAGCGCGAACCCGTTCAGACCGCCGAATATTTCAAGGGCAAGAAGGCCGTCGTCTTCTCGGTGCCCGGCGCGTTCACGCCCACCTGCTCGGCCAAGCACCTGCCCGGGTTTGTGGAAAAGGCCGCTGATCTGAAGGCCGCCGGCGTGGACGAGATCGTCTGCACCGCTGTCAACGATCCCTTCGTGATGGGTGTGTGGGGCGCGCAAAAGGGCAGCGCCGATGTCACCATGCTGGCCGATGGCAATGGCGAATTCGCTGCGGCTCTGGGCCTGACGCTTGACGCCTCGGGCGCGGGCCTTGGCCAGCGCGGCCAGCGTTTCGCCCTCGTCGTCAATGACGGCGTGGTGGAAAAGGTTTTCGTCGAAGGTCCGGGCGAGTTCAAGGTGTCCAGCGCCGAATACGTGCTGGAAAACCTCTGATTTTCCGCTGACCTCTCGGTCGCAACAAAAGACCCCGGCGCCGTGATGGTGCCGGGGTTTTTCGTTGCCCATCAGGCCGCTTCCTCATCCATCAGCTTCACCTCAATCGCGCGCCACAGCCGGTCGAGCGCGCGGGCCGGTTCGCAATTGGGTGCAAATGTGCCGATGGGCGCGCGGCGAAAGGCGGTCTGCTCGATCATGCTGGCCATGGGGATCACCGGGAAAGGCGCCATTTTGCCCTCGCGTGCTGCGCGATGCCCCTTGCGCCGCGCATCATACATGGACAGCACCGGCAAGAGCGGCGGATGCCGCCCATTCTCGCGCAACAGATCGCGCCGCAGCAGATCAAGCGCCCGCGCCGCCAGCGGCGAGGCAGGCAACGGCACGATCAGCACATCGGCCGCGGCAATCACCTGCTCGCTCACCTCATTCTGCATCGGCGGGCAATCGAGGATGATCCGCGAAAATTCGCGCCGCAACGGCCATGTCAATTGTGCCAGCCGCTTCTTCTGCCCCAACCTCGCCAGATGCACCGGCAGGCTGCGCAAACTGTCATCGGCGCGCAGCAGGGAAAGACCCGTATAAGGTGTCGGCTCGATCAGTTGCTCTGGCCGCCCCTCGCGCTGAAACAGGCTGGCCGCGCGCATCCTGGGCGCTTCCTCCATGCCCAGCAAAAACCCGGCCCCGCCCTGTACGTCCAGATCCCACAAAAGCGTGCGATGCCCGCCCAAGGCAGCCGAGCGCCAGGCCAGATCGACCGCCAGAGTCGTCTTTCCCACGCCGCCCTTGGAACTGTAAACCGCAATGACCGCCATGATCCTGAATGCTCGAAATGGTTAAAGGACTCTTAAATCCTATGACCGACCTCTCGCATGATGGCGGCATTGCGCAAGAGTGGAATCGGGGCTGGTTCAAAATGGGATCGAACCGGCCCCAAATGCTGCCTCAATATTGCGACATCGGGATCGGCGTATCGCCGCTGGTCATCGAATTGTTGCCGAATGACCGCGATGCTCCGCCCGATTGCAGGTCCATCGACTTGACGCTGCCCAGCAGATTGTTGTCGGCCATGATCGCATCATTGCCGGTGCCGATCACGCGCACGCCCGATTCGCTGTTGGACAGAAACAGCGTGCGATAGATCTTGGCATGGGCCATCCCGTCGGTGCTGGACACCAGCACGCCCACCCGATTGTTGAAGATCACCGAATCGTGGATCGTCACCCGGGAATTCGTGGTCGAATAAATATAGACCCCCGCCCCGACAGTGCCGGTGGCCAGACAATCCTTGATCGAGACGCGGTTCAACAGGACGTCGGCCCCTTTCAGCACCTGCACCCCATAGCCATAGGCAATGCCCCGCGCCGGGGCCGCGCATTCAAGCGCCACATTGTCGAGCATCACCTTGTCCGTGCTGGCCGCATTGACCGTGATTGAGGCGACCATCGACATCTGGCCATATTCGGATCGGATGGTCAGGCTGCGATCAATCGTGGCCGCGCCATAGAACCCGCTGTCCATCACAAAGATCGTGCCGCCCGGCGAGGTCTGGCGGATGGCATAGGCCAGCGTGGCGCAGGGCACGAGCGCCAGACAGCCCCCGCTGTCCATTCCTTCGGCGGAGATCCATGTCTGATCCACCAGCGCCTGCGCCGGGGCGGCCTGAAAGAACAGGGCGACCAGCAGGCAGACCGTCAGGCGGAACCGGCGGACGGCGGCGGCAAAGGCGATGGCAAGGAGGGCGAATGGAGCGTTGCGTATCATCATGGCCATGGGATGCGGCTCGCGATGATTTTCGTCGAAGGAAAATCGGTTCAATTCCGAATCGATTCCCCGCGCGAATCGCCCCCAGCTCAGCGATGCCCCTGCAGATAGGGCGTCAGAAAACGGATGATCCGCGCCTCCAGATCAATCCGGCGGTCGGACCAACTGTGATCGGTGGCGCCATGCCCGGTCTGCAGCTTACCGCCCCCCGCCTTGCGGATTGCGGCGACCAGCGGCGCAACATGCCCGGCCAGACCATCATCCGAAGTCAGCACCAGCAAGGGTCTGTCGGCCAGCGCCCCAGCCTTGGCGGTAAAATCGTAATCGGCCACATGCGCGCCCAGTTCATCGGACAGGGCCTGCGGCGTGCTGGCCAAAGATTCCATGTTTTCGGCCATCATCTTCACACGCGGCTCGGGCGGCATCGCGCCGATCATGCCGAAATTGCCCGCCGAAATCATGCCCAGCGCCACCAGATCGCGGTCCTGCGCTCCGGCCATCGCGGTCACCCATGCGCCCATGCTGTGGCCCACCACGGCCATATGCGCAGTGTCGATGCCCAGCCGCTTTGCATTGGCCGGATCGCGCAGATAGGCCAGCACGGCCTGCAGATCCTGCGGGTTCTGGGCAAAGCGGAAGGTGCCGGGGCTGCCCCATGATCCGCGATAGTTGAAGGTGATGGCATGCCACCCGGCGCGGCGCAGCGCCTGCGCCAGATCGAGATTCTTCTCATTGCCGGGAAAACCGTGGCAGATCACCACCGTGGGCCGGGGTGCGGCGCCCGATGCCAGATAGGCCACGCCATTGATCTCCACCCCGCCCGAGGGGATGTGCAGCACCTCCATCCGCGCAGGGTGGGCCGCATCATGGACGGGATCGGTATAAATCGCGGGCGGCAAAGGCAGCGGTTTCGCCGCCGCCGGGGCCAGAGGCGCGAGGAGACAGGCAGCCCAAAGGGCGCGGCGGGCAAGAGCGGGAGCGATCATGCCCCACCCTCTCACCCGCGCCGCGCCGGATCAATAGCCCATCAGGCTCAGCACTTCCTTGCGGCTGCGCGGATCGGACAGGAACGCGCCCATCATCCGGCTGGTCACCATGCCCACGCCCGGCGTTTTCACCCCGCGCCCGGTCATGCAGCCATGCTGGGCCTCGATCACCACGGCCACGCCGAAGGGGTCCAGATTGTCCCAGATGCACTGGGCGACCTGGGCGGTCAGGCGCTCCTGAATCTGCAGGCGGCGGGCAAAGCCGTGCAGAACGCGGGCCAGCTTGGAAATCCCCACAACCCGTTCGCGCGGCAGATAGGCGATGCTGGCCTTGCCGGTGATCGGGGCCATGTGATGTTCGCAATGGCTCTGAAACGGAATGTCTTTGAGCAGGACGATCTCGTTATAGCCGCCCACTTCCTCGAACTGGCGCGACAGATGGACCGCCGGGTCTTCATTATAGCCCTGGCAATATTCCTTCCACGCACGCGCCACGCGCGCGGGCGTGTCGACCAGCCCTTCGCGCGAGGGATCATCACCTGACCAACGCAGCAGCGTGCGAATCGCCTCCTGAACCTCGTTGGGGACCGGCAGCTTGCCGTCATCGGCATGATCGTGGTCATGCAGGTCGAAATTCTCGTTCATTCTGCGCTACTCCGGCATCCTGCTCCACACCGGCTGTCGGGGCGTCAAGGAAGAGTCCTCTCGCGGCATCGTCAGCGCGGTTTCGGGCCAGCATGGTTTGCGGGGACTTACGCCCCGATACGGCCCACGCTTTCGGCCCATATGTCGGCCAAAGCAAGAACAATTCGCGTTTTTTAAGGGATCGCCCCGAAGGGCATAGTTGGGATTATGTGTTGGTGCACCCGGAGCGATTCGAACGCCCGGCCCTCAGATTCGTAGTCTGATGCTCTATCCAGCTGAGCTACGGGTGCACACTGACACATTTTCCCAAACGGCCTTGTAAAAGACCGACCATTCCCCCCGAAAGGGAAGTGGTGCACCCGGAGCGATTCGAACGCCCGGCCCTCAGATTCGTAGTCTGATGCTCTATCCAGCTGAGCTACGGGTGCCTTGGAGCCGCGCCTCTAAGGGGACAGCACCGGCTTGGCAAGAGGAAAATGACATTTTGTAAAAACTAATTATTTCCCCTGTTCCGCCCCCGCCCCGATCCAGCGCAGCAGGTCGCGCACCAGCGGGATATCCAGCGGCGGCATATCCAGATCCGGCAGGGCATCGGGCGCAACCCACGCAAATTGCTGGCCTTCCCGTGCGATTGGATCGCCGCTCCACGCCCGCGCCACATAAAGCAGCAGCAACACCCGACGCCGCTCCTTGCCAGGGGCCTCATCGCTATGGGCAAAGCTGACCGGCATCAGCGCGTGCGCCTCCAGCCCTACGCCCAGCTCCTCCTCCATCTCGCGCAGGGCAGCCTCAACCGGCCCCTCGCCCGGGTCGATCTTGCCGCCGGGAAATTCCCAAAGGCCGCCGTGCTGTTTTCCTTCCGGGCGGCGCTGCATCAATATATGCCCGTCATCGCGCAACAGCGCCACGGCCACCACGGGCAGAATCATTCCACGACCTTTCCTTGTTGCCCCGGAAATTCCACCATTTCCGCTCAAGATCTTATTAACCGAACGCCTGCACAATAACACCGCAACGAATTTGGGCGGGCTAGGTCATGTCTATTACAGAATTCCTGACCCGACTCCATCGGGACGAAAGCGGGCTGGCCTCTGTGGAATACGGGCTGCTGTGCGGCCTCATTGTGCTGGTCATGATCGCCGCGCTCAGCGGCGTGGCCAACAGCATCGTCCAGACCTGGAACAACGTCGACACGCAGGCGCAGGTCGCCGTGCAGCAGGCAACGGCCGCCTGACACAAGCCTGACCGATTCGCCGCCCCCCTTTCGCATTTTGCGGACCGATGGCGCGCGTCACCCAAACCTTACCGCCGACCTCCGCATTTCCCACAGAGCGCGCGGGCCCGCTGACGGATTGTTAAGACATCTCCACTAGGAGGAGGGAACCGCCGGGCTGAGACGGGAAAACTGGCAGGGCGGAAAGACTGCTACAGGAGACTGACCATGAAGTTCATCAACAAGCTCATCCGCGACGAAGCTGGTGCGACCGCCATCGAATACGGCCTGATCGCCGTTGCCGCCATCACCGCGATGAATGGCCTGGGCAACCAGCTCAAGACCACCTTCAACACCACCTCTTCGCAGATGTCGACGGCCAACGCCTCGGCTGCCTAATCGCATAGCCTGACTACGGGGTCAGGCGCGATTTTGAGGTAATGAGAAGAGCGGCAGGGCAACCTGTCGCTCTTCTTGCATGTCCGCAATATTCATCGGCCACACATCGGATTTTCCCGGATTTTTTAGGTTACTATAAGTAAAACCATCTTTTTGGTATCGCTTTATCAACACCTTATAAGTATCTACGCGGATGTCGGCAGACACCAGTTGCCCGACGAGACCGGAGACCGACCATGAAATTCCTCAGCAAACTGATCCGTGACGAAGCCGGCGCCACCGCCATCGAATATGGCCTGATCGCTGCCCTGATCGCCGTTGCCGCCATCACCGCGATGAATGGCATGGGCAACCAGCTCTCGACGACCTTCAACACGACCTCCTCGCAGATGTCGACAGCCAACGCCTCTGCCGCCTGATCGGGATGATGCCGGGCGGCCGACAGCGTCGCCCGGACGACATCAGGATGCATGGGCGCCAGGACCGGGCCGCCCATGGCGCAACACAAAAGGGCGCAGCGTCCATCGACGCTGCGCCCTTTTGTGTATCCGGCGGGAATAAAGGCCTTATTCGGCACCGATCGCCAGAAAACGCTCTTCGCGCATCGCCAGCAACTGCTTGGCGTCCATCTTGAGCAGCTTGTCCAGTTCCTCGCCAATCGCCTTGCCCAGCGCCTTGGCCGCCGCATCGGGATCACGATGCGCCCCGCCCACCGGCTCGGGCACGATACGGTCGATGACCTTGAGAGCGAGCAGATCCTGCGCCGTCACTTTCATTGCCTCGGCCGCATCGGCGGCCTTTTCGGCAGTGCGCCACAGGATAGAGGCGCAGCCCTCGGGCGAAATCACCGAATAGACCGCATGTTCGAGCATCAGCACGCGCTCGGCGCTGGCCAGCGCCACCGCGCCGCCCGAGCCGCCCTCGCCCACGATCACGGCCACCATCGGCACGCGCAGCGCAAGACAGGCCTCAGTCGAACGGGCAATGGCCTCGGCCTGACCGCGCTCCTCGGCCTCAACGCCCGGGAACGCGCCCGACGTATCGACCAGCGTGACCACCGGCAGCCCGAATCGGCCCGCCAGTTCCATCAGGCGAATCGCCTTGCGATAGCCCTCCGGCTTGCCCATGCCGAAATTATGCTTGATGCGCGTGGCGGTATCATGGCCCTTTTCATGGCCGATCAGCATCACCTTGCGACCATTGAGCGTCGCAAAACCGCCGATGATCGCATGATCCTCGCCATACAGGCGATCGCCGCCCAGAGGCACGAAATCGGTGAAGATCTTTTCGACATAATCGACGAAATGCGGGCGCATCGGATGGCGCGCCACCTGCGTCTTCTGCCACGGGGTCAGCGCGCGATAGGTGCTGGCCAGCAGGTCGGCGCTCTTGCGCTCCAGCCGCCCCACCTCGGCGGAAATGTCGAGGTCGCCCTCGGCCGCCGTTGCGCGCAATTCCTTGATGCGCGCCTCAAGCGCGGCCACCGGCTTTTCAAATTCGAGATAGGAAACCATGGGGCATGGCCCTAGTGCGCCGCGCCGGTTTGGGCAAGCCTTTCAGCCGTCAGCCAACCGTTCTGGCCGCCAAAGGGTGCCGCTGGTTCACCAATTCGACCAGACGGGCCGCATCCACATGGGTATAGATCTGGGTCGTGCCGATATCGGCATGGCCCAGCAGCGTCTGCACCACGCGCAGATCCGCGCCCCCTTCGAGCAGATGGGTGGCAAAGGCATGGCGCAGCACGTGGGGCGACAGCCGCGTGGGGTCCAGCCCGGCGCGCGCGCCCAATTCGCGCAGCAATTGAAACAGGCGCACCCGCGTCAGATGCCCATCCTTGCCGGTGGAGGGGAACATAAAGCGCGAATCCCGCCCAGCGCCCCGGATCGCGATCCAGCGGCGCAGCACCTGGCCCGCGCGCGCGCTGATCGGCACCATGCGCTGAACCCCGCCCTTGCCGGTAATAGTCAGCAAGGGCGCATCGCGCGGCGCGGCGCTGATGGGCAAGGATACCAGTTCGGTTGCGCGCAGGCCCGATCCATAGAGCAATTCCAGACAGGCCAGCGTGCGCAAAGGCTCGCGCTTGTCGCCAGCAGCCTCCTCTTCGGCGCGGGCAAACAGGATGGCGATATCCTCATGGCCCAGAATGCGCGGCAAGGGCCGGCGCTGCGCCACGCGCGGCAGGGCCGGGCTGGGATCATCCTCGCGCCAGCCCTCGTCGATCAGGAAACCGTAGAATTGCCGCAAAGCCGAGGATTTGCGCGCCACGCTGGCGGGCGAGAGATGCCCCCAAGTGGCCGCCAGCCGTTCCAGCGCGGCCACATCGGCATGTTCAATATCCCCCAGCGCATCCTCGGCCCCGCGCAGATCGCGCTCATAGGCCGCCAGCGTATTGGCCGCCGCGCCGCGCTCCGCCGCCAGCATGGCGAGGAAAGCCGCCACCGCCGCGCTAGGCTCGCGGGTCAAAGCCTCACCCGCGCGCCACGGCTTCGGCCGCGATCATCCGCGCCTCGGCCGCCATCCCCACGCGGCTGAGCGCCGAGGTGATGTGATAGAGATAGCGCGGCGTCATCTTGGCCCAACTGTCGCCCTGCATCCCCAATCCGGCCAGCAAGGCCACCAGCGCGGCATTGTTCACGCCCGCCGCCGTATCAATCGCCCCGGTCCAGCGGGTCTGGCCCGCCACGCTGCCTTTGACCTTGCCCAGCAGCGAATCGCGCGTGCTGTCCTTGATCCGCCCCAGCCCCGACAGCGCAGCGATGAGCATGGCGCTACGATGCTGGCCATCGGATTTGTCATTGCCGATAAAGGTTTCAATGGCCCCGGTATCAGCCTCGCCCGACATCGGCAGGCCCAGCGCCAGTTGCGCCCAGCCCGGCGATCCCGCCTCGACCACCGGCCGCCACAGCGCCGCATTGCCGTCCAGCCCGGCGCTCAGCATCGAGGCAATCAGATCACCCGATTGCGCATTGAGATCCGCCGAAGGCGCCAGACGTGCCGCCGCATACGCCGTCAGCACCATCCGGGCATAGCGCGAATAGGGATTGGCGGCCCCATCCCACAATTGCTGCATCGCGGCCACGCGGTCGGCCGGGGCCACGCCCACATAGGCATCGCGCAGCAGGAGCGCGCGCTCCGCAGGGCCGCCGGTGATGTCGTCATTGCTGTAGATCTGGCTGTAAAGATCAACCATCGCCGCGCCCGACAGCACGCCCATCGCCCCCGCCACATCGGCGGCATCGGCGCGCAGGCCCAGCCCGGCCATCGGCGAGAGCGCGGTCATGTCGGCATAGACCGGCCCGGCCTTGGCCAGCAGCGCATCGGGCGGGGCCAGCCCCACCGCCAGCGTCAGCCCATGGCGCATCGGGGTCAGGTCATTGACATTGTCCCACTCGATCTTGACCGCCCGCGCCCGCGCGCCGCCCACGGCCCCGGCATATTTCTGCGCCAGCTCCATATCCATGCCCGAAAGCACCTTGGCCTTGCCCAGACGGTCGAGTTCGGACTGGCCGGTGGCGGTGGCCCCACCATAGGTCTGGCAAATGCTGCGCATCACCTGCCAGCCCGCATCATCGCGCGCCGAGGCGTTGAGTTGCAGCACCGGGCAAAAGCCGGTGAAATCGCCGGTGGCAATATAGGCGTCCATCGCCGCCTGGGTCAGCGAGGCGTCGTAATTGCTGGGGTCAATGTCCTGCACCAGCGCGCGGGCCGCCACGCCCTCGCCCATACGCAGCAGTAGGGCGGCGCGCAGGGCGGCAAATTCGGTGGGCGCCATCTCGGCGGGCGCATCCAGCCGCGAGGCCAGCGCCCGGCGCACCAGAATATGGCCCCAGCGCGACACCATCTGGCCATTGTTGCCCGCCAGCACCGCGCGCACGAGGCCCGCATTCTGGCCCGCCAGCGATTGCGGCGCCATGCCGCCCTCGCCCATATCGAGCAGACCGACCTCCTTCATCGCGCGCTGGGCGCCGGGGGGAATGTCATATTTGGGGATCAGACCGAGCAGCCGGTCCAGCTTGTCCGGCGGCAAAGCGATCAATTGTTCAAACGAGGTGATCCCGCTGGGCAGCACCACCGGCCCGGTGGCCGTGGCCGCGCCAAGCGCGCCGATGCCCGATGGCGCCTCGACAACCGGCTGGGCGGCGATGGTGGGTTCGGGATTGGGGCCGATATCGACGCGCGGCTGTCCGGGCCGCGCAGGCGGTGCAGCAGGCGCGGGCGCGCGCGCGGGCCGCGCGGCGGGGCGGTCAAAACCGGGAGGCAGCAGCGATTCGGGCCCGCCCTGCGCCCATGCGCCGCCCGCGCCCAGCAAGGCCACCAGCGAGCAGGCAAGGAGAGGCCTGGCAATCCGTTTCATCACTTCACCTGTCCGTTCACGCCGACCTGCCTGGTCGAAAGTTCCACCGCCACTTCGCGCATCTGCACCGGCCCGCCCTTGATCCAGGCCAGCGCCACAAGGCCGCCCGCCAGCATCAGGACCAGCGACAACCACCAGAGGCGATAGGATTTGCCCGATCCGTTCCTGCCGTTCTTCTTGCCGCTATCGCGCCGGATCGTGATACTCAACGCCAAAATCCTCGAAACAGCGGCCCGAAGCGGCCCGACATCATGCTATGCTTGCGCCGCCGGTTAGCAAAAGTATAGGCAGCCCGGCAATGGATGAAGATCACACTCTTTCCGAAAGCGCAGCAGAGGCCGCTCATCTGGCCGCAGTTCTGGCGCATATCGACCGCCCCATCGTTCTGGTGGGCATGATGGGCGTGGGCAAGACGAGCCTTGGGCGGCGTCTGGCCGCATTGCTGGGTGTGCCTTTTGTCGATGCCGATGACGAGATCGAGAAGGCGGCGCATATGCCGATTCCCGATATTTTCGCCACTTACGGCGAGGCTTTCTTTCGCGAGGGCGAGCGGCGGGTGATCGCGCGGCTGCTGGGCGAAAACACGCCGGGCGATGCGATCAAGGGGCTGAAACTGCCTCATGCGGGCAATGGCAAGGCGGGGCTGAAGGTTTTGTCGACCGGCGGCGGCGCCTTTGTGAATGATGCCACGCGCGAACTGATTCTCGCGCGCGGGATCGCGGTGTGGCTGGATGCGGAACTGGAAACGCTGGTGGACCGCACCGCGCGCAAGGGCAACCGGCCTTTGCTGAAAAACGGAAACCCTCGCGAAATTCTCTCCAATCTCAAGTCCAGCCGTGAACCTTTCTATTCGCAGGCCCCGATCAAGGTGATGAGCGGCAATGTGCCCCATTCTCGCACCTTGGCCAGTCTGATGGTCTCGCTGGACGAATGGCTTGATGCCCATGGCGCGAAAGGCTGATTGAACGATGCCGATTATTTCTGTCGATATTGCCGGCCGCCCCTATGAAGTGCGCGTGGGCGCCGGGCTGATCGCCAATCTGGCGCAGGAAGCGGGCGCGCGGCTGCGCAAGCCCGTCGTGCCGGTCATTACGGACGCAAATGTGCATAAGGCTTGGGGGGCGGCGGTCGATGCCTCCCTGGCGGCGGCAGGCAAGAGCGCGGCATGGCATATCCTGCCTGCGGGCGAATCCACGAAAAGCTGGGCCAATCTGGTGGCGGTGGTCGATGGGCTGCTGGCGCTGGAGGTGGAGCGGGGCGACCATATCATCGCGCTGGGCGGCGGGGTGATCGGGGATCTGACCGGCTTTGCCGCCAGCATGCTCAAACGCGGGTGCCATTTCATTCAGGTGCCGACGTCGCTGCTGGCGCAGGTCGATTCGAGCGTGGGCGGCAAAACCGCGATCAACACGCCCGCAGGCAAGAATCTCGTCGGCGCGTTTCATCAGCCTTCACTGGTTCTGGCCGATTTGGATGCGCTCGACACCCTGCCCCGGCGCGAGCTGGCTTCGGGCTATGCCGAGGTGGTGAAATACGGGCTGATCAATGACCCGGAATTTTTCGCATGGTGCGAGGCCCATGGCGAGGCCATGCTCTCGGGCGATCGGGCCGCGCGCGAACATGCGGTGGCCTACTCGGTCGCGGCCAAGGCCCGCATCGTGGCGGAAGACGAGTTCGAGACCACGGGCCTGCGCGCCCTGCTCAACCTTGGCCATACGTTCGGCCATGCCCTTGAAGCCGAAACCGGCTTTTCCGACCGCCTGCTCCACGGCGAGGCGGTGGCGCTGGGCTGCGTGCTGGCGGCGCGGTTTTCGGCGCGGCGTGGGCTGATGGGCACGGATGAGGCCGAGCGCGTGGCCGCCCATATTGCCGCCGTCGGCCTGCCCGCCGATATTCGCGCGCTGGGGCTGAATGTGTCGGGGGCACAATTGGCCGCCCATATGCTGCATGACAAAAAGGTCGATGCGGGGCGCTTGGCGTTTCTGCTGATGCGCGGAATCGGCGGGACTTTCCTGACCAAGGATGTGACGCTGGAGGAAGTTTCGGCGTTTTTGAGAGAAGAATTGGAAGGGTAAAAATGCGAGGGTCATAACCCTCGCGCTCCCATTACTGTCTTTGTCGCGCACTACCTTTCCGTGAGCGCCAAATGGAAGCGCCGCAGGCATTTAATAGCCTCCGGCGGTGCGACATTGCGCAAGGCCGAACCCATGGCGCAACAAACACAGTATCGGGGAGCCACGAGGGGCCAGCCCCTCGTGATAATCCCTTCAAACCTTCTTACCGCATCAACACCAATTCCTCGGCCATCGAGGGATGCAGCGCCACCGTATCGTCGAAATCCGCCTTGGTAAGGCCAGCCTTCACCGCGATGGCGACGGCCTGCAAAATCTCGGGCGCATCCGGCCCGATCATGTGGACGCCCAACACCTTGTCGGTCGCCGCATCCACGATCAGCTTGTAAAACCCCCGCTCGGCGCGCGTGTGGAACATGTTTTTCATCGGACGAAAATCGCTGGTGAAGATCTTGATCTCATGCCCCGCCGCGCGCGCCGCCGCCTCGGTCAGGCCCACGCCTGCCAGAGGGGGCTGGCTGAACACGGCGCTGGGGATATGGTCATAGGCGATGGTGCGGGGTTTGCCGCCGAATACGGTGTCGGCAAAGGCATGGCCCTCGCGGATGGCCACGGGGGTCAATTGCACCCGGTCGGTCACATCGCCCACGGCATAGATCGAGGGGCAGGAGGTGGCACTATATTCATCCACCGGGATCTGCCCATTTGCGCCCAATTCGACCCCGGCGTTTTCCAGCCCCAGCCCCGGCGTCTTGGGCTTGCGCCCGGTGGCCACCAGCACGGCGTCGGCCTCGATAGGCAGGAAACCCTTGGTATTGACGCAGAGCGAGCCATCGGATTGCTTGATGATGCTCTCAATCGGCGCGTCAAAGCGGAACTCAACCCCGCGCGCGCGCATCATCGTCAGCAGGCGGTCGGTCAGGCTCGAATCATAGCTGCGCAGGATCTTGTCCGACCGGTTCACCACCGTGACGTGCGCGCCCAGAGCATTGAAGATGCCCGCAAATTCCAGCGCGATATAACCCGCACCCTGAATCACCACACGCTTGGGGAAGCTCTCCAGATGGAACACTTCATTGCTGGTGATCGCATGTTCGTTGCCCGGAAATTCGGGCATCACCGGCCATGCGCCCACGGCCACCAGAATGTATTTCGCGCTGATCTCACGCCCCGATGCCAGCCGCACCGTGTTCGGCCCGGCGATGGTGGCGCGCTCGTGGAAATGCTCGACCTTGTTATTGTCCAGCGTGGAGGTGTAGGCCCGCTCCAGCCGGTCGACATCGCTGGCCACGAAATCGCGCAGCGCCGCCCAGTCGAAGCTCTTCTCGCGCAGCGTCCAGCCCAGCTTGGCCGTATCGTGCAGTTCCTCGGCAAACTGGCTGGCGTAAACCAGCAGTTTCTTGGGCACGCAGCCCCGGATCACGCAGGTGCCCCCGACGCGGAATTCTTCGGCCACGGCCACGCGCGCACCATGACCGGCCGCGATCCTGCTTGCCCGGACGCCCCCCGACCCGGCGCCAATCACAAACAGGTCGTAGTCAAATTCGGCCATTTTCAAACTCCACCGGGGGACATGTCATTGCGCGCCGATATGGGGCCAGAACAAGGCTTTGCCAATAGATAGTATGCAACACTGACAATATTAATCCGCGGGATTGTTCTTTTTTAGGAATCCTTCAATCGCATTCAGCAATTCCAGTCGATCGGCCTCGCGCGTGAAATAATGGTCGGCCTTGGGCAGGGACAGGAATTCCACCGGCTTGCCCGCCGCGCGCATCTTTGCCGCCATCGACACCGACTGGCTATGATCTACCGTCACATCCATCTTGCCATGGATCAGCATCAGCGGCGCCTTGATCCGGTCCACCGCATTGATGGGCGAAACAGCTGCAAAATCAGGCGTCATCCGTTTCCATGCATCCTGATTGCTATTGCCGTAGAGCGAATTGCCCATATCGTTGACCTCGCGCCGGACGCTGGCCACGCCCGAAATCGAGATGCCGCAGCGCCACACATCCGCATCGCGCGCCAGCCCCCACATCGTGGCATAGCCCCCATAGGAGGCCCCCACCAGACAGGCCCGCTTGCCATCGGCGATGCCCTCCTTCACCGCCCAGCCCAGCGCGTCATTGAGGTCATCCTGCATGGCCAGGCCCATCTGCCCTTCGCCCTTGCGCTCGAATTCCTCACCATAGCCATCCGAGCCGCGAAAATTTGGCTGGATCACACCATAGCCAAGCTGAGCCACGAATTGCGCCCAATAATCATAGTCCAGCGTATCATGCGCCCAAGGCCCGCCATGGGGCATCACCACAAAGGGCAGGTTCTTCGCCACTTTGCCTTTGGGCAGGGTCAGGACCGCCTCGATCTCCAGCCCGTCGCGCGCCTTGTAATGCACCATTTTCACCGGGTTGAGCGCCTGCCCCTTCAGCCGGTCGGACAGGAAGGCGATGCGGTGCAGCACGCCTTCGTTGGTGTCATAGAAATAGATCGCGCCCGGCGCATCGGGAGCATCGATCCGCACCAGCATGCGGGTGTGGTCGCGGTTGATATCGACAATCCCCACACGCCGGTCGGGCACCGCCTTGGCAAAGGCGGCCTGCGTTTCGGCCAGCGTCGGGTCCAGCCAGATCCGCTTCTCATCCTTGCCGCCCAGACGCACGCCCAACAGCGTCTTGCGGTCCGGATCGGTCCATGTGCCCTCGACCCAGCTTCCCTCAGGCGCGGTCCACACGGTGCGCAGATCTTTTTGCGTGGCCACATCCACCTCGAACAAGGCGGAATGCTTGTCCTTGTCCTCATGAATTATCAGCGCGCTGCCGGGCGTGGCGCCAAAACCGACCACCGAGATCAGATCCTCGCGCTTGCGCCCGTCCGCGCGATCCACCACACGAAAGGGTTCATTGGCGCCATTGCGATACATCATCCGCGACTTGCGGCTCTGATCGTCATAGCCATAACCGATGCGCACCACGCCATCACCATCGGTGAACCAGCGCATGACATCCTCGCGCCCTTGCTGGACCATCATCCGGCTACCGGTTTCGACGTTGAAACGATAGATGCTGGGCCAGAATTCAGGGCTCATGTAGATCGAATTCTGCCCCGCAATCAAGGCGGTCGGCGTGCCGTCACTGGCGGTCCACAGGACCCGGTCGGCCGACTGCCCC
The DNA here is from genome assembly GCF_001898925.1 of Novosphingobium sp. 63-713. Classification (NCBI taxonomy): domain Bacteria; kingdom Pseudomonadati; phylum Pseudomonadota; class Alphaproteobacteria; order Sphingomonadales; family Sphingomonadaceae; genus Novosphingobium; species Novosphingobium sp. 63-713. The sequence goes on from NZ_MKVS01000053.1 coordinate 106,362, forward strand.
TTGCTGTCCCAGAACAGCTTGGTGATCTTGCGCGTCACCCGGTTGAAATTGATCAGACGGCTGACATAGAATCTTTCGCCCTCCACCGGCTGCAGCACGGTCAGATGGATCAGCAGATTGTCATTGTTGACCCACTCCAGCCCATGGGCCTCGGTCAGATCGGGAATGCCGATGCAGGCGGGCGCAGCCTGCCCGGCAAACAGACCAACGGCGCAGATCCGCTTTTGCCCGCCAATGGCAAAAAGCCCGCCCATCCATTCCCCATTGGGCGAAAGCGTCGGCTCGCCCACGAAGGGCAGCACGGCGAAATCGGCAGCCTCGAGCCGGTGTGGCGCCTCAACCGCCGGCGCTGGTGCGGCCGTTGCCCCTTGCGCCAGAGCTTGTCCGCCAAACCCCAATCCAAACGCCGCCGTCAGCGCCAGCATGCTGCTGTACGCCCGGCCAAACTGCTTCGCGATCATCAAGCCCCCGTAAACCGTATTTCGCCTATCGAATATATTGCCCGTTGGGAGAATAGGCACAGTCAATTCTGGAACTCAATGAATTTTTAAACAAAAATCGCGCTATTTCTTTGCAGAAACAGCGCGATTCCGTCCATTTTTACCTTGGTCGAGTGGCTCAGGCCAGGCCCGCCTCGGCCAGCAGCGCGGTGGTGCTGGCGTCGAACTGGGCCTCGCCCTTGTCGATGGCATTGGCGATCTGCTTGCCCAGTTCCACGCCGAACTGGTCAAACGGGTTGATGCCCATCAGCACCGCATTGGCAAAGGTGCGATGTTCATGGAACGCGATCAGCGCGCCAAGGCTGGCAGGCGAAAGATCGTCGATCAGGATCGTGGCCGAGGGGCGGTTGCCCGGATAGGAGCGCGATTTATCCGCCGAATCCTTGCCCGCCATCAGTGCGGCGCCCTGCGCAAAGCAGTTCATCAGCAGGATGCGGTGATGGGCCGGGTCAAGCTGGTCGCCCGGCGCGATGCTGGCGATGAAATCGACCGGCACCACGATGGTGCCCTGATGCAGAAGCTGGAACACGGCATGCTGCGCATCGGTGCCCACGCCGCCCCAGGTAATCGGCGCCGAAGGGCCATCAAGCGGCGCGCCGTCAAAGGTCACGCTCTTGCCGTTCGATTCCATTTCGAGCTGTTGCAGATAGTCGGGCAGCAGCGCGAGGCGCTCGTCATAGGCAAAGCAGGCGCGTGTCTGGCAACCGCGCAGGCGGGTGTAGAGCTGATCGGCAAAGGCCGCGCGCAGGGGCAGATTGTCCGCACCCGAAGTATTGGCGAAATGTTCGTCGATGGCCGCGGCGCCCCCGAGGAATTCGGCAAATTCCTCAAAACCCAGCGCCAGCGCGACCGGGAAGCCGATGGACGACCACAGCGAATAACGTCCGCCCACGCTTTCGGGGAAAGGCAGGATGCGGGTTTCATCCACGCCCCATTCCACCGCCTTTTCCGGCGCGGCGGTCAGCGCGATCACGCGGCCATAGGGATCATCAACACCATTTTCCTTCAGCCAGTTCAGAGCCGACCTGGCGTTGGTCATCGTCTCGATGGTGGTGAAGGTCTTGGACGCCACCGCGACCAGCGTCGTGGCCGGGTCGGCCTTGGCAAAGGCGGCCTCCAGCGCGCAGCCGTCAATATTGGCCACCACATGCACCTGCACCACGCAGCCGTCGCGGGTCAGCGCATCGATCGCCAGCGCCGGGCCGAGCGCGCTGCCGCCGATGCCGATATGGATCAGATGCCTGACCTCGCCCAGCGCGCCTTCGTGGATCGCGCCCACCAGCGAGGCCATGCGCTGATGCAGGGCCTGGGCCTCCTCGACGCTGGTGTCCTTGCCCACGCCGCGCTGGGCGGTGTGTTCGGCGGCGCGGCCTTCGGTGTTGTTGATCTTTTCGCCGCCGAACAATTGCGCGCGGCGGCCATCGAAATCCTGCGCCGCAGCCAAGGCTTCGAACCCGGCGATATGCGCGTCATCCAGATGCATCTTGGACCAGTCGAAGCGGATGCCCCCCAGTCCTTCGCCCAGCTCGAAACGGGTGGACAGCTTGCTCAGACGATCGGCATCGCCGGCGAACAATTCCGCCAGCGTGGGGCGAGGCAGGCCCGCCAGATGGTCCCATGCAGCCTTGACCGATTGGTTGGTGGACACGTTCGCTTCACTCCCGTCTTGCAGATGCGATCAATAATTGGCCCGAACCTATGCCCTTTGCGCAAGGATTGGCCAAGGGTGCGGCGCAGCATTTTTCCTTTTATCGCCCCGCTGAATACGTTTTGTGACGCAAGGATGGTCCAAACATGCACGGTTCATCCCCTGCTCAGCCAAACCATGGCTTGACGCAGCGCTTCTTGGCCAACATGGCAGCACGGCCAGATTCAAGGATGAGCAAAGATGAGCCAAGCCGAACCCGCCACCAAGCCCGGCACCAAACCGGAAAAACAGGAGGAGAACTTTTTCGTTTTCCTTATCAAGTTGGTGGTGATCGTTGCTGTGTTCCGCAGCTTCATCTTTTCACCCTTTAACATCCCCAGCGAATCGATGCTGCCGCGTCTGGTCAATGGCGACTATTTGCTGGCCGCCAAATGGCCCTATGGCTATTCGCGCTATTCGATGCCCTTCAGCCTGCCGCTGATCCCGGGCCGCATTCTGGCCACCCAGCCCAAGCGCGGCGATGTGGTGATCTTCAAGGCTCCGCCGACCAATCAGGATGACTGGATCAAGCGCGTGATCGGCCTGCCGGGCGATACGATCCAGATGAAGGGCGGCGTCCTCTACATCAACGGCAATGCCGTGCCCAAGCAAAAGATCGAGGATTTCGAGATCGCCGTCTCGCCCAACACCTCCTGCTATCAGCCGCGCTATGGCATGAGCGTGAATTACGAGACGGTGAAGGATGGCAAGACCATCTGCCACTATCCGCAATATCGCGAGACCCTGCCCGCCGATAACGGGAAACCGGGCAAGTCGTATAACGTGCTCGATATGGAAACCACGCCGCAGGACAATACAATGCCCTATATCGTGCCCGAAGGCGCGCTGTTCCTTATGGGCGATGACCGCGACAATTCGCAGGACAGCCGTTTCCCCGTCGAGGTGGGCGGCATCGGCTATGTGCCCCAGGGCAATTTGGTGGGCCGCGCCACCATCGTGATGTGGTCGACCGACGGATCGGTTTCGTGGTACAAGCCCTGGACTTGGCTGACCGCCGCGCGCTGGAACCGGATCGGGGGCACCTTTTGAGCAAGACGCTTACGACAAAGCCTGTCAACAATCCGGCGCTTCCTGAGGCCACGCGGGAATTTCTGACCCGCGTGATTGGCGTTGATCCCGATGGCGCGCCCGAATGGACCGCCGCACTGACCCACGGCAGTTTTTCGGCCCAGAACGGCGCGCGCGGCAAAGGGCTCGAGGACTATCAGCGGCTCGAATTTCTGGGCGACCGGGTGCTGGGCCTGACGATTGCCGAATGGCTGTATCAAAGCGAGGGCGCGGCCGAGGGTCGCCTTTCGCAGCGATTGAACGTGCTGGTCAGCCGCCAGATGTGCGCCACCATTGCGCGCGGGATCGGCCTTGGCGAACATATCCGCCTTGGCAAACAGGCGCGCGACGATGGCGGGTCGGACAGCGAGAATATCCTGGGCGACGTGATGGAAGCGCTGATCGGCGCCTCCTTTGTCACGCGCGGCTTTGAACCCACTCGCGCCATGATCCGCAGCCTTTGGGCCGAAGAGGTCGGCGGACGGGCGGGGCAGGCCAAGCATCCCAAATCCGCGCTTCAGGAATGGGCCGCCGGCAATCGCCGCAAGCCGCCCGAATATCGACTGGTCGATCGTTCAGGCCCCGATCATGCCGCCCGCTTTACCGTCGCCGTGGCGGTCAAGGGTGTGGGCGAGGTCGAGGCCGTGGCCAACAGCAAACAGGAGGCCGAAACCCAGGCGGCCGCCGCATTTTTAAGGCAATTTGGATGAGTGAAATCGCAGAATCTTGCGGCCTGGTGGCCGTGCTGGGCGCCCCCAATGCGGGCAAGTCCACGCTGGTCAACGCGCTGGTCGGGCAAAAGGTGGCGATTGTCTCGCAAAAGGCGCAGACCACCCGCGCCCGCCTGATGGGCATCGCGCTGGAACAGTCGGCCAAGCATAATGCCCAGATCATCCTTGCCGACACGCCGGGCATTTTCGCCCCGCGCCGCCGTCTGGACCGCGCGATGGTGGCCGCCGCATGGGAAGGCGCCAGCGAAGCCGACGCCATCCTGCTGGTGGTCGATGCCGCCAAGAAGAACCGGCAGGGGCTGGAGGAAATCCTCGAATCGCTGAAAGCCCGCCCCGAGCGCAAGCTGCTGGCGCTCAACAAGGTCGATCTGTGCCCCAAGGAGCCTTTGCTGGTTCTGGCGCAGGAACTGACGCAGGCGGTCGATTTCGCCGAGGTGTTCTTCATCTCCGCCTCGACCGGCGACGGCGTGGCGCAGTTGAAGGCGCGTCTGGCAGATCTGATGCCCGAAGGCCCCTGGAATTTCCCGGAAGATCAGGTGTCGGACGCCTCGGAGCGGCTGATGGCCTGCGAAATCACCCGCGAACAGCTTTATCGCCAGCTCCATGACGAGTTGCCCTATGACAGCACAGTGCGCCCCGAAAGCTATACCCACCGCAAGGATGGCAACGTCGAGATCCGCCAGCAGATCGTCATCGCCCGCGAAAGCCAGAAGCCGATCGTGCTGGGCAAGCGCGGGGCGCGGCTGAAAGCGATCGGCGAGGCCGCGCGGACCGAGCTGGCCGAGCTGCTGGGGGTCAAGGTGCATCTGTTCCTGCACGTCAAGGTTGACGAGAATTGGGCCGATGCGCGCGAGATTTACGAGGAAATCGGACTGGAATGGGTGCGCTGAGACACCCTTCCGATCTTTTGTGGGACAGACATACAAAGAATATGGCAAATCGGATGAAAACTGCGACAAGACGGTTTGGTTCGATACCATGAAGTAACAGCACAGAAGCAAATCTGGGCATCGGGGGTTGATGGCCTGGCCGCAATGCAGATGGGGGTCTGTCGCGGTTTGCAAGGGCGATCAGACGGACGGAGTGTTTGATGGTCGAATATATCGCAGAACTTCCGGCGCGGTTGCGGGGTGCAGCCAAGGCGGAAGCTCCCAAAGCCGGCCAGCCCCTGTCGGGCGTGGGCGAAAAGGCTGGGCTGGGCGCGGTGCGCGGGGTCAATCTGCTGCTGATGGGCTTCGCCTATCTGGCGGTGGGGCTTCTGCTGCGCGGCGCTACGCTGGGCTATCCGATTATCCATGCAGACGAGCAGTTCTATCTGCTGGTGGGCGACCGCATGCTGCATGGCGCGGTGCCCTTTGTGGACATTTGGGATCGCAAGCCGATCGGGCTGTTCCTGCTCTATGGTGCGATCCGGTTGCTGGGGGGCGACGGGATCCTGCAATATCAACTGGTGGCGCTGGCCTGCGTGGCGGGCACGTCGCTGGTGATCTATCGTATGGCGCGCGAGATCGCCTCGCCGATGGGGGCGTGGTGGGCGGGCGTGGCCTATCAACTGTTCCTCTCCGCCTTCTTCTGCTTTGGCGGACAGGCGCCGGTTTTCTACAATCTGCTGATGGCTCTGGCGGGCCTTGGCATGATGGTCGTATGGACGGCCAAGACCGACCGGCGGCTGTTTCTCCATGGTCTGGCGATCATGGCGGTGGTCGGCGTCTCGCTTCAGATCAAATATACGGTCGTGTTCGAAGGCATCGCCTTTGGCCTGATGCTGATGGCCCGTGCGCAGGCGCTGGGCTGGTCGCATGGGCGCATTCTGGCAGCGGCCACCGGCTGGGCGGGCGTGGCGCTGGTGCCGACGCTGGCGGCGTGGGGTGCCTATATCGCGATGGGCCATGGCATGGCTTTTGCCCAGGCCAATTTCCTCTCGATCTTTGACCGCCATGAGGAATTCGACGGTTCGCTGTTCCGGCTGTTCAAGGAAACGCTGGCGCTGCTGCCGGTCTGGGCAGCACTCTTTCTCGCCCCGCGCCAGATGCCGCCGATGCGCTATGCCGCGCGTCCGGCGCAAGGTTTCCTGCGCATCTGGGCAGCTGTGGCGGTGGCCGGGTTCCTGCTGTTTGGCACATGGTATGACCATTATGTCGCGCCGCTGCTGGTGCCGCTGATGGCGCTGGCCGCGCCCGCGTTGGGGCGTGGACGACCGTTCCGCTGGTACACGCATTTCATGCTGGGCATCGGCATGATCGCGGCGGCCGTGGTGACGATCTACAACACGCGCCATCATGGCACGACCGAAGAGATCGAACTGGCCGCCGACATGATCCGCAACGCGGCCGCAACGCCCACCGGGCAAGGTTGTGTCTATATCAACGAGGGTGACCCCATCCTCTATCACATGACCAACGCCTGCTTTGTCACGCGCTATGTCTTTCCCAATCACCTCAACAATCTGACCGAGCAGCGGGCGCTGGGGGTCGATGCCAACAGCGAGATGCGGGCGGTTCTGGCCCGGCGTCCGCAGGTGGTGGTGATGCTGGAGACGCCCTTTTCCAAGCCGGTCAACTGGCAGTCGCGCCAAATCCTGATGGATGGCCTGAAAGAGCATTACCGCAAATTCGCCGATCCCTTCATCGGCAGCCGCCATTATCAATTGTTCGTGCTGAAAAACGCTACGGCGACACCGGCACAGTAACAATTCTGCATGGCCCTCTCTGCCTTTAGCCTGCGCAGCCTGATGGGCTCGCCCCGTTTTGCGCGACTGATCATCGGCGTCTTTGTTCTGGCCCTTCTGCTGGCCATACTGACGCCGGTGTACAGCGATGAGATAGGCTGGCGGCTGCAGGAGCGGGGCTGGCTGGACGGCGTGGACAAGCTCTATTCCGAGCAATGCGGGCCATCCACGCTGGCCCGGCCGCTGTGGTTCATGTGGCCGGTGCGGTGGTATTCGGCGTTTTTCAACACGGGCTTTCCCGATCCCTTCTGGGTGCGTTTCTCGGGCGTGCTTTATGCGCTGGGCTGGACGGGGCTGTTCCTTGCCCTGATCCGGCGCATGGCGGCCGGCGCGGCGCAGCATCGCGCGGTGGTCGTCATCGCGCTGGGCCTGCTGGGGCTCGGTACGCTTCCGCTGCAACTGGTGTGGAGCCGCCCTGAACAGCCGATCCTGCTGGCCGCGCTGGCCGCGATGCTGGTGGCATGGGATGGGCGCCAGCGTATGTCATGGTGGCGTCCGGCGGCGATCATCCTGCTGTCCGGGATCGCGCTGTCCTATCATTTCAAGGCGCTGGTGCTGGTCCCGCTGTTCCTTGCCTGTATCGCGCCGCAGCGCAGCCCTGCCCTCTGGCGCCTGCTCTGCGCGGCGGCCCTGCTGGGGCTGGCTGATGCCTCGGCCCAATATTGGTTCGCCCGGCTGTCATGCCCGGCCGATGGCATGCTGGCCGCACAGCACGCCCAACAAAGCCTGCATTATGAGGGCAGCGTCGTGAAACTGGCGCTGCGCGCATTGGCCAATGACAATCTGCCCGCCTATGTCACGCTGGCCGCGCCCGATGTGACGCCCATGTCGCATTGGCTGCCCTATCACCTCGTGACGAAACCGGAGCAGATCGCGTGGTCGGCCGCGATGATCGCCTTGTGGTTCATCGCCTTTCTGCTGGCCGGCGGGGCGCTGTGGCGGACATTCCGGGCGGGCGGGATGCGGGCGATGCTTGATCTGCGGGTCGTGTTTGCGCTGCTGCTGTTCGGCATCGCATCGGCCTATGCCTCGGTGCAGATGGTGCGCAATTGCTATGAGGCCGCCTTCGTCCTGCCGCTGTTGGCGATGTCCTTTGCCTGCGCGCTTTGCGCCGGGCCAAGCAGGGGGCCGAACGGGGCGCCGGGCGTGACGCCGCGCCTGCAGACCATGGCCGCCGTCACCGGCATCGCCATGCTGCTCAGCGTGGTGATGGTGGGCGCGATCTATGGCCCTTCGCTGGTTCGGGCCACGCGGGCCAGCGGCTATCTGGTCGAGCAGCCGCTTTCCGTCCCCGTTTTCCACTATGACCGGGCCAGAGCGACGATCCGCAAGGCTGCCGCGCTCTGCGGGATCGATCCCGACAATCATCGGCAACGGCTGCTGATCGATGACGCCACCTATTTCGCCTTCATGCAGTCGCGCCTGCCCGATCATCACCTTTCGGTGCTCGACCCCCAATGGCGCGGCGCGGTCACCGATCCTCTGGCCTATCTGAAAAGTCAGGGCATGGATGGCGCGGTGGTCCATTGCCGTTTTCTCGACCCGGCCACGCGCCGACATGCGCGGGCGTCGGGCGAGGTCTGCTGCCTGTCGCGCGCCATGTTCTGACTATCCGTTCGGGCGCACCTGCCCCTCGGCCCCGACAAGGCCCGCCCGGCCCATGACGAACAGGCAACCAACCAGCAGCACCAGCGCCACGATCGGGCCATGCGTGTCATTCGTGCCCAAAGGCGACACGACCAGCCCGACAAGACCAAGCAGCGTCAGACGGCTATCCCCCGGCCGGGGCGGGCGCTGCGACAGATCCAGCATCAGGAAAACCAGCAGGGGCACGATCCGCAGCAGGTGATAATAGGCCATCACCGGCAAGGTCAGCAGCGGCAAGGCGGTCAGGAAAAACAGCCATTCATGGCGATCCATCCCTCGCCTTGCGGCCTTGCGCGCGCCCAGCACCAGCGCGGCGACGCCGCCGGCCCAAAAGATCTTGCCGGTGATCTCATCCCATCCCGGCCCCATGCCCAGCGCCTTGCCCAGCAATCGGGGCAGGAACTGCAAGGACACGTTCCAGTCATTGCCCATGCTGCCCTGCGCATAGACACGGTGGTAAATCGCCAGACCCTTGAAAAAATGCTCGACCGTATAGACCGGATAGAGCGCGTGGATGACCTGCAGGCTGAGCGCCGCGATCCCCACTGCGGCCAATCCGGGCGCAATCATCCGAACCAGCTTGCGCCCGACCGGCGCCTCGCCCTGTAGCTCCAGCAGGACCAGAACAGCCGGTTCGGGCCGCAGGTTCAAGGCCAGCCCCAGCGCGATCCATCCCATCCAGCGCCACCGGTCCGCCCACAGTGTCAACAGATAGAAGAACACCAGAAGCATCGCAAAACCCGCGACATTCTCGCGGGTCAGCATCCAGATGGCAGGATAGGACAGGCAAAGCGCAAAACCGCAAAACCACATGACCGGTCTGGGCGCATCGCACAGATGGGCAAATATCCGCATCACCGCCACGCCAAGCGCCATATACGCGACCATGAACCCCAAAACCGCCGCCATCGGCCCGGCCGATGCCATCGTCATGGCCCCCAGCACAAAGATGATCACCGTCAGCGGCGGGATATGCAAAGTCGTGATCGTATGGGAATGCGGATCGTTGATATTGCGCAGCGAATCGTCCGCCGCGCCGAGATTGTTCAACAGATAATCCTGAAACAGTTGCGGCCAATAGCTGTATTGCCCCTTGGCCATGACATCCGTGAAGGCGAATTTGTAAGCGGTGGCCACCTTGGCGAAATCGGCGAACAGATCGGCCGGGTCAAAAAACATGCTCCACCGGCCCGGACCGCCAAAGGCATGATAAATATCATCGACAAGCGCCCGAACCGCCATGATCGCGATCAGCGCGGCAAAGGCTCGGGTGGGCTGGTAAAGGCGGTAATCGAAAACAAGCTGATTGAGTCGTGCAAGCGGCCGCTTAAGCCAAAGCGAATAGCCCATCAAAATAATATGTCCCGGACAAATGATTCATGCCTTCCCCACCGGCCCGTCATGGCACAGGCCAGTGGGAATGAAAGCAAAATCGCCCGCCCGGGGCAGGCCCAAAGGCATTAATGGGGCGCCTGCCCCGGATAGAACACAACCCGCTTCGAAGCGAAGCGGGTTGCGCGAGGATCGGGTTTTGGGACCACCAAAATCACCCCTTTGCGGCAGCGGCCTTTTTCGCAGGAGCCTTTTTCGCCGCCGGTTTCTTGGCGGCAGGTTTCTTGGCTGCCGCTTCGCCATCGTCCTTCTTGGCCGCTTCCTTTTTCGGGGCGGCCTTCTTGGGCGCTGCCTTTTTCGCGGGCGCCTTCTTCTTGCCCTTGGTGCTCGGCCCCTTGGCCGCCTTTTCGTCGATCAGCGCGATCGCCTGTTCCAGCGTCAGCTTGTCCTGCTCGACCGCCTTGGGCAGCGTGGCATTGGTCGTGCCATCGGTGACATAGGCGCCGTAACGGCCCGCCAGCAGCTTGATCTCGCCCCCGGTGGTGGGATGGGCGCCAAACACCTTGAGCGGCTCGGCAGGGGCATTGCGGCTGCGCCCGCCGCCCGCCGCCGCCTCGGCCAGCTTGGTCACGGCAAGGTTCATGCCCGTTTCAAACACCTCGGACGTGCTGCGCAACCGGGCATATTTGCCGCTATGCGCCAGATAGGGACCATAGCGGCCAATGCTGGCGGTGATCGGTTCGCCCGTTTCGGGATGCGGCCCGATGGTGCGCGGCAAGGACAGCAGCTTGACCGCCCAATCCAGCGTCATCTCGCCGATATCCTTGGGGATCGAGGCCATCTTGCGCGTGTCGCCCTCGCCCATCTGGATATAGGGGCCAAAGCGACCCGCCTTGCGCATGATGGGTTCGCCGGTCTCCGGGTGCTTGCCCAGTTCGCCTTCCTCGCCCGCATCGGCGCTGCCGCCGGGCTGGGCGAATTTGCGGGTGAATTTGCATTCCGGATAGTTTGAGCAGGCAACAAATGCGCCATACTTGCCGCCGCGCAGGGACAAACGCCCCGCCTCGCATTGCGGGCATTTGCGCGGGTCGGTCCCATCCTCACGCGGGGGGAAGAGGTAATCGGAGAGGAATTCATCCAGCGCCTCGGTCACTTCCGAGGGCTTCTTCTCCATCACCTCGTCGGACTTGGGCTTGAAATCCTTCCAGAAGGCTTCGAGCACCGCGCGCCATTGCGCCCGCCCGCCCGAAACATCGTCCAGTTCGTCCTCCATGCCCGCCGTGAAGTCATAGGCGACATAGCGGTCAAAGAAACGTTCGAGGAAGGAGGTCAGCAGACGGCCCGTTTCCTCGGCAAAGAAGCGATTTTTCTCGGTGCGCACATAGGCGCGGTCCTTCAAGACCTGAAGCGTGGCCGCATAGGTCGAGGGGCGCCCGATGCCCAGTTCCTCCAGACGCTTGACCAGCGAGGCTTCGGAATAGCGCGGCGGCGGCTGGGTGAAATGCTGGGTGGCCTCCACGCCCTGCTTCATGGGCATGTCGCCCTTGTTCATCAGGGGCAGCAGGTTCGCATCGTCATCATCATCGGTCTTGTTGTCGCGGCTTTCGTCATAGACCGCCATGAAGCCGGGGAACTTGACCACCTGACCCGTCGCGCGCAGTTCATGGCTCCCGGTGCCGTCGCGCATCGTCACCGTGGTGCGCTCCAGCGCGGCGGAGGCCATCTGGCTGGCCAAAGCGCGCTTCCAGATCAGGTCATACAGGCGCGCCTCGTCGCCGCTGCCGTAATGGTCGCGGCTGAACTCGGTCGGGCGGATGGCCTCGTGGGCCTCCTGCGCGTTCTTGGCCTTGGTTTCATAATGGCGCGGCTTTTCGGGGCAGTAATGGCCGGAAAAACGCTCGGTAATCTCGCGGCGGGCGGCGGAAATGGCGCTGGGGTCCATCTGCACGCCGTCGGTACGCATATAGGTGATCGCGCCCGCCTCATACAGCGTCTGGGCCACGCGCATCGTGTGGCTGGCCGAAAAGCCCAGCTTGCGCGCCGCTTCCTGTTGCAGCGTCGAGGTGGTGAAAGGCGGATAGGGATTGCGGCGGACGGGCTTCGTCTCCACCTCCTCCACGCGGAAGGCGCCAGCCTCCACCGCCGCCTTGGCGCGATCGGCAATGCCCGCATCGCCAAGGCTCAGCTTCTCCAGCTTCTTGCCTTCAAACTTGACCAGACGCGCCGGGAATTGCGAACCATCGTGCATCATACGCGCGATGACCTGCCAATATTCCTCGGGCTTGAAGACCTCGATCTCACGCTCACGCTGAACGATCAGGCGCAGCGCCACCGACTGCACGCGGCCCGCCGATTTCGCGCCCGGCAATTTACGCCACAGCACCGGCGAGAGCGTGAAGCCGAACAGATAGTCGAGCGCCCGCCGCGCCAGATAGGCATCGATCAGATCCTGATCCAGCTCACGCGGGTGCTTCATCGCCGTGGTCACGGCATCCTTGGTGATCGCGTTGAAGGTGACGCGCTCAACCTCCTTGGGCAGCGCCCGCCGCTTGGCCAGCAATTCCTTCACATGCCACGAAATCGCCTCGCCCTCGCGATCAGGGTCAGTCGCCAGGATCAGTCGGTCGGCCTGCTTGGCAAGGTCGGCAATCTCGCGCACGCGGGCCTGTTTGTCGCCATACAGTTCCCAATCCATCGCAAAATCTTCATCGGGCCGCACCGATCCATCCTTGGGCGGCAGGTCGCGCACATGGCCATAGCTGGCCAGCACCCGATAATCCTTGCCGAGATATTTCTCGATGGTCTTCGCCTTGGCCGGGGATTCGACAATAACAAGCTGCATGGTTTCTCTTGTACTATCTGCAATGGCCGCAGGGCCGACGATCCGGCCATGCCCCCAATTGAAAGACTTGTGAAGCCCGGTTGCCCCTTTGACCGCCGGGGCCTCACGTATACGCGCGAGGGTGGCGGGAGCGGTGGGCCTTCGTCAAGAGGGCGTGAGGCGCCTCCATTTCCATGGCATTTTGACAGGCATAAGACACAGGCGGGTTCGTTTCGGAACTATCACAACTTTACCCGCGCGGCTCCCTCTCCGAAAATCCACGCGCTTTTACGGAGCGCGCGATGAGACCACTTAATCCCCGATCACAGGATGCGGCTGACCCGGCCCCCGGCATGGCGCTGGATCACCCCGGCCAATTCCAGTTCGATCAGCGCCATCTGCACACCCCCGGCGCTCAGGCCCGACTGGCGCACGATCTCGTCCACCCCCACCGGGGCCAGGCCCAGCAGCGCGGCAATCCGGTCATTGGCATCGGTGCTGCCGTCCGCGTCTTCTGGCGCCTCCTGCGCCTTTTCAAAATGGCTCTCGCCGCCAAAGCCGTCCAGCGGGCCGTGATCCTCTTCATGAAAATGCGAACGCGGCACGCCGTCGAAACTGGCGATCAGCTCGATAATGTCCTCGGCGCGCTGGATCAGGATGGCGCCGTCGCGGATCATTTCGTTGCAGCCATGGCTGCGCGGGTCAAGCGGGGAGCCGGGAACCGCCATCACCTCGCGCCCGTAATCGCCCGCCAGCCGCGCGGTTATCAGCGAACCGGACTTGAGCGCGGCCTCGACCACCACGGTGCCCGCGGCGATCCCGGCGATGATGCGGTTGCGCGCCGGGAAATGACGCTGGGTTGGCTCGACGCCGGGCGGCGCCTCGGTCAGGAGCAGGCCCTCCTCGGCAATGCGCGATTGCAGCGCGGCATGGTCGGGTGGATACGCGATGTCGATGCCCCCGGCGATGACGGCAATCGTGCCGGCGTTGGTGTAAGCCTCTCCCCGACCCGCTAGCGCACCTTCATGCGCAGCCGCATCTATGCCGCGCGCCAGACCCGACACCACCGGATAGCCCGCCTCGGCCAGCCCGCCCGCGATTTCTCGCGCCAGCCGCATCGCCCCCGCGCTGGCATTGCGCGCGCCCACCATGGCCACCGGCGCGGCCCGCGACAGATCCGCCCGCCCGCGCGCAATCAGCAAAGGCGGAGCCGAATCGACCTGACGCAGCAAGGGGGGATAATCGGGCGAATCATGAAAGATATAGCGCGCACCGGCGGCGCGGACGGCCTTGATCTCGGCCTCGACCACGCCGGGATCCACCGCGCGATAGGGCTGACGCCCCTTGCCGCTGGCGCGCCCGTCGCCCCGCGCGGCCAGATCGGGCAAAGCGTCGAGCGCCCGGCGCGCATCGCCAAACCGGCGCAGCAATTGTCCAAAGGTCACCGGCCCGATGTTGGGCGAGCGGATCAGGCGTATCCGCGCCAGCCCCTCCTCGCGCGTCAGGGTGAAGCCCGTGCCGGACTGCGCCTCCTCGCCCGTTTCACTCATCCCTTTTTCGCGCCCACTTTCGGCTCGGTTCCGGCGCGCAGGCGGGCGATATTCTCACGATGCTGATACAGCACCAGCGCGGCCAGCGCGGCCAGCACCGGTACCATCGCCGTATGGCCCAGCGCCAATGCGCCAATCGGCGCGGCCAGCGCGGCGCTCATCCCGCCCACGCTGGAAATGCGCGAGAGCCGGAACATGCCCACCCATGCCAGCAGGCACAGCAGCCCGACCGGCCATGCCAGCCCCAACGCCACGCCCAGCATGGTGGCCACGCCCTTGCCGCCTTTGAATTTCAACCACACCGGGAAGCAATGGCCCACCATCGCCCCGGCCCCGCCCGCCAGCGCCAGCCATGTCGCCCCGGCGGCCCCATCGGCAAATTGCCCGGCTGGCAGCATGCCCGCGATCAGCACCGCCGCCGCCCCCTTGCCGCCATCGAGCAGGAGCGTGGCCGCCGCCAGACCTTTACGCCCGGTGCGCAGCACATTGGTCGCCCCGATATTGCCCGAACCGATCGAGCGCAGATCGCCCGCGCCAAAGGCCCGCGTCAACAGCAGGCCAAAAGGCACCGAACCCAGCGCATAACCCAGCACCGAGGCCACCATCAAAGACATTGCATTCACCCTTTTTGGCGCCCCATGCTTTAACCAAGGGGCGCGTTCACCCCTCCTTTAGTCGCAGCGGCGATTTTGTCGAACCCCCTTCTCTTTCCTTTTTGCCGCAATCGCTCGTAAAGAGGAGCTGACATGGCCCCGACTCCCGACGAACTGATCGCCCCTTCCGCCCCCATCCTGCTCTTCGATTCAGGCGTCGGCGGATTGACCGTGCTGGACGCGCTGCGCCGCCATTTGCCCGATGCTCCGGTGATCTATGTGGCCGACAATGCGGGCCTGCCCTATGGCACCAAAACCGAGGCGCAGATCGCCGCGCGGGTGTCGGGCCTGCTGGGGCGGATGACCGAGCGTTTGCGCCCTCGCCTGGTCTGCATCGCCTGCAATACGGCCAGCACGATCGCACTGGCCAGCGTGCGCGAAGTGCTGGAGGTGCCGATTGTGGGCACGGTGCCCGCGATCAAGCCCGCCGCAGCCATGACCCAGACCGGCGTGATCGGCCTGCTGGGCACGCAGGCGACGATCCGTCAGGCCTATGTGGATCGACTGGAGCATGAATTTGCCGCCGGTAAACGCCTTTTGCGCCATGGTGCGCCCGAACTGGTCGAGGCGGCGGAGGCAAAATTGCGAGACTTGCCGGTCGATTCCCGTTTGATTGCGCGCGCGGTTGCGGGCCTGCGCGATCAGCCGGACGGAGATCGCATTGACACGGTGGTGCTGGCCTGCACCCATTTCCCGCTGTTGGCGCAGGAATTGGGCGAGGCATTTGGTCCGGGCGTGCGCTTTATCGACGGGGCCGACGGCATCGCGCGCCGCATCGCCTTTTTGACGCAAGGTCAGGAGTTTAAACGCAATGCCGAAGACCTTGCCCTGTTCACCAGCGGGGATGGGATCGCCGGGCTGGAGCCTGCGTTGAACCAGCGCGGATTGACGCGCATCGGCGTGTTCTGATCCCCTTAATGGTCGCCGTGCGATAAAGACAAATACTACTTTTGGACAGAATGCCCTATCTCACTGTTTGACTCTGGTCATTTTATGCATCCCCTCATATGTTCTAACGGGGGAGAGCCGGAAAGCCGGATCCATACGGTGCCGTTCAGGATTAGAGCCAGTGAACTACGACCAGATTTTCGACGCAGCTATCGACCGCCTGCATTCCGAAGGGCGGTATCGCGTGTTTATCGACATCCTGCGCAACAAGGGCGCCTATCCCAACGCGCGCTGTTTTGCCGGACATAACGGCCCCAAGCCGATCACGGTGTGGTGCAGCAACGACTATCTGGCGATGGGGCAGCACCCCAAGGTGATCGCCGCGATGGAGGAAGCGCTGCATGACGTGGGCGCGGGTTCGGGCGGCACGCGCAACATCGGCGGTAACACCCATTACCATATCCAGTTGGAAGAAGAACTGGCCGACCTGCACGGCAAGCAGGGCGCGCTGCTCTTCACTTCGGGCTATGTGTCGAACGATGCCACGCTCTCCACGCTGGCCAAGATCCTGCCCGGATGCGTAATCTTTTCCGACGAATTGAATCATGCCAGCATGATCGCCGGCATCCGCAATTCGGGCGCGGAAAAGAAGGTGTTCCGTCACAATGATGTCGAGCATCTGGAAGAACTGCTGAAGGAAACCGATCCCAACGTGCCCAAGCTGGTTGCGTTTGAATCGGTCTATTCGATGGATGGCGATATCGCCCCGATCCACGAAATCTGCGATCTGGCGGAAAAGTACAACGCACTGACCTATATCGACGAGGTCCATGCCGTGGGCATGTATGGCCCGCGCGGCGGCGGCATCACCGATCGCGACAATGCCGCCCACCGCATCGACATTATCGAGGGCACGCTGGGCAAGGCTTTTGGCGTGATGGGCGGCTATATCGCGGCCGACAAGCGCATCATCGATGTGATCCGCTCCTATGCGCCGGGCTTCATTTTCACCACCTCGCTCTCGCCGGTGCTGGTGGCGGGCGTGCTGGCCTCGGTTCGTCATCTGAAGGCGTCGAGCGTTGAGCGCGACGGGCAGCAGGCGGCGGCGGCGGGCCTCAAGGCCATGATGCGCGAGGCCGGGCTGCCGGTGATGAATTCGACCACGCATATCGTGCCGCTGATGGTGGGCGATCCGGTCAAGGCCAAGAAGATCAGCGACATTCTGCTGGCCGAATATGGCGTCTATGTGCAGCCCATCAACTTCCCTACCGTGCCGCGCGGGACCGAACGTCTGCGTTTTACGCCCGGGCCGCAGCATACCGAGGCCATGATGCGCGATCTGACCGCCGCGCTGGTGGAAATCTGGGATCGGCTGGAGTTGAAGCTGGCGGCGTAAGCAAATCTATGCCTCCGGCGGGCAAAGGGACTTGTCCCTTTGCAATCTCATTAATGAGGTGGTGCCGGGTTGGCAGGGTTATTGAATGGAATTTGAGAGCCTGCGGCGCGAAGAGCTTATGCTCAAAAGCGCCGCAGGCTTTAATTTTGAAACGCTGCGTCCGACACCCATTGGCCGAACCCGTGGCACAACACAGACAGTAACGGGAGCGCGAGGGTCTAGACCCTCGCATCATCCCTTTTCTTACCCATACCTACCCGTCACATAATCCCGCATCGCCGCCGTCGCAGGCCGCACAAAGGCCTCACCCGAGGGCCGGAATTCCACCATTTTGCCCATCAGCATAAAGCCGGTGTAGTCCGAAATCCGCGCCGCCTGCTGCAGGTTGTGGGTGACGATGACGATGGTGAAGCTCTGCTTGAGTTCGATCAGCGCCGTTTCCAGCTTGGCCGTGGACAAAGGATCGAGCGCCGAGGCCGGCTCGTCGAGCAACAGCACTTCCGGCTCGACCGCGATCCCGCGCGCCACGCAAAGGCGCTGCTGCTGCCCGCCCGACAGGCTCAGGCCCGACTTGTCCAGCTTGTCCTTGACCTCGTCCCACAGCGCCGCGCGGGTCAGTGAGGTTTCGACGATCTCGTCCATTTGCGCACGCGAGACATTGCGGTGCAGCCGGACGCCAAAGGCGATGTTTTCATAGATCGACATCGGAAAGGGCGTCGGCCGCTGAAACACCATGCCGATACGCGCGCGCAGCCGGGCATTGTCGCCGTTAATAGGCGCGCCCGAAGCGGGTGGCGCGTCCTCCACCGCCTCTCCCCCGGCCAGCAGGTTCTCGCCGTTGAACAGGATCTGCCCCTCGGCGCGTTGGCCAGGATAGAGGTCGTAGATCTTGTTGAGCGTGCGCAGCAGCGTCGATTTCCCGCAGCCCGACGGCCCGATCAGCGCCGTGATCTTGCCCCGCGCCACCGGCAGATCGACGCCGAACAGCGCCTGATGCTTGCCATAGAAAAAGTTCAGCCCGCGCACGTCCAGCACGCGCTGCTCCATCGGCGGGGGCAGGATCACGCTGCCGACATCGGCCTGTTTGGCGTCAAAATTCACGACTGATGGCTCCCGCGCGCCAGAGCGCGTCCGATGATGTTGGCGGCAAGGACGGTGATCGCGATCAACAGCGCCCCCACCCATGCCAGCGCGCGCCAGTCGTCAAAGGCCGACAGCGCGAATTGATAGATCGTGGTGGGCAAGGCGCCCATCGGCTGGGTCAGGGCAAAGGAGAGGTTGGGATTGCCCAGCGAGGTGAAAAGCAGCGGCGCCGTCTCGCCCGAGATACGCGCAAAGCCCAGCAGCGCGCCCGTCACCAGACCCGGCCGCGAGGCGCGCCAGATGATTGCGCGGATGACATAGCTCTTGCCAGCACCGATCGCCATGCCGGCCTCGCGCAACTGGTTCGATTGCAGGCGCAGGATGTCCTCGGTCGTGCGCGTCACCACGGGCGTGGCCACAAAGGCCAGCGCCACCGCGCCCGCGCCCGCCGAAAAGCCATGCAGCGGCCGCACCAGAATTTCATAAACGAACAGGCCGATCAGGATCGATGGCGCGGACAGCAACACGTCGTTCAAAAACCGTACCACCTCGGCCAGACGCTTGCCCTCACCATATTCGGCCAACCACGTGCCCGCCAGAATGCCGATGACCACCGCCATCACCATGCCGATCGCGCACATTTCCAGCGAGCCGAGGATGGCATTGCGCAGGCCGCCGGGCATTTCCGGCGGCGGCTGATCCATGGTGAAGATATGCAGGCCAATCCCATCCAGCCCATTGGCCACCAGCGACCACAGGATCAGCAAGAGCGCGATCACCGCCACGGCGGTGGCCGCCATGGTCAGGCCGACAAAGCCGTAATTGACCAGCTTGCGCCGCATATGGCGGTCGAAAACCCGCATCACGCCTTCTCCCGCCCGATCAGCAGCCGCGCACCCACCAGCGCGGCAAAGGTGATCACAAACAGCACCAGCCCCAGCGCCAGCAATGCCGAGACATGCAGATCGCTGCTCGCTTCGGCAAATTCATTGGCGATGGTCGAGGCGATGGTCGATCCGCTGGCGAACAGGCTGCGCGGGAATTCGTGGCTGTTGCCGATGATGAAGGTGACGGCCATCGTCTCGCCCAGCGCGCGGCCCAGCCCCAGCATCACCGCACCGATCGCGCTGCGCCGGATATAGGGCAGCATGATCTTGCTCACCACCTCATAGGGGGTGCAGCCCATGCCATAGGCCGCCTCGCGCACATGGGTGGGCACGGACAGCAGCAGTTCGCGCAGCACCGTGGCGATATAGGGCAGCACCATGATCGCCAGGATCATCGCGGCGGTAAAAATATTCGCGCCATTGGGGATGCCCTCGAACAGATGGCCCCAGAAACTGTCGGGATCGACCACATAGAACAGCGGCAATTGCACATGCAGCGCAAACCACGGCGCCAGCACAAACAGGCCCCACATGCCGTAAACAATGGATGGAATGCCCGCCAGCAGCTCGACCGCCATACTGACATATCTGGCCAGCACCGAGGGGCAGAATTCCACCAGAAACACCGCGATCCCCACCGCCAGCGGCAGCGCCATCACCATAGCCAGACCCGCCGTCACCAGCGTGCCGACAATGGGTCCTGCCGCGCCATAATCCTCGGCCACAGGATCCCATGCGGCGGAGATGAAGAATTTCGGCCCGAAATGCGCCAGCGCGGGCCAGCCCCCGATCACCAGCGCAACCAGCAGGCCAGCGAGCGTCGCCATCAGCACCATGGCGGCGGAAAAGCACAGCGCCTGAAAAAACGCATCCTGCCGCGCCGCGCGCGAGGGGCCGGCAGTCTCCACGCTCATTTGCCGCCCCCGATGGCGCGCCATTGCTGGCGCACCATGGCTTTGAGCGAGGCGGGCAGCGGCACATAGGACAGGCGCGCCGCCGTGGCATCACCGCGCGCAAAGGCCCAGTCAAAGAAACGCAGCACCGCGCGACCCTTTTCCGGGCGCTCCTGCTCGCGGTGCATCAGGATGAAGGTCGCGCCCGAAATCGGCCATGCCCCCGCCCCCGGTTGGTTGAGCAGCAGCACGTAATTGCCCGCAGCACGCCCCCATGGCGCCGCAGAGGCGGCGGCGGCGAAACTGGTCGGTTCAGGCGTCGGGAATTGCCCCGCTGAATTCTGCACGCGGGCATAGCTGACCTTGCCCTTGCGAGCGTAGATATATTCGACATAGCCCAGCGCGCCATAGGTCTGGCGCACGAAAGCGGCCACGCCATCATTGCCCTTGCCGCCAATCCCGGCGGGCCATTTTACTGCATCGCTGGCCCCCACCGCGCGTGCCCATGCGGGCGAGGTCTGGGCCAGATAGGAGGTGAACAGGAAGGTCGTGCCCGAACCATCGGCGCGGTGAACCACCGTAATCGGGAAAGGCGGCAGCTTCAGCCCCGGATTGAGCGCGGCGATGCGCGGATCGTTCCAGCGCTTGATCCGGCCCAGAAAAATGTCGCCCAGCAAACCGCCCGACAGGCGCAATTGCCCCGGCCCGATGCCCGGCAGATTGAACACCGGCACCACCCCGCCGATCGCAGCGGGAAACTGCACCAGCCCTGCCTTGTTCAACTCTTCGGGCTTCAAAGGCTTGTCGGTGGCGCCGAAATCGACCGTATGGGCGATGATCTGGCGCACCCCGCCGCCCGAGCCAATCGATTGATAATTCAGTTGATCGCCGCTGGCACCGGCATATTCGCGGGCCCATGCCTGATAGAGAGAGGCAGGAAAGCTGGCCCCCGCGCCGGTGAACGATTCGGACCAAGCGGGCGAAATCATCGCCAGCCCAAGGCCGAACGCCAGCACGGTTTTGCGAAACATGGGCGATTCTCCACCAATGGGCGCACTTCGCCCACATCGGGCGCTAGACATTCCATATGACAACTTTGTGACAATCGCCAAGCCTCGACACTTTCGCGCCTTTTTGCCCAAACCGGCGGGAAAGGCGCGTTGCGGCCCGTCTTTGCCCTCATGCACGCCGCGCAATGTCATAGAAATGTCATCTTCTTCACACCGCCCCTTTGCCGACAGGGCTTTATCGTCCCACCGACGATTATCTATCTATCCCGATGCGCATGGCGGCCCTAAACTGGCCCGGATGGATCGATGCGCCGACCGGGTCCCGGCGCAAACCGATCCCGGCGGTCGGTTCACGGCGATCACCGCCAGCCTCGCGGCCCATATGGCTCATGCCACAAGGAATTCGTTCGATGGATTTGCTCAAGCCCTTTGCCCTGGCCCTGCTCGCATCGACGGCTCTGGCGCCGGGCGCAGCGGCGGCATCGGGGCAAGCGGCCAAGCCCAGCCCCAGCCTTCAGGCCCAATTGCAACAGGCCCAGGCGCAAATGGCGCGGATGCAGGCGCAGATCGACGCGCTGGAAAAGAAGCTGACCGCGCTGACCGCGCCCAATGCGGCCGACGCCAAGCTGGCCGAGGCCAAGCCCGAGGGTACAGCGCCCGGGGCAACGCCGCCTGAAACGCCCACGCTGGCCTCGGCGGTGGAAACCGCCCGCCATGCCGATGCCACCGCCACGCAGGCGCTGGCCAGCGCGGAAAAGGCGCAGGGCGCGATCACCCTGACCCAGCGCGCCGTGGCCGCCACCAAATGGGCCGCCAACACCTCGGTCTCGGGCGAAATGTTCCTGAACCTGAGCAACATCACCCAGCACAGCGGCGGCGCGAACAATCCCGCCAGCGGCGCGGGCGTCAATCTCAAGCGCGCCTTCATCGGGCTGAACCATCGTTTCACCAACAAGGTTTCGGCCGCGATCCTGCTGGACGCCGACAATGTCACCGGCCAGCCCAGCACGGTGAACCCGCTCAACTCGGCCTCCGGGCTGGTGGGCAAGGGCGTCTATGTGCGCAACGCCTATGCCGAGGTAAAACTGCACCCCGCGCTGACCATCCGGCTGGGCGCGGCGGAAATGCCGTGGATCTCCTATGCCGAGGGGGCGGAAAACCAGCGCCATGTCGAGCGCTCGCTGCTCGAACGGGTGGGCTATGGCAATCCGGCCGACTGGGGTCTCCACCTTTCGGGCGACTTTCTGCGTCAGGGCAGCACCAGCCTGTCCTATGGTCTGGCCGTGGTCAACGGCGGGGGCTATCGTCAGGCCCGCGTGACCAAATCCATGGACATCGAGGCGCGCCTGTCGGGCACATGGAACGGGTTCTACGCCGCCGCCGGGGGCTATTACGGCAAGCGCGGCAATGACATCGAATCCATCGCGGGCACCACGGCCTCGTCCTTCCGCACCGCCACGCGGATCGACTTCATGGGCGGATACAAGAGTTCGGTGATCGGCATCGGCGGCGAATATTTCTATGCCCGCGACTGGAACAATGTGGCGATCAATCCGGCCAATTTCGCACTGTCGCAGGATACGGCCAGCGGCTGGTCGGGATTTGCCCATTACAACCTCTCGCGCCAATGGCGGGCCTTCATGCGCTATGATCAGGTTCACCCCAACCGGATGACGGTGCGCGATTTGCAGGACGATCTGTTTGTGGGGGGCCTGCAATTCTCGCCGCTCAAATATGTCGATCTGGCGCTGGTGTATAAGCGCGAGACGGTCAATGGCGGCTCTCTGGCCACCAGCAATGGCGTGATCGGTTGCGGCACGACGGCCACGCCCAATGCCTTTGCCACGGTTTCCGGCCCTTCGGCGCTGTGCAAGGGCAATGGCACCTATGACGAAGTAGGGCTGTTCACCGCGATCCGCTTCTGATGCGTTTGGAGGTCATTCTGCTGGCGGCGGGATGGTCGCGGCGGATGGAGGGCGTGGACAAGCGGCTGATGCCATGGCGCGGGGCGCCGATGGTGCGCCGCGCGGCGGAATTGTATCTGGGGCTGGGCCTGCCGGTGATGGTGGTGGGCCGGGCGCGGGATGAGGCTTTGGCGCGGGCGCTTGGTGGGCTGGATCTGCGCCTGATCGCCAATCCCGATGAAGGCAGCGAGCAGGGCGCATCGGCGCGGGTCGGGCTGGCGGCCTGTATCCTTGACGGAGATGGCGTGATCTTTGCGCTGGCCGATCAGCCGCTGTTGATGCCTGAGGATATTGCCGCGCTGATTGCGGATTTTGCCGGGCATCGCGATGCTGTCACCATTCCGCGCCATGATAGTGTACGGGGCAATCCGGTGGTGATGCCGCGCGATCTGGCGCTTGGGCTGGCAGCCCAGCCTGCGGATGTCAGCCCGCGCGCATGGATCGAGCGCCACGCCTCGCGCATTGTCTGGCACGAGGCGGAACATTCGCGTTTCACCAGCGATATGGATACGCCGCAGGACAGGGATCGCCTGCGACAATACGAAAGTTGATTCATCATTCAGGATGGCTAGGTTAGTCGTTCAAAGGCCCATGGGCCGCAAGAAGATGACAAGAGGAGTAGACCGGCCATGAAACTCGACAAGAAGGTTTGCATCGTCACGGGCGCCGCCAGCGGCATTGGGCTTGGCATTGCGCGGCGTTATGTGGCCGAAGGGGCGCTGGTGGCGCTGGCCGATCTCAATCTGGACGCGGCGCAAGCCGCAGCCGCCCAACTGAACGCCGCAGGACCGGGTCAGGCCATCGGCATCGCCATGGACGTGACCAGCGAGGAGCAGGTCAATGCCGGGGTGGCCGAAGTGGTGGCCAAATGGGGCACGGTGGATGTGCTGGTCTCGAACGCGGGCATCCAGATCGTCAATCCGGTGGAAAATTTCGCCTATGCCGACTGGAAGAAGATGCTGGCGATCCATCTCGACGGCGCATTTCTGACCAGCAAGGCAGTCTTGCCGCATATGCAGGCACAAGGTTCAGGCGCGATTCTCATGATGGGTTCGGTCCATTCCAAGACCGCCAGCCCGCTCAAATCCGCCTATGTCACCGCCAAGCACGGGCTGCTGGGTCTGGCCCGCACGATTGCGCGCGAGGGCGGCAAAAAGGGCATTCGCGCCAATGTGATCTGCCCCGGCTTTGTCAAAACGCCGCTGGTGGAAAAGCAGATCCCCGAACAGGCCAAGGAATTGGGCATTTCCGAGGAGGAAGTGGTCAAGAAGGTCATGCTGGGCGACACGGTGGACGGCGAATTCACCACCGTCGAGGACATTGCCGAGGTCGCGCTGTTCTTCGCCGCCTTCCCCAGCAATGCGCTGACCGGGCAATCGCTGATCGCCAGCCACGGATGGTTCATGGAATAAAGCCCGGCGCCGGGGCCGGGTTTTTCGCATACACCGGCCCCGGCCCGTTCAGGCCGTCAAGTGCGCGACCAGCGCCTTGACCTTTTTCTGGCGCCATTGCGGCAGGGGGGCTACCAGCCAATAGGCTTTGCGTGCGGGTTCCGGTTCGCCAAAGCCGGGGATGCGACCCAGATCGCGCCAGCCCTGCGCCAGGAGCAAAGGCACACGCGCGCGACCAAGCCCGGCAGCGGCCGCCGCAATCGCCTGCCCCGCATCGCCCACATGCAGGCCCGCCTCGATCCCCTCGCCCGCCGGATTGGGGTCGCTGGGCCATGCGATCCACTCGCCCTCGCCCACAACCGCCTGCTGCGCCTCGCCAATCGCCACACCTTCCAGATCGCCCGGCCCTTCGGACAGGCGCATGGCAAGGTCGAGGTTGGCCTCGGTAAAATCGGTGGCATCGCCATCGACCAGCACGACGCGAATGTCGGGATTGGCCGCACGGAACGCGGCCAGACGCGGCGCCAGCCATGCCGCGAAAATGTCGCGCGGGGCGGCAATCGTGTAAACATGCGAGGATTGCCCCGCCTGCATCGCCTGCACCGCATCCTCAAATTGCAGGAAACCGGCGCGCAAAGGCTCCAGCCCCGCCTGCGCCTCGTCGGTCAGTTCCAGCCCCTTGGTCGTGCGGCGAAACAGCACCACGCCCAGCAGATCCTCAAGCGCGCGGATCTGTTGCCCGACGGCCGCCGGGGTCACGGCCAGTTCGTCGGCGGCGCGGGTAAAGGACAGGTGACGCGCCGCCGCGTCAAACACGCGCAAGGCATTGAGAGGAAGATGGGTACGCTTCATGGCGCGGGTTGTTGCGCGCCGCCGCCCACTGCGTCAAGCCTTCATCCCGCCGTGGCGGGAGCGGCCAGCGGGAAATGCGGGATCGGCACCAGCACCGAATCGCCCTGCGATCCATCAGGGTGAATCTCGCGGAAGGTATAATAGCCCTCCATGCTGCCCTGCGGCGTGGCCAGCGGGCAGCCCGAGACGTAATCATGACTTTGGCCCGGAGACAGCACGGGGGTCTCGCCCACGACGCCTTCGCCCTCGACCAGATTGACCGCACCGCGTCCATCGGTGATCCGCCAGTGGCGCGTGACCAGTTGCAGGGTGCGATCCGAGTCGTTCTCGATCCGTATATGGTAGACCCAGAACCACTTGCCCGCCTCGATCCGCGATTGTTCGGGCAGGAAGTTGACAGCCACCCGCACGGTGACGCCATGGGTGGTGGCGGCGTGCTGGAACAGTTCCTTGATGAAGGATCGGTCAGACATGGATGCAGGTTAGCGCCGCTTTTGGCGCTTCGCAACGGGCCTTTAGGGGCATTTTGGGGTTATTGGACCAACGGTTTGCCGCAAAAAATGCAGGTCTTTTATTGATATTCACTCGCAATAGCGTTAAATGAAGCTCCACACCAAGGAGTGTCCCCATGAACGAACCGCATCTGGCCCGGATCCTGCCCCATACCGCCCCACTCGAAGGCCCGCCGCGCGCACTTCTGGTCGCGCTGCGCCGGATGGCGATCCACGGCCTCTATGATGCCAGCGCGTCGCTGTTGATGTTTGAACATTTCGGGCTGCATTTCCGCAAGCCGCTGGTGCTGATGCGCGCGCTGTTGATGGAGGTTTCGCAGACCACCCGCAAACCGATCCAGATCGCGCCCTGCTGCGCCTCGCGCATGACGACGGCGGAAAATGCGCTGCTGCGCGCGATGACCTGCGCCGATCATGACCCCGCACAGGCTGGGCAGCATTTGCAGGATCTGACTCAGGCCCCCGCCATCGAGGGTCTGCTGGCCACCACCCGCGTGCTGGCCAGCGCCCTTCGCGATTCCGGGCGGGAACTCAGGGTCGAGGCTTGAAGGCCCTTAAAGCCCAATCGCCTTCAATGCCCCGTCGAGATCTTCCTTGAGGTCTTCCAGATCCTCAAGCCCGACGCTGATACGGATCATGCCCTCGGTCACGCCCATCGCCTGCCGCGTTTCGGGCGAGATCGAGGAATGGGTCGTGCTGGCCGGATGGGTCATCAGCGACTTGGTGTCGCCGATATTGTTCGAAATGTCGATCAATTGCAGCGCGTTGAGCAGCTTCATCGCCGCCTCGCGCCCGCCATCGACCTCAAAGGAGAAGATCGAACCCGCGCCATACATCTGCTTTTTCACCAGATAGTGCTGCGGGTGGCTTTCCAGCCCGGGGTGCAGCACGCGCGGCAGACGCGCTTCCAGCCAGCGGCCGAGGTCCAGCGCCGCATCACTCTGCGCCTTCGCGCGCAGTTCGAGCGTTTCCAGACCTTTCAGCACCACCCATGCATTGAAGGGCGACAGCACATTGCCCGTGTTGCGCGTATAGGGGTGCAGGATGGTATTGATGAAATTGGCATCGCCCGCCACCGCGCCCGCCAGCGTCCGGCCCGAACCGTCCATCAGCTTGGTGGCGGCATAGGCCACCACATCGGCGCCATGATCCAGCGGGCGCTGCAAGGCGACGCTGGCAAAGGCATTGTCCACCACCACGCGAATGCCGCGCGCATGGGCGATCTTGGAAACCTCGGCAATATCGACCAGATCCATCGTCGGATTGGCCGGGGTTTCAAAGAAGAACAGCTTGGTATTGTCGCGGATCGCGTCCTGCCACTGATTGAGGTCGCGCCCGTCAACCGCCGTCACCTCGATGCCGAAGCGGGGCAACAGATTGTCCGTCACCCAGCGCGTCGGGCCAAAGGCGGCCTTGGCGATCACCATATGGTCGCCCGCCGACAATTGGCACAGCAGAACGCTGGACATCGCGCCCATGCCGCTGGCCTGACACCGGCATGCCTCGGCCCCTTCCATCAGGGCAATGCGCTCCTCCAGCATCTGCACGCTGGGGTTGGCGGTGCGCGAATAGGTCATGCCGGGCAATTTGCCCGCAAAGCGGTCGGCCACGGTTTCGGCGCTGTCATAGGCAAAGCCCGAGGTCATATAGATGGCCTCGGAGGTTTCGCCCTGTTCGCTGCGCCATGTGCCGCCGCGCACGGCCTGCGTCGCGCTGCGCCAGTTGCGGGTGATCTTACGATCCTGTCCAGTATCCCTTTTCATGGGGCCTTGCTCTATAACCGGCACGGCGCAAGAGCAAGGGCATCCGGCGCAAGCGCTGTTGCGCAGATCCCGCCCCGGATCTAGCCTGTTCAAATGTTTGCCAAGCCACAGTCCGACCCGTGGGCATTCCAGATCCTTGTCACGCTGCTGTTTGCCGGGCTGGTGGCGCTGCGCCTGACGATCCCGTCGCATCTCTATTTCGACGAGATCCATTACGTGCCCGCCGCGCGCGCGATGATCGCGGGCAATCCGGCCAATCCGGAACACCCGCTGTTTGCCAAGGCGATGATCGCCGCCTCGATCCGCATCTTTGGCGACAATCCACTGGGCTGGCGGATGCCCAGTGCGCTGATGGGGGTGATCGGCCTGTGGGCCTTTGGCCGCGCCATGTGGCGGGCCAGCGGGAGGGCCATGGCCTCGGTCGCCGCGATGGTGCTGCTGGCCACCGATTTCGCGTGGTATGTGCAAAGCCGGATTGCCATGCTCGACATGGTGATGGCTGGGCTGGCGATGGTGGCGCTCTGGCTGATCGCCGGGGCGATGAACCGGGCCGATGGATCGCGATGGCGGATGGTGGCGGGCGGGCTCGTGCTGGGCCTGTCGCTGGGCGCGAAATGGAGCGTGCTGCCGGTCTGGGCGGTGGTTGTGGCTATGGTGCTGGGCGCGCGGCTGCGGGCCTTGGCCACCGGGGCGCGGCCGATCCTGCCCGCGCTCTCGATGGTCGAGCTGAGCCTGTGTCTGATCGCCCTGCCGCTGGGGGCCTATTGGCTGACCTATCTGCCGGGCTTTTTCACCGCGCGCGATGCGGTGCCCCCTCTCGATCCGATCGGTTGGCATCGCCACATGATCGACCTGCAAAGCAGCGTGACCAAGCACCATCCCTATCAGAGCGTGTGGACCCAGTGGATCATCAACTGGCGCGCGATCTGGTATCTTTATGAAGTCACCGACGGGGCGCAGCGCGGGGTGATGCTGATCGGCAATCCCTTCACAATGATCGCGGGGCTGATCGCGCTGGTCTGGGCGGGATGGTGCGGATTGGCCCGCCGGGCATGGTTGCCGCTGGTGCTGGTGGCGCTTTATGCCGCCTCACTGGGCCTGTGGATCGTGGGCAACAAGCCGGTGCAGTTCTATTACCACTATCTGCTGCCCGGCACGTTTCTGATGGCGGCGCTGGGGCTGGCGGTGGATGAATTGTGGGCCGCGCGCGGGCGACGCTGGAGGCATGAGGCTTTTGGCATCCTCTTGCTGTCGGTGGGCGTGTTCGCGTGGTTCTTTCCGATCCTCTCGGCCGCCGCGCTGCATAAGGGCGTGGCCAGTTTCGAGGACTGGATGTGGCTGGCCAGCTGGCGCTGAGCTTGAAAAGGCGCCGAAAGAGACGCATTTCATGCGGCACCGGCCCTCTCCCCCGGCCCTGCCACCCAAGAGTTTACTCGATTGAGTGACAGGGCCGGGAAAGAGTGCCTCTGATCAATTCCCGTATTTGCCCCAGACGAACTTGCTCGACAGCGCAAAGTTCCACACCGAGGCCAGCACGATGCCGACCAGCACCGCGATCACATCGTGGATATGCATCCGCTTCAAGGCCGCCGTCGCGCCGATGTTGGTCAGCAGGCCCAGCGAACAGGTCAGCGCGAATTGCGCCCAGCCCTTGCACAAAGGCCAGACCCCGCGCAAACGCTTGTCGGCATAGGTCAGCTCATTGTTCAGCACGAAGTTGAACGTCATGGCCACCAGCGCGGCAATCGTGTTGGCGATGTTGAAGGTCGTCTCGTCGCTCGACCAATGGCCATAGACGAAGCGCTGGCCCAGAAACACGCTGAGCACCAGCCACAGCATGGCAAATTGCACCAGCACGCCCAGCGCCCCCACCGTGCCGAACAGCGCGAAACGGGTGGGAATGATGCGGCCCAGCCACTTGTCGTAAAGACCGATCAGGAATTCAAACACAACCGTCCGATCCAGCTTGCTTTCGCCATCCGCGCGGGCGGCGAAATCGAGGGGAAATTCCTTGACCCGCATCGGCGCGTCAACCGTGGCAAGAATATCGAGCAGGATCTTGAAACCCACGCCCGAAAGGCGATGCGCATCACAGCGCAGCGTGGCCGTGGGCAGCATGAAAAAGCCGCTCATCGGATCGGACAGATCCACGCCCGTCACCTTGCGCGCGATGGCATTGGCAAAGCCGCTGGCCTTGACACGATCAGGGCGACCCCATGCCTCGGTGCTGGCGCCTTCGGCAAAGCGGCTGGCATAGGCCAGATCATATTCGCCCGATTCAATGGCCGCCAACATGCCGGGCAGCAGCTTGGGATCATGCTGATGGTCGGCGTCCATCACCGCGACGATGGGGGCGGCAGTGGCGCACATGCCCTCGATGGCGGCGCTGGCCAGACCGCGCCGCCCGATGCGCTGGATGCAGCGGATACGGGGGTCTTCCAAAGCGATGGCGCGTGCCTCATCGGCAGTGCCGTCGCGGCTGTTGTCGTCAACGAAGATCGCCTCCCACGCGATGCCCGCCAAAGCGGCATCGAGCCGCGCCACGAGCGGGCGCAGGTTGCCCCTCTCATTCAGCGTGGGCATTACGATGGCAAGTTGCAGAGTCTGAACCATAATTCCTGATGCTAAAAAAGCCGAAAGATGGGGAAGAGCCCCATTCTGACCCCATTCTGCCGCATATGACCGCGTTCATCGCCCCCCGGAAAACGCGCGTCTCTTGCGCCCCAACCTTGTTCAAATCATGGCAGGGGCGCAAAAGCGCGGATTACAGGCGTTCCAGCACCGCATCACCGATCGCGCTGGTCGAGGCATCGCCGCCCAGATCGCCGCCGCGAATGCCGTCGGCCAGCGTCTTGGCCACAGCCGCCTCGATCCGCACGGCCTGCGCCTCAAGGCCCAGCGAATGGCGCAGCAGCATGGCGGCCGACAGGATCGTGGCCATCGGGTTGGCCTTGTTTTGGCCCGCGATGTCGGGGGCGCTGCCGTGGATGGGTTCATACAGGCCCACGGTGCCATATTCGGTCTGGCGCGTGCCCAGCGAGGCCGAGGCCAGGAGGCCGATCGAGCCGACGCACATGCTGGCCTGATCCGACAGGATATCGCCAAACAGATTGCCTGTGACGATCACATCGAACTGGCCGGGCGACTTGACGAGCTGCATCGCGGCATTGTCGACATACATGTGGCTAAGTTCCACATCGGGATATTCCGCCGAAACCTCGATCACCACATCGCGCCAGAGCTGGCTGGTCTCGAGCACATTGGCCTTGTCCACGCTGCACAGCTTGCCCTTGCGGCCCTGCGCGGCCTTGAAACCGGCATGCGCGATGCGGCGCACTTCGTCCTCGGCATAGGACATCATGTCCCAGCCCTGACGACGGCCGTCTTCCAGCGTGCGCATACCCTTTTCGCCGAAATACACATCGCCGTTCAGCTCGCGCACGATCAGCAGGTCGATCTGGCTGGCGACTTCAGGGCGCAGCGCCGAAAAGCCTTCGAGGCCGGGGAAGAGCGTTGCCGGACGCAGGTTGGCGAACAGCGAGAGTTCCTTGCGCAGGCCCAGAATGGCCTGTTCCGGACGCAGCGCGCGCTCCAGATGGTCGCAGGAAAAATCGCCCACCGCGCCAAACAGGATACCGTCAACGCCGCGCGCGATTTCCTTGGTCGCCTCGGGCAGAGGATGGCCATGCTTGTAATAAGCCGCGCCGCCCACATCGCCTTCGACCATTTCAAGCCCGGCAATCGCCAGCTTGTCCAGCACGCGGACGGCCTGTGCCGTCACTTCGGGGCCGATGCCGTCACCGGCGAAAACCGCAATCTTCATGGCTCTACCTCTTTCAAGCTGCCATGCGCCCCAGACGTTGGCGCAATATTTCGCGCGCTCCCATAACATCGCCGCGCCGATCGGCAAGCAGATAGCGCGAAAGGGCAAGGCCAAGCGCATCGAAACGGGCCAGAACCGCATCCCACGCGCCGCCTTCCAGCATCCGCTGACCGTCGGCCCCGGCGCCGAAACGTTCGCCATAGCCCAGTTCGCGCAGCAAGAGCGCCTCATAGGCCAGCAAGGCCGGCGCCCAGCCCCGCGCCGATGGCGCATGGCACACCGCATCGAGCAGCGCCCCCAATGCATCATAAAGCGCCGGATAGGCCTGCCTCTCGGGGAGGGAAGCGGCGACAAGCGCCGTGACCCAGCCGATTGCGGCAGCGGGCAAAGGTTCAACCAGAAAAGGCGCGCGGCTGACCGTCAATTCAACCTTGGCCGCAGGCATCTGGCTGGGAATGCGGGCCCGCATGTCCACCGCCAGCCCATTGCCGGGGATCAGCACCGGGCGCAGGTCCCGCCCCCGCCCCCCCGCGACATAGGCAGCCACCATCCCATGATCGGCGGTCATCAGGCGCGCGATCACCCCCACCTCGCCATGCGGGCGGGCCGAACACAGAATGGCATGGGCGCGAATATGCATAGGCTCCGCGCTAGAGCAAAATGGCGCGGGAGGCAAAAAGCGTCGCCGTTCATCTGCGCGCAAGCTTTGCGCAGGCAGGTCAGCTATGGGGAGGGCTTCGCATGGGTCCGGGATGTAATATGCGCAACAGATTGACAGTTTTGACAGCCTTGCTGCTGGCCGTGCCGATGATGTCGGCGGCCCCTGCCATGGCCCAGATGGGCGGCATGGGGGGAATGGGCGGCATGGGCGGCGGAGGCATGGGTGGTATGGGCGGCGGTGGCGGCATGGGTGGCCGTCATGGCGGCGGCGACATGGGCGGCCCGCCCGATGGCGGATCTCCGCGCGGCGGCGCGCCACGGGACATGAAGCCCATCCCGCTGAAAAGATACGAGGCGGCGGTGGAATCCATGTTCCGCGCGGCCGACGCCAACAAGGACGGCATGGTCACGCTGGCCGAGTTTGAAAGCGTGATCACCGCGCGGCGCAATGCGCTGATCCACAAGCGCTTTGTCGATGTGGACGCCAACCATGACGGGCGCATCGACGAGGCCGAGTTCATCGCCTGGGAAAGCCGCAAGAGCAGCGCGGAAATGGCCGAGGATGGCGGCGAATTTGCCGAAATCGTGCCCGATGCGATCTTCCCCGATCTGGGCGAAGGCGAGCGCGACATGGCGCTGCGTCTGGCGGTCGAACCGCTGGGGCCGGTGGCAATTGCCAAGGCCAATGTCGACTATGACGCCGGGATCAGCCTTGCCGAATTGCAGGCCTATGAACGCGCCCGTTTCGACAAGGCCGACACCAACAAGGATCTGTTCCTCAGCCGCGAAGAGATCAACGCGATGCGCGGCGGACGCGGCATGATGCCCCCGATGGGCGGCGGACGGCGCGGCGGTGGCGGTATGGGCGGCGGCCAGGGCGGCGGCGGCATGGGCGATGGCCCGCCTCCGGGCATGCCCCCGATGGGCGGTGACGACAATTAAGCATCACGGCGCCGGGAGCATCACACTCCCGGCGCTGTTCTTTTGAAAGGCAGAGCTTGGCGCTCCACCAGCGAGCGCCACAGCCATTCGAGCGGCCCCTGACGGAAACGGGCCAGCCAGGGCTTGCTCCAGCCCAGCATGGCGATCCACACGGCCAGCACCACCAACATCTGCGCCGCATCGCCCATCCGCCCGAACAGGCCCGCGCGATAGAACAGCACCGAGAGCGCCACGCTGGTCAGGATATAATTGGAAAAGGCCATCCGCCCCGCCGCCACCAGCCGCTCTCCCAGCCAGCTCCGCAGCAGACAGGGCGCAGCCAGCAGCATCAGCGCATAATAGGCCAGCGCCAGCAACAGATGTTGCGGCGCGGCCCAATTGGCCATCAACTCGCCCATCGCCACCGGAGGGAAATGGCGCGCCCAAGCCCACCACGCCATGCCCAGCGCCATCGGCAGCCCTAACCCCACCCCCAGCGCCGCCACACCCCACAGCACCCGCCGCGAGGCCAGCCCTTGGGCAAAACCGATGCGATAGAGCACCATGCCGATCAGCATCAGCGGCAAAGTCTCGCCAAAACTGGCAAAGATCATGACAAAGGGCCAGCCCGGCGCATGGACCAGCTTGTCATGCGCCATGGCCATAAAGCCCAGATGCGCCTGCGCCACATCACCGCGCATCATCGCCATGCTGTCGACCAGCGCGGATTTCAATTGGGCCGCCTCATCCGCGCCGGCCATGCCAAGGCGCATATGCTCCTCGGCCAGCACCAGCGGCAGGCCGCCCAAGCCTCCCATCACCGCCCAGAGCAGATATCCGGCGAGAGCGCCAATCACCAGCGCCCGATTGGAAAACACGCAAAGCCCCAGCGCGACAAAGCCGCAGGCGGCATAGAGGAACAGAATATCACCCCACCACAGCAGCACGTAATGCAGATAGCCAAACAGCGCCAGCCAGCCCAGCCGCCGCGCCTGAAGCGCCAAACCGTTGCGCCCCGCCGCCTCGGCCCGCTCGATAAAGAGCAGCATCGAGGCGCCGAACAGCATGGTGAAAAGCGCGCGCATCTTGCCTTCAAACAGAACAAGGATCGCGGCAAACACCGCCTCGTCCAGCGGCGCGGCGGGCGCATAGGCAAAGCCGCCGCCCTGCGCGATCAGATGGGCGGGCGTCAAAGTGGCCAGACGCGGCCCGGCAAAGCCCGCCACATTGACCGCCACAATGCCCAGCACCGCAAACCCGCGCACCAGATCGAGCGAAATGATCCGCTCGCGCCCCTCCATCGTCAAAATCGTCAGTCCCCGAACGCCGTCAATCCTTGACCGCCATACAGGACAGACCCGCCCCCGTCAGCTTGCGACAGGCACTTTGCGCGTTTTCCTCGCTATATCCCGTGGCCAGCAGGCGCATGACCTTGCCAACCGGCACATTGGCGCGCGGATGCCCGGCGATTTCGGGCATGGATTTCACCCGCGCCCACAGCGCATCAGCATTGCCCGCCACGCCAAAGGCGCCAAGCTGCAATTTCCACGGCCCGCCCACCGGCACGGCATGGGGCGCGGGCTTGGGTGCAAGGGCCGGTTTGGGCGCGGGGGTCGGTTTGGGCGCGGGCATGGGCGTGGCCTTGGGCGCGGGCTCCGCCACGGCCACCGCCATCGGGGCCGGACGCGGCGCGGCGACACGCGGCGCCGGCGCAGGCGGCAAGCCGACCGGAGCCGCCGTGGCCAGCACCGGGCGCGGCGCCGGTTCGCGCGGCATGACCGGCGCGGGGGCAGGCTCGCGAATCACACCCTGCGCGGGCCGCATATTGCCCGCCATGCCGGTCGGCACCGCGCGCACCGGCGTAGCCGTGGACGTGGTCACCACAGGCGGGTTGGGCGTGCCCAGATCGACCGCCGCCAACTGGCGCTGGCGATTCGCCTCGACCTGTGCGGCCAGTTCCGTGGCCAGCGAGATCGCGCGCTGGCGATCCTCGATGGCAATATACTTGTCCATTTCGCTCAGCGCCGCCTTGGCCTGCGGCAGGCCCGGCGCGCCCGAAGTGGGCTGCGCGGCAAGGCTTTCAAGAGCATAGGCGCGCACCCAGTCCTTGTTAACCCCATCGGCATTGAAATAGGCCAGCCCGAGCAGATATTGCGAGCGCGGATCCCCCCGGTCTGATGCTGCGCGGATATAGGGCAAGGCGGCGGCATGTTGGCCGCGCTGAAACAGCAGAAGGCCGTAATTGTCGCCCGCCTGCAGGTGGCCTTGCGCGGCGGCCTTTGCATAAAGCATCTCGGCGCGGGTCAGATCCTGCGGCACGCCGCGCCCCAATTTATAGGCCTGGGCCATGTTGAACTGGGCATCGGGGTCGCCTTTGTCGGCCAGGGGCTGCCATTCGCGCACGGCGGCGGGAAAATCGCCCCGCCCCCAGGCATCGGCCCCGGCCTTCACATCGGCCAGCGCAGGCGCCGAAGCCGCCGCGCCCAGCAAGCCTGCAACGACCAAACCCTTGCGCATCAAAGAGAAACCCATCGTCCGATCCCCTTGCGGCGCAAAGCGCGCCGCCAATACTTGTCCCGAAACCCATTTGCCCAAACAGCAAGGCCCAGACAGCCCTTCAGCTCCCTGGCCATGTCCGTGTTTACTACGCGGGTTACTACCGCTCCGTTAACTTAAATTTAGGAACGATCTGCGAAGTTTTTCCCAGAAATCCCACCATCTGGTCGGGATGCGCATGCCGGCTGCTCTGCCTTGCGCGCCCGTAAACCGTTGCAGGAGCCGACCATGATCGCGCGCCGTTCTTTTTCGCTTAACGCCGCCTTGCCGTTATCCCTGACTCTGGCGCTGATGGCCACCGCGACGGCCCAGCCCGCGATGGCCCGCACCAAACCCAAGCCCAAGGCGGTCGAGACGGCTCTGGCCAAGGGCGATGGCGAGCGGGGCGTTTCGCTGGCCGAGGCATCGGTGGCGCAAAGCCCGCGTGAGGCTTCGCTGCGCGCGACGCTGGGCCGCGCCTATTTGAAAAACGGGCGTTTTCAATCGGCCACCACGGCGCTGTCCGATGCCGTAACGCTGGGCGACACGTCGGGCCGCACGCTGCTGGCCCTGGCGCTGGCCCAGATCGGCAGCGGGCAGAATGACGCCGCGCTGGCCACGCTGGAAAGCGGCAACAATGTGATTCCGGTGGCCGACCTTGGCCTTGCGCTGGCGCTGGCGGGCGAAGGCGACAAGGGCAGCGTGCTGCTGGCCGATGCGCTGCGCGCGGGCGACAAGAGCGACAAGCTGCGCGCGAATCTGGCCTATGCCTATGCGCTGGCTGGCCGCTGGGCCGAGTCGCGCACGATTGTGGCCATGGACCTGCCCGCCGACAAGGTGGACGCGCGCATGACCGAATGGGCCGCTGCCGCCCGCCCCGAGGCAGCCCGCCAGCGTGTGGCCAGCCTGCTGGGCGTCGATCTGGCGCCCGATGCGGGCCAGCCGATGCAACTGGCGCTGAACAAGACCGAGGCCCCGGTGCAGATGGCCTCGGCCGAACCCGCGCCGATGGCCGCGCCCACCGTGGCCGCCGCCGCTCCGGTTGAGGCCCCGATCAATCCGGCTCCGGCAGAGGTGGCCCTCGCCAGCGCGGCTCCGGCCGACCCGGCTCCTGTCAGCCCGGCCCCGGTCACCGCGACTGCGACCAGCGAATCGGCACCCGCCACCGAATTGCCCGCTCTGGCCCCAAGCCAGCCTGTCGCGCAGGCCGAAACCTTTACCCCGCCCGCGCCGGTGTTCCACGCCATTGCCGTGCCCGCCTCGGCGGCGCGCCCGGTCGCCGTGGCGCTGCACACAGCGCGCGCCAAGGCGAAGGGCAAGAGCGCCGCTCCGGTTGATATTGCCAATGGCGAAGCACGCAGCGCCTCGGGCACGCATGTCGTGCAACTGGGTGCCTTCCTGTCGGAAAAGAATGCCCTGCGCGCCAAGAAGGCCTTTTTGAGCCGCGAAAAGGCCTTTGCCGCCGCCGATGTCGAAGTGACCAAGGCCATGGTCGAGGACCGCCAGTTCTGGCGCGTGTCGGTGCGCGGGTTCAACGCCAATGCCGCGACGAACAAATGCGCCTCGATCCGCAAGAGCGGCGGCGCCTGCTTTGCCCATTCCGGCAACCTGCCCCGGAACACCCCGGCACAGCCTGCACAGAGCAAGGGTTCGGGCAATTCGCAGGGCAAGGCTCTGGCCATGGCCACGCCCAAAGGGCAGCGCGGCCGCTGATCTTTCGATCTCAGACCATCTAAAAAGGGCTGCCCCATCGGGAGCAGCCCTTTTTTGTTACTTCTTCGTCGCGAAGGGATTCTTCGGCGTGCGCAATGTCAAACGCACCGGCACCGCGTCAAAGCCCAATTCGCGCCGGATGCCGTTGATCAGATAGCGCTGATACGACATCGGCAGATCATCCAGTCGCGTACCGAACAGCACGAAACCGGGCGGACGGGTCTTGGCCTGGGTGATATAGCGCAGCTTGATCCGCTTGCCGCCGGGCGCCGGCGGCGGATTGGCGGCCAGCGCATCGTCGAACCAGCGGTTGAGCGCGGCGGTCGGCACGCGCTTGCTCCACGAGGCGCGCAGCTTGAAGGCCGCGGCGATCATCTGGTTCAGCCCCTTGCCGGTGCGCGCCGAAACGCTCATCAGCGGCAGACCTCGCACCTGCGCCAGACCATCGTCCAGCGCCGCCTTGATGCCGTTGAACAGGCCCGAGGCGTCCTCGGCCACGTCCCATTTGTTGATGGCGATCATCAGGGCGCGACCTTCTTCCAGCACCATGCTGGCGATTTTCAGGTCCTGATGCTCCAACCCGCGAGTCGCGTCGAGCAGCAGCACGACCACCTCGGCAAAGTCGATCGCGCGGCGCGCGTCGGCCACCGACATGCGCTCCAGCTTTTCAACCACCAGCGCCTTTTTGCGCATACCGGCGGTGTCGATCAGACGGACCGGGCGCTCCAGATGCGTTTCCGGGTCCATCCATACCCAGTCGATGGCGATCGAATCGCGGGTAATCCCCGCCTCCGGCCCGGTCAGCAGGCGATCCTCGCCCAGCAGGGCGTTGATCAGCGTGGATTTGCCCGCATTGGGGCGGCCCACAATCGCCAGCTTCAGAGGGGCGGCGTTGAGCGCATCCTCATCGTCGGGATCGAAGGGCTCGAACTCTTCCTCTTCCTCGTCGCCCTCAAAGAAAGGCAGCAGCGCCTCGAACAGGTCGCCCATGCCTTCGCCATGCTCGGCGCTGATCGGAACGGGATCGCCCATGCCAAGGCTGAAAGCCTCATACAGGCCGCCATCGCCCGCGCGCCCTTCGGCCTTGTTGGCGCAAAGGATAACCGGAACAGTCTGTTCACGCAGCCAGCGGGCGATTTCTTCGTCCAGCGGGGTGATGCCCGCGCGCGCATCGACCACGAAAAGCGCGATATCCGCGCCCTCAAGGCTGGCCTCGGTCTGGGCGCGCATACGGCCCGGCAGGCTGGAGGGATCGTCGTCCTCCCACCCGGCGGTGTCGACAATGGTGAAATCCAGCCCCAGCAGACTCGCCTCGCCAAAGCGGCGGTCGCGAGTCACGCCCGGCTGGTCATCCACCAGCGCGAGCTTCTTTCCCACGAGGCGGTTGAACAGGGTTGATTTGCCGACATTGGGTCGGCCAATAATGATAATCTGACGGGACATGGCATTAGCCCTGCTCACAAGAACGCGCTTTTGGCAAGCAAAACGGCGCGTCCCCGGCGCCCTCGCCCCGAAATGGCGCGCTTTTGCCGCCCATCGCGGCCTGTCGGTGTCATAGGTAGTAATCAGCCGAAAGATTACGCCGCAGGTAACCAAACCTTGCGACAGTGCCATAACTTGTGGCGACGTAGTTTCTTTGCATGACGCGAATCCCTTTCAGCAAGACGCCGGGCATGACCATGGCAAAGGCTCTCGCCATAGCGCTGATGGGGGCCTCGTTTATGGCGGCCTTGCCCGCCCATGCGGCCGGGCGGACGGAATCTTCGGGTCGACCGGCCGCCAATCGCTTTGCCTCAACGCGCTTTTCGGTCGCCTTTGTCGATCTGGCGAATCAGAATGGGCGAATCGTCCCGCGCAGTCAGCAGGTCATGGCCGCCCCCAGCAGCACTTTCCTGCAATGCGTGCCCTATGCGCGCAGCGTATCGGGCATTCAGTTGCGCGGCGACGCGCATACATGGTGGGATCAGGCCGCCGGGCGTTACCAACGTGGCTTTTCCCCCCGCGTGGGCGCGGTGATGGCGTTCAAGCCCTATGGGCCGATGGTGCTGGGCCATGTGGCCACGGTCAGCCGGATCCTCGATTCGCGCCGGGTGTTGGTGCGCCATGCCAACTGGAGCCCCTTGGGCGGCGAGCGCGGCCAGATCGAGGACAATGTGTTGGCCATGGACGTGTCGGCGCGCAATGACTGGAGCGAAGTGCGCGTGTGGTATCAGCCGCTGGGCGGGCTGGGCACGACGCATTGGCCGGTCTCGGGCTTTATCTATAACACGCCTGCCGCGCCGCTGGGCGAGAGCCGGCCCTATGCCGGGGCCAATCACGGCTCTGCGCTGAGCCATTATCTGGGCGACCCCATCGGGGCGATCATCGCGGCCTATTCGCGCCGCTGAAACCCGCGAAAATTCGAAGTAGCAGTCGATGGGAAAGGTCCGGGTTCGCGCCCGGACCTTTTTCGTGTCAGCCTCAGACGGCGGCGATGGGCGGATTATCGC
This sequence comes from Novosphingobium sp. 63-713, assembly GCF_001898925.1. Classification (NCBI taxonomy): domain Bacteria; kingdom Pseudomonadati; phylum Pseudomonadota; class Alphaproteobacteria; order Sphingomonadales; family Sphingomonadaceae; genus Novosphingobium; species Novosphingobium sp. 63-713. The sequence continues at coordinate 145,859 of NZ_MKVS01000053.1, forward strand.
CCAGATCCTCGTACCACGCCTCAACCGGGCCGTTCAGCTTGATGGTCAGCGGCTGCCCCTTGCGATCAAAGCTCTTGCCGGCCTGAACGCGCACCCAGCCTTCGGAAATGCAATATTCCTCGACATTGTTGCGCACCACGCCCTTGAAGCGGATGCCGATGCCGCGCTGCAGCTTGTCCGCGTCGAAAAACGGGCTCTTGGGGTTGATGGCCAGGCGATCGGGCGGGGTATCGCCGATGGCGGCGCCCGATTCGGCGGAGGTGTTTTCGGTGTCAGTCATGGGTGCGTGAAATAAATTGCATTACCCACTTGTCAACGCAAACAAACCCCTTTAGAGGCGCGGCTCCCGGCAACGGAGACGCTTCAAAACGAAGCCGACACCAAGCCAGCGGGCGCGTAGCTCAGCGGTAGAGCACACCCTTCACACGGGTGGGGTCGCAGGTTCAATCCCTGCCGCGCCCACCATAAAACCCTCTGAAATAAGGGGATTTTATGGAAACCATATTCTGTCGAAAAAATTTGGATGCGGAAAATAACGGGAACAAACGCCCCGTTTCGTACCGAGCCCGTACAAATCCCGTACACGGCCATCACGCCCTCTCCTTCCTTTGGCTGGCTCCAACGCTGAACAGTGACAGCTTGGTTCGCTCCTCGGCAGCCCGCAGACCACGCAATTGCGCCTCGTGAATTTTCTCGGCCGTCTGCTCGGCATGGGTATAAGTTCTGCGCATCAGACTGGTGTCGGACCAACCGCCGAATTCACCCGCAGCCTTCTCGTCGATGCCCTGTCGCACGTTCATTTCCTGGCCGAACCCATGGCGCCCGGCGGCGTGAAATGGCAGCAGATCGATGCCAGCCAGTTTGCAGGCCTTGGCCCAACCCTTTCGAGGGCTTGATCGATCTGCGAAACCGAAGACCCGCAGATTGTCCTGTGTGCGCTCGAACCCGCGCGGATAAAGTCGAGGCAGGGATGCCAGTTCCCTCACCAACTCATGCGGAACCGTGATCCAGCGATCATCGTGACCTTTGGCCGCCGGGATGCAGACCAAATTCTGATCCAGCCTCAAATGACGGTCGGGATGCATCGCAATGGACTGGCTGATCCGCGCCCCCGTCATGAACATGAACATGGCCAGAGCAGCATGACTCCGCGGCGCGTGCTGGCGGAATTTGAGCAGCCATTCCCAGCTTCCTGGCGTCTTCTTGACCCGGCTTTTCCGACCGCGCTTTAGATCCTGCGCGACTCGCTCCTCTTTGGAATAGCCCTTGATGCGGATCGGCGCGCAGTGGCCAAGGTCATGCGCATTGTTGATGACAGAGCGAACGGGCGTCACGACATGGCGCACCCACGTGTCTGTCGATGCCTCTGGATAGAGTTCCCCGCCCAGTTCACGCACGAGCTTGGGCGTAATGTCTGCGACAGCCATCGAGCCAAGCTTGGTCATGATTGGGACGAGATACCCAGCATCCGCTTCGCTCGGCTTGTAGAGAAGCACAGCATCAGCGAATGTGAACTTGGCAGGCGGCTGCGCCTCGGCATCCTCGCCTAGGACGTGGCGGCGTATTTGCCTCTCTTCCTCGGCACGGCACCAGTCCCACGCGCCTGCTTCTTCAGATGCTCCAGTGCTGCATCGATAGTAGTCGGTGATGGGGGCGCCGAGATATTCGACGCGCCCGCGCGCCCACCACGTGGGGCCTCTGCGGAACGGTTCGAGGGGCATGGTTTGCGATATTCCAAAATTTGGTCGATCTGATCGGCGGTGATGATCATGTTCCGCCCGAGCCGGTGGAAGGCACCGATGCGGTTGGCCTTCTCGCGCAATGCTCGTTCGGAAATGACAAGGCCCCGGGTGGACAGCAACTCAACCCATTCGCTGGGCGGCCTCCCGGAATCGAGAATGGATGAGAGGACAGCCATTCCAAGAGCTCCTCATTGGTCAGTTTCTAGGATCAGGGTCTTGCGCCGGACTGGCCAGGGTGAGTCGCCCCATCGGGGTTGACCGACCTGCGGCGGCCACGAAGTGGTTTGCCACATAATCTTCAATGGCGGTTTCCGGCAGAAGAAGCCGACCGTTGACGCGAATATGGGACAGCAACCCCCGCGCAACCATGCGACGGACGCGAGACTCCGGCCAGCCGCTGCGCGCGGCCAGTTTTGGCAGTGTCAGCAATTGCATGACTAGCACCTCTGTAGTAGTTTGTGATTGGAGTTTGGCAGAAACTCACGATTATTGGAGTAGCTCATGTTTGTGAGTTTCGTCAAGACGGATTCGTGCGTCGGTGCGGCATGAGCATCGGCGCGCGTTTTCTGGAGATCCGCAAGGCAAAGGGGCTGAAGCAAACCGATGTCGCGGAAGCGATCGGCATTTCGCATGGCGCCTTGGTCAATTATGAAAAGGGGCGCGAGCCTCCAGCCTCGGCGATCCTCGCCTTCAGCCAGGTTTATGGCGTCAGCGCAAACTGGCTTTTGACCGGCGAAGGTCGGCCAGATACCGAAAGTCTGGACAGCATCTATGCCCGTTCAATCGCCACCGCTTGGGCTTTCCTAAGCCGCGGTGGCGACGATGTGGAACAGGACGCCCTTATCAAACTCGGTGGCGCGCTGTTTCAATACCTACTGGAGCATGGCGAAATCAGCCCCGCCATGAGTGAGAAGATTTTTGCCCTGAGCGCCTGACATGAACGACAACCAGTTACCGCCGATTGCCGACGAACGCCTTCTGGCTGCCATGAAGGCCGTCAACCCTTCGGTAGAAAAGCTGATGGCTGACCGCCTCGCGCTGCGGCAGGAGATGAGGCAGGCCAAGGATGAACTGGAACGCGTCCGCCATCACTTGATCCCAAGATATATTGGCATAGTCAAAGCCGTCGCACTGGGGGCAGCGACCGTGGCCCTTTTCGCCTTGGCCCTCGCCCTTTTCAAAGGCCTCTTCGAGGTCAAAACCACCGCAGCCCTCTTTGCCTCTCTCCTGCTGCCGGTCTGGATCGTCGATTTGGCCGAAAAGAGGTTTGGCCGTTGGGTGCTTCATCACAATGGACAAGCCGAGTATATCGAACAGAACAATACCGAATGACTGACCAGCCGAAGGCCGATAAGTTCAAGCGGAGAGACAGAAGCCCTCTTATTGGGTATGCCTTTCCAGATAACGCATAATGATTGCCGGATCGGCCGGATAAACGATGAAGTTAGATGCCAGCACACGCCAGAATTGAAGTCCTGTCAAACCGGCTCAATGTCGGCTTCTTGCGCCCCGCTGGACATTCCGGCAGGGCCCGTGCCGTCACCCGTGCGCCCGGCTCGGAAATTCCGGATATCGTCCCCTCTCTCTGACAAGTTCCGAGATAACGCCGCCCCGATATCCAACCGCAAATCTGGGTTCGTGAGATTTTAGGGTACTGGTACGAGCAGCGGTCGGGTCACATAACGATAGCCTGACAGGTGCATGTCGCGCCATCGACTGCGGTCACGTCCGTCAACCGAACGAGTGAAAGACGCTCGATCCAGCAGGAGTTCGCGGCCAGATGCAGCCTTGGACATCGCGGTTGCGAAAGTAGGATGGCCTGCCACGCGTAGCAAATAGGCACGGAGATTTGGATAGGGCTACAGATCGAACAGGATGAAGGCACGCACGGTGGTTTACGGAAACCTCATCACGAAATCCGCGACATTGAAATCAGCACCGGCCAGCCATTGATGCCCTTCCGCGAAATGCGACTCTAGCGCATCCAGGTTGCGATTGGCTCGATCACGCATAAGCCTCGCCATGGCTACTTCAGCCATCAGCATCATCGGGCACGGCATCAGCGAATCGTTTAAATCATGGTTCCTGATCCCCTACCATAAGATCGGTACGTTTTCGATTGGAGGCCTGGAAGTCGTCAGGGCTACCTATGGTGCATAGATTCTGTTCTTCGTCTCTTGCCCCATAACCATGCTTCAGGATCTGAAGCGAGTGCGTATTCCAGCCGTGGCCACCATCGGTCAGGCCGTTGGGTCACAACCAATTTGGTGAGTAGCCGCCCCACCCCATCTAACGGCCTCGCGTTCTGAGAATTAACGCAGGGAAGGGTGGCAGGAGATGTGGAACCGGCGGCGAAGTTGATGCCGGCTCAACATTTCCATCGCTTAGAATATCCTGCTTGTCGCGACCAAAGACTGATTTTCAGCTATTGGCTACGATGGTCCGGCGTGAACGGAAGCCCAGCCTGCGGAGCTTCTCGACGGCCTTATCGTAACTTTCTGAAGCAATTTCTGAGTTCATTGACGAAAAGTCCCGGCTGCTCGAAGGCCGCGAAATGACCGCCCTTGTCGAGCTCGTTCCAGTGTATCAGCTCTGGCGTGCACCGTTCAGCCCAGCTTCTCGGTGCCTGATAGATTTCTCTCGGAAACACGCTGTAGCCACATGGCACGGGAACCGGTTCCGTAACCACGAAGGCGTTCTCGAAACTCTCCCAATAGAGCTGCGCCGACGAGGCGCCGCAGTTGGGGAGCCAATACATCATGATGCTGTCGAGCAACTCATCATAGCTCAGGATGTTGAGCGGATTGCCATCGCAATCGGCCCATGCCCTGAACTTTTCGAATATCCAGGCTGCCTGTCCAATAGGCGAGTCGGCAAGAGCGTAGCCCAGCGTTTGCGGGCGGGACATCTGCTGGGTTGAATAGCCTGCTTCCCAGCGCTGGTAATGCCCCATAGCGGCTAGCATCGCGGTCTCTTCAGCATTGAGATTTTCGTAAGGCGGCGGCGGCATCACCACCGGCAGGTTGGTATGGATCGCCTTCAGCCCCTCCGGTTTCAGCCTTGCCAACTTATGCGTAACCGCCGAGCCCCAATCGCCGCCCTGTGCGACATATTCGCGGTAGCCCAGGCGCTTCATGAGCGTGTCCCAGCTCGCGGCTATCCTGGCGAGGCCCCAACCGCTGTCGGACGGCTTGCCGGAGAATCCATAACCCGGCAGGGAGGGAACAACCAGATGGAAGGCGTCGCGGGCGTCGCCACCGAAATCCTGCGGTTCGCTCAGCGGGCCTATGACTTTCAAGAACTCGATGATCGATCCCGGCCAGCCATGGGTGAGGATCAAGGGAAGTGCATTTTCATTCGAAGAGCGGATATGGAGAAAATGGAACTCAAGTCCGTCCAAGGTCGTCTTGAATTGCGGGTACCGGTTCAGCGTAGCCTCGCAGCGGCGCCAGTCGTAGGAATGGCGCCAGTAATCGGCAAGCTTGCGCATTTCGGCCAATGGTACGCCCTGCGACCAGTCGGAAACCGTCTCTCGCTCTGGCCAGCGGATGCGATCGAGACGAGCATGAAGGTCGCTAATCTCCTCGTCAGCGACATTGATCCTGAAAGGCGTGATCGATGGCTGCGGTTTGTTCGGCATGGAGTGCTCCTTGCAATCAGAGAAATGGGCGCCCTCACCGAGCTTAGAAGGGCGCCCAATTTGAAATCTTGCGGCTCAGAATTGGGGGGCCGCCGCTCCGATCTGCGCGCGACGATTCTGCGCACTGCCATTGCTGATTGCCTCTCTCTCCGCGAAGGCAAGCGGCTTACGTCCGAGGATCAGGTAAAGGATGCCGACGACCTGAATCAGGGCGAGGATGCAAGTGAGGATACCCGCTGCCTGAGTCACGAACGGCGAGAAATTGCCCTGGATCGCATAGATCGTCGGCAGTCCGGAAAAGGCAAAGCCGCCGATGTAGCAAAGCGGCATCAAGGCCAGGATGAGCACGCTTTTCCAGCCATTGAACCATTCACGAAAACGATAGGCGATCGCAACGCTGAGGTACAAAGCCGCGACATTGGCAAAAAGCCACCACCAAGGAAAATATCCGAGCAAAACCAGCGGCTGATGCCCGAAATAGGTATAAATGCCACCATAGCGAAGCAGTGTCTCTTCGAACATGATATCGGCGAGGCCGGAAAGTGCGAAAGCGGTCCAGAGTGCACCGGTCTTCACATTTCTCATGAGCGCGGCGTAAAAGATATACCCAAGCAGTGCGCCGAAGGGCCACCACATCGCAATGGTGTAATAGTCAAACTCGCGCCCCATCAGAAAATAGAAGAGCTTGTTTGGATCATGCGACTGGGACCAGAAGCAGCCGGCCAGGTAATTGTCTACACTTTCCGGAAAGACGCAGGCGGCACCCGCCATCACGATTGCAAATGGAACGGTTGACCTGAAGCGAAGTCCTTCGATCATCGACACGACAACCATGATGAGCGCGATGGCCACCATCCCTATGGTCGCATAGAAAACATGTTCGGCATTCTGCGGGAAGGCATCGTTGGGCGGCGCGGGTGTGCGGAAATTCGGATCAAGCACAACGTGCGCATGCGCGTTCTGGGCAAGGGCGATATCCGGCATCAGCACACAGAGTGCGAAACCCGCCGACAGTGCGAGTCCGGTCAAGGCTCTCGCTTTGGAAGATCCTGCTTGTATCAATGGAAACATGGCACACCTCTCTTGCGGCCGGCTTGAAAAACTAACTTTTTAGTTATATCCACTCTCTCCGATGGTCAATGGGATTTTGAAGGCATGAAGAAGATTGAGTTCACAAAGGGGGAGCAGACGCGCGAACGCATCCTCCTGGCCGCGACAGAAGAGTTTGCGACCCACGGCATCGCGGGCGGTCGTATTGACCGCATTGCCACCGCCGCGCCAGCGAACAAGGCACTGATCTACAGCTACTTTGGAAACAAGGAACAGCTCTTCAGGGCTGTGCTGGAACGGCATCTGGCTGATATTTACAGCACCATCCAGTTCTCTGCAGATGATCTTCCGGGTTATGCGGCGGCACTGTTCGACTTCGCGATGGATCATCCACATGTGATGCGCCTGGTCATGTGGAACGGTCTAGCGCAGCAGGGGGACTGGCCGCTGGACGAAGGCTCGAGTCTCGCCGCTCAGGTCGCGAAAATTCGGCGCGCGCAGGCCGAGGGGCGAGTTGCCAACCGATATCCTGCGGATTTCCTTCTGACGCTCATCGTTACGATCGCCTCAGCTTGGACCGCCGCCAATCCCTTCGGCACGTCGATCAGTCCAGACGCAATGACGCAACGCACATTATTGCGAACAGCGATATCGACGGCGGTGAGCCAACTGTCCGAGGCAAATTAGGCGTATCTGGTTACGTGATCGTGCAAGCACCTGCATGGAGTCGTCAGATAATGACCAGCACGGTCACGTTAGTAAGGGACGAGGAGGTTCGGAGCAGAGATGACTCGTTCGACTTGTACAAGTTCTTAGGCACTAAAGGTTTGTCGTAGCGCGCGCGGCGCGGTCATCGCCGAGCAAGGAAGCGACATGGTCGATCTGCGGCTAAAGCCAAGCAAATACCAACCATCGCCCTCCCTTATCAGGGTGAGGCCCGCGAGGGATGCTGCCTGCTTGTTCTCGAGACTGCCGAGTTCGGGCATGGTCGCGATGAGCTGGTTGGCAGTCAGCGTTCCGACGCCGGCGATGCTGGTCAGAATCTGATGCCGGCGGGCGAGAGCGGAAGCGGCGGCGATCAGGTAGGCGATTTCGGCATCGAGCGCCTCGATATGCCGGTCGATCTGGTCAAGTCGCTGCCGACACTGGCGCTTGAGGAAGGCGATGGTGAGGTTCTTCTCGCGATTCTTGAGAGCGGTGCGATCGCGCACCAGGCCGTCACGGGCATGGTACGCATTATACAATTGCGCGCATTGCGCGTGCTGATTTATTGCAGAGGCATGAAAATGCGCGAACTAGAAGCACGGACCGGAGTCCATCGCGAGACAATACGTGTCTATCTGCGACACAGGCTGATCCCAGAACCTGCACGCCCTTACCGAAATGCCGCTGACTATGATGAAAAGCATGTCAGTGCGATTATCGCCATCCGACAACTCCAGCAGGACAGCCGCCTCACACTGGCCCAGATCGGCGCTCTGATGGATGGTGATGCCGCCAAGGGACAGGTCGGTGCCTACGCATTCGACAAACTCGAACAGCTGGTTGCACATCGATCTGAGACCGACGGCCAACCCGTCGCGATAGGATCACTGCTTGAGCATTACCCGCATGCCGATGAAGACGCGCGAACTCTCGCAAACATCGGTATCCTCGAAATTATCGAAACCCAGCAGGGCGAAATGCTTTCACTCTCGAATGCCCAGATCGTGAGGATCTGGGGTGAGATGCGTAAGGCCGGGTTCGACGGCCATCTCGATTATACGCCGGAGATCCTGGGGTTCTACGTCGAAGCGGCCAACTTCGTTGGGCGCTGGGAAGCGACGACATTCCTTCAGCGAATAGAAGGACGCGTAAGCGTCGATGAAGCTGCCAGGCTGGTCGAGCGCGCTCTCCCGCTTATGCTTGAATTCTTCGGTCTGCTTCGGCAGCAAGCCTTCTTCAGCTATTTTAATCGGCTCCGCAGCAAGCAAGATGAATGCCTGCCCCCACATCATCCTGAACTCTCGGGAAATTGATCGCGTTTCCTCCCCCAAAAGCATTAGATTCTGACCCCACTATCTGATTTTTCGCATTCGATCTTTTGATCAGAAAGCTGCAGAAATTCGATCAAGATCAGCATCTGTACTTGCATAGCCGCGCGTCTCGTCGCGGCTGTAGCATTGGCAATGCATTATCGACCACTTCATTGCCATGGCTATGTCAGCCATTTGACCAAATATCTTATAGCATTTCGCAATACGAATGTGACTTGCTACGCCAAATTCCTTACCCTTTCGGCACAGAAAAGTTTGGTGCATCAGAATAGCGTCAGCAATGGTGGGAGACGAGGAAGCGATCGAACTGACGGCAGGCCAATGGTCTATTTCGGGATGCCTTTCTTTATAAAGGATCCCGCCCCCGTCGTCGATGGCGCCCTTGCGGAATTGACCGTCCGGTCCGGATCGCGGTCTGGCAAGTTCTCATGGCATCTGCTGCGCAAGGCGAGAGTGAGAGCGACATTTATGGACAGCATGGTTGGCAATCGGTGTCCCGAGTCCGACATTGATCCATTTTCGATCGAGTACCTTGCCTCCCCGCACGCTCCGCAAGCTCGGCTGCGTGAACTCGGGCCAGTGACCTACCTGCCACGCTACGGCTTCTACGTACTCGCCCGCCACACCTCGGTCTTTGCAGCGCTACGCGATCCGGAAAATTTCTGTTCGGGCAGAGGGGTCGGCATTACGGATTTCGGGAAGGAAGCGCCGTGGCGCCCCAAGAGCATCATTAACGAAGCCGACGCCCCCGATCATGCACGCCCCCGCACCGTCATGACCAGAGTCCTGAGCAAAGGTGTGCTCGAACAACTGCGCGAAGATTTCAAGATCGCCGCCCGCGATATAGTCGACAGTGCCTTGAACATGGTCACGCTCGATGGCATCGAGGATTTCGCTCAGGCCTATCCGCTTCGCATCATCCCCGATGCCGTTGGCATGATGTCCGAGGGACGCGAAAACCTCTTGCCCTATGGTACGATGGTTTTCAACGCTATGGGACCGCATAATGAACTCTTCGCCACCTCGATGCAGAACAGCGCTCCGGTTATCGAATGGGTGACCCGACAATGTCGTCGCGAGTCAATTGCCGCGACAGGGATCGGGGCACGGATCTACGATGAGGTCGACAACGGCAATCTGACCGAAGACGAAGCCAGCATGCTGGTGCGATCAGTCCTGAGCGCAGGTCTCGACACGACGATCTTTGGCCTCGGCCACATGCTCCATGCGTTTGGCCAAGCTCCTGACCAATGGCAGGTGTTGCGCGCCGATCCGTCCTTGATCCGAGCAGCCTGGTCAGAGGTCATCCGCCTAGGCTCGACCGTGCAGTCACTTTTCCGGACTACCACCCGCCCCGTCGAAATCGACGGGGTCAATATCCCGGCCAATTCGAAAGTAATGCTGCTGCTGGCGGCTGCAAATCGTGATCCGGAGAAATTCACTGCCCCCGATCGCTTCGACATCCGGCGCAAGACGATGGGCCATGTCGGCTTCGGCTTCGGGATCCATATGTGCGTTGGACAGATGCTCTCAACGCTGGAGGCGGAAGTCCTTCTGGAGGAAATGCTCCCGAGAATTGAGAAGATCGAACTTGCGGGCGAGCCGGTCTGGCGCCTCAACAACATGCTGCGCGGCCTGCAGTCTCTGCCCATCCGCTTCACGGTTGCATGACCCTCCAGCCTTCCAACACAGTTCCCGGAAACGTCGGGACCAAGGGGATTCCAAGGTCAACAATGAGCACCATTCGCCCCTACATCCTTCAGATTCCTGAAGACGATCTGATCGATCTCCAGCGGCGACTTGCCCGCACCCGGCTGGCAGACAGTCTTCCCGGCAATGCTTGGGATCTCGGGACCGATCCGCAGTGGCTCTCGCGACTGATCGCCTATTGGCACGACCACTTCGACTGGCGCGCGCAGGAAAGGCGCATTAACGCGTGGCCTCAATTCAAAGTGACGATCAACGGTCGCGAACTCCATTATTTTCATGTTGAGGGCAAGGGCCCCAACCCGAAACCTCTTCTGCTGGTTCATGGCTGGCCAGGCTCGCCACTCGAATTTCTCGATATGATCGATCTTCTGACCGATCCAGTAAAACACGGTCGCGATCCTGGTGAGGCCTTCACCGTCGTGATCCCTTCACTACCCGGCTATCACCTTTCTTACAGTCACGGACGAGGTGGCCTCTCGATAGAGGCCATGGCCGATCTTCTGAAGGAACTGATGACTTCAGTGCTGGGCTATGAACGCTTTGCGGCACAAGGCGGCGACTGGGGGGCGTTTATCACAACCCGCCTTGCCCACAGATGGCCCCAAAACCTGATCGGGATCCATCTCAACCTGCTCCCGCTTCCCCGCAATCCCTCAGTCTGGGCCCGCGACGAACAAGAGCGAAACTACCTGGTGGCAGTGGAGAGCTGGTTAAAGCGCGATACTGGCTACATCGCCATCCAGGCGACGAGGCCCCAGACTCTGGCTCTTGCTCTCAACGATTCTCCCGCCGGTTTGGCTGCCTGGATCGGCGAGAAATTCAGAACTTGGTCCGATCCTGACTCCCCCCTTGAAGAACTGTTCGACATAGATGCTCTGCTCGCCAACATCTGCCTCTACTGGTTCACGGGTTCGATCGGCTCATCCTTCTGGCCCTATCACGCCAGGCATTTTGGGGAACCGATCATTCCTGCCGATGCCGCCATTACAGTGCCCACTGCCTATGCAGAATTCCCTTTCGAATTCCTGCGACCTCCACAGAGCATGGCGGGCGACATGTTCGCCAACATCAAACAATGGAACACAATGCCCAAAGGTGGGCATTTCGCGGCAATGGAATGTCCCGGAGAACTGGCAGCAGACCTGATCACCTTTTTCGCAACCTGCTGATCGCGGTGATGGCTATTCGTCTGCTCGCTCTGTCACATCCCCCCCACAGCCCCCCCTATCTTGCAACAGCGCAGCGAGGGCTTGGAGATCACGGCATGGGAAGTACCACCTCGACGCATTTTCCGGCGCGCTGGTCCTCGATGGCCTGGTTGATCTGTTTGAGCGGATAGGTGGTGACCAGTCTATCGAAAGGAAAGCGTCCCCCCGGTAAAGATCGACCAGCAAGGGCTGGATAGTCTGCGGATCGGCATCGCCTTCGGCCACGCCGCACACGAGGATGCCTTTCGAAAGCAATTGTATGATTTTGAGCGAGCTTGTCGCATCGATCGAACGCGGTACGCCCACCATGGCCCAGAACTGCCGGCAGCGGCGTGGGCAACACCTGAGCGCGCACAACGAGATCGGTATGACACAGCCCCTTACCCACAACCCTGACCAGCACCTCATCTGGACGGATACCTTCTATTTCAACCTTTTCGATAGCGAAGGGGCCACCGCTTTTCCTCACGGCCGCCGCGGTAATATCCATATGCGTCCTTCTATTCATTTTCATGCGCGCCATTCAAATCTCGGCACAAAACCCGCAGGGTAAAAACATATCAAATTGAAAAACAGTGGAATTTTTTCAAATTTTGATATTTGGTCCGACCTTTTAATATAATTGACGCCCCCATCGTCCAGCATTACGTTACTGCTATACGCAAAAAGCAGAAGTGATGCACAAAGCGATGCATCGAGAGGACCAACATGAGCACCATACTCGAAGCCGACACGCGCCCCCTGATCCCTCAGGACATCGCCAAGATCGTTATCACGCCCAAATCCTACGCCGATGATGATATTATCTACCCCGCATTCAAATGGCTGCGCGAAAACATGCCGCTGGGCGTCGCGGAAGTCGAAGGCTACGACCCGATTTGGGTCGTCACCAAGCATGCCGACATCAAGGCGATCGAACTGAACGCCAAGCTGTTCCATAACGCCGATCACAACCCGATTCTCAACGACCGGGCTTCGGATGAATTCATGAAGCAGATCAACGGCGGCACGACCCGTCTGCTCTCTTCGCTGACCTATATGGATCCGCCTGAACATGCCGCCTATCGCAACCTAACCCAGAGCTGGTTCATGCCCAACCGCGTGTCCAAGCTGGAAGAAAAGATTCGTACACTGGCACGCAACAGCGTTGACACGCTGCTCAGCTTTGATGGCGAATGCGATTTCGTGCGGGACTTCGCTCTGCATTATCCGCTGCGGGTCATCATGACCCTCTTCGGCGTTCCGCCGGAAGATGAGCCCCGCATGCTCAAACTGACCCAGGAATTCTTTGGTGTCCACGATCCGGAAGAACAGCGCCCAGAGATGGTCGCCGATCCCGTGGCGGCCGGCAAGCAGTGGGCTGCCACACTTGAGGAATTCTTCGAATATTTCGATGGTCTGAGCGCTCAGCGCCGCGCCAATCCCAGCGACGACATGCTCTCACTTATCGCCAATTCGCAGGTCAACGGAGCTCCCATTCCCCGTGATGAGGCGAATGGGTATTACGTTGCCATCGCGACCGCAGGTCATGACACGACCTCCTCATCAACTGCCGGCGGCCTGCACGGCATGCTGCTCTATCCTGACAATTTCGCGAAACTGAAGGCAGATCCCTCGCTGGTGAAGGGACTGGTGGACGAAGCGATCCGCTGGACCAGCCCGGTCAAGCACTTCATGCGGAACGCCACGGAAGACACTGTGGTCCGTGGGCAGACAATCCGCGCGATGGACCGACTGATGATCTCCTATCCTTCCGGAAATCGAGATGAGGAGGTTTTCTCCGATCCGACGCGCTTCGACATCACACGTTCGCCCAATCCACATATCGCCTTCGGCTTCGGGCCGCATATGTGCCTTGGCCAGCATCTGGCAAAGCTGGAGATGCGTGTGCTCTTCGAGGAACTGCTGCCGCATATCGAAAGCATCGAACTTGCGGGCGATCCACGCTTTGTCGAGACCAACTTCGTGGGCGGCTACAAGAGCCTGCCGGTCCGTTTCAAGAAGCGCTGATCGACCAGCCGGGCGCGCTGGAGTGCGCCCGGCCCAATGCTGATCCCATAATCAGGACCCCGTAAAGGGGCCGCAACGGGACTGGAACCCCCCATGAACGATACCACCACCCTGACCGCACCCGAAAAGCTCGGTGTGCGAATGCCCGACACCGGCATGCTGATCGGCGCACATCGCGTCGCAGCAGGCGATGGTCGTACCATCGAGGTTGAGGACCCTGCCACCGGCAAGATTATCGCACATGTTCCGGCAGGCGGCACCCATGACGTGGACGCGGCCGTGACCGCGGCGCGCACGGCTTTCGAAAGCAGGGCATGGTCGCGGATGCGCCCGCTTGATCGCGCCCGGATCATCGAGACCATCGCCCGCAAGATCGAGGAAAATGCCGCCGAACTGGCGCTCCTTGAAAGCTATGACAACGGCAAGGCCGTTCATCATGCGCTCGCCGTGGATGTCCCTGCCGCGGTTGACATCTTCCGCTACATGGCCGGATGGGCTTCGAAGATCGCCGGTCAAGTCAATCCGATCTCGGGCGATGGCCGTCAGTATCACTCCTATTCGGTGCGCGAGCCCATTGGCGTGGTCGGCCAGATCGTCCCCTGGAATTACCCGCTCGCCATGGCGGCCTGGAAGATCGCAACCGCACTGGCGGCAGGATGCACGATTGTTCTCAAGCCCTCTGAGGTCACCCCGCTCACGGCACTGCGTCTGGCGGAACTGGCGCTTGAAGCCGGTCTGCCTGAAGGCGTTCTCAACATCGTCACCGGCTATGGCCACGAGGCCGGCCAGGCGCTGGTCGAACACCCCGGCATCGACAAGATCGCCTTCACCGGTTCAACCCGCGTGGGCAAGCAGATCGTTCAGACCGCCGCGCGCGATCTGAAGCGCGTGACCCTTGAACTGGGCGGCAAGTCGCCGTCGCTGATCTTTGCCGACGCCGACCTCGACAAGGCCGCGATCGGCGCCGCGCTGGCAATCTTTTTCAACTCCGGGCAGGTCTGCCTGGCTGCTTCGCGCCTTTATGTGGAGCGATCGGTCTACGACCAGGTGCTGGAGGGCGTCGCCAAGGTTGCCCAGAGTTTCAAGCTGGGGCATGGCCGCGATCCCGATACGATGCTCGGGCCGCTGGTCTCCCGCGCGCAGCAACAGCGGGTGCTCGACTACATCGACCAGGGCCGCGCCGCCGGCGCTGAAATTGTCACCGGCGGAGGTACAGGCCCCACCGAAGGCTATTTCGTCGAACCGACCATCTTCGCCAATCCGGATCCGGATGCAGCCATCGTGCGCGAGGAGATTTTCGGTCCGGTGCTCGTCGCAACCCCCTTCGACGATCCCGAGGAGGTCATCAAGACCGCGAACGACACGCGCTACGGTCTGGCGGCCAATATCTGGACCCGCGACCTGTCTCGCGCCCATCTCACCGCGCGCAAACTGCAGGCCGGGACGGTCTGGATTAACACGCACGGCATGAACGACCCATCGGCGCCGTTCGGCGGGGTGAAGGAATCCGGTTGGGGACGCGAGGTCGGTGAGGAAGGTGTCCTCCTCTATACTGAAACCAAGACAGTCACAGCTCTGCTGGACGACTGAAACTAATAAAAGTGCGGCGGCAACGACCGCCGTACTTATATAAAAACAACTCAATTGGGAGGAATATATGAAGAAGTTGAAGGCACAACTGTGTTTGGTGAGCTTGGCTTATATCATGGCAGCTTCGCCAGCTCTGGCTGAGGATGACAAGACACAGGCCGCGCCCGTCAACAGTCCTGAAATCCTTGTGACCGCCAACAAGCGGCAGGAGAACATCAACAAGGTCGGCCTGACAATCACCGCCGTTTCCGGAGCCCAGCTTGCCGAGCGCAAGGTAACCTCACTCGAAGACGTTGCCTCGCTCGTACCGGGTCTGGCCTATTCCCCGAGTACCGCCAACACGCCGATTTTCACCCTGCGCGGCGTCGGCTTCAACGAAAGTTCGTTGGGCGTCTATCCCGCAGTCAGCGTCTATATCGATCAGGCACCACTTTCCTTCCCCGTGCTCGCCAGCCATTCCGCCTATGATCTGGAGCGGGTGGAAGTGCTCAAGGGACCGCAAGGCACGCTCTTCGGCCAGAATTCGACCGGAGGCGCGATCAACTATATCGCAGCGAAGCCCACCAGAACTTTCGAGGCGGGCGGCGACCTGAGCTACGGCCGGTTCAATCAGATCGAGGGCAATGCCTATATCAGTGGACCGATCACCGACTCGCTGCGCGGCCGAGTTTCGGTCACAGGCCTCAATTCAGATCCTTGGCAGTATAGTATTTCTCGCGGCGACAAGCTCGGCAAGCAATCCTACGTCGCAGGGCGCGTTCTGCTCGATTGGGATAACAGCAACGGTGTGCGCCTTTCGCTCAACGTCAATGGTTGGCGCGATACCTCCGATCCTCAGGCACAGCAACTGATCGCCATACGTCCGACATTTTCGGCCTTCACCCCGGCCAGCGTTCTGACAGCGCCGTTCGCGCCAGCTAACGCCCGCGCCGCCGACTGGACCGCCAGCATTCTGGATCCCGCCACAGGGCAGGTCAATTCAGCGTCAGGAGCAGTCACGCCGGGGACTGCTCAATCGGTGAATTTTACGCCCTTTTCAAACCGCAGCTTGATTCAGGGATCGCTGCGCGCAGATATCAATGTCACTGACAGCATCACCTTGACCTCGCAGACCTCCTACGCCGACTTTGATCAGAAGCAGCGGACCGATGGCGACGGTGGCGCCTTTGTCACCTTCGACCTCTATCGAAACGATGGCTACATCAAGGCGTTCAACCAGGAAGTCCGTCTGGCAAACGATCCCCGCCGCAGCTTCCGGTGGCTGATCGGTGGCAACATCGAAAGCAGCCACACATTCGAGGACCAGTTGCTGCGGTATTTCAACAGCTCGAACTACAACCCCAACAACCTCTACATCAATGCCAGCGGCGTGACCAACAAACAGGACATCCTGAATTATGCCTTCTTTGGCAGCACCGAATATGTCGTCGCGCCCAAGCTGACACTGAAGGCTTCGGCACGCTTTACCCAGTCGCGCAACAACGGTAACATCGGAAGCTACACGATCGTCGGCGGCAACGTAGACAAGCTGTTCAATCTGCTTGGAACTTTGCTCGGAACAACACCTTTCACACCGATCACGATCGCCGGACCCTACACTCTCAATAGCAATAATGTGCCCGGCCAGGCCTTCATCCGAACGCTGAGCGAGAACAATGTCTCCTGGCGCGCGGGGATCGACTATCAGGCAACGCGCGATACATTGCTCTACGCCAACGTCTCGCGCGGTTACAAGGCCGGTTCCTTTCCCAGCCTCGCCGCCTCAATCTACGAAGGCCTGCAACCGGTCACCCAAGAATCGGTCACAGCCTATGAAGGCGGCATCAAGACCCAACTTCTGGACCGCCGTGTCAGCCTGAATGGCGCTGTCTTCTACTATGACTATCGCAACAAGCAGGTGCGCGGCAAATTCAACGACCCGTTGTTCGGCGCGCTCGACGAACTGGTCAATCTTCCCAAGTCACGGATCTTCGGAGCCGAAGCGGATATCACGATCCGTCCGGTCGATGGGCTGACGATCAACGGCGCTGTCACCTATCTGGATTCCGCTATTCAGGTGGGCCCGTCCGCTCCGCGCAACTACAATGTGTTGGGGCAAGCGACCAACTTTTCCGGAGATCCCCTGCCCTTCACTCCGAAATGGTCAGGCACCGTCAACGTTGAATACCGTGCGAAACTGGCCAATGGCGGCGCGCCGTTCGTCGGCGTCAGCGTCAGTGCCCGCAGTTCGACAGATGCGGTTCCCGGTGCTAGCAAGATCTCCTACGTCCCCGACCCCACCTCGGGCGCAGCCATTGTCCGTTTGGCACAGGGAGTCACCAATCCTTTCGTCATCGACGGCTACGCCACGGTTGACGGGCGGATCGGTTATGAGGCGCCGGACGGAGCCTGGCGGGTCATGCTGTGGGGCAAGAACCTCTTCAACAAATACTACTGGACCACTGTCGTCGCATCCACCGACACTGCTGCCCGGATCACGGGGCGCCCGGTCACCTACGGCTTAACTGTCGGCTTCAAAATTCGCTGACCTTCGACAACTGATTCCCGCCCAGTCACACATGACCGGGCGGGACATCCGAAACAGGAAGGGTATTGGCATGTCGCAACTGACGAACGCCTACATGACAGAGAACTGCGAGCGCTACATCCCCAACACATTGATTCAAAAATGGAATCAGAGCTACTACTTCAATTTTTATGACCGCAAGGCACGTCTGGGCGGCTTCATTCGGGTCGGCATCATGGAAAACGTAGGCGAGACGAACGGTTTCGCCGTTTTCTTCATGAACGGCAAACCGCTGTTTACCCGCGTCAACATGCAGCTCCCCTACACCTCCGAACGGCTTGACCCTGGCCTTGAGGTGGCTGGGGTGAAGCTCACGGCCACACGTCCGCTCCAGACCTGCGGCATCAGCATCGACACAGAGGATTTCGGCGCCGAACTGGTCTGGGACCTCCGCTTTCCGATGGGAGATAGCATCGCTCTCACCAAGGACGGGGATGATGCGATCGCCCGTGAACTGGCATACGTGCATCTCGAGGGTGTCTGCAATGTCACAGGCACGATACGGCTGCGTGACGGCAAAACCATCCGGATCGAGGATGGGGGCTTCCGCGATATCAGCTGTGGCCCGCGCAACTGGGCCGGCGTGCGCCACTATCGCCTTGCGTGGCCCATCTTCGACAATGGCATGTCCTGTGTCGCCGTTCACGCGATCACCGAGCATGGCGACAGCTATCAGAAGATCCTTCACGATGGCGAGCGCTGGCACAGCATCGGCAGGCTCGAGGAAGAGATCGAGTTCGAACCCGACGACATGGGATTCAAGTTTGTCCGATGGAAGGCCTGGGACGAGGAAGACCGCCTGTGGGAGTTTACAGGGACACCTCTGTTCCGCTGGCAGTTTCCTTTCGACACATTCGTCATGGTTGAGCAGATGATGGAATTCCGCCTGAGCGACGGGACCATCGGCTACGGCATGGGGGAAGGTGGATTCCGCTTCCCCTGGGAAGGCAATGGTAACTGATATGGCTAAAGTTCGGACTACCCCCGCCATCGACCCGGTCGACATTTGGGACAGGGACCAAATCGAGCCCCGCATCAAGGATCTTTTGGATCGCACGCTCCGCGATCGGGCCAGGGGCCCCTACGCCGCAAAGACCGATATCGAGGTGATCGCCATGCTGGAGCGTCATTTTGCTTCAGAAAGCCCGGCGCCGATTGAGATTGTCGATGTCGCCCGTCTGTCCGGAGGTGCCTCCAAGGAGCAGTTCGCGTTCACGCTTCGCCGTGCAGGAGATATTGAGGGTGAACGCCTCGTTCTGCGGATGGATCCGCTCGAAGCGATTGCACAGACTTGCCGGGGGCGCGAAGCCCAGGTCCACCGGGCTTTCCAGAACATCCTACCGGTGGCCCCCGTGCGCAGCCTGGATGCTGACGGAGACCTTATTGGTCAACCGGCGATCATTCTGGGCTATGTTCATGGCGTTACCGAGCCCACCCAAGGCAAGGGGCACGGCATCTCGGGCATCGGCACGCATTTCGAGGAGTGGGCGAGCAAGCTGGCCCCGCAATTCCTCGACGCACTCGCCAAAGTGCATCGCTTCGACTGGCACAGCGCGGACCTCTCCTATTTCGCGGCCCCCGAACCCGGAACCCGGCAGGCGGCAATCTGGCAAGTCAACTGGTGGTCGCGCGTGTGGTGGGATGGTGCTGTCCAACCCGTGGCGATCATGGCCTATGCCGAGCGCTGGTTGCGGGAAAATGCTCCCATCTGCGACAATCCGGTAATGTGCCACAGCGATCTGCGGCTCGGTAACTTCATGTTCGAGGAACCCAGCGGCCAATTCACAGCCGTCCTCGACTGGGAACTGGCCCATATCGGCGACTTTCACGAGGATCTGGCTTGGTCGATGCAGCGCCTGTTCGGCACCTGGACCGATGGCGGTGAATTTCTTGTCAGCGGTCTGATCCCTCGCGCGCAGTTTCTAAGCGTATACGAGGAACTTTCAGGCAATCGCATCGATCCGGTGAAACTGCGCTATTATGAGGTTCTCAACGCCTACAAATGCGCGGTGATCGATCTGGGGCAAGCCATGCGCGCCGCGACTGAGGGCAACAGTCACCAAGATATTGTTCTCACTTGGCTCGGTTCGGCAGGCGGCGTTTTTCTCGAACAACTTGTCACAATGATGCGGGAGGCCTGAAACATGCTGCCCAATATCGATCTGCGTATCGGAAATCTGGTAAAAGCGCTCGAGCAAGTGATCCTGCCGGCCCTTCCCGCCAGCCAGCGCCTTGCCCGAGACCAGGTGCGACTGGTCATCGGTCATCTGCGCATGCTGGGCGGCCAATGGAAAACCGCGCTGCGCTATGAAGAAATTTCGTTCGAGGAGCTTGCTGCCCTTGCCCGTGATCTGGCGGAGCTGGTTGAAGAGCCGCAGCAGCGCCTGCTGACAAGCGCGTTGAAGGAAACCGCAACCTGCGACCACAGCAGCATCGATGCCCTGGAAGACGCCAACAAAATACTCGGGCAAGCCGTCGATATGACCATACTGGGCGGAGAAGATCATCGCCCCCTTTCCCGCGCGGCAAGCGAGGCGGTGCTCGAATATGCACTGCGCCACGCCCGGCGTGAACGCATCTGGTTCCAGGCCAATCAACTGGACCCGGATCGCGCCGAGCTGCCTTCAATCGCCTCTATGCTGGCAACCGCCTAAAAGAGTGCGGCATGCGGCAGGGAGGCACCTCTTGAAACACGACAATCCGGTCCTCCCGCAAGACGATCCTGCCGGAGCGCTTGCTGGCATGGTTACAGCAACCCGCTTTGAAGATATCCCTGCCGCAGTAGTAGATCTGGCGAAGAAGGCGATTCTCGATACGCTGGCAGTAACGCTTGCCGGATCAGGATGGGAGGTCAGCCCGGCGATCGCCGCTCAGGTCGTCGAGTGGGGTGGTACGCCTCAGGCGACGGTGCTAGTCCATGGACACAGGGTCCCAGCTCCCATGGCAGCCTTCGCCAATGGCGTGATGGCCCGCGCGATCGACATGGGTGACGTCCATGAAACCGGCGGTCATGTCACGGAATGGAACGTGCCCGCGATGCTCTCCGTGCTGGGGATCGCTGGCGCGCCGATCGACGGGAAAGCTTTCCTCGCCGCCTATATTGTGGGAGCCGAAGTCGGGGTGCGTGCCAGCGCCGCGCTTAATCTCGTACGCTACCACACGACATGGGGCATGCCTGGCGAATGGAACGGTCCGCTTTGTGCAACCGCCTCGGTGGCGAGGCTGCTTGGGCTTGACCGCGACGGAACCTGGAATGCCATGGGCATGGCCTACACGGTCCATGGGATGTCCGAATACAACAAATATTCCGAGGGCACCCAGATGGCCCGGGTGCAGCATAGCTTTGCCGGAGATACCGCGGTCAAGTCCGTCCTGCTGACCCGATTGGGTGTTACAGCGCCGCGCGGCATCTTCCAGGGCGTTCCGAGCGGCATTCTGCGTCATATCGCCTGGGATGATATTCAGCCTGAGCTCTTGACTGAGGGGCTTGGTCGTCATTGGCAGCTTGCCGAGGGGCTTTCGATGAAGCCCTATTCGGCCTGCAAGTTCACACACAGCTTCATCGCAAGCACCCTCGCCATCATGGCCGACCAAGGGCTGGACCATCGCGACATCGAGCGCATCGATTGCGTGGCGAGCGAGAGTTCGCGCATGACCTACGAACCGGCAGCCGCCAAATGGAACCCGCGAAGCGTCCCCGAGGCGATGTTCAGCGCGCCCTATACCATCGCCACCGCCGCGATGACTGGTGGCTTCTTTCTTGATGATCTGCGGATCGAGGCCATCCTCGATGAAGACCGGCGAGATCTGATGCGCCGTGTTTCAATCACCTCGGATCCCGATCACCCCGACCCATTCGAGGGCTTTCGCGTTAAGATCACGCTCAGGGATGGTCGCAGCTTCAACCATGTTACCCCTTATGTGAAGGGTCATACGCGCAATCCAATGGGCTGGAAGGATCTCTCCGAGAAGCTCCACCGTTGCGCCGCTTTCGCAGCAGCCCCCCTCCCTCACGAGAAACTCGACCGGCTAATCTGCCTGTGTCGAGAGATGGAGAAAGTCCCAGACATGCACGAGGTTCTCGCGTGCTTGACACCTTGATTTTGCTCAGGAGAAGATGATGAAGGCAGCAGTTCTCAACCACCTCGACGGTACTTTTCAGATCGAGGAGATCGAGATCGACGAACCGCGCGGCCGCGAAGTGCTGGTCGAGGTCAAGGCATCAGGCCTCTGTCACTCCGACCTGCATTTCGCCGAGCAGGATTTCGGCGTGCCGCTTCCCGCAGTGCTTGGTCACGAGCTTGCCGGTATCGTCGTTGCGATCGGCCCCGAAGTCAGGGAGTTTTCCATCGGCGACCATGTGGTTGGGTCGCTCATCCAGTTTTGCGGGCATTGCCCGGCGTGCATCGGCGGGCGTACCTATCAGTGCTTCCATCCCGAGGAAACACTAAGGGGAGATCATGATCACGACCACCCCCATCGGCTTACACGTAGCGGGGCCGGCGTATCCCAGGTTTTTGGCACCGGGGCCTTTGCCGAACGCGCGCTCGTTCACGAAAACCAACTGGCGATCGTCCCCAAGGAGATGCCCTTTGCGCAGGCTTCCCTGCTGGGCTGCGGAACAATCACCGGCGCAGGTGCCGCGATCAACACCGCTTCTGTCCGTCCCGGCGAGACGGTTGCCGTGATCGGCATCGGCGGTGTGGGTCTCAATGTCATTTCCGGGGCCAAACTGGCCGGAGCAGCGCGGATCATCGCGGTCGATCGTCAGCCACAAAAGGAAGTGTTGGCGCGTAAGTTCGGTGCTACAGACTTCATCGATGCATCGAAGGTGGATTCAGTTGCCAAAATACGTGAGCTGACCGGCGGCGGCGTCGATCATGCCTTTGAGGTAGTTGGTCTCAAGGCAACCTCGGAGCAGGCTATCCAGATGGCACGCAAGGGTGGTGGCGCCTATCTGATCGGCGTCCATTCGCCTACATCGACGATCGACCTGAATGTGACGATCGACCTGTTGACCCGGCAGGTCGACGTGCGCGGGGTCTATATGGGCTCGACGAATATTAAGAATGACATTCCCCTGTATGCAAGTCTCTACCTTCAAGGAAAACTGAACCTGGACGACCTCATCTCCAAGGAAATAAGTCTCGCGGATATCAACGAGGCCTATACCGAGCTGAAGGGCGGCTCGATCGCACGCAGCGTCATCACTACCTTCTGAATCTGGAAGGGCGGTCGCCCGAACCTGCGTGCGACCGCCCTTCCTTTGTTACATATTAGGATAGTTCGGGCCACCGCCGCCCTCAGGCGCCACCCAGGTGATGTTTTCGGCCGGGTCTTTGATATCGCAAGTTTTGCAATGAAGGCAATTCTGCGCGTTGATCACGAAACGCGGCGTTCCGGCCTCGCGGTCGGTGATTTCATAGACTCCTGCTGGACAATAGCGTTGTGCCGGCTCGTCATAGAGCGGCAAATTCCATGCGATCGGGGCCTCGGAATCGGCAAGCCTCAGATGAACCGGCTGATCCTCCTCATGATTGGTGTTCGAGACGAAGACCGAGGAAAGCCTGTCGAAACTGATGACACCGTCCGGCGCTGTATAGCTTATCGGCCGGCTCTGCGATTTGCGAAGCAATGTTCGGTCGGAATGGTGACCCAACGTATAGGGCAGCCCGATGCCCAGCGTGCGCATCCACATCTCAGCACCGGCCAGCACAGTCCCAAGCACCGCGCCGAAGCGCGCGATGAGGGGCTGCACGTTGCGCACCATGCGCAATTCGTTCGCCAGCCAGCTACTGCCCAAGGCTGTCTCGTAGGTTCTGAGCGTATCGCCGCCACGACCGGCGCCCAAAGCCCCCAGGACTGCATCCGCAGCCAACATCGCCGATTTCATCGCAGTATGCGTGCCCTTGATGCGCGGCACATTCACGAAGCCGGCTGCACAGCCGATCAGTGCACCGCCGGGAAAAACCAGCTTGGGGATGCTTTGCCATCCTCCTTCATTAATGACCCGAGCGCCATAGGACACCCGCTTGCCGCCCTCGAGGAAGGCTCGAATCTGCGGATGTTGCTTCCAGCGCTGGAATTCGCCGAAGGGCGAGAGGTTCGGGTTACGATAGCCCAACCCCACAACGAAGCCTAAAGCGACCTGTCCGTCGGCCTGATGATAAAGGAACCCCCCGCCATAGGCATCCTTGAGAGGCCATCCCTGCGTATGGATCACAAGGCCCGGCCGATGCTTTTCTGGCGCGATATCCCACAGTTCCTTCAGCCCAAGGCCATAAACCTGGGGGGCACAGTCCGCATCGAGTGAAAAGTGAGCGATGATCTGCTTCGTGAGATGCCCGCGCGCGCCCTCCGCAAAGAGCGTATAGCGCGCATGGAGTTCCATGCCCAGCTGGTAGTCGGGCTTCGGTTTCCCATCACGTCCGACCCCCATGTCTCCGGTTGCCACGCCGCAAACCGCGCCATGCTCATCGTAAAGCACCTCAGCAGCAGCAAAGCCCGGAAAGATCTCGACCCCCAGTTCCTCGGCCTCGCTCGCAAGCCAGCGACACAGATTGCCGAGCGATCCGGTATAGGTTCCCTTGTTGTGCATCCAGCCCGGCGTCAGCCAGTGGGGCACGGAGAACTTGCCCTTCCTAGTCAGGAACCAGTGCTGATTGTCCCTGACAGCTACAGCAGCTAGCGGACATTCCCGTTCCCGCCAGTCAGGTATCAGTTCGTCGAGTGATCGGGGATCGATCACCGCCCCGGACAGAATATGTGCGCCGATCTCGCTGCCTTTTTCGAGCACACAGACACTGATATCCGGATTGCCTTGCTTGAGCCGGATCGCAGCGGACAGCCCGGCTGGGCCGCCCCCCACGATCACGACATCATAGTCCATGGCCTCGCGCTCGCTCATTGGCTCCTCTCCCCGTTCACAACTTGGCCGTGAGTTCCGGAACGGCCTCGAACAGGTCGGCCACCAGACCAATGTCAGCGATCTGGAAGATCGGTGCGTCCTCGTCCTTGTTGATAGCGATGATGGTCTTGCTGTCCTTCATACCAGCCAGATGCTGGATGGCGCCGGAGATGCCGACGGCGATATAAACTTCTGGCGCAACGATCTTGCCGGTCTGGCCGACCTGATAGTCATTGGGCACATAGCCTGCATCGACCGCCGCACGACTGGCGCCCACGCCTGCACCAAGCTTGTCTGCCAGCGGCATGATAATCGCCTCGAAGCCAGCTGCATCCTTGAGCGCGCGCCCGCCCGAGACGACTACCTTGGCGCTGGTAAGTTCAGGACGCTCGCTTTTGGCGATCTCCGCGCCCACGAAGCTTGAAAGACCGGCATCCCCATGCCCGGTCACGCTATCAACCGCAGCCGATCCGCCGGTGGCCGCTGCCTTGGCAAAGGCGGTAGTGCGGACAGTCGCCACCAGTCTGGCGTCGCGGCTTTCAACGGTTGCGATGACGTTGCCCGCATAAATCGGGCGGGTAAACGTCTTGGGCCCCTCAATCGAGAGGATTTCAGAGACCTGCATGACATCAAGAAGCGCAGCAACGCGCGGCGCTATATTTTTGCCCGCCGTGGTGGCTGGAGCAATGAACGCATCAAAATCACCCATCAAGCCGACGACCAGCGGGGCGATATTTTCGGCCAGACCATGGCCGTATGCAGCGTCGTCAGCCAACAAAACGCGCGTGACGCCCGCAATCCGCGCAGCAGCCCGCGCCGCCTCGCCGCAGCACTGACCTGCCACCAGCGCTACTACATCGCCCAATTGTGCCGCAGCGGTCACCGCTGAGAGGGTGGCATCCTTAACGGATTTGTTATCGTGTTCGACCCAGACCAGACTCGTCATCTCAGGCTACTCCCATGTCCTTGAGTTTGGCCACCAGCGCATCGACATCGGCAACCTTGATGCCGGCACTGCGCATCGGCGGCTCCGCCACTTTCAGCGTGGCGAGGCGCGGCGTGACATCCACGCCGAGATCGGCGGGCGTCTTGGTCGCAAGCGGCTTGGATTTGGCTTTCATGATATTGGGCAGGCTGGCATAGCGAGGCTCGTTCAGGCGCAGATCAGCCGTAATGATCGCAGGCAGAGCAAGGCGCAGGGTCTCGAGTCCGCCGTCGATCTCGCGCGTAACCAGAACATGCTCGCCATCCACGTTAACAACAGAAGCGAAGGTGCCTTGAGGACGTCCCATGAGGGCGGCGAGCATCTGTCCCGTCTGGTTGCTATCGTCATCGATCGCCTGTTTGCCCAGGATAACCAAGGCAGGCTGCTCATCATCGGCGATGCTCTTGAGTATCTTGGCGACGCCCAGTGGCTCGACAGCTTCGTCGGTCTGGATATGGATTGCGCGGTCTGCACCCATTGCCAGCGCTGTGCGAAGCGTTTCAGCAGATTTCGCCGGGCCGACCGAAACGACGACCACTTCGCTTGCCGCGCCCTTTTCTTTCAGGCGCACAGCTTCCTCGACGGAGATTTCGTCGAATGGGTTGATGCTCATTTTTACATTGGCGAGATCGACGGCAGAGCCGTCGGGCTTGATACGCGGCTTGGCGTTGTAATCGATCACCCTTTTAACGGGCACGAGAATCTTCATGATTGGCTTCCTTGCTGAATGGTCGTACCATTATGCAAGGTGGAAGCTGTGTCAAGACGGAGCGGTCTGGCCATTGCTCCTTTTTACGCAAGCGTTATAGCAGTTACAGTTCCGTTCCAGAGTTGCAGGTCATGCCCAGCGCAAAAGAGAAGCCTAATTTCGCCCCGATCAAGACTCAGCGCGCCTTCGAAGCGATCTGCGAGCAGATCCGCGGCCAGCTGGCCAACGGTACGCTCAAGACCGGAGACAAGCTGCCAGCCGAGCGCGAGCTGGCGATTGAGTTCCAAGTCAGCCGCAGTGCTCTGCGCGAGGCGTTGCGCAGCCTTGAGGTGGCGGGCATCATCCGCAACACCAAGGGAGTGAAAGGCGGCTCCTTCATTCAGGCAGCCGAGCCTGACCGCATCGTCCAGGCCATGCAAGACTATGTACATCTGGGCAATGTTACCCTTGATGAACTGACCGAAGCTCGCCTAGCTACGCTCGATATCATCGTACGCCTTGCATGCGAAAGAGCTAGCGAGAGCGATCTCGCGGAACTGGAAGCCATTGCCGCCAGAACAAAGCAAGTGACAGGGGTCGAGGCGCGCTATGAATGCGCGGCGCAGTTTTACGAGGCGCTGGCCCGAGCAACGAAAAACCGCATCTACGGCATTTTCGTCAATTCGCTCGCTTCGATCTTGCATGAGTTCGTTCAGGGCCCCGATTACGAGACCTTGCAGGAAACTCTGATTGATTCGCGGCTGCGGCTGATCCGTCATCTGCGCAAACGCGACGCCGAAGCAGCTGCCCAGGAAATGCGTAAGCATCTTGAGCGACTTCACCGCCATGTCCGCAAGACTATGAAAGCCCGGGGCGCCGAGGTCGCCTGACCCAACCCAGCATTCTTTTCATCTCCCACACATTGACGCGCCAAGCGCGATTGACCCTCTGCCGACATCATGCAATAGGTAGGACCATTATACTTTTATAACGGAGAGCCTATGTCCTATCCTGGCGCAGATCCCACGCGCGATGCCCTGGCAGGCGTCCGCGTGCTTGATTTCACAAGCGTGATGGCGGGACCCTTTGCCTCCCGCATGATGGCCGATCTGGGAGCTGACGTCATCAAGATCGAAGCACTCGAGGGAGATCAGGTCCGCGCACGCCCGCCTGTCCGCGATGGCAAGAGCGCCTATTTCGGACATCTGAACGCGGGCAAGCGCTCCCTGGCCTGCAATCTCAAGGCTCCTGCGATCCGGGATCTCTTCTACCGTATGATCGCGAACTTCGACGTGGTGATCGAAAACTTCCGTCCAGGCGTCATGGCTCGTTTCGGGCTCGATTACGCCACGCTGGCCAAGATCAACCCCAGGCTAATATACTGCTCGATTTCGGGTTATGGGCAGAATGGCCCCAAAGCGCATCACCCAGCCTATGCTCCTGTAATTCATGCTGCTAGCGGTTTCGACATGGTCAACCTACATTATCAGGACGACACGAACCGTCCGGCCGCCAGCGGTATTTTCATTGCCGACGTGCTCGGAGGCACCCATGCATTCGGAGCGATCCAGGCAGCGCTTTACCAGCGCGAGCGCATCGGCCAGGGTCAGTTCATCGACGTTTCAATGCTGGAGGCGATGGTCGGCATGCTGGTCTATGAAACTCAGGCCGCGCAGTTTCCCGGCGATGCACGCCGCCCGCTCTACACGCCGTTGCGCACCACCGATGGCTTCATCATGGTTGCCCCCACCAGCCCGCGCAATTTCGAGCAACTGACCGAGGCCGTCGGCCATCCCGAATGGCAGCAAGATCCACGTTTCATCAGCGTCTCGGACCGCAACGCCAATTGGGCGACGCTGTTGGGACTGGTCGAGGAATGGACCTGCCTCCTTTCAGGCGCGCAAGCCGAGGCGACGCTGGCGGCGCACGGAGTTCCTTGCGCACTTTACCGGGGAATGGAAGATGTTCTAGCAGACCCGCAACTGGCCGCGCGTGACGCCTTTGCCGATATCGACGATGGTGCAGGTCCCTATAAGGTTACCAATCCGCCGTTCCGCATGAGCGCCTCGCGCACCTGCGCCCGCAATCGGGTCTCTGCACTCGGAGTCGACGGCAGCACAGTTTTTGAAGAGGAACTTGGCTTGACCGGGGACGAACTGGCCGCTCTGCGCACGGCGGGAAACCTACTCTGACAAGGAAGGCCGGGGCGATCACGCCCCGGCCCGAACCTTATCGCAGCAATTCGCGCGCGATCGTGTTGCGCTGGATTTCCGAGGAGCCCTCGTAGATGCGCGTGATGCGGATATCGCGATAAAGCCGCTCAATAGCGAAGCCCTTGCAATAGCCCGAACCACCGAAAATCTGCAGGGCAGTGTCCACGGTACGGCTGCCGGCCTCGGTTGCGAAGAGTTTGGCCATGGAGGCAAGTTCGCGCTTCTTCTCACCCTGATCATAGCGCCAAGCGGCGTCGAGCAGAATAAGGCGCGCTGCGCGCATGTCGGTCGCCATAGTGGCGATATAGTGACGGATGGCCTGGAAATCCGAGATGACACCGCCAAAGGCCGGACGCACTTTGGACTCGGCAATCGCAAGTTCCAACGCATATTCGCCCATACCGACGGCGGTCGCACCGACGTTCATGCGCCCCTCATTGAGGCCTTCCAGCGCATAATGAAAACCGCGACCTTCTTCGCCGATCACAGCATCGACCGGCAACTGGCAATTGTCGAAAGCCAGTTCATAGACGCCGGGTGAAGCCGTTCCCATCAGCTCGATCGTGCCCGTTACGGAAAAGCCCGGCGTATCGGCAGGCATCAGGAAGGCAGTAATGCCACCGCGTGATCCTGCCGATTTGTCGGTATAGGCATAGACGATGACGTACTTCGCCTTCTTACCGTTGGAAATATAGGTCTTGCTGCCATTGATGAGCCAGCCGTCGGCATTACGCACCGCGGTTGTGCGCATCGATCCGGGATCGGAACCGGAATTGGGCTCGGTCAGGGCAAAGGCGATGCCGATCTCACCCGTTGCCATGCCCGGCAACAAGCGAGCTTTCTGCTCTTCGCTGCCGTGGTGGATGATGTTCTTGGCCCCCGGCCCCATCAACGGCCGCAACTCAGTCCAGAACTGAGGAGGAAGACGGGCCAGCTCGATCTGCACAACCGCCTGCGCGAGGGCGCCGAGTCCGAGACCGCCATACTCCTCAGGCAGGGCCATGGCGAAGTAACCGTTATCGACAAGGGTCTTGCGCACGATCGGATCAACCTCGCCGGTTTCGTGAAAGGCCCGCTCATGGACCAGCAGGCTATTAACGACCTGATTCGTGACTTCGCGGAATTCGGCGATTTCGTCGGGCAGTTCAAAATCCATGAGGTCTCTCCTGTGGAAACGATCGCGGCGCAACGGCGCTCAATCCAAAATGGTCCTACCATTTATCAAAAGGTCTGTCCATTTAAAATCGGCATTGGCGCAGGCTGTTCTTTTGCATACAAGGGAGCCATGGCTGCCGATCCTTTCGAACTCAATTTGCGTCATCTGCGAGCGTTGCTGGCGATTGCTGAAAAGGGCAGCATCACTGCGGCTGCTGAAAGCGTGAGCCTCTCCCAACCCGCATTGACGCAGGGCCTCGCCAAGCTGGAACGACAGTTTGGTTATTCAATGTTTGAGAGGCGAGCCGGGGGGATGGTGCCTACGCCGATGGGCGTCATCGTCATCGAACGCACGCGGGCAGCGCTCGACCATCTATCCAATGCCGCGAAGGGCCTTTCTGCCGTCTTTCAATTTCCCGAGCGCTTGATGACGATGACCCAGTTGCGCGCTTTTCTGGCACTAGCCGAAGCTGGTGGATTTTCCGCTGCCGCCCATACAAGTGGCATGTCCCAGACCGCGGTCCATCGTGCAGTCAGCGATCTGGAGCATATGATTGGCGGGCAACTGGTTGAACGACGCGGGCGAGTCATATGGCTCAATGCGGCGGGCAAGCGCCTTGCGCGGGGTGCCCGCCTAGCCGCAACTGAAATTACCGCAGCTGTCGCCGACATGGGATTTGATAGCGGTGGAGAGCAGATCGCATTCGGTGCCCTCCCGCTGTCCCGTCCCTATCTTGTGCCCACGGCCATGGGGAGCATGACTCGAACTCATCCCCGCGCAGCCTTCAAGGTGCTCGAGGGTAGTTGGAAGGAAATGGTTGAGCCGCTGCGCGACGGCGAGATCGACATGATTGTCGGCGCTCTTCGTCCGTTCGATATCGCCGACCTTTATCAAATGCCGCTCTACGAAGATCGGTTGGTTATTGCCGCCGGAAGCAAACATCCGCTTGCTGGAGTGGAACAGCCGACTCTGGAGCAACTGGCCGCTTATCGCTGGATCGTGCCACCTACCAATTCCCCCTTGCGCGAGCAATGGGAACGGGTTTTCGATGGCACAACCACGCCGGAAACGCCAATCGAATGCGGTTCGGTGATGATCATCAGCCGGTTGCTGACGGATGGCGATTTCCTGACCTTGCTCTCACCCGATCAGGTTGCCTTACAGATCCGCAGCGGCCTTCTCACGCAGATTGGCGCGCCCCTAGACCGTAGCCGCCGCATGATGGGTATCACCACGCGGCGTAGCTGGCGGCCAACTGCCACGCAGCGCCATTTCCTCAATTGCCTCGAGCAGGCCGCAGCCGTCATGCGGCAGGAGTTTCCCCAGCCTGAGGAGCGCAACTCAGGCTGGGTCTAGGGCGTCTGTCAGTCCAGATTGATCCAGACCGCCTTGGTCTCCAGATATTCCTCGATGTGATGCGGGCCGGATTCGCGCCCGAAGCCACTGAGCTTGTAGCCGCCGAAAGGCACACCGGGATCAAGCATCTGGTAGCAATTGATCCAGACGGAGCCGGCCTGGATGCCGCGTGCCATGCGATGAGCCGTGGAGAGGTCTCGCGTCCACACCCCGCTGCCCAGCCCAAAAGGCGTGGCGTTGGCCCGCCCGAGCACCTCCTCAACGGTATCGAAGGCAAAGGCGCTGAGCACCGGACCGAAGATCTCCTCGCGCGCGATGGTCATGTCGTCGGTCACGCCGGTAAAGATCGTCGGCTCGATAAAATAGCCTCCGTCCAGCCCGCCGCCTGCCATGCGCGCGCCGCCCACCAGCGCCTGCGCGCCTTCCTGCCCGGCGCTTTCGATAAAGCCCAGGATCTTGTCCATCTGGGGCGCGGACACCACCGGCCCGATCTGCGTGGCCGGATCCAGCGGATCGCCCACGCGGATGGTGCGGGTGAACTCGGCGAGCCGCGCCATGAATTCATCGTGGATCTCGCGCTGGACGAAGAGGCGCGTACCGGCGCTGCAAATCTGCCCGCTGTTGGCAAAGACCGCCATGGCCGCCGCAGGCACGGCCTTGTCGAGATTCGCATCGGCAAAGACGATGTTGGGCGATTTTCCGCCCAGTTCCACACTCACCCGCTTCATGGTCGAGGCGGCGGCATGGAGGATCTTTTCACCCACGCCGGTCGAGCCGGTGAAGGCGATCTTGTCGATCCCGGGATGTGACGACAGGGCCGCCCCAGCATCGCCAAGCCCGGTCAGGATGTTGATAACGCCATTGGGCACACCGGCCTCGAGGCAAAGTTCGCCAAAGCGCAAGGCGGAGAGCGGCGTCTGCTCGGCAGGCTTCATCACCATGGTGCAGCCGCTGGCCAGCACCGGTCCGGCCTTCCACACCGACATGCCGATGGGACCGTTCCAGGGATTGATCGCCGCAACCACGCCGATCGGCTCCTTGAGCGTGTGAGACAGGACATCGCCGGGTGCCGAATTGGACAGCGTGTCGCCCGACAGCAGGGTCGCCTGCCCGGCATAATAGCGCAGCAGCGAGCCTGCGCGCGTTTTGCCCAGAACAGTGCGTGCAAGTGGCGCCCCAAGGTCGAGCGTGTCGAGCAGCGCCAGTTCCTCGTAATGCTCCTCGACCAGATCGGCCAGGCGCAGCATGATACGCTGGCGCTCGGCAGGCCTCATGCGCCGCCACGGCCCCTCGAATGCGGCGCGCGCCGCGGCAACGGCGCGATCGACATCCTGGGCCCCGCCCTGGGCGACCAGGGCCAGCAGCTCGCCGGTCGCCGGATTGCGCGTTTCAAAACGCTGCCCCGACAGGGCGGGCACCCGCTTGCCGTCGATCAGCATATCCTGTTCCAGGCGGTCAAGCGCCGCCGGACGATTGCGAACCAGGGTCGTTTCCATGCAAGTCTCTCCAGATATCTCTAGTGGGGGTTAGGCAGCAATGTTGGAGCTTGCGGCATCCTCCAGGATGAAAGCCGCAGCTCGCTGGGCGATCATCATGGTGGGAGCGCTGGTGTTGCCGCTGATGATCTCCGGCATCACCGAGGCGTCGACGACACGCAGCCCCGATACACCGCGAACGCGCAGACGGCTGTCGACCACCGCCATGGGATCGCTATCCGGCCCCATCTTGCAGGTGCCGGTGGGGTGGTAGGCGGTGTTGACGATCTTGCGCAGCTCGGCCTCGATCTGGGCATCGCTCCGGGCCTGCGCGCCCGGTTCGATCTCGGCGCCGGTCATCGCGGCCAGCGCTGGCTGGGCAAAGATGCGCCGCGCCTCCCGAAAGCCCGCAATCAGCGTGCGCAAGTCATAGGGATCAGCGAAAAAATTGGGGTCGATCACCGCCTTGTCCTCGGGTCGATTGCTGGCCAACCGCACCGATCCCTCGCTTTTTGGACGCAGCAACTGGATCAGCGCCATATAGCCGTGGTTCGAAGGGATCACGCGGGCATTGGCCTTGAGGCCGACGAGGAAGGTGATCTGAATATCCGGCCGCCCGGTGCCGTCGGTGCACAGAAAACCACCGCATTCCGCCACATTGCTCGCCAGCATGCCTTCGCGTTTCAGGAGGAAACGGAGGGGACTGAGCAGGATACGGCCATAGGTGCGCGGCGAAAGCGCGTAAGACTCGGCGCTGGGATTCTCCATGGAAAGATGAACCGTGGGGTGGTCCTGCAGATGCGCGCCCACGCCGGGCAGATGGTGCAGCACCTCGATGCCCTTTTCGCGCAAATGCGCCGCTGGACCGATCCCCGAGAGCATCAGCAACTGCGGCGAATTGATCGCGCCGCCGCACAACACTACCTCGCGCCGCGCCTCAAGAGTTCGACGCTGCCCCCCCTGCTCGATCTCGATGCCGCTGGCCCGCCCGCGATCGAAGAGAATACGGCGCGCCAAGGTGTCGGACAGCACCGTCAAATTGGGACGTTTGAGCACCGGATGAAGAAAGGCGCGCGCGCTCGACAAGCGTGTGCCGCGGCGCTGGTTGAGGTCATAGGTTCCGAAACCGGCCTGCCTTTCGCCGGCAAAATCCCGGTTGTGGGCATGTCCGGCCTGCTGTGCGGCCTCGATGATGGCGTGGGTGATGGGGTTGAAGGAGCGCGGTTGCTGCACATCGAGTTCACCGCCCTTGCCGTGCCATGGCTTGTCGGGCCCCTCGTAATTCTCGATAGCGGTGAAAGCGGGCAACACATCGCTGTAGCCCCAGCCCTTGTTGCCGGCCTTCACCCAGCCCTCGTAATCCTCGTGCTGGCCACGGATATAGACGCCGCCATTGATCGCGCTACAGCCCCCCAGCAGCTTGCCGCGCGGAAAATTGATGCTTCGCCCCCCGATCGCGGCATTGCCCGAGAGGCTGTGCTTCCAGTTGTAGCGCTCATGCGGGATGAGGAAGATGTTCCCTACCGGCATGATCGTCTTGATGTTGACCGGCCATTGGCGATCCGATGGTCCAGCCTCGATCAGCGCGACGCGGGTTGCGGGATCGGCGGAGAGGCGATTGGCCATCAGGCTTCCGGCGGAGCCTGATCCGATGACGATATAGTCGAATGCGTCGTTCACCTTCAGAAATCCTCGGTTCTGCCCCGGCCTAGCCGGGGGATATGGCCGCGAACGACCAGAAAACTTGTCATGTTGATCAGCATCAGCACGCAAAGCACGCTGAAAAACCCACCCCGCCCGGCCACCAGCCATGACCCGGCAAGCGCGCTCACCAAGGCTCCGGCACGTCCCGCCGCGCCCATCAGCCCCATGCCCCGCGCGCGCAGCGGCAAGGGAAAAGCGTGAGTTCCCAATGCAAACATTGCCGATTGGGCCGCGCTTCCCGTCAATCCCAACAGGGCAAGGCCAATCATAATCAGCATGCCATGTCCTGCCGGGTTTATCGGCGCAAAGGCGAGTATGGCGCATACCAGGACCGCAAGCCCGGCAAGTGCCGGTAGCGTCACCCGCGACCCTAGCCCCATGATCACCAGCGCCGCCATAAGTGCGCCGGTGGTGCCTCCTATGTTGTACCAGGTAAGGCCGAGGCTTGTATCTCTCAGCGCAAATCCTTGGCCGGCCAACATTGTCGGCGCCCAATTGAACATCAGATAGACTAGGAACATCCCTGAAAACATCGCGGTCGAAAGGCCCAGCGTGTCGCGAGCAAGGTGACCCGATATCAGATCAGTCATCGGAGGTTTGGAAAGGACGCGCAGCGCCTTTGGCGGTGGATCATCTCCCAGCCGATGCATCAAGCGATCAAGCTCTGACCGGCGGAAAGGATGCCTGACAAGGAACCCGGGTGACTCAGGCAGGACGCGGATCAGCGCGACGACGATCGCCATCGTTGCAAGTCCGCTTACCCAGAAAAGCCAGCGCCAACCTAGGGCGGGCAGGATCACAGCTGCCGCAGTACCTCCAAGGATTCCGCCTATCGAAACACAAACCACCCCAAAGGTTACAGCCAAACTCCGCCAGCGGGCTGTCGTGAATTCTGCGATCATGGCTGCCGCTGTTCCCGGTACACCTCCCAAGCCGACTCCGGCCAACGCTTTGAGCAGCGCGAGTTGCCAGACTGATCCAGCAAATCCTGTCGCGAGAGTAGCGCTCCCGAACACTGCGACACCCAGGAGAATTGCTGCGCGTCGACCGAACGAATCCCCAATGTGGCCTGCGGCCAGCGTGCCGACGGCCATGCCGACAAAGCCGAGGGCAAAGATGCCGCCCAGCACGCTTCTCTCCAGCCCCCATTCCCGAAGAAGAGCTGGGGCAGCCAGTCCGAGCATTTGATTGTCGAGCCCATCGAGCACGACGGTTATGGCGACCAGCAACACCACGCCAACGCGATAGAGGCCGGTCTTGCCCGGGCCGCCAATCGCCATCTGCATTTTACCTGAGGCCAAAACCATCTCCTCTCCGGCAGGGCGGTTCTCTATGCCGCCGCTTGCCCGAATGGTTACGCCGCCCTGGTCGGGAGCGGCGCAAGATCAGATATCCAGAACCATGCGTGGAGACTTCACCCCCGAGCAGCAGACCATGATCGAAGTATTTGCAGCCTTGTCCTCATCGCTCAGGAAATGGTCGCGATGGTCCGCGATGCCCTCGAGGATCTTCACCTCGCAGGTGCCGCAGACCCCCTCGCCGCAGGCAAAGCCGATGTCGACACCGGCAGCAAGCAGCGCGTCGAGCATCGTCTCGCCTTCCGCCACCTCCAGCGTCTTGCCACTGCGGGCCAGCTCCAGCGTGTAGCCGCCTTCGGTCGCCACCTCGGTCTCGGCGCTGAAATATTCGATGTGGACATGGTCCTTCGGCTTCGCCTTGTTCACCGCCACAAAGGCATCGAGCATGCCGGTCGGGCCGCAGCAATAGAGATGCGCCCCCTCGGGTGCCGCATCGCTGATCGCCTTGAGATCGAGGCGCCGGCCACCGGGCACGCCGTCGAAAGCGATGGTGACACCATCATAGCCCTCAAGATGCTGCACATAGGCCGCGCGCTCGGGCGTTGCCGCAACGTAATGCAGCTCCCAGCTACGCTTGAGCCGGTTGAGACGCGCGATCATGGGCAACATGGGCGTCACACCGATCCCCCCGGCGATCAGCACGGTGTGAACCGCATCCTCGACCATCGGGAAATTGTTCTTGGGCGCGGAAATCTCGATGATGTCACCTGCACGCCAGCGCTCGTGGATATGGCGCGAGCCTCCGCGACTGGTCGGCGAGAAATGCACCGCGATCTCATAATGGCCACGCACAGCCGGATCGTTAACCAGCGAATAACTGCGCGTCAGGCCGGGCGCCAGGTGAACATCGATATGCGCGCCCGGATCGAAAGGCAGCATCAGCCCGCCGCCCACCGGCTCCAGAATGAACGACAGAATATCCTCGGCTTCCCAGCGGATCGCCCTCAGTCTTACTTGCATCACACTCTCCCTGCGGTGCGATGCCTGTCTCGACCAAACCCGCTCACCATGGATCGGTGGCGTATCTGGTCAGAATGCGTTTCGTCACCCGATCAGTTCATTTTGTTAAAGCCGGCGCATGGATCGCGCCGGCTCCTATTCGATTATTCGGCGGCCTCGATCTTATCGGGCCAGCGAACCGCCTTCGTCAGGGCCACATCATAGGCCTGTTGCAGGGTATCGTCCGGATTATGCAGGAACGACCCGGCTCGGGCACGGTAAAAGATCGAGGGATCTTCCACGCCCGGCGGCACGGTCCCTTTGGTGGCCAGCGCGCGGGCGGCCAGCAACACGCGGCGGCGCACGCGGGCGATCATCTGGTCGGTGGGGGCCAAATTTTCAAACCCGTGGTCGGTGATGGGCCCCATGCTTTCGGTCACGGCCTGGTCCTGCATGGTGATGTTGGGGATGCCGGTGAACTGGGTGCCATTGCGCTGGCTGTCGCGGTCGATGGCCCAATCATTGGCCTCGCTGTCGGTCGAGCGCCAGCGACCATACCAGTCAGTGCTGTTGGGCGCATAGCTAATCTTGTCGAACAGCGGCGTGCCGTCCTTCAACGTCGAGGTATAGGCCGGATTGCCCGCATCCACCCCGCAGGTGATGTCAAACAGCATCGAATGTTCGTCATCCATCGGCACCCAGGCGCGGGCGATGGCGCGGGTGGCAAAGCGGTTGTTGGGGGTCTGCGTCCAGAAGGGGAACATGTAATGGGCCACGCGCCAGGACTTCTGCCCGTCATCATTGGGGCGGTGGGCGCCATACATCACGCCCCAGTCGGACTGGGCGACCTCATACTCGGGCGCGCGGTCCAAAACGGTGGGGCGCATCGGGTGATCCTCGTCCAGATCATCTGCCTCGATCGAGCCGACATGGAGGAACCCGACATGGCTGGTGTCAATGTCGCCTTCCAGCGCCTGGAGCCAGTTGCAGTCGCGCTGCAGGCACCAGATCTCGGCCTGGGGGTGCATGGCCGCCTCGATCTCGGGGAACGGGGGCGGATTGGCCTGATCCTGCCCCATATAGACCCAGATCAGCCCGTTGGCCTCATGCGTCTTGTAGGCCTTGGCGTGAACCTTTTCCTTGAAATCCAGCCGCACCGGCACCGAAGGCATGTCCACACATTTGCCGTCAACGTCAAACTTCCAACCGTGATACACACAGCGGATGCCGTTTTCCTCGTTGCGGCCAATGAACAGCGAGGCGCAGCGGTGCGGGCAGCGGTGGTCCATAATGCCCACCCGGCCCGAGCTATCGCGAAAGGCGATGAGCTTTTCGCACAGGATCATCAGGCGCACCGGATCGCCATCGGCCGTCACTTCCGACGACAAGCAAGCTGGCATCCAGTACTGGCGCATAAACTCGCCCATGACCGTGCCAGGCCCCACCCGGGTCAGATCGATACTGTCATTGGACTGCATTGTCAGGCTCTTCCTCATGTTGGTGGCGAGTCCGGCAGGGCAACTCCAGTTAGGAGCGCTGGCCGGCCCGGCTGTGACCTTGTGTCGACTTCAATAATACCGAGCCCCCCTTCGCCCCAATCGGAATAAGGTCTTACCATTCAAAATTCGGGACGATGTGCTTGAAGCCATCGCTACTTTGCTGCTTTTGTCCGACGCGAAGCGACAGTCAGGTTACGAGATGATATGGAGAGAGTTTTTCGGATGCTTGGCAGAATGTCCTGCTTTATGGGGCAACATTCCCCATCCGAAGCGTGGCTACGGGCCTGTTGCACCAACTGTCTACGCCCAGTTTGCGTCCCGCCTCAGTCGATCATTTTCACCCGCAACGACATAACCGCAACGCTGCAATGCG
Source organism: Novosphingobium sp. 63-713 (assembly GCF_001898925.1). Taxonomy (NCBI): domain Bacteria; kingdom Pseudomonadati; phylum Pseudomonadota; class Alphaproteobacteria; order Sphingomonadales; family Sphingomonadaceae; genus Novosphingobium; species Novosphingobium sp. 63-713. The sequence goes on from NZ_MKVS01000053.1 coordinate 184,064, forward strand.
ATAAGGCGCAAGCTCAAAAAACGGCAAGAAATGCGGAAATCGAGCCCTCACCTGCCTTGATTTCAAATTCGCATAGTTCGGCTGATGGTCCACTGCAAGCGCTTCGATCGGCAGCCTGTCCGCCCTGCTGTGCCCCGACATTTCCCCGAAAGAGGCAACTTGCCTCTCATCATCAAGAGAGCCACTTATGACCGAAAGTTTTACCCTACCCGCGAACGGCAGCTTCTCATTCGAGGGGCGTCAAGCGCTCGTCACCGGCGGTGGTCGTGGCGTGGGCGAAGCCATCGCCCGGGAAATCCATGCCGGCGGCGGTAAGGTCGCCGTCAGCGATGTCGACCTTGAGGCCGCGCAGGCGGTTGCTCGTTCCCTTGATTCGTCCGGCTCCACTGCCATGGCCATCGCGCTGGACGTCCGCAGCAAGGATGATTTCCTGGCCGCACGAGACAGGCTTGTCGATGCTTGGAGCCGGGTCGATATTGTCGTCAACAATGCAGGCTACGCCAAGCGCACCCCGACGCAGGACATCAGTCCGGAAGAATTTGACGAGATAGTTCAAATTAACATGCGCAGTGTGTTCCTGAGCTGCCAGATCTTTTCCGAGCATATGCGCGAGCACGGCTATGGCCGCATCGTCAACATCACATCGCTGGCCGGGCAGAACGGCGGGACGGTTGCATCACCCCATTATGCCGCGTCCAAGGCCGGCGCAATCATGCTCACAAAATACTTCGCGCGCTATCTGGCCGGTTCCGGCGTCACAGTGAACGCCATTGCTCCCGGACCAATCGATACAGCCAAGACGCGCCTCAGCGGCGAGCAGATCGCCCGTGTAGAAGGCGAAGTGCCGATCGGTCGATTCATGGAAGTCGGCGAAATCGCGGCAGCCGCTGCTTTGCTGGCCTCTGACCGTGGCGGATTTTTCGTCGGTGCCACACTGGACATGAACGGCGGCCTTTACCTTCGCTGACCGCAATCTTGGCCAATCGCATTCACCATTCAAACGCCACGGAAACGCCATTCCGGTTTTTTTATGGGGTTATGAGAATGCGATTGGCTGGCAGACAGCACCGGATATATTCTGGAAAGGAATACAGACGGGAACAAAAGCGTCCCGCGCCGCTATATATTGGGAGACCCACATGTTCATTCGCAACACATGGTATGTCGCGGCTTTTGCCGATGAAATCGCGCCGGGCAAGACGCTCGGGCGCAAATTCCTGAATGAGGCAGTCGTGCTTTTCCGAACTGAAGACGGCGAAATCGCGGCGCTGGAGGATCGTTGCAGTCATCGCGCCATGCCGCTCAGCGCCGGTCATGTCGAGGGCAGCATCATTCGTTGCTGCTACCACGGTGTTGAGTTCAACGGAAAAGGCACTTGCACCCGCATCCCCAACCAGCAACGCATCCCGCCCGCCGCCAATGTTCGCCATTATCCGGTGGTCGAAAAGGACCACCTGATCTGGATCTGGATGGGCGAAGCCGCTTTGGCCGATCCGTCGACTATTATCGACAATCCCGAGCATGATGACCCACGCTGGACCTGGAAGCCTTACAATTTCCATGTCAAGGCCAACTGGCAACTCATCATCGACAACATCATGGACTTGACGCACGTGCCGTACATCCATGCACGCACCATCGGCGGCAATCCAGAACAGCATTATGGGGCCGACACTAAGGTGGAGTTCGATGGCCGAAAAGTCACCCTGCTGCGAAAAATGCCCAATTCAATTCCTCCCAAGTCCTACATTGACGCAGGCGGTTTTAAGGGGCGCGTTGACCGCTGGCAGGAAGTTCGTTTCGATCCCACGCATGGCATGACGTGCCGTGTGAACGCAGGCGGATGCGATGCGGACACCGGCGCTTATGAAGGCAAACGCGATCACGGTTTCATGCTGGCAAACAACCACTTCATCACGCCTGAAACCGACACGACCAGTCATTACCTCTGGACGATCTGCACCACGGCTCCGCGCGACAGCGGCGTTCCCGAAGTGCTCTTCTCTCAGTTCTTCGACACGATTACCGAGGATGAGGAAACGCTGGATGCCCAGCAGAAGCGAATTGATGATGATCCGCTGCGCGCTTTCGTGGGTATCGCCAGCGACGGTGCGGTCAACCAGACGCGTCGCCTGCTCGGCGCACTTCACGAACAAGAAACCGGCGAGCGCATCTCTGCCTGAAAATCGAAGCGCCTTGCACATCGCGAGCCCCGGCATGGGCACTTCATCCTCTCTCCCATAGTTCATGCCGTGCTCAATGGTGAAGCGGGTTGGAGACCAGGCTCCAGCCCGCTTCTTTTTCTTTTATATATAATCAATTTAAATAAACGCTCGAGGCGATACGGCGCATGCTGATGGGGCACCATGCACGGTCAGGCGATGTACTCCATTTGCCACCAGCCAGGTCACCTTTGTTGTTATGGCATATCATTATCCAGACGCAGCTCAGTACGACGAGCGCTATCGCAGTCGCGTGATTAGCAATCTGCAGCGGCGCGCAAAGGCCTGTGGCATTGCGCTGAAGGAATTGCCGGAAGAGCAAGAGATGACTGTTTCTTAGGAAGCTACGCAGTTCTTTGCGAGCCAAAAATCGTGAGGTTTGCCTTCGTGGATAAGCACAGCGATCACTGGCCTGTCGAAGGGCTGTGTCCGGTTTTGCAGGTTTCCACTCGTGGCTCTAGCGCTTGGGCACTGCGCCCCACCTGCCAGCGCGACCGCGCCGATCTTTCGGCTGTGCCAGGCGCATGATCGGCTCAAACCGATGCCGAAATCGGCGATGCCTCCGATAAGATACACCACGCCATCGGGCACGATCCCGCATGTGCACCATCGATATCCATGAGACATAGTGCGTGTTACCTGACTTTGCCATTGATCCGCTTGGTCTTGCTCAGACTTGCAAAACTTGGACGAACTCACATGATAGCTGAGCGATAACCGAGCCCGGCCCGTCCATGGAATTGGGCCATGATATCAAAATTGCTTCTAGTCAGCGCCTGTTCGTTGGCCATGATTCCTAGCGCTTATGCTCAGCAGGTAGATCTGAAGGCGTTCACCCCTGCTGGTGATGTTCAGCAACCTTTTTCACTCTTGGTAACAGGGGCGTACCCTAAGGAAAACCAGCTTAGGCCCGATGCCTTTGATGGCTTGCTCAACGAGTTCGTCGCATTTGAAACCGAGAAATCCCGAGCCCAGTCGGACACCACAGTTCATCGCGGTAAAAAGATGGCCAAGGGCACTACGCCTGCCTCCGGCTCCTCAACTTTCGATGCGGCCCATCCGCGCGATGGATGCGACTACCCACGCTATGCCCCGAGCCCTCGACTTCCCGCAGCGGCCGAGCAGCGCCGCGCCATCTGGTATCCGGCCATGGCAGAAGCGGCTTGCGAGGCTGGCTTGCCCGTTCACCTGTTCGACGCCCTTATCATCCAGGAAAGCCGATACAACCCGGTGGCCGTCAGCCCAAAGGGTGCGACGGGCCTAGCACAGCTCATGCCCGCCAGCGCCCGTATCCTGGGCGTGCGCAACATCCTAGACCCGCGTGAGAACATGCGTGGTGGTGCGCGCTATCTGCGCGCTTTGCTCGATGAATTCGGCCGCTTCGATCTGGCGCTGGCGGCCTATAATGCTGGCGCAGGCCGCGTGCGGGCAACTGGCCGAGTGCCTCGCATCAATGAGACGATCCATTACGTCTCAAGCATTCTGGTGACGATGCAAAGGCAGCTTTCCGCGCCCATGCCACTCAGAGAATAGCCCTAACTTCCCTCATTTCGTTGCGGCTGCTGGCGACCCGAAGGGGATGCAGCCGTTTGCCCTGCCTGTGCGGGCCGAGGGGATATCAGAGCGATGAAGTGCTGACGAATTGATCCCGCCGTTGACGGATTTGCGCCTGGTTGGTGACGAGCGTGTTGGCAAGCCAGGTTGTTAACTCTTCCTGCGCCTTATCGGTCAAAGGCTCCATCGGAAAATCCGCGCGGGTGTCGACCTTCTTGAAGACCGGTGCCAGCATCCCGATCAGGATTCCCAACATCGGATCGTCATAGGCACTCCAGTCACCGATAACTTCGATGGCAATGACAGCTCGTGCCGCGTTAAGCCCGAGAATGTCGAAAAGCAGCCGGAGATCGACGACCCGTAGTGGCTTCTGCCCTGCGATGATACGGCCAAGCTGACGTCGGCTCATCCGTGCCAGTGATGCGATTTCCGCTAATGATCGACTATCTCGCTCAATCCATTCACTAAGCAAGGCGCGATAGCTTTCAGAAAACGGGGCATCCCATTCGGAGGCCGCACCATCTTGGGATACTAAAGTATAGTCCGTGGTTGGAGTGATGGGCTCAGTCATAATACTCCTCGGCGCGCTGCGGCGTTAACCAATACCGGCGCGGGAGGGTGACCTTTGTCAAGTTGCGAGCAATGTCGTTGCTTTGGCTCAAAGACCCTCGTTCAGCACATAGGCACAAGCGTTGATCGCCTCGATCACGCTGACCGATCGACCGAGCCGTCGCCCCGCTTCATCGCGAAAATCACGCAACCGATCATTAATTCTGGAGTCGACCCGGATGTTGATCGCCACCTCGCCAATCAGCGCGTCGTGGCGGCAAATTCCATCCAAGTCACTCAAAGGTATATCAAATATTTCACGCCCTGATGAGGAAAGCACCGTGGTCAGCAGGCGTCTAGGTGAGCAAAGCTCAAGCTCGCGCGACGAAAGATTGTGCAGCGCCAAGCTGAGCGCCCGGAACGCCGCCGGGCTCATTTTCAGGCGATGTGCGGTTTGAGATCGCGGCTGATGATTATCCCTTGTCTGATCCTCTTTCATGGCCTGGCCCCATATCAACCTCCTGTTGCCCCATGATTTCAGCCCGACAATGGGCGCTGAGCGCCCACCCTTGCGCGAGATCGAAACACGCCCCGTCTCGTTTCGCCCAAGACTGGGCGCTTCCCACACACTTGTTGGGCCGAATCGAGTCGAACATACGCCCGGCCTTGGAATTTTACTTGATTTAGCTCGAATTTGGCGGGAGCCGACTTGTCGGTGAGTCCCCGACTGGCGGAGCCTTCGGGTCGGCGCAGGAACAAGTCCCTTGTCCTGGCCCTCTCGAAAGGACTTACCCCATGACGTCCCTTGCTCTGCCGGCGCCCAAACGCGCCTCGATCCTGCCCTATCTCGGTGTCGCAGTGGTGGCCGCGGCCATACTAGGCCCGGGCGCCGCCTTTGCCGGCACCGACACCTCGTTCAACACCGCGCTCACGCAGTTCACCAACTTCCTGTCCGGTTCGGGCGGCAAGGTGATCACCGTGCTGAGCCTTGCTGGCGGCATCGTCGGTCTGGCCTCGGGCCGCTTCTCGCTGGCGCAGGTCGCCGTGCCGGTCGGTACGGGTGTCGCCGCCGGGACGGGCGTTCCCATCGTGACCGCGATGGTCACCGCCACCATCTGACGAGAAGGCCGGCTGCGCGGGGCAATCGCCCCTCCCACAGCCCCTGCGCGGACCGGCCCGATCCCCCACAAACTCTTGTGACGGCGGGCTGCGATGGAACGCTATGCGATTCCCAAACATCTGGATGATCCCGAACTCATCGGGTTCTGGACGCTGGATGAGTTCCTGGTGATGGTCACCCCCTTCATCTGGGGCATTCTGGCTTCGCATATCGTCATCGGGCTGGTGATCTCCACCGTGGCCTGGTTCGGTTATCGCAAACTCCGTGCCGGACGCTCGATGTCCTGGATCCTGCATTTTGGATACTGGCACCTTCCTGGCGAGTTTTTCGCCATGAAAAGCTTCCCGCCGTCCCATCTTCGCGTGCTGGCGGGCTGAGATGGACATCGATCTCGCCCACGATAAATCGCAGCGTGTGCTGCGCCAGCGCAATGGCCTGGCCATCGTCTGCATTGCGCTCGGCATCATCAGCGTCGCCACCGTCATTTCGGCCAGTCGCAGGGACCGCGAGGTGGTGCTGGTGCCGACCTTGCGCACACCGCTCACGCTGACCAGCACCAAAGTCTCAAAAGACTACCTGGAGCTGGTGACCCGCGATGTGGCGTTGGTCGCCCTCAACCGTTCGCCCCAGAGCCTGACCTACTGGATGGATTCCATCCTCGAGGTAACCGACGAGCAAGCGCGCGGAGACGTCAAAAAGGCGCTGATGAAAGTGGTGGCCGAGCAGCAAGGCTCGCAGATCACCCAGTTCTTCACGCCCGATGGCATGCAGGTCGATCCCGATCATCTGACCAGCACGGTCGGTGGCACGCTGCATACCGTGGTCGCCTCCAAGGAGGTGACCTCCGAGCATCGCACCTTCCGCTTCACCTGGACCTACAACGGCATCTCGCTGAAGCTCAAAGGCTTCGGGATGATTGCCAAGCCGGAGGAGACGCCATGAACGGTTCCTTGCCCGGCCTCTTCCCACAGGGGTTTTCCTTCATGGCCATTCTGGAATTGTCGGCAGGGGCAAGCCTTGCCCCGCGCCTGTGGTGGGCGGAACGCGCCCTTGGCATCGCGCTGGTGAGCGCTGGCCTTGCCACGGCCGCGCCAGCCTATGCCGATCAGAGCTTGCTCGTTGCCGACAATGGCACTGTACGCTGCGAAGCGTCGGCCAAGGATCTCACCCGCATTTCGCTTAAAGGTGACCAGTTCGCCTCGGTCTCCAAGGTGCAGGCGCCCAATCCCGCCGATGACTTCCAGGTGGTCAATGAACCCTTGCGCGGCGACATCTACCTTTCGGTCGCTAACGGGTTTTCCAAGCCCACGATCTCCTTCTTCGGTACGACCCGCAAAGGCTTCGTCTACAAATTCATCTGCGCCGTGGGCGGCAGTGATGCGCGGCAGGTGTTCATCGCCAATGCCGATGTCGAGCACCCGCGCCCGGTCGGTGAGACATGGCCCGCCGGCCTGTCGCCGCAGGATGCCTCGGCGCGTCTGATCGCTGCCATGTATGCCCAGAAGCCGGTCGAGGGTTTCGAAATCACCTGGCGCGCGCTGGTGCCGGTCAACATCGATACGCTCGTCGTCCAGATGGTCGGGCAATATGTCGGGGCCAGCTACACCGGCAAGCTCATCAAGATCACCAATCGCGGGACAAAGCTGGCGACATTGGCCGAGGACAAGGTCGCGCCTGCTGACGCGATCGCGGTGAGCATTACCAACCCCCGTCTGGCCCCCGGTGAGGCAACCACCGCCTTCATTGTCCAGCGCAGCGCTGATGCGGGAGGCCAGCCATGAACGCGCCGAGCACACAGGGTAGTCCCGCAGCACCGTCATCGGTGCCCGCATCGACAACCGATGATCTCGCCCGCAACGCCACCACCCGCCGCAATCAGCAGATCGCCATGTGGGGTCTAGGCGGCGTGCTGGTGATGGCGGGCATGTGGTGGATCATTGCCTCGCCCACACCAAAGGACGCGGCCACCGAGAAGAAGGACGATCCCAAAGCCATCAAGATCTCGACCGATGACATGGTAAACCGATCGATGGCCGACAAGGAATGGATGGCTCTGTCGGAGAACCAGCTCACCACGCAAGGCAACCAGATCAAGACGTTGCAAGGCGATTCCGTCCGCCTCGATCAACTCCAGAAGCAGATCGAGGATTTGCAGGGCCAGAACCAGGCGCTCAAGACCGATGGATCGAAGGTGCTCTCGGCCTATCAGACCGAGAACGACCAGCTTCGCTCGCAGATCTCGGCGCTCTCGACCCAGATGCAGCGCGCCACCGCCGGGCCGAGCGCGCTTTATGGCGCTGGAGCCCCGCCGACCTATCAGCGCTCTGCCTCGGTCCCCAGCGGTTCGCCGCTGGCCCAGCCTTCCGGTGATCCCGCCCGCGGCGCGGTTGATCCGGCCAATGCGCCGCGTTCGAGTGAGGTGAAGTTGCTCTCCTTTGGCGGGGATGTCGGCGGCACAGGCACGCGCATAGTGCCGGGCAAGACGACACAGTTCACCGACAGCGAGAACTATCTGCCGCCCAATTCGATCGCCACGGCAAAGGTGGTGGTGGGCGTCGATGCCACGACCAACACCAAGAGCCAGACCGATCCGCTCCCCGTTGTGCTGCGCATCACTGGGCCCGCGCGCTCGGTCTATGTGGCTGGCAAGCTTCTCAAGACCAACATCGTGGGCTGCATGGTCAATGGCGCGGCGCTCGCCGACCTTTCGTCCGAGAAGGTCTATGTGAAGCTCCAGCGCATGACCTGCCCGCAGCCAGGCGGCAAAGTCGCGGTGAGCGAGGTCAAAGGCTTCATTGCCTTTGGCGGCAAGACCGGTGTGCGTGGCCGCGTTGTCAATCGCTCGGGCAATCTGGTGGGCCAGGCCTTCATCGCCGGCGTGCTGGGCGGGTTCGGCCGCGGCTTCTCGACCAATTCCTCGGCCTATCTGACCTCACCAACGGTGAGCGTGAATGGCCAGCGCTCGACGCTCTCGCCCTCGGACATCGCCCAAGGCGGGCTTGGCCAAGGCGTCGCCCAGTCCGGCGACATGGTCTCCAAATATCTGATCGAGCGCGCCGAGCAGTACCAGCCAGTCGTCGAAATGCCGACCGGCCTCGATGTCGAGGTGGTGTTCCTCGACGGCGTCTTCATCCGCAATTGACAAGGAACCCACCCACGTGTCTCACCGCCACTCACTTCTGCGCCTGCTGCCCGTCTTTGGGCTCGCCCTGGGCACCTTGCCGAGCATCGCCGATGCCCGCGCCGCCACGGCAACCCGCGCTCGTCCCGTCGTTTCGCGCGATGCAGCCGCCATGCGGGCATTGACCCAGCGCCTGCCGCGCACTTCGGTTACCAAGGTCGATTGCGACCATGTGCCGGGGATCTGCGAAGTCCAGGCCGGCACCAACCTCTTCTACATCGATCCCTCGGCCCGTTATCTGATCGTCGGGCGGATCTATGACATGGAGACGCACCAGGATCTGACCGCCGCGCGCCTGCTGGCGATCAATCCCGACATGCTGGTCGGCGCGGCCGCCACGGCAAAGGCGCAAGAGACGGAGAGCGCGGGTCTTGCCCCTTCGCATCCGCAGTCGGCATCAGGGCCCGCTACTGCGCCCGCTTCAGCGCCCGCGCAGAAGGTGAGCCTTGCCAGCCTTCCGGCCAATGGCGCCATTGAGTGGGGGGCAAGCATTCCCAATGCCCCTCGCGTTACGGTCTTCAGCGACTTCCACTGCGGCTACTGCCGTGCGCTGCACCAGACCCTCAAAGCCTTGGGCGTGCGCGTCACTGAGCGGCCGATCTCGATCCTCGGCACGCGGACGATTTCCAAAACCGTGATCTGCGCCGAGGACAAGGCCGCGGCCATGGAGCGGGCTTACGGCGATCAGGACATCGCCCAAAATGATCGAAGTGGTCGCGCTTGCGACACCAGCGGTCTCGATGCGAACGAGGCCTTTGCCCGCGCCCATGGCTTTACCGGCACACCGGTGCTGGTCCGCGAGGATGGCGCCGTGCTGCTGGGCTTTCGCCCGCGCGAGTTTCTCGAAAGCTGGCTGAAGGGAGGCGCCTGACCCATGCGTCTTTCACCCATCATTGCCGCGCTCGGGCTGATGCAGCTGGCCGGTTGCTCGCTGTTCCACTCGAACGTCAAAGGCGGCTTTGTGTGCAGCGCGCCGCGTGGCACCTGCGCACCATCGATCACGATCGATGACAGCGCCATCCACGCGATCGACGCCGAGGCCGAAGCCAAGGACGCTCCTGCACCCGATAGCGAAGCCGCTGCCAGCGGCCCCCAAGCATCCAGCAATCCCAAGGAGAAGAAGGCATGGACCTTTGTCGGCCCGGCCGGTTCGGCAACGAGGCCGGTGCTCAGAATTGTCTATCAGCCCTGGCGCGATGGATCGGGTCGCCTCCACCCCCGCACCACCGGTTTTGTCCCCATCGACGCACCGCATATTGTTGAGGCGTTCAGCGCTCCGATGGACGCGAAGTCCATGGGCGCAGGCCAAGACATGAGCTTGCTCACCCTCGCAGAAATGGCTCCCGACATAGCTCTGATGGCGCCAGCACCGGCAACCATCAAGGCACCGGAAACCGGCAAGGCCGATCCGGCGATGGCAGCGAATCCGACGGCGGCGATCAAAGCGCAGGTGAAGGAAATCCTGAACCAGCCCAAGCAGGACGCTGCCCCCACCAAAGCCGATCCGGCCAAGACTGGTGAGACCAAACCGGGCGCGGCAACCTTTCCGCCGCAGGGGAACTGACGCGCCATGCTCGCCCGGCTCATCGAACTCGTCACTGGCGATAGCGAAACGCCAGAGCACCGCGCTGAAACGCGCGATGTGCCGATGCTCGCCAATTTCCTGGGCTATCGCGCCTATGCCACCGATACCCAGATCTTCCATCTGACCCGCTCGAAGGGCTTCATTCTGGAACTCGCCCCGCTCATGGGGGCAGACGAGCGCATCGGCGACATCCTGACCTCGATCATCTCCGATGTGCTGGTGGCGGGCTGCGAATTCCAGATCATCAATTATGCTTCGCCCCGCATCGCCGAGAAGCTGCAAGAATGGGCCTTGCCCCGCATCCGGGCAGGCGCGGTCTTCAATAAGATCGCGAGGCATAGGCTCGACCTGCTGCGCAGCGGTGCCTGGACCTCACTCGCCACGGATGGCCCCTTCCATCTGCGCCAGTTCCGTGTGCTGCTTGCCGTGGGCGTTGGCGCAGGATCGGGCGTCGATACCGAGACCCTGCTCGCCGTGCGCGATGGCATCACCTCGGCGCTCGACTCGATCAATGTCAAAACGCGGATCTTCAGCCCGACCGAGCTGATCCGTTTCATCGACGATGTGGTCTGCCCCGCCACCGGCGCGGGCGATGATGCGCCCGATTACAGCCCCTTCGACTCGATCAACGAGCAGTGCATCCGCCGCGATCTGGTAACCCGCGTCGAGAAGGACCGCTTGATCCTTGAGGCCCAATCGCTGCGCCCCTCAGGGCTTGTGATCGATGGCACCCCGGAAATGGCCGATGTGAGCCCGCATGAGTTCGATGTGCGGACCATGTCGGTGCGCTACTTCCCCGAACGCTGGGCACCCTGGGACACTCAGAAGGTCATTGGCGACATCTTCAATCCCAAGCTCTGCCTGCCATGCCCTGTGCTTCAATCGATCGCCGGGATCATCCCGTCCGCTGAGACCTCCGAAGCCAAGGCAGGCTGGAAGTTCACCCGCACCACGGCGCTCGCCGACGGCAAGGCCGCGCGCCTTGTCCCGACTCTCAAGACACAGTCAGCCGAGTGGGAGCATGTGCAGGCGCAGGTGCGTCTGGGGCAAAAGCTGGTCCAGATCTACTACAGCGTCACCATGGTCTCGCCGCTCGGCCGGGGCGATGTGAATGAGCGGACGCTCAAAGCCATCTACAAGGCTGCTGGCTGGGATCTGATCGACGAGACCTATCTCCAGACCGGCGGGTTGCTGGCGTCCTTCCCGCTGACTCTGGCCGATGGATTGTCGCGCGACCTCATGCGGATGCGGCGTTTCCGCACGGTGCTTTCCGCCAATGTCGCAGCCCTCGCGCCGGTCCAGGGTGAGTACAATGGCGGGGCCATCCCGCATCTGCTGTTCATCGGGCGGCGCGGCCAGCCCCAGTTCTGGTCACCCTTCCAGAACAATGCCGGCAACCACAATGTCGCGATCGCGGGCAAGTCCGGCTCGGGCAAGTCGGTGCTGCTTCAGGATCTGACCGCCAGCCTTGCCGGGGTGAACGCCAAGACCATCGTCATCGATGATGGCCGCTCCTTCGAGCATATGGCCAAGGCCTTGGGCGGCACGTTCACCGAGTTCAAACTGTCGGCGGGGATCTCGATCAACCCGTTCCGCATGATCGACCTCGATCTTGCGGCGGGCGACGAGGACTATCTGGTCGACTGCCTTGCGATGCTCAAGGCCATCATCAGCCAGATGGCACGCTACGAGAACCGCCTCAACGATACCGAGCGCGGGTTGATCGATGCGGCCGTCAACGCGGTATGGAACGAGAAGGCGCGCGAGGGCACCGTCGATGGCATCATCGCAGCCTTGCATGCCGCCGGTCACCCGCAGGCGGATGACCTTGCCACCGCGCTGCTGCCTTTCTCCGAAGCCGGGACTTACGGGCCGTTCTTCCTTGGCGACACCAACCTCGACCTCTCGGCCGATCTGACGGTCTTCGAGCTGTCGGACCTTTCCTCACGCGAGGAACTGCGCAGCGTCGTCCTGACCTCGATCATGTTCGTTGCCTCGCAGACGATGCGCAAGCTCGACCGACAGATACCCAAGGCACTCATTATTGATGAGGCCTGGGCGATGCTGAAGGGCGGCGCAATGGCGGATTTCGTGGAGACCTATTCGCGCACCTGCCGCAAATATGGCGCCTCGCTCATCACCGCGACCCAGTCGATCAACGATTTCTACAAGTCGGGCGGTTCGAAGGCGGCGCTCGAAAACTCCGACTGGATGCTGGTCCTTCAGCAGAAGCCGGAAACCATCGCGGACTTCCGCAAGTCCGACCGGTTCGAGATGGACAATTTCACCGACGCGCTGCTGCGTTCGCTGAAGCGCAATGGCACGGAATATTCCGACCTCCTGATCCGCGGGCCGGACACGCAGACGGTCTGCCGCCTCGTGCTCGATCCCTTTTCCGGTACGCTCTATTCGTCGAGCCCGGCAGTTTATGCCCAGATCGAGGCCGAGGTCGCGCGCGGTGCCACCATGGCCGAGGCGATCGAATGCGTCGCCTATGGGCTTGATCGCAAGGCCAAGGGAGCGCGGCCATGACGCGGCGCGCATCCGCCATCAATTGGGGGGCTGTCACCGCCTGCGGCTTGCGGCTCATGGGCTGGTTCGCTGTTAATGTGCTGGCCGCCGCTGGCGTCATGGCGCTGATCCTCTTTGCGATCGGCGACTTCTCGCTGCCCATCACCATGGCCCAGCTCGCCAACCTGGCCGACCGCTATGTCGCGGCCAATGCCATCCGCCGCGACCAGTTCGACAAGCAAGTCATCATCGGCTTCTTCGCGATCCTGCTGCTGGTCGCCTTCTTCCGCCGTAGCGGCTTTGCCCGGGCCTTTGAGGACCCCATTGGCAACAAGGATTCCGCCGATGCATGACGACAACCCGCAACCGCAGGGCGAACTGCCTTTGGGGCTGGACACTGCTTCCACTGCTGTCGCCGTCCCTGGGAAACGCAGAAGGCTGCTGACTTTCCTCGCCAGCAATCGCCGCCAGATCCTTGCTATGGGCCTCACCGGTGCCTGCCTTCTCTGGGGAAGCTGGACGACGCACAAGCTCATCGGCCTTGAACAGCGCGTGACCACGATCCGGAAAGTGGCGCTGGCCGATCTCGTGCGCGAGTATGTCCAAGGCGAGGCTCGTAGCGGCGCGGCGCCCGACCAGATCACCGCGGAAACCGGCGCTTACTTGAAAGCCCTCAATCTCGCCGTCGCGCGCCATGCGGCGCAAGGCGAAGTCTTGTTGCTGAGCAATGCCGTCGTTGGGGGCGATGTCCCCGACATCACTGCCACCATCCGCGACGAGACCTATGCCAGCCTCGTCAAGCCGCAGGGCGGCGCAGCGGCGCCATCCGCCGCCAGCCCTTCAGCGCAAATGCAGCAGTTCTTCGATGCCAAGGGAGCCGAACATGGCAGCGGTAAGTGAGAGCACGCCGATCACCGCGTCGCACCGCGCGTCCTGGCGGCTGAAGCTTGGCGGCATCGCGCTGTTTGGCGCCGCCGCGCTGGGGTGGTCGGCTCTCAAGGACTGGCACGACCATCATGCCTTCCTCATCAACGCCAGCACGTCACTGCCCAATTGGGCGTTGCTGGTCGAGACGGGACGCTTTCCAGCGCGCGGCGATTATGTGGTTTTCACGCCCGGCCATGATCCCCTTGTAGTCCGGCATTTCGGGACCGACCCCAAGCCCTTCGCCAAGATCGCCTATGGCGTGCCGGGCGATGCGGTGAGCCGCCAAGGCGCCGATGTGCTGGTCAACGGCCAGACTGTCGGTCACCTCAAGCCCAAGACCCATCAGGGCGAGGATCTGCTGCCCGGTCCCACCGGCACCATCCCTCAGGGGTGCATCTATGCCGGAAGCCCGCACAAGGACGGGTTCGACAGCCGCTATGCCGCAATCGGCTTTGTCTGCCGTGAACGGTTGATCGGCATTGGGACGCCCATTCTGTGATGCGCGCCGGCCCCGCCTCGATCCTGCTGGCTGCGCTCGGCCTTTCCTCCGTGCCGATGATGGCGAGCGCCCGCGACTTCGGCAGTTTTGGCCCGACATGGTCGATTGCCGAACCTGATCTGCTGGCGGTCATCAAGGCTCGGCTCGAGGCCGCCCGGCAGAGCGGCAAGCTCGATGCCATGAACCAGCGCTTTGTCGAAGCCGCTGAGGCCAGTGTGCGCCGCCCCCATGCTGTGCCGAGGATCACGCCTGCCACCAACGACCGGCGCTGGAGCTTCGATCCCAGCGTTACCTTGTCGCAGGACATCCGTGATGCTCGTGGGCATTTGATCGCCGCGCAGGGCCAGCGCTTCAACCCGCTGTCCCATTTGAACCTCGCGCATAGTTTCGCCTTCATCGATGGCGACAGCGCGGACGAGCGCGACTGGGCCTTGCGGCAAGGCGCGCCGGACAAGCTCTGGATCGTGCTGGTCAAAGGCTCGCCAACCGACCTCATGAAAGCGACCCAGCGGCGGTTCTACTTCGATCAGCAGGGAATGCTGACGGCCAAGTTCGGCATCGCCCACACACCGGCGCTGCTCGTCCAACAAGGCGACCATCTCGACATCCGCGAAGTGGCGCTGGCCCGAAAGGGAGAACTCTCAGGAGAACGCCGATGAAGCGCATCCGCCCCGTTTTCTGGCAACGCTTCGGGCGTGGGCTCCGGTCGGGCAAAGGTGCGCCCCGACCTCGCCCTACCCGCAAGTTCTGGGCCATGATCGCCGCCAGCCTAGCGCTGGGATCGGCGCAGGTCGCGCAGGCGCAAGGCTCGCCCACCTGCCATGGCCATTTCCCCAATCCCATCACCGACATTTGCTGGGATTGCTTCTTCCCCTTGTCGATCGGCGGCTTTGACCTCTGGCCGAGCGACAAGCCCGATCCGTCAAACCCCAGTCTGCCGGTCTGCCTGTGCGGGATCCGGCCGGGCCTATCCTTCGGCTTCTGGGAGCCGGTGCGCCTGATCGATGTGACGACCAAGCCCTTCTGCTTCCCGAACCTTGGTGGGCTGACGATCAACCCCGGCATGTATGTCGGGAATGGCCACGTTTCGGCTCCCTCGCAGAAGGGCGGGAACACGCAGATGAGTGCGCAATATCAGGCGCATTATTACGTCTATCCGCTGTTCTATCTGCTCGAACTGCTGGGCGATTTCATCTGCTTTGAGCAGGCCTCGTTCGATCTTGCTTATATGACCGAGATCGACCCGACCTGGAACGACGATACGCTGGCAGCCCTGGTCTATCCCGAGACGGTGGTCTTCGACTTTCCGCTGGCTCAGGTCGCCTGTGCTGCCGATTGCGTGGCCGCCACTGCGGCCTTGCCGCTCGACCAGCTCTTCTGGTGCGCGGGCTGCAATGGCTCAATGTATCCCATGACCGGCAACATCGGGAACAGCGACACGATGGACCAGTCGATGCGGCTCGCGGCCGAGCGGATGGTCTTCAAGATGCACCGCACCGCGCTCGCCTGGGGCACGATGGGGGATCAGGGCCTCTGCGGCAAATACATCATGCCGATCATGAGGAAGCAGCAATACCGGCTGCAAATGGTCAATCCTGTGGCGGCCACCACCGGTCGCTATGCCTGCCAGCCTCCTGGTGGATCGACCGCCGTACAGCTCACCTCTCACACCTATCCGGTGGTGGGCGAGGACGTGGGCTATCTCCTGTGGCGCAAGCGCAATTGCTGCGCGTGAGCGCCGTGACGGCGCAGAAAGGAAATATGTATGTAGAACAACATCATATCCTTTCAATCGTCTTGCTGACGATTGACC